>CP024912.1:1893148-2524197 GCA_002813895.1 Cyanobacterium sp. HL-69 | reverse complement strand
TTCAATCTAGCAATTTCTGCCCGTAGTTCGTCTAGTAGTTCTTGTAAGTCGACACTGGTATCCACTTCTACGGTTATGGTGGTGTTGGTACGATCATGATCGGATTGTTGTTTGGCAATGTCGGCTCTTAGTCTTACTTCTTCGGCAAATTGTCTTAGTCTTTCTCTGGTTTCTGCGTCAAATTTACCAACTTCACTGAGGGTGTTGGTGAGGGTGTCTTCCACTTTTTCTGTCAAGACTTCCGCTAGGGCTTTACCAAAGAAGAATGCTTCTGTTACTGGATTACTCATTTGCAATATTTCTTAACGCTTTTGTTACAAATTATATCTTTATTTCTCAGAATCTGGATCGGTTTGTCGGGTAATTGATAATTGAGAGTGAATAATTGATAATTAATTTTTTATATGGGGGATAATTTTTTACAAAAAAAACTCCCTTGGGGCAAAGGAGTAGGATGGGGTGGAGATGTAAAGATTGGGAGTTATTAATTTTCTGAGGCAGGTTCTAGTTTTTGGGGGGAGGGTAGTTTGAAGGAGACGAGGGCGGCGACGAGGACAAAGAAGCTGGAAATCCAGAGACAGCCGACAATGCCAAATAGTTGGTAACTGATACCTGATGTAATGGTACCTAGTAGTCTTCCCCCTGAGTTTGCCATATAATAAAAGCCTACGTTTAAAGCCACATCATCGTCTTCAGTGTAGGCTAAAACAAGGTAAGAATGGACGGCGGAGTTGAAGGCAAAAACGATGCCAAAGATAATTAAACCCCCTGTAATGACCCATTGGGGATCTAATCCTGCCATGAAGCTAAGGGCGATCGCCACTGGTACAATGGTTAAAACTGATGTCCAAATCTGGATAGTCTTGGCTTGGGGAGCGGTACTTTTTTTGTTTTGTCCGAGGATGGCAGGGGAGAAAGACTGAATAAACCCATAACCAATTACCCAACAGGCCATATAAGTACCCACCTGAATAAAAGTCCAATTCAACTCACTTTGGAAAAACACGGGCAACGCCACCACAAACCAAATATCCCTAGCACCAAATAGGAAAAATCTGGCAAGAGATAAAATATTAATAGCTTTACTTTTAGAAAATAGCTGTTTAAATTTAATTTTGGCTTTGATTTTACCCATATTTTTGGGCAATAATCGACCTGTCAAAAAGATGATAAATAATACCCCTGCTTGGATAAATAAAGCATTGGTAAACCCTGTTAATTCTAATAGGGCTGCACCGACAAAAAATCCTAAACCCTTGAGGGCATTTTTAGAACCCGTGAGAATGGCAACCCATTTAAATAACTTGGATTCCGCTTCTTTTGGTACTACCAAACGCACAGCACTTTTGGAACTCATCTTGGTTAAATCCTTGGCGACTCCTGAGAAGGCTTGGGATGTCATGACGTATAACACCTGAAACCATACCGCCCATTCTGGGTTGAGAAAACCAAGCATTACGAGGGCAAAAATTTGTAAACCAATACCTCCGTAAAGGGTTAATCGTAAGCCAAATTGTGAACCAATCCAGCCTCCAAAAAAGTTGGTGACAACGCCAAAGATTTCGTAAAAGAGGAATAAAAACGCGATTTCGATGGGGGTATAACCAAGTTGGTTAAAGTGTAATAATACGAGCATTCTTAATGCTCCATCGGTGATGGTATAGCCCCAGTAGGCGGCGGTAACTAGGCAATAATTTCTTAGGTTTTTGTCCATTTTTTTATTGATGTAGTAATTTTGATCCCCCCTAGCCCCCTTAATTAGGGCAGGTAACGGGGAACGGGGAATAGGGAACAGTTTTCGATGGTTTATGGTTGTAAATTGATAATATAAACATTTTTAATTACTCCTTAATTCTGAAACTACCAAAATGCTGTATTTCTTTATTGGGGAAGGTTTAAGCGTCTTTGTATTCCTACTTTGAATCACCCCTGCCGCCAATTTGGGGCGAAATATAATTATTTTTTGGTAATAGTTGGAGAATTATGGATGAAAACCATTCCCCGTTGCCTATTCCCCATTCCCTCAATTAATTGACTGAGCGATTTTGGCGACTAATTCTGCCATGCGGTTGGAGTAGCCCCATTCGTTGTCGTACCAAGCAAGGATTTTTACTTGGGTGTCATCAATTACCATGGTGGAGGGGGCATCAACGATGGATGAGCGGGGATCATCTTTATAGTCAATGGATACAAGGGGGCGTTCTTCGTAACCCAAGATGCCTTGGAGAGGGGCGGTGTTTGCTGCTTCTTTTAGTAGTTGGTTAACTTCTTCTACGGTGGTTTTGCGATTTACCTCAAAAACGCAGTCTGTAAGAGAAGCGTTGAGCATGGGGACTCTAACAGCGACTCCGTTAAGTTTTCCTTTTAGTTCTGGATAGATAAGGACGATTGCAGTAGCGGATCCTGTGGTAGTGGGTACAAGGGATTGCAAACAAGATCTCGCCCTTCTCAAATCCTTGTGAGGAGCATCGACCACAATCTGAGTATTTGTAACATCATGAATAGTGGTAATAACTCCGTGTTTGATACCCAAACCCTCTTGAATAACCTTGACTACGGGAGCTAAACAATTGGTGGTACAGGAGGCGGCAGTTAAAATATGGTGTTTTTCTGGGTCATATAAATGGTCATTAACTCCCACTACTACGTTTAAAGCATCTTCTTTAACGGGAGCAGCTACCACTACTTTTTTTACCCCACATTTAAAATATGGATTTAGGGTGTCAGGGGTGCGAAATTTCCCAGAACTTTCGATGACTATGTCCACCCCATAATCTGACCATGGTACTTGTTGGGGGGTAGGAAATTCGGAAAAAGTGATTTCTTTTCCTTCAATTACTAGGTTATTTTCTTTGACATGAATATTTTTATCCCATCTACCATGGACCGAGTCAAATTCTAGTAAATGGGCCGCACACTCTACTCCCCCTTTAATCTCATTGATATGGACAAACTCAATGGCAGGATTATCCCACCCCGCACGAAGAGATAACCTGCCGATTCTCCCAAAGCCATTAATTCCTACTCTTATCGTCATATTTACTTATATACCAAAAAATATTGTTTTATTTATTAAAATTAATCTTAGCATCAAAAAAACTTAGTAGATATGTTTCCAAATTTATCTTTTGGTCTAAAACCTTAGAGGTAAGTAAAGAAAGATTTTAAGTCGGAAATTTATCATCCTGGTAAGTTTTTGAGACACGTAACCATAAAAACAATATAAGGTAGCTAAATTAAGAGATGATTAAGGAACTTATGATAACGAAATCAATTTTTATTGTTTAGTGATGAGTCAAGAGGTTTAGTTTCCTTGTCGATGATAGGTTAAATGCGGATTTACAATAGCTTACAGATTGCTATAATTATCGAAATATTTATGATGTGAGGTTTTAGTAATGAGATTGTTTAAGGCATTATCCAAATCAATTATCAAGTACCGTTTTTCAATACTATTAATTGTTTTAATTCCTCTTATAATTACAAGTTCTTTTTTGACCCAAGATTCTCAGGCACAATCTGGAGGAGTGAGAAGTTATGGTAAATTAATCGGACAATGGCGATCGCAAGTACAATTCACCACAGGAGGATTTGCGGAGGTCAAAGACCTAGAATTTATGTACAGCTTCAACTTAGGGGGAACTATGACCGAATCATCAAACTATGATGCTGCCCCCCCCGTCCCTCCTGCTTACGGTATTTGGCGACAAGTAGATACTAATAAATTTGAAGCAAAATACGAATACTATGCCACCACGCGCCCAGAAAATACCAGTTTAGAGAATATTTGGAGTGGTTGGCTACCTGCTACAAGGGGAGTATTGACCGAAAATATTACCCTAGATAGTGAGGGTGATTCATTTACGTCCACAATCACCTATGAAGCATTTGATAAAGATAATAATTTGATAGTTGATGGAGGCGGAATAGCCACTGGAAAAGCCGTTAAACTTCAATTTGACTAAATATAATCTTTGGGAAGAATATAATAAAAATCAAGTTTAAATATTCACTATCTATTATTGATTATTCATTCTAACCCTCTTTTATGGGGTAAGATTAAGACTGAAAAAAATACCATTCAGTGAACTTTTAAGTCTGTTTGAGGGTCAAAAAACCTATGGACAGGATAAAATAAACCCCATGGATCATCAGATATATAGTGCTTTAACCTTATTTATAAGTCTGTTAGTAGAGGCCATGCCCTTTTTGTTGTTTGGGGTACTCCTTTCTAGTAGTTTAATTGTTTTTCTCGATGAGGGTAAATTAATCGAGATGTTACCGTCAAACCCCATTTTAGGAGCGTTTATCGGTAGTTTTTTTGGCTTTTGTTTTCCTGTCTGTGAATGTGGTAATGTTCCTGTGGCCCGACGTTTTCTTTTGCAGGGTTTACCTACTTCTGTGGCAATTTCTTTCCTTTTAGCAGCCCCCACCATTAATCCTGTGGTTTTGTGGTCAACTTATGTGGCTTTTCGGGGGCAACCAGAGGTTTTTTGGTTGAGGATTATTTTTTCTTTGACCATTGCCATGACTTTGGGTTGTTTATTTAGCTTACAAAAAGATTGTCGTCCGTTGCTTAAACCTTCCCTTGCCAAGCGTTTAACAGTATTGTTAGATGCTAAGGCTCAAGCAAAATCTAAACCTGTTAATAATCTTTCTAATAGTTATAGTTTGTTACAATCAGGGAGTTTTATTCTGGGGCAACCAGGGCAGGTAATCAAGATGGATGATGCTTTGTTGAAAGCGGAGGAAGAAAAACAAAAAAAGGAAGCATTGGGGCGCAAGTTTAATCTTTTTATTGAAAATATTACCCAAGAGTTACGGGATTTGGGCGGTGTATTGATTTTGGGCAGTGCGATCGCCTCTATTATCCAAGTATTTATACCTAGGGAAATTATTTTAAACATTGGACAAGACACGGTCACATCAATTATTGCCATGATGGTATTAGCCTCGGTAGTGTCTATTTGTTCTACCGTAGATTCATTTTTCGTGCTGTCTTTTTCTTCTACCTTTACTACCGCTTCTCTTGTGGCATTCTTAGTATTTGGCCCCATGATTGACATTAAAGCCATGGGTTTGATGTTATCTATTTTTAAACCTCGGATGATCTTTTATTTAATGGTAATTATTGCCCAATTTACCTTTATTTTTACTCTTTCCTACAGTTATTTTTTCTAGTGAAATAATTAGTTATATATTGAAACTCCATAATGAAGACTATTAAGAAAAACCTGTTATTTTTTCCATTATTAGACTTTTCTGCCTTCTTCTTTTGGGGGTTATTACTTTTTAAATATTGGGCAACGGGAGAATTAAATAGATTAATCCATCCTAATTATTTCCTATTGGTTTTCATCGCCAGTGTTGTATTATTCATCATTTCTTCTCTCAAAGTCCTACAGATTTATCTGAGATACTACCGTAAAAAAGCATATATGAGGAGTGATAATCAAAACTCCATTTTATTATTACCAAAAGGATGGGGAAGTTCTCTTTTAATCGCTGTAGCGGTATTTGGTTTAGTTACAGAGCCGATTATTTTAAATAGTCAAAGTGCTATCCAAAGGGGGCTAGTGGATTCTTTACCCCCCGTTACCCTACAACTAGAATCCTTTGGGACAGGGACAAAACCCGAAGAAAGAACTATTATTGAATGGGTACGTACTTTACACGTATATCCTGAGCCTGATACTTATAAGGGGCAAAAAGCAAACATTACAGGGTTTGTGGTGCATTTAGATTCTTTGCCCGATGATTATGTTTATTTATCCCGTTTTATTATTACCTGTTGTGCGGTGGATGCTTACCCCGTAGGAATACCCGTTAAGTTACCTGAGTCGAGGGAAAATTATCCCCCTGATACTTGGTTAACGATACAAGGAGAAATGATGACTCAAATTTTGCCACCTTTAGATGCTACGGTTACAGATACCCGAAGAGAGGTAAGACACTTGGTTTTGAATGCTTCAGAAGTGGAGATAATTCCTACTCCTGCTGATCCTTATGGCTATTAAATAATTTAGAAATGCTACACTGGTACCATTAACTGTACAATAAAATTTAGTAGTTATGCAAATAGTTAATGCTAGTACTGCCAGAGCGAATTTATTTGGATTAGTAGAACAAGTTAATCAAGATCATTTACCACGGATTATCACCAGTAAAAAAGGGGATGCGGTATTGTTGTCTAAGGAGGATTGGGATAGTTTACAAGAAACTCTTTATTTACAATCTATTCCGAATCTAGTGGAATCTGTTAAACAAGCAGAGTTCGAAAATGATTGGGTGTCGGAAGATGAGTTTCTGGGGTTATTGGATGGTTTGGAGGATTGAGTTTAGCCGTGGGGTTTTAAAGGACGTTAAAAAGATAAAATCAGCTAATCTTGAGAATAATCTTAAAAAGTTATTGGAAATATTAAAATCAAATCCCTATCAACTTCCTTATGAGAAATTATCAGGAAATTTAAAAGGATATTATTCAAGGAGAATTAATATTAAGCATCGTCTTGTTTATCGCATTGAGGAAGAAAATAAGTTAATCAAAGTTGTTTCCATTTGGTCACATTATGAATAGCATTTTTGCGTCAAAAAAGAACGTTAAAAATTAAAGTCCCCCAAAATTGGGGGATATTTTGAGGGTTAAACTTTAGTTAAAGTTTTGTTTCTATTTCTTCTACCGAGAGGGTTTCTTGTTTACCCGTATCGAGATATTTTAGTTGGATGGTGTTGTTTTCTACTTCACTTTCTCCCAATACTAAGCATATTTTAGCACCAGTGCGATCGCCCCTTTTAAACTGCTTTCCGAAGTTACTACCTGTCAAATCAAGCTCGACTTTATAACCCTTTTGTCTCAAATCTTGGGCAATGATAAGGGCTTTCTTTTCGGCGTTTTCACCCCTAGAGACAAAGTAAATATCAGGACTAGAAGTGCAAAGGGGTTGTAATTCTTTCAGCAAGAGAATTAAGCGCTCCATCCCCATAGCCCAACCGATGGCAGGGGTATCACCGCCCCCTAGTTGAGACACTAAGCCGTCATATCTTCCTCCTCCGCACACTGTCGCCTGAGCACCTAAATCGGCGGATTGGATTTCAAAGGCGGTATCGGTATAGTAATCAAGCCCCCTCACCAGTAAAGGATTAAGGTGATAGGTAATATTAAGATCGTTTAATAGTTGACAAACTTGATCAAAATGTGCTTTGGATTCTGTGCCAAGATAGTCCAAAATAGAGGGGGCATTCTCCGCAATCTCTTGGGTTTTCTTGTCTTTACTGTCTAAAATACGGAGGGGGTTACGCTCTAGGCGATCTTGGGAATCTTGATCTAAATCATTTTTGTAGGGGGTGAGGTATGCCACCAAGGCATCTCGATAGTTTTGTCTATCTTCCCCACTACCCACGGAGTTGAGTTGTAAGCTGAGGTTTTGTAACCCCAAGGCTTTTAAAATATCAGTGGCGATCGCAATTACTTCCACATCAGCCCGAGGGGCTTTTACTCCCAACAACTCCAAGCCGATTTGATGAAATTGCCTTTGTCTTCCTGCCTGGGGGCGCTCGTACCTAAACATCGCTCCTGTGTACCACAATCGTTGAATACCATTACTAGCCAACTTATTTTGAATATAGGCGCGTACTGCCCCTGCTGTGCCTTCTGGACGTAGGGTTAAAGTGCGATCGCCCCTATCAGTAAAAGTGTACATCTCTTTACCTACGACATCCGTCGCCTCGCCAATACCGCGCTCAAACAAAGGAGTCGGCTCAAAAATAGGAGTCCTAATTTCCTGATAACAAGCCCGAGACAAAACCTCAAAAGCAGTCCTTTCCAAAAACTGCCAATAAATAGCCTCATCAGGCAAAATATCCCTAGTACCACGAATTGCTTGAATTTGTTCCATCAAAACTTAATTCCTAAAAAATAATCACAAAAAAACTTTAATAATTAAACCGAAAAATTGTCAACAAAAAGTCTAACTTCTTTCAAAAACCCTTCCGTTGACTCATAGGGCAAAACATTACGACCACTAATTTTTTTGCCTTCCAAATTAGGAATATTTTTACCATACAATTCAATTCTTTGATCAGGACTTTCCTTAAAACCATCCTTGCTAACACTACTAGCACTTTCACCTATCAACAGTAAAATTTTCTGATCTAACTTTTGCATTAACTTAGTATAATCTTTACGCCAAAAACCAGCCAAAAAAGAAAATACAGCATAGCGATTTTTAGGATCTATAGCACCCTTTTCCAACATATCCAACCACTCAGCATCTACCCCATCAGCCTCAGCGAATAACTGCTTAATAGAAAAAGACTCAATAAATTTTCTTCTTTGGGCATACTTATAAAACAAAGAACCCACAAAAGAATCAAAAAATACATTCCAAACAATATCACTAATTTTACTATTACCCCCATTAGTCATAATATTCCAAGCAGGAGGTCCAGACAAAATTAAACCCTTAATTAAATCACACTTTAAATCCCCTGCTGCCATATAAACAGAGATAGGAAAAGAAGCCCCTTGCACTACTAAAATACAAGGTTTTTTGACCACATTTTCTAAAAAGATATTTAGCTGACTAGCCCAATCTTTTGGATCATAAGCAATACGAGGTAAATCACTCTCACCACAGCCTAACAAGTCGGGATTATAAACCTTATAATTACCATCAGAATCAGTAATAGCCTTTAAAAAACGATGCCAAAATATTCCAGATAAACCCACCCCAATAGGATGAATTAACACTAAAGGTAAAGATTGTGAATCATTATCCGAACCATATTCAGTATAAGCACATTGATATTTTTTCCAAGAATAAAACTTAGTTTCAGGTAAAATAAACATAATATAAAAAATTATCTTAATAAAATAAATCTGAGTTACAATAGCATTATCAAAGTGCTAAACATAATTCTTAAAGGCTAACCTTAAATTAATTAACATCTAATCATAATTACTAACTTTTAAGTTATACATTTTCATTCCCAAAGGAAAAAAAATTCCTCCTTGGCGATCGTTCAGATATAATTAGTAACGATAGTTGTCACTCACCGATGGCTAATTATCAAAAAAACTCAGCCTTTTGTAGTGTAATAGATAATAAACCATTAATGGTCAAATAATAAAGGATTGAATGACTTTTGAAAGCTGTTAAACAAATATCTTTTGTTGTACCCAGTGACTTACTCTGTTTAGGGGAAGTTTTAGGGAAATATGAGGAAGTAAAACCAGAATTTATTAATCAAAGAGTTTGGCTAGAATGTCAGTTGGCTTTGGCAGAAGGTTTTACAAATGCGGTGCGTCATGCCCACAAAAATCTCCCCCCGGAAACCACCATCGAAATAGAGATTATCATTAACCCTTCAAATTTGGAAATCAAAATTTGGGATCAAGGCAATCCTTTTAATTTAATATCTTCACAAGAATCAAACAGTAAGGATAACCATTTGAAGACAGGAGGAAGGGGTATTGAAATCTTAGAAAAAGTTGCCGATGAATTGAAATATGAACATCATCCCAACAATCGAAATTGTTTAACAATTAAAAGAAATTTTGGTGTAAAGATATAATAAAAAACGAAAACCACGCCTAAAGAAGCGTGGCAGAGTTTCATTTTAATTTAAATGACTATTATTTGTTTATTTGGTTGTCATCATCATCAAGTAAAGAATCAAGGTCAAATTCAGCTATATCATCATCATTAGATTCGGAATTATCTAACTCAAAAGGATTAACTTCAGCACTATCAGAATCATTAGATTCATCCACCAAAGCACCTAAATCAAACTCATCATTATCATCATCCCCAGATAAATCTAAATCTAAATTAAAGTCATCGTCAGAAGAAGAAGTTTCATCCTCAATTCCCAATTCAGAGAAATTTAACTCATCGTCATCATCACCCGATAAATCTAAATCATCCCCAGACAACTGATAATCATTATCTTGCCCATCATTAGCGTCATCAGGGCTATCAAAGGATTCAAAGTCAATTACTTCCTCATCATCAGACAATTCGGTGTCAATTTCGGCGAAAATCTCAT
Organism: Cyanobacterium sp. HL-69; assembly: GCA_002813895.1. NCBI lineage: Bacteria > Bacillati > Cyanobacteriota > Cyanophyceae > Chroococcales > Geminocystaceae > Cyanobacterium > Cyanobacterium sp. HL-69. The sequence goes on along the minus strand of CP024912.1, from coordinate 2,514,150 downwards.
CATCACCTTCACTAATATCCACAGTGGCAACTTCTTCAGATTCTTCCTCATCAAAAATGGAAATATCAAAGTCATCAGAATCATCATCAGAGATTTCTTCCTCAGAAGATTCTTCTCCCATAATATTATCCATCACCTCGGACAATTGTTCTCCCATTCCTTCTAGGGTTGCAGAAACTCCCTCTCCTAATTCATCTAACGATGCAGGAGCATTTTCGGTCATTTCTCCTATCCAATCTTGGGCTTCTTCGGTAAATTCTTCGACATTGGCAGTGAATTCATCTAAAGACTCTTGGGTATTTTCTGCCACTTCCCCAATCCAATCTTCGGCTTCTTGGGTTGATTCTTCCATACTATCGGTCAACTCATCCAAGGATTCTTGGGTATTTTCTGTTACCTCACCCATCCAATCATCGTTTTCATCGGTAAATTCTTCGCCCTCTTGAGCAAATCCTTCTAAAGATTCCTGAGTGTCTTGGGCTACCTCACCAATCCAGTCTTCAGTGTCTTCGGCTAATTCCTCTGCATTGTCCGTCAATTCCTCTAAAGATTCTTGAGTATCCTCTGTTATTTGTTCACCGAATTCTTGAACTTGTTCTACGGAAGAAGATTCTCCTTCTGATTGATAATCATCGGCTAGTTGTTGGATGTAGTCTCCTGGAATAACCGCAGCACCAATATTTTCTGGTTGTAAGTCTAGTTGAGTTTCGGGTAATTCTTCTTGATTTTCATATTCTTCCCTTACTGCTCTAATTTGGTTATCTAACTCTTGTTGATAGTTATTAACTAATTCTTCGATGTGAGCTTGGTAACTTTGTTCTAAGGTTTGTTTTTCTTCTTCTAATTGAGAGCTTCTCTGTCGTAGGGATTCTATTTCGGACTCTAGGGGTTGTAGTTGGGCAATTTGGGCTTCTAGGGACTCAATTTGGCTTTTGGCGGAGTCTAGTTCGCTGGTATCGGCGGAAGTCTCTTGAGCTTCTTTGAGGGCGTTTTGTAGTTGATTTTTTTGGTCTTCTAGGTCGATTAGTTGAGTGTTTAGGCTCTGGATTTGGTTTTCATAGGTATCTTGTTGTAAGGCAATGGTTTGGGCAGATTCGGCTTCATATTCCTGCCTTAAGGATGCGATTAATTCTTGTTTTCTAGTTTCAAAATTTTGTTCGGCTTGTTTGAGGGCTTTTTGCTTTTCTTTTTCGATTTCTTCGGGATTTACTTTACCTTTATTAATTAAAAACAATACTACTGCACCAATGATGATGCCTATTATTATGCCAATAGCTATTTGCATTTCTTATGCCTCCGCATTTATATTATTTTTTATTTGTTATGAACTATTTTTTATTTTTAGTCTAAAAGTATTATATTGATAAAATTTATTTAAGAATCTTATTTTATCATTTTAAGTATTTTTACTTACTTGTGTTGTAGGCTTCATAAACTCCTTGGACGTTGTACCAATTGAGGAAGATTCGGGCTATTTCTAGGGCTAGTTGGGGTTTTCCTTGGTCAATGAGCCATTGTAATAAGGGTTTCATGGTTTTTTCGTTTAATCTTCCCCCTAGGGATAGGATGCCCCACAGTAGGCGATGAATCCAGGTCATTTGAATCATCATTTTTACTTCGTAGGTGGGGTGTTTTTGATAAAATATTACGCCCATTTTTCCCCGTTGAATTTCTTGCTCGATGAGTTTGGGTATTTGTTGGAGATTGAAGGGGGGATGCCAATGGTAGCCAACGGCTTCGGGAGTTTTGATTAGTTTTAGTCCTATTTTTTTTAGTCTGACTCCTAATTCTAGGTCTTCCCAACCATATTGCCGAAAGTTGGGGTCAAATTTTCCTACTTTTTCTAACCATTTTTTGGCGATCGCCACGTTGCCCGTCGCAAAATAAGCGGCGGAGTAGTCAGTAATTTTGTAGGGTTCTGAGGTAGGATTATCAAAGTTAGCGGTGTTAATTACTGCTCCATAGGTAAAGGTGCGATCGTGACCTAGTTTTTCTTGGGCTTTGATTAGGCTTTGGGCGTGAGCATTCAGAAAACTGGGAGTGACGACTAAATCACTATCAATAAAAATAATCGTGTCTCCTTGGGCTTTTTCTATGCCTAGGTTACGGGCGATCGCAGCTCCTTGATGATTTTGTAAGAAAAGACTAACATGGGGAAAGTGGGCTTTTTGTTGCTCAATCCAGCCAATAGTATCATCCGTAGAACCATCATCCACCACCACAATTTCATAACCATCAATCAAACCAGAATCATAATCCTGTTGCTCGAGCGCCCTTAAGCACTTTTGCAAAATCGGCAGACGGTTATAAGTAGGAATAACGACACTAAAAAACACTCTTTTGACCCAAAATAAATTACCTATGATTTTACCCTAGATCTCGTCTAACCATATCCTTTTTGAGATAATTAACACAAAAAAACACCATCAAAGGGTTAAATGAGAAAAGTAAAAAAAATCTTATAACCCTTGAATTATAAGCAAATAAAACCATTAGAAACAAGATTTTACTTATAATTTCTTATCAACCTGAAAACTATCGACACAATTTTTGGTCAACATACATATTACCATGGTGATCAAAAGCAATTTTAAATTATCGATATTTTATAAAAGTAACAAAGGTGCAATTTTTAAAAGAAATTATTGGGCGTTGGTGGTCAGAATTTACCCTACAAACAAAGTTGATGGCAACAGCTACCCTTGTTGTCTCCCTTGTCATGAGTAGTTTAACTTTTTGGGCAGTAAACTCCATTCAACAAGAAGCACAAATCAACGACACTCGTTTTGGCAGGGATTTAGGGCTTTTGTTGGCAAGTAATGTTGCCCCTTTGATTGCTGAAGATAACTTGACGGAGGTAGCTCGTTTTTCGGGCAGATTTTACAACAGTACCTCTAGCGTCAGATATATCATCTATGCAGACCAAGAAGGAAGTATTTTTTTCGGTATTCCCTTTTCTCAAAGTGAAGTCAAAAACTCCCTCACCATTCAAAGAAAACTAGAACTTCCCGAAGACTATAATCACGACATAAGACTTCCCATGGTACGACAACATACCACCCCCGATGGGCAAGTAACAGACGTATTCGTTCCCCTGGTGGATGATAATCAACCTTTAGGCACCCTCGCCATCGGCATTAACCCCAACCCAACCCTCGTGGCCTCATCCAATCTTACAAGGGATGTAACCATCGCTGTATTTATTTCCATCTGGGCTATGGTCATTTTAGGGGGAGTATTTAATGCTTTAACCATTACCCAACCCATTAAAGAACTATTGTTGGGGGTTAAAAACATCGCAGCGGGAAACTTTAAACAAAGAATTGATTTACCCCTAGGGGGAGAATTAGGGGAATTAATCCTTAGTTTTAATGAGATGGCTGAAAGGTTAGAAACATTTGAAGAACAAAATATTGAAGAATTAACCGCCGAAAAAGCAAAATTAGAAACCCTCGTTTCCACCATTGCCGACGGTGCCATTCTTCTTGATTCTCAACTAAAATTAGTGTTAGTAAATCCCACCGCTAATAAAATGTTTGGTTGGGATGATAAACAAATAATAGGTAAATATTTATTAGATTTTTTACCCTCAGAAATTGGGCAACAACTACAAAAACCATTGAAGAACATTTCTGTAGAAGAAGGGCACACAGAAAATGATCAAGATTATCATATTTCTCCCACCAGAGGGGAATTTAGAGTTAGTTTAAGAGAACCGAATCAACATACTTTTAGAATTTTAATTACTCAGGTTTTAGACCAAAATAAAGAGAATTTAAAAGGTATTGTTATGACAGTTCAAGACATTACTAGGGAAGTAGAATTAAATGAAGCTAAAAGTCAATTTATTAGTAATGTTTCCCACGAATTAAGAACCCCTTTATTCAACATAAAATCTTTTATTGAAACCTTGGCGGAATATGGAGATGATTTGACAGAAACCGAAAAAGTAGAGTTTTTACAAACTGCCAATAGTGAAACCGATAGATTAACCCGTTTAGTTAATGATGTGTTGGATTTATCTCGCTTAGAGTCATCAAGAAGTTACCAATTCCAAGCCCTTGATTTAGACCAACCCATAGAACAAACTTTGAGGACTTATCAACTATATGCTAGGGATAAGAAAATTGAATTGATTCGGGATGTTGAGCCTTTATTGCCCCCTGTATGGGGTCATTATGATTTACTATTGCAGGTGTTTACTAACTTAGTGGGTAATGCCCTTAAGTTTACCCTTGAAGATGGTAGTATCACCATTCATGCCTATGGGGTAAGAAATAACCCTGAGCAACCAGAAGAAATATCCCATGTACGAGTGGAGGTGAAAGACACGGGTATTGGCATTGCTAAAGAAGACCAAGAGGCGATTTTTGATCGTTTTTTCCGAGTAGAAAATAGGGTTCACACCCTTGAGGGGACTGGGTTAGGACTTTCGATTGTTAAAAATATTGCTGATAAACACCATACTAAGGTTAATTTGGTTAGTGAAGTGGGAGTGGGTACTACTTTTTGGTTTGATTTACAGGTTTTTCAAGAACAAAAAGTTCCAGTGGCTCATTGATGAAGTGGGGTTTTATGAAAAAGTGGTTTAGGTGGTGAAGGACGTAGAATGCTACGTCCCTAGAAGGATTATCCTTCTTTTGTCACTTTCCGAAATAACTAATCGGAAAAAATGAATTTATCCACTGAGAAAATGAATCATACAATTATTGCTGTGGTTCAGTAAATGATTAAACCCTATCCATAATAAATCGCTCTCCATTATTCTTAACCAAGGTAACATTGTGCAAAAGATGAGCATTGGTTTAACCATAATTCGATAGTTAATCAATGTATTTTTCCAACTACTAAAATCACGCCAATCTTCTGTGATGAAGATTTTCTTATCTTGAGTCTCTACTATTTTTTTTTGATTAATTAAGTCTGTAATAGGTTTAGTTTTTAAGCTAATCATCCAGTAAACACTATTAATAATTTCCCACCATTTTTCTATATCTTCTCCCTTGGTTAAACGATAATCTGTCCAGCCTAATTCTTGTTTACACTGCCGAAATCCATACTCTACCCATGTACGTTGACCATATAAATTTCCCATGGTTTTTTTCTGTTGAGTTCTCGTTTTTTGGATGTTAGTCATTACAAAACTAGTGCTGTTTTCTGGCATAGTTTCTGTGTTAGTAGTAATTTGCCAATAAGTTATTTCTCTTCTGAGACCATAAATAATTTCTCTAATGTATCTATCTTCTTTTTTACCATCACTAAAAATTCGTTTAAATTTGTACCATTTATTCGCTCTTATCGTCTGTGAACTTGGCATCCAAACACCATGGTCTTTTCTAATAGAGACAATAAAATCAAGATTATTTTGTCTCAGTGCATTAATTAAAGTCGATGCTTCCCCATATAAACTATCAGCTAATACTAAATTAATAGAAAAACCTAACTCTACTAAATACTCGATAATTTCTCTTGCTAATTCTATTTTTGTTTTGTAAACATCACCCTCTTTGAGAGTCTTTTTTGGTTTGAATATTCTTGTCACTAAAGGGAAAGTAATATTTCTATAAAGACCATAAACATTTACTGATACTATAATACCTTGATCTATTTTCCCTAAGCTTCCCAAATATTGTCGAGAAGTATAATCTGTGTTATTTCCTTATCTTGGTGCGCGTTCCCTTGCGTCTTTCGCCGACGCGGGGTCGCACCGCTTTTTACGATCTCCTGTTTCATCAATGATTACTGTAATCGGTGTATCAATCAGTATACTTAAAATATATTTTAAACGTACTTTTTCCAAGTCTGATGAATTCCAATTAGATTTTGTCAAAAAATGATGTAAACCTTGAGAGGAAACATTAACAATTTCACTTATTTCTGGCAAAGATTTTCTTTTGAGTGTTGAAATTAATCCTAAGTGTAAATATTTAAAATATTCATAATTACGCACATCGGAAAATAAAGAACGATAAAACGAACAATAGTTATCAATCAGAGGAACTGTTTCTGTGGGATTTCGAGGTATAGTCACTTTACTTAAGTATGAACCAATCAAGGGTAAAATAATGGATGAAGTAATTATTTTTATATTTAAGTATAATGCCCCATGATATAGAATTAAAACAAAAAGTAATTGACTATGTAGAAAATAGAGGTAACGTAACAAAAGCATCGAGAATATTTGGAATATCAAGAGCATCAATATATAGATGGTTGAATAGAAAAGATTTAAGACCAACAGTGGTCAAAACTCGTCAAAGAAAATTAGATAAATCAGCACTATATGAAGATGTAGTGAAAAATCCAGATGATAAATTAATAGATAGAGCGAAAAAATTTGGAGTAACAATGTCAGCAATATCTCATGCATTCAAAAAAATGAACATAACAAGAAAAAAAAACAGTTACGTTATAGAGAAAGAAATAGAAAACAAAGAATAGAATACTTACAAAAATTAAGAGAATTAGTCAAAAAATACGGAAGTAAGAGTATGGTATTTATTGATGAGTCAGGATTTGAGGAAATAAGTACTTGCATTTATGGGTGGTCAAAAAAAGGAAAAAAAATTTATGGCGAGAAACGAGGAAAAAGAGAAAATTTAGGGCGTGTCATCAAATAGAAGAGAATAACAGATAGAATAAGGATGATAGTAATTGTGCCAAAAGTGAGGATATGGTAGAAATGCGCAGGTATGGTTTGAGAGACGATCAATGGGAAAAAATTAAAGATTTATTACTGGGTCGATTTGGTACAGTGGGAGTCACCGCCAAAGATAATCGACTTTTTGTCGAAGCGGTATTGTACAGGTATCGAGCTGGTATTCCTTGGCGAGATTTACCTAGTCGATTTGGTGATTTTCGAGTGGTTCATACTCGTTTTAGTCGTTGGAATAAAAAAGGTGTCTGGGAAAAGGTTTTTCAAATTTTGGCAGGAGATAGTGACGATGAATATGCCATGATTGATTCAACCATAGTAAGAGCACACCAGCATAGTGCTGGTGCAAAAGGGGGGATAAAAACGAGGAAGCAATAGGTCGAAGTACAGGAGGTTTAAGTACAAAAATTCATACTACGGTTGACGCATTAGGTAATCCTACAGGTTTTTTCCTCACCGGAGGACAAAAATGTGATTTGGACGGTGCAGATGTTTTACTCAAAGAAATAAAGGCAGATATTTTGTTAGGGGACAAAGGTTATGATGCGGATGAAAGAGTTCTGGAAAAGCTAAAGAAGCAGGATAAAATAGCGGTTATTCCACCAAAAAGAAATAGAAAAGAACAACGAGAATATGATAAGTATTTATATCAAGCAAGACATTTGATTGAGAACTTTTTTGCCCGATTAAAACAATATAGAGCCATAGCCACTAGGTATGATAAACGAAAAATAAATTTTCTTGGTGCTATTTATCTAGCCGCAGTCGTTATATGGCTTAATTGATGACACGCCCTAGTAGCAGGAAGAAGAAAGAAAGAAAAAGATTTTATTGCTCCAATGATCTTTACAGGAAGTTTAAATGCAGAAAGTTTTGAATCATGGCTAAAAATGTATTTATTACCATCACTAAAACAATTTTCAATACTAATAATGGATAATGCACCAATCCACCGAAAAAATATGATAAAAGAATTAGTAGAAGAAGCAGGTCATCTAGTAATGTTTTTACCAACTTATTCACCAGATTTAAATGATATTGAACACGATTTTAGTGCTTTAAAAAGAGCAAAAATGTATAGCGATAGTACAATAACTTTAGATGAAATAATTTATAATTATTGTACTAGCTAAATGTCTCAGTCTTATTTTGATTGACTATGATAGTTGAACTTCCCTTTTATTACCCTTAACCCGTGCAATCTAAAATCTATGATTGTTGGTATTCGTATATATCTTCTATTAATTCTATCCAACCCTTGGTAAGAGATTCTAAAATTCGATCGCCCTTATCCTTTGTCGCCACCGTCGCATCACCAATTACTCCACTTTTGCTCAACTCTTTTGTTACCCAAGGAAAAGGTAAACGCCCCTCCAAAGATAACAAACTATCCTTACCCAAATCTTTCGCATATTCTTTTACCGCCAAATCCATTTTTACCTGATGGGGCAAAAGAGACAACATCAAACTCGTCTCCGCATCCCCTGCATGAATCCCTTCCTTTCCTTCCCTCTCCGTCATTAAATCTTTAGTAATATGAGGTACACGCCAAGTAAAAAAAGGAAACACCAAAAAATCATGATGCTCTTGGTGCAAATCACGGCTAATAATATCTAATATCTGGGGTTGCCCTCCGTGGGAATTCATCAAAACTAACTTACGAAATCCCGCTCTATAAATACTCTCGGCTGTTTCCCTTAATACCCTTAACAGAGTTTCCGCCGATAAACTAATAGTACCAGGAAAGTCTAAATGTTCGTTAGATTTACCATAATAGAGAGTCGGTAAAGCATAGGCTGGGATTTTAGAAGATAAACTCTCCAAAGCACTCCCTAACACCCCCTGACTAATCGCCGAATCCACCACCAAAGGAAGATGATGTCCATGTTGCTCTATAGCCCCTATGGGTTGAATTATCACGACATTTTCTTTATCTGACATCTGCTCAATTTCTTGCCATGTGAGATAAGCAAAAAAACGCTCTGGGGGAATAAAACCGTGAATCATAATATTATTTCGGAATAGGTAATAGTAAAAATGTTTTAAATATTGAATGCTTATTGTAATTCAATAATATTTTGTACTATGGTTAATCAAATTTTATAGTTGTCGTAAACTTTTGTTTAAATTGGATAAGTCTTTACTTCCTGTACAAAAAAGAGTGGTTTTTATCTCTGTATTTAATAAATTTACCAGAAAATCAATGGCTTCAGTGGATTCCATCGCCGCCTTGAGGAAAGGATAAGCCAAACCCACCAAATCCGCACCAAGGGCAATTAATTTGGCTACCTCCAACCCATTACGAATACCCCCCGAAGCGATGAGGGGAATATCAGGATATTTACGTCCTATATTTGCCACACAGTCGGCGGTAGGAATGCCCCAATTGGCAAAAGTTTGGCCTAGTTGTCTTTGTAAGGCATTGTCCGCCCTTTCGCTTTCTACCATCGCCCAAGATGTGCCTCCTGCCCCTGCTACGTCTATGGATTTTACCCCCACATCAATTAACTTTTTTGCCATATCCACGGAAATTCCATTACCCACTTCCTTGGCGATGACAGGTACAGGTAAATTTTCACACAGGTTCGCAATTTTGTTTAATAAGTCTTTGAAATTCGTATCCCCTTGGGGTTGGATACATTCTTGGAGGGGATTAATGTGCAAGATGAGAGCATCTGCTTCAAGGATTTTTACTAACTCTAAACATTCTTTATAACCATAGCCGTAGTTTAGTTGCACGGCGCCTATATTTGCAAATAATAATATATCGGGTGCATGCGATCGCACTTTAAATGTGGAGGCAACCTCAGGTTTTTCGATAATAACACGACCTGAGCCGATACCCATGGCGAGGTTATATTTTTGGGCAATTTGAGCTAATCGTTTGTTAATTAATTGAGCATTGGTAGTGCCTCCTGTCATGGAGGAGATAAGGAGGGGAGAATTTATTTTTTTACCTAAAAATTGACTACTAATATCAATTTCTTGATAGTCTAATTCGGGCAAACAAACATGGTTAAAATGATATTTTTCCAAACCATTAGTAACCGCATTACATTGTACTTTTTCATCTAAACAAATACGAATATGATCATCTTTTCTTGTTTGCGTCTGTGTTTGAATCTCTCCCATTTTTTATGCTTAAACCTTTACTAAACTAACAGCAATTTTACCAGAAAAACATACATCAATATCGCTATCTTTTTCTTTTCCCCTTTGACTATAGTTACCTTGATAAAAGTAAACGTTATTTTCCTGTTTAAAGGTTAGGGGTAAAGGATATTTACTTGGTTGACAAAATACTATTTCTGTGTCTGTTTGATACGGAGATAAGTGGGGTAAATTAACATTCCAAAAATGCCCTTTTGGTAACTCTTTTGATAATAGTAAATCTAATACTTTTTTAGTTAATTTACTTGTTAAAATCCAGTCAATTTTTTGAGGACTTTTGATATAATGGGAAAGGGCGATCGCCTTTAAACCCCCAATAGTTGCCTCTCGCACCGCTGCCACCGTACCAGATAAATACATATCTACGCCCAAATTTCCCCCCGCATTGATACCCGACAACAGCCAATCAGCATCTGGGGCAAGAGCCTGAATGGCTAAACGGGCACAATCAGCAGGAGTGCCATCCACACTATAAGATTGATTTCCCCTGTCTTCTACTGCAATACCCCGACGGGTAGTAATTTGATGTCCACAGCCCGAATATTCCTTGTTAGGGGCAATAATAAATTTATTCCCCTCCACAGTATTAGCGAGGGCTTTTATACCCTCGGCTTCAATCCCATCATCATTAGTTATGACAAATTTCATTGGCACTGCTGAATTTAGATTTAGATATGATTTCTCATTTAAGTAGGGAATAGGGAATGGGGAACAGGCAATGGTGATAATATTTTGAATATTATTAAATACTTATCATAATGCGATAGTATTTCATCTCATGATTAAGCAATACCTGACAACTTAATTAATTTACCCTTAACCCCAATCCTTTTTTAATGATTAAAGCCCCCCCAGAATTGTGAGATTTAGGGGGCAAAATGATAATTTGTTTCGTAGAACTTGCTATTACTTATAAACCCGATAATATTAATCTATGATAATTATCCATTGTCAATTATACATTATCAATTGTTTACGCCCCTACCGATTCCTTGGCAGCATACATCACCTCAAGGGAAATTTGATCAAAATTTCTTTCACGGGCAAACTTTTCAGTGTTGCGTTTTACCTTACCACGGACAAAACCAGGTACTTTGTTTAATTCCGCTTGGGCTTCTTTTGTCCAATTTAAATCAGAATCCGCAGAGATACCTTTAGTAATAACCTCTTTGGTATCATGACCACCAAATATTTCTAAAAGATGATCTTCCATACCGAGGGTAAAAGAATTATAAACCAAATCAGTAATTTGATTTGTACCTTCATAACCCAAGAAAGGCTTGTAACCGATGGGGAAGTTTTGGATATGGATAGGGGCAGCAATGACACCGCAGGGAATGCCCAAACGTTTACCCACATGGCGTTCCATTTGTGTACCAAAGATGGCGGAGGGTTCTAATTTGGCGATCGCATCTGCTATCTCTCCATTATCTTCGCTAATCAGAATATTATCACAGAATGGCTCTACTTCTTTCCTAAACCATGCTTCATCATACTTACAATAAGTACCAGCCAAAACCACATCAATGCCCATTTCCCGTACCAAAATTTTTGTCATGGCGGCTGCGTGGGTATTATCCCCAAAAACAACGGCTTTTTTACCCGTCAAATTTTGACAATCAATAGAGCGCGAAAACCAAGCCGCTTCGGATACTTCAATGGTTTGATACTCAATTAATTCTTCATAGTCAACATTACCCCCCTGCTGGTTTATCACCTTCGCCATGGCACGGATACAACGGGCTGTTTCTACCACTCCCATGGGTGTTATATCCACATAGGGCATTTCATATTCTCTTTGTAAATGTTCGGCTGCCATTAAGCCTAATTCTCGATAAGGGATGAAATTAAACCATGCACGGGGTAGATTTTGTAAGTCTTCCACACTGGCTTTGTCGGGGATAATCATGTTGATTTCGATACCCAAGTCAGCCATTAATTTTTTCAACTCTCGACAGTCGTGGTTGTTATGAAAACCGAGGGTAGAAATACCGATAATATTAACAGAAGGATTAGCAGTTTTTTCTCGATTAATAGTACCTTTTTTTTCTGCTTTTTCAAGGTAAAATTTCACGATTTGGGCTAAAGTGCGATCGGCTGCTTGTAATTCGTTATAACGGTAATGGTTTACATCCGCTAATATGACATCTCCTTTTGAGTTTAGTTGCGCTCGGCTGACAAAGTTTTCTAAATCTTCTTGTAAAATGCTGGAAGTACAAGTGGGAGTTAAAACGATTAAATCTGGGCTTTCTTCTTGATCTTTACGTACAATATTATCAATTACCTTTTCCTGCGAGCCCCTAGCAAGTACGTTGCGATCGACTACACTGGTAGTAACAGGGGTAAAATTCCTTTCCCTTTCTAACATAGAGCGCATTACATTAAAATAGTCGTCTCCAAGGGGTGCGTGCATTATAGCATGAACATTTTTAAAAGAACTGGCAATTCGTAGAGTGCCGATGTGCGCGGGGCCAGCATACATCCAGTAAGCTAGTTTCATAGAAAATTATCTCCGTGTGGGTGTCCATTCGCTTCTTTTTCTAGTGTGCTATTTATATCCCTTGTCTGCGCTTTTCATTTACAAATATTCACGGGACGAAAATCTAGGGGCAATATTTTGTAAAATATGACTATATATTGAGTTAAGGCAGTTCTTTTGACATGGTTGATTGTTGTCGCCCGAATCCCCCTTGTATTAATTTTTGTCGTCTGGATGGTCATTTACTTAAGGGAAAGGGAGTTATTATAAATCCTGAGAGTGGAAATCGTTATGAAGTATTAAGGGTTTTGGCGGAAGGGGGTATGAGTACCACCTATTTGGTTTATAACTATGCCATGGAAAAGTTGTGTGTGTTGAAGGAGATTGATTCGGATTTGTCTTCTATGGCTAAGGCTAGGGAACTTTTTCAGCGAGAAGCTAGGATTTTAAAAAGTTTAAGCCATCGGGGCATTCCTTTGTTTTACGATTTTTTTGCTTCTAAAAACTACTATTCTTTGATTATGGAAATGATTTATGGGGATAGTTTGCAAATGGTTAATCCCCGTAGTGAAAAGGAGGCGGTGGGTTGGATGCTTCAACTAGCCAAAATTCTTGATTATTTACATAATCTACCTAAGCCTGTGATTCATCGGGATATTAAGCCTAGTAATTTGATTTTGCGTCACAACCCAGAGGAGATTGTTTTAATTGATTTTGGGGCTGTAAAGGAAGTTACTCAAAAACCAGGTACACGCATTGCTACGGCGGGTTATGGTTCCCCTGAGCAAAAAAAAGGATTATCCTATATACAGTCGGATTTTTATGGGGTGGGTACTACTTTAATTTATCTTTTGACTCGCAAGTCTCCTACAAAGTTTTTTAATCCTGTGTTAAATCGTTTTGTGGGCTTGGAAAAAGCTGGTATTTCTTCCCCATTGGTGGAAATTATCAATTTTTTAACTCAGTTTGATTATACCAAACGCCCCCAAAGTGCGATCGCCCTTGTTGATTTATTTACTCAATTTCGCAAATAAAAAATGTCTGAAAAACCTAGCCAAAAAACTACCATTGAGCAAGATAATAAGACAAAAATTGAGATTACAACAAAAATCGAAAATCAATCATTTACCACCAAAATAGAAGCCTTAGAAGATTCTTTTCCTTTTGATGATATTACTGAAACATATCAAAGAAAAAAGCCTGTTGACCCTTTTATTGGTCAAAAATGTGGAGAAAATCAAGAGTATTTGATTGTTAAATTTATTGCTAAAGGAGGAATGGGAAATATCTATCTTTGTATCAATCAATCAGAAACCATTGACACAGATTTTGTAGTTGTAAAATTTTTAGATAAAGAATGTTTAGAAGCTGATAATAAAGAAGAAATTATCCAGAGATTTAGAAGAGAAATAAAACTTCTTTCTAGTCTTAATCATCCAAATATTGTTAATATTTTAGACCAAGGAATTTACCCATTACAAAAAGGGAAAAAAATCTATCATATTCCTTTTTTTATTATGGAATATTTACAAGGAGAAACCCTTAGTGATTACTTAGTTAAAAAACGGCAAATAACCATCGAAGAATCTCTTTTTATTATTACTCAAATTTTAGCAGGGTTAAGAATTGCTCATAATCAAGGCATTATTCACCGAGATTTGAAACCAGATAATATTTTTTTAATTCCTACTCTTAATAATAAGCATATTGTTAAAATTCTTGATTTTGGTATCGCCAGAAAAATAGATAGTATGAGTGTCGTAAGACTCACAAAAATGAATGATTATTTTGCTACTCCTTATTATGTTTCTCCAGAGCATATTAATGGTGTTACTCAATTAGATGCTAGAAGTGATATTTATAATTTGGGTCTGATATTCTATGAAATTTTAACAGGTAATAAACCTTTTACTGATTATGATGATTTGTTAGTTACTAAGGGCTGGTTAGGGGTTCATAATCAAAAGAATCCTATCCCTCCAAATCAACAGTTTGGCTATGATAATATACCACTCATTCTTAATAATATAATTCTTAAATGTTTAGCTAAAAAACCAGATGATAGATACCTGAGTGTTGAAGATATTTTGGCTGAAATTATCAATTTTTCCCCTAATCTTAAAAACCTTCATACCACAAAAGAGTACAATAATAATATTTCAAAAAAAATATTTTTGAATGGGCTAATATTTAGTTTTTTGTTAGGAATTTTTATAAGTTTATCAACCTTTTTGATTATTCATGTTATTAATAATAATGAACAAAGTTTGATGAACAATCAATATACCCAAAATCATTGAATGGCAACATATCACAAAAGTCTTGTAACGGACAGGAGCGTTAGGTTGACTTTTATAAAGAACAACCTAATACCAATAAAATAAATTACTTCATCTGTGCGATCGCACGCTACAATCACATCAATATTACTTGGTAAATGCGATCTCGTTAAAAAATAATGGTAACTATCATCAGAAAAATGATATTTTAATAAAAGTCTCAATTTTACGATTACAAGGTTAGGGAATATTACAAAATGGTCGAAGTTGCTCCTTCTACGGTAGAAATTGCCGAGGCATTAACTATGCCCGTGGATTTAGAGTTTGAATTACCAGATCCGGAGGACGAAGAAATTGCTGAGCATGACTTTCAGCAACAGGTTGACAATGTCTGGAAAGTGTGCGATCGCTTCGATTTACAAACAGATATATGGCGTGGTAGAATCCTAAGAGCAGTAAGAGATAGAGAAAAATTTGGTGGAGAAAATCGGGGTGCAGGTTTTCTTAACTGGCTTAAAAATAGAGAAATTAGCAAAAGCCAAGCCTATGCCTTGATTCAATTAGCTAACAGTGCAGATACCCTTTTAGCAGAGGGAAATTTAGAACCTGAAGCTATCCAAAACTTTAGTAAAAGAGCCTTTATCGAAACCGCCAAAGCAGAGCCAGAAGTACAAAAATTAGTTAGTGAAGCAGCTCAAAATGGCGATCGCATTACCCGCCGAGAAGTGAAGCAACTAACCGATGAATATACTGCCATGAATTCGGACTTTTTGCCCGATAACGTCAAGGAAAAAGCCGTGGATGGCTCTTTACCTCCACGTCACCTTGCCCCCCTCGTCAAAGAGATGGAGAAGCTATCGGATGAACAAGTTGAAGATATTAAAAAGGAAGTAGAAGCATTTCCCGACATTGACACCGTCAAAAAAATGACATCCACCGCCAAAAGTTTGGCAAAATATATCGATTCTGCTTCCCAAGTAGAAACCCTCAGAGATTCCCCCGTAGATTTAGAAATGGCCTTGGATGAAGCCATGCGTCTCGATTGTCTCAGCATTACCGCCGACTTGGTGAAACAAGCTACCAACCTAGAGCAAAATGTAGCTAAACTTTATACTTTGTGGAAAAAAGTTGGTAGTATTTCTGATCGCCTTTACGTGGAAACAGGCTCCAGTAGTCCTAATTTGCGATCGCTCCTTACCTGTTTAGAAAGACTAACCAGCGAAGTAATAGAAGTAAAACTCGATGAAGGAGGAGAAAAATTAGTTCGCCTCAGAGTCATGACAGAAGAATAATTAAACTGTAATCACATCCTCATCAATTACCATCAACAAATCACGGGGATGATTAATCAAAAAATTGGGCTGATACTCCTGCAAAATTTCCGCTGAGTTAAAGCCCCAACTAACCGCAATCACCTTGATTTTACTTTTTTTCGCCGACTCAATATCCCTAGTTTCATCCCCCACATAAAAAGTATTTTCCAAAGATAACCCATGATTACGAATTACCCGATTAATAGTGCGATGTTTGCCAAATAAATTATTACTAGAGTAAACAAATTCAAAATAATCTTCTAACTCATTACGACGAAAAAACTCCCGTACACTCTCCTCCCAATTAGAAGTAATAACTCCCAAGGTGTATCCCTTCTCATACAAATTAGCAAGAGTTTCCTTCATTCCCTCAAACGCAGATAAATAAGCAACCTGTCCATTCAACTCCTTCTTAATTTTCTTCATCAAAAAAGGAACTTTATGAAGAGCCACAGGAGATTGTTTAATAATATCCTTCGAGCTAAGATTACTTAACCTCGCCACCTCTAATTCATCCACCAATGGGTAATCAAACTGTAACGCCAACCCATTGACAATCTCCACCAGAGTCGAGAAAGTATCAGCGATTGTGCCATCAAAATCAAAGATAATCGTTTTTTCTACCATTAGATATACAAAGAAAAAGAGAAATATTGCGAAAAGTTAAGAAGGAATGTCAAAATAAGGGATAGTATTAAAAAAAATAACAGTAAAAATATATGGATACCGCAACAGTCGTTGCCTCTACAATTGCTATTACCCTTTTAGCAATCACAGGCTTTTCAGTGTACACAGCTTTTGGGCCTCCCTCGGCACAATTAGACGATCCTTTTGAAGACCACGAAGACTAAAATTTAACTAGAGACGTTTCTGATAACGTCTCTAAACTTTGTTTGGGGATAGATGAAGAGAAATTACTGAACCCCTTGTAAATCTTCCCAAGAAATCTCCTGTTTTTCCCCCGCAAACTCATTATCAGGGGTAATAAATAGCATACAGTGACACTCTTTTCTTTCTCGCATAGGTACACAAGGACAATTCCAAAAAGTATTTTTTACCTCTGCTTCTTTATCTTCATAATGACGACAAGGACAAAGGGGCGCACCTAATTCTTCTTTGTGCTGTGCTAAACCTTGAATAACTACGGCAGTGACAGAAGGCTCAGAGCAAAAATATGTATCTGTACGTTTTGCATACTGCTCGGCAAAATTTTTCATCGCCTCTAGCTTTTTATTTTGATTATCTGAGGTCATAGTTTAATGTGTTTTGATCCTTTTTTATTTTCTCTGTCACTATTTTACCTTAATCGTTGACTTCAATTTTTGCCTTAGTCTTTTTCTTCCCTGAAAAAGGGGATGTTACACAATTTAGATATAATTTTTCACCCAGACGAGTAATGGTAGTTATAGTCAATCAAAATAAGACTGAGACATTTAGCTAGTACAATAATTATAAATTATTTCATCTAAAGTTATTGTACTATCGCTATACATTTTTGCTCTTTTTAAAGCACTAAAATCGTGTTCAATATCATTTAAATCTGGTGAATAAGTTGGTAAAAACATTACTAGATGACCTGCTTCTTCTACTAATTCTTTTATCATATTTTTTCGGTGGATTGGTGCATTATCCATTATTAGTATTGAAAATTGTTTTAGTGATGGTAATAAATACATTTTTAGCCATGATTCAACACTTTCTGCATTTAAACTTCCTGTAAAGATCATTGGAGCAATAAAATCTTTTTCTTTCTTTCTTCTTCCTGCTACTAAATTTTCTCTTTTTCCTCGTTTTCCTTGTTTCTCATCATAAATTTTTTTTCCTTTTTTTGACCACCCATAAATGCAAGTACTTATTTCCTCAAATCCTTACTCATCAATAAATACCATACTCTTACTTCCGTATTTTTTGACTAATTCTCTTAATTTTTGTAAGTATTCTATTCTTTGTTTTCTATTTCTTTCTCTATAACGTAACTGTTTTTTTTCTTGTTATGTTCATTTTTTTGAATGCATGAGATATTGCTGACATTGTTACTCCAAATTTTTTCGCTCTATCTATTAATTTATCATCTGGATTTTTCACTACATCTTCATATAGTGCTGATTTATCTAATTTTCTTTGACGAGTTTTGACCACTGTTGGTCTTAAATCTTTTCTATTCAACCATCTATATATTGATGCTCTTGATATTCCAAATATTCTCGATGCTTTTGTTACGTTACCTCTATTTTCTACATAGTCAATTACTTTTTGTCTTAATTCTATATCATGGGGCATTATACTTAAATATAAAAATAATTACTTCATCCATTATTTTACCCTTGATTGGTTCATACTTAAATAAAGTGACTATACTCTTTTAAATTTGCACCATTTATTTGCTCTTACTGTCTGTGAGCTAGGCATCCAAACCCCATGATTCTCTCTAATGCTAACAATAAAATCAAGATTATTTTCTGTTAATGTCTTAATTAAAGACGATGCTTCCCCATATAAACTATCAGCTAATACTAATTTAATTGAGAAATCAAATTCTAATAAGTAAAGTATCATTTCCTCTGCTAATTCAATCTTTGTTTTGTAAATATCACCCTCTTTTAGAGTCTTTTTTGCCTTGAAAATTCTGGTCATTAAAGGGAAGGTAATATTTTCATAAAGACCATAAACATTAACTGAGACAATACCTTGATCTATTTTTCCTACATTTCCTAGATATTGTCGAGATATATAATCCGTAGTATTTCCTTATCTTGGTGCGCGTTCCCTTGCGTCTTTCGCCGACGCGGGGTCGCACCGCTTTTTACGGTCTCCTGTTTCATCAATAATAATTGTAATAGGAATATTAATAAAAACATTTAAGATTGAGTGCAAACGAGTTTTTTCTAATTCCCATAAATTCCAATCAGCACAAGTGAGAAAATGATGTAAACTTTGAGAAGAAACATTAACGATGCGAGAAATTTCAGGAAGAGATTTTCTTTTAATATCAGAAATTAATCCTAAGTGTAAATATTTAAAATATTCGTAGTTACGCACATCAAAAAACAAGGTAGAGTAGGCAGAACAATAATCATCAATGACCGGCACCGTGTCCATGGGATTTCTAGGTAAATGTTTTCTAATTTGCTGAGCTACATCCATTGCTGTGAGTACCTTTAATTTTTATTATTATTCTACATTTTTATTCCTCTTTTCGGAAAGTGACAAAAAAGGGATAAATGAAAAATATCAATACTGCCTTTTGTCAACTGAGTCAAAAAGTTAAATTGAACTTGTTGATTCTGTCTTTCCAATAGCAAATAGCTTGTTTCTACTATTACAGGATAGGTAATGACTAACTTTTCTGTGAGTGTTGTTAGTTTTTGTCTCGCTATTTGATGAAAATTATCGTTATTGTTTCCTAATGCAATGAAAAAACCTGTATCAGCAATAATCATATTACAGTTTATTGGAAATAATTTCTTGACTGATTTGTTCTGACTTTTCAGCCAAATCAGGTTCATCAGAAAAACAGCCAATAAAATCACTATTTCTTAATTCTGCTAGTGGGTCATCACTTTCAGTGGTTTTTTTTGCGTTTTGTTGTTTTTCAATAGTTGTCATTATTACTTGTGCTATTTTCTCTTGTTCATCTTCTGACAATTCTGACAACTGAGGAAATACTTGTTTTAATTGCTGAATCATATTTTTAGTTCTTTTTTGATTGTCTATTAACGACAAGGGGTTTAAACCCCTTTTTGAATGAAAGAAATAAAGATTTAACTGTCTTCTGTTTTTTTCTTACGAGTAGTGGTTTTTTTCGTGGTAGTTTTTTTGGTAGTAGCCTTTTTCCTCGTGGTAGTTTTCTTTTTGGCGGGGGCTTTATCCTTGAGTAATAACAAAGCCTTATCTAAACTCATACTTTCAGTGGTTTCCCCTTCGGGTAACTTGACGTTGGTTTTGCCGTGTTTGAAATACACCCCATAGGGTCCATCATAAATGTTAATCGGTTGCTCATCATCGGGATGGTTGCCCAATTCTCTTAATGGTTTTTTTGTACTTCCTGCACCACGCCCCCTACCTCTTTTTGGTTGAGCCAAAAGTTCTAAAGCCCTTTCAAAAGAAATAGTTAAGAGGTCATCTTCTTTTTTGAGGGAGCGATAATCTTTACCGTCTTTCCCTTGATCGTGGACTACATAGGGACCAAAACGACCTAAACTAACTTTAACGGGTTTTCCTGTGTCGGGATGTTCGCCGAGGGTACGGGGTAAGGAAAGATAAGATAAGGCCATATCCAAATCAATGTCTTCTAGGTTCGTACCTTTGGGAAAGGAGGCGGTTTTAGGCTTTTTGGCTCTGCCTTCGGGGGTGTCTCCTAGTTGAACGTAAGGACCATAGGTGCCGATTAGAAGATAGATGGGTTTTTCAGACTCGGGGTGATGTCCTAATACTTTGGGCCCTTCAATTTTTTGTTTTAAGAGCATCTCCACCTGTTCGGGATTAAGGTCGGAGGGGGTTAATTCTTCGGGAATGGAGGACTTTACTAGGTCGTCTCCCCTTTGGGCTTCGATATAGGCCCCAAAACGCCCTATCTTGACCTGTACATCAAGGTTTTTGAGGGCGATCGCCTTTGCTTGACTAGGGTCGATCTCTGTTTCCCTTGTTTTTACCTGATTTTGTAATCCTAGATCGCCTAAATAAAATTGCTTAAGATAGGGAAGCCATGGAGTTTGCCCTGTGGCAATTTCATCAAGGCTTTGCTCCATTTTGGAGGTGAATTTGGTATCTACTAATTCCTCGAAGTTTTGTTCTAGTAAACTGACCACCGCAAAGGCGGTAAAGGTAGGAATAAGGGCTTTGGCACGGAGTTGGGCATAACCTCGGTCAATGATGGTGCTGATAATACTAGCATAGGTACTAGGGCGCCCTACCCCTTCGGTTTCGAGGGTTTTGACGAGGGATGCTTCGGTGTAACGGGCGGGGGGTTGCGTTTGGTGGTTGACTACGTCTAATTCTTTACATTGGGGGCGATCGCCCTGTTTTAGATTAGGCAAAATTACTTCTTGGTTTTCCAGGGCCGCTTCGGGGTCGTCTGAACCTTCCACATAGGCACGGAAAAAGCCGGGGAAATCAATTCGTTTACCAGAGGAACGAAAAACCGCATCTTCTACCTGAATATTAACGGCGATTTGGGTTAATCTAGCTTCTGCCATTTGGGAAGCAACGGTACGTTTCCAGATCAAATCGTAGAGAGCTAATTCTCGATCCCTTAACCCTGTTTCCTTGGGGATGCGGAAGGTATTACCTGCAGGGCGGATGGCTTCATGGGCTTCTTGGGCGCCCTTGGCTTTGGTTTTATATTGTCTTGGTTTGGAGCTTAAATATTCTTTACCGTACATTTGTTCTACACAGGCACGGGCAGCGGCGATCGCCTGATCCGATAGATGTACCGAATCCGTACGCATATACGTGATGTAGCCATTTTCATAGAGGCTTTGGGCTATACGCATGGTATCCCTTGCCCCGAGTCCTAGTTTACGGTTAGCTTCTTGTTGGAGGGTAGAAGTGGTAAAGGGGGCGTAGGGTTTTCTGGTGGTGGGTTTTTCTTCCGTATCGGTGACAGTCCACGGTTTACCGTCCAATCTTTCCTTAAGGGCGATCGCCCCTTGCTCATCTAAAACCGTTACTTTTTTCCCCTTAATCAACTTACCCGTATCGGGATCAAAATCGCTTCCTGTGGCTAGTTTTTGCCCCCCTAAGGTGCTTAATTTTGCCTCAAAGTCACTTTTTTCATGATTCAACAATGCCTTAAGATCCCAATAAGAAGCACTATTAAAAGCCCTTCTCAACCTTTCCCTCTGTACCAAAAGACGCACCGCCACCGACTGCACCCTACCTGCGGATAAACCACGGGCAATTTTTTTCCATAGTAAAGGGGAGAGGGTATAACCCACTAAACGATCTAGGATACGACGGGTTTCTTGGGCATGAACCAAATTTTCATCAATATCTCGACAGTTAGACAAAGCCTTTTGGATAGCTTCCTTAGTAATTTCATGGAAAACCATACGCTTAATAGGCACTTTAGGCTTAAGCAACTGTAACAAATGCCAACTAATGCTCTCCCCTTCCCTATCTTCATCCGTCGCCAAAATTAACTCATCAGCACCCTTCAAAAGTTTTTTTAATTCCTGTACTTTCTTATTTTTTCCCTTGGGAATTACATAAATTGGCTCAAAATCATTTTCCACATTTACCCCTAACCTAGCCCAATCATACTGTTTATAATCAGCAGGAATTTCCTCCGCCGAGGAAGGTAAATCTCGAATATGCCCCATGGATGCTTCTACAATGAAGTCCTTGGGTAGATAATTACGGATTGTTTTTGCTTTGGTGGGTGACTCGACGATAACAAGGGTTGACATAGAAAATTATTTAGTCTCTCTTACTTTGCTACTATACCTATACTTTTATTATTAGCATAGTATGTGATTTCTGATTTTTTTTGGATGGAACCGCAGGAAGAAATAATTGTTTGCTTAGATTTACGATACTATGTCATCAATCGACAAAGAAGGTTAGCACAATAATCTATCAACAATTAGACGCAATGATGATATTGCTTCTTAAGTTTATTGTTATTTTGAACTCAGTATTTATCCTTCATCTTATCCCGAACTCAGGTTAGGTAAGATAAAATAGTAGTGAGAAAACTTATTGATTTGATAGTATTATGACAATTCAAGTGGGAAAAAAAGCACCAGATTTTATGGCTACGGCGGTGGTTGACCAAGAATTTAAAATGCTAAAACTGTCTGACTATCTCGATCAATATGTTATTTTGTTTTTTTATCCCCTCGATTTTACCTTCGTTTGTCCAACTGAAATTATAGCTTTTAGCGATCACCACGAAGAATTTGCCAGTTTCAATACAGAAATATTAGGAGTGTCTGTTGATAGTGAATTTGCCCATCTTGCATGGATTCAAACTGAGAGGAAACAAGGAGGTATAGGGGATATAAATTATCCTTTAGTCTCTGACCTCAAAAAAGAAATTAGCACCGCCTATAATGTACTAGAACCCGAAGCAGGAATCGCTCTGAGAGGCTTGTTCATTATTGATCCTGAAGGTATTATTCAATACATGACTATCAATAACTTTTCCTTCGGGCGCAGTGTGGATGAAACCCTAAGAGTATTAAAAGCAATTCAGTATGTGCAATCTCACCAAGACGAAGTATGTCCTATTGACTGGCAAGAAGGAGATAAAACTATGGTAAATGATCCTGTTAAATCTAAATCTTACTTTGCTTCTATGGCGGATAAATAGAGCAGAACAGAAAATGTTAATAGATGGAAAATACCAAATGGTGGGTAATGCCCACCCTGAAGATTTTGTGTTTCAGTTTCTAAGCCATCATGCAGAAAATTTAGAACTGATTAAGAAAACGTAAATCGCTATTATACAAACGGCGAATATCGTCAATTTTGTGAAGAATCATGGCAAATCTTTCTACCCCCAAACCAGCTGCAAAACCGCTGTATTCTTCTGGATCATAACCAACGGCTTTAAGTACATTGGGATCAACCATACCACAACCCATTACTTCTAACCATTTACCTTGCCATTGTACATCAACTTCTGCGGAAGGTTCGGTAAAGGGAAAGTAACTAGCACGAAAAACTGTGGGTAAATCATCCCCAAACATCTGTCTCAAAAATTCTTTGATAGTGCCTTTTAAATCGGTAAAAGTAAGGTTTTTACCAATGGCAAGGACTTCTATTTGATGGAATACCGCTGAATGGGTGGCATCTACGGTGTCACGGCGATACACTCTCCCGGGAGCAATAATATTGATGGGAGGCTCGTGATTTTCCATGTATCTAATTTGCACCGAGGAAGTATGGGTACGTAAAAGGCTACCATCTCCAAAGTAGAAGGTGTCTTGCATATCCCGTGCAGGATGCTCGGGAGGAGTGTTTAGAGCTTCAAAGTTGTAATAATCACTTTCGATTTGAGGCCCTTGGGCAACAGTGTAACCTAAGCCCACAAATATATCAATTACCCTGTCAATGGTGCTTTGGAGGGGATGGGATTTTCCTAGAGGTTTACTTACCCCCGGCATGGTGACATCGATGGTTTCTGAGGCGATTTGGGCTTGAATTTGTTGTTGTTGTAATTTTTCTTGTTGTTGGGTAAGGCTATTTTGAATTTTGTCTTTAATTTGGTTGGCAACGGCACCGACAACCGGGCGCATTTCCGGGGAAAGTTTGCCCATACCCTTTAATATTAATGATAGTTCGCCTTTTTTTCCTAAGTAAGCTACTCTTAATTCTTCTAATTTTTTTAAATTATCGCTATGGGCGATCGCACTTTGGGCTTCTTTCTCAAGGGTTTGTAATTGAATTTCAATTTCTGTTGCCATCTTTTTTTCATTCTCAGGTGTCGTTAATTTATTATTACTCAAAACATACCCTAGGACAATTGAATTGATCATGGATAATTATTTGATTCAGTACCCAAAATCTAATATCTAAACACCTAATTAACCCCTAACTCTTGCCTCATAGCTAATATTTTCTTTCCTTGGGTTCAAACATATTAATAACTACGGGCATATAGTCAATTTTTACCCCTTCAGGGTGATGGTAGGCAAGGGTATGTTGTAAAAATTGTTGGTCATTGCGTTGGGGAAAGTCTTCCCGTGAATGGGCGCCTCGGCTTTCTTGTCTTTGGATGGCGGAGGTAAGAATCATTTCCCCCACTACCATGATATTTTTTAATTCGAGGGCTTCGATTAACTCTGTATTCCAACAGTTGGATTTATCATCAAGGAAAATTTTACTATACAAAGACTTGAGTTCTTGAATTTTATCTAATCCTTGCTGCATTGTATCTTGAGAGCGAAACACGCCACAATGTTCCGTCATAGTATCTTGAAACTGTTGCCTTAAGTCATTTATCCTTATATCTCCCCATTGATTAAGTAAACAATGGATTCTGGCTTGGGCTGTTTCTAAATAGGGTATTTCGTTGATGGTGGGAAACTCTCTATTTTGAACATAAAGTGCGATCGCCCTTCCCGTTTTTCTGCCATATACCACGCATTCCAATAGGGAATTACTACCCAAACGGTTGGCACCATGCACCGATACACAGGCACACTCCCCCGCAGCAAAAAAGCCCTCTACGAGGGTATTTCCATCCTGACGCACTCGCCCATCGGTATTCACGGGGATTCCCCCCATACAATAATGGGCAGTGGGGCGCACGGGCATGGGTTCGTTTACTGCATCAATGCCCACCAACCGATGGGCTTCTTCCCAACAAAAAGGCACACGACTCATAATTTTTTCCTTACCCATATGAGTCAAATCCAGATGTATATAAGGCCCTCCTGCACTGCCATCGCTGTGGATACCCCTCCCCGCCCGAATCTCTTTCACAATTGCCCTAGAGGTGATGTCACGGGGGGCGAGTTCCATTTGATTGGGCGCATAGTTTGCCATAAATCTTTCCCCCTCGCTGTTGCGCAAATAAGCCCCTTCTCCCCTCACCGCTTCGGAGATTAAAACCCCTACAGGATATAACCCCGTAGGATGAAATTGGACAAATTCCATATCTTCTAAGGGCAACTGGGCGATCGCACACATCCCCAAACCATCCCCCGTAGAAGCATAATCATTAGAAGTAGTATTAAAAACCCGTCCATAACCCCCCGTGGCAAACATCACCGCCTTAGCCCCAACTACCTGCACATTACCATCATCAATGTTAAACATTACTACTCCTTTGGCTTCCCGTTGCCCTGAAGCCTTTTCTTCCAAAATCAAATCCATCACATACCATTCATCGTATATCTGAACCCCAAAACGCCGTAAATTATTTACCAACTCATGTAAAATGGCATGACCAGTTTTATCAGCTGCATAACAGGTGCGCTTGTGAGAATGCCCTCCGAAAGCCCGTTGGGCAATTTTTCCATCTTCTAAACGGGAAAATAACACCCCCAAATGTTCCAACTCAATAATTACTTCGGGGGCTTCCTTGGTTAAATATTCCACCGCATCTTGATCCGCTAAATAGTCTGAACCCTTTACAGTATCAAAAGCGTGAGCTTTCCAATCATCATTAGGATCCACATTTTGCAAACTTGCCGCAATGCCTCCCTGTGCCGCCACAGAATGGGAGCGAATGGGGTGAGTTTTTGCCACCAAAGCCACATCTATATCTTGATTTTGCTTTTTCATTTCCAACGCCGCCCGACAACCTGCCAAACCACCACCGATAATAATGACATCATGCTGTAACATAACCAAACCTGAGTAAACATCACTATTTCTATGGTGTGATAGTTATGGAAAAATGTACTATTTTGATTACAATTCTTCGTATTTTGTTTTAAAGTTATGACTATATTTCGCAAATATACAAAGAAAAGTATTTGTATCACATATTGATTCAGTAAGAGACACACTAGAAAGTAAGTTCAGTGAAAGCTAACAAGTTATTTTACTTTATCCTTTAATATAGCTTGTCTAGTGTCATCATCATTGATAATTAAATCCACTTGTAGATAATGGGGAGGTAAATGAGGTAATAACTCTGACCATTCTATGGCGGTTATACCTGCTTCAACTTCTATGCCTTCCCAGTAGGTTTGTAGGTGGAGTTGCTTAATCTCTGGAGGGGCAAGGCGATATAAATCGATGTGATACAGAGGTAAACGCCCTTCTAAATATTCATTGATTAAGGTAAAAGTGGGAGATGCGATCGCACTTTCGATACCCAAACCGGCCCCTAACCCTTGAATAAAAGTAGTTTTACCAGCGCCCAAATTTCCCCGTAATAAAATGACACTATTGGGGCTTAAATCTTGAGCCACTTTTTCCCCCAACTTTCTTGTTTCCCACTCATTCGCCAATAAAATATTTTTTTCACCCATTATTTTTATCCATAAATACTAAGATTTTATTGTGAAATTTCCTTGGTTAATTGTCAATAATAATTACAGGAATAGGACTATTTTCTAACACATTTTGAGATACCGAACCCATTAATATATCTCTATGAATATTCCGTTTACCCATAACAATTTCAGACACCCGAAAATCATCAGCAACCCTTAAAATTGTTTCTGGAATTGAGCCTTCCCTCACTAAAAATTGATAATCTATATCTGCTAAAATTTGACCCAAAACTGATTTTAAAGTATCGATATTAGAAGATATATCACTTTGTATAACGTGTAAAACTATCACCTTACTATCACTTCTTCTCGCCATTTCTGCTGTTTTAGTTAATACCCCTTTACCTTCCACAGAATCACTAATAGCAGTCAACAACACAATTTTATTATCCATCATCACTTTAGTAGGATCAACCTCTCCTTTTTGTAATAAACGAGGAGCAAAAGTTGGAATAGCCCAAGCCCCAAGGGGTGCAGTTATTAAAATCGATAAAGCTGCGATCGCCAATATTTCCTCACCACCATCGATGCCCAAACCCAACGGGATAGCACCCACCGCTGCCTGCACGGTAGCTTTGGGTGAATTAGCGGGGAGTAAAAACAATCTTTCTTTACCATTCCAATTACTGCCCCATGTGGATAAATACCACCCCAACATCCTACCCACCAAAGTACCCATCAAAATTATTACTAAACCAACTCCCAAAGTATTGCCTAATATATCCAGTTGAATATTTGCCCCCAATAACACAAAAAGAAAAATTTGAGCAACTTTCCAAAGACTATCAAATCCTTGTCTTAATCTTCTACCCAAAGGGAGTGCAAACTCAATCAAGAAAAATCCACCACTCATCACGGTTAAATAACCCGAAAAGAATGGATATTCACTAGCCATTAATACTAAAAATAAAGCAAAACTCGCCGTAATAAGAGTATCGTAAACAGCACTAGAAGATACCTTTTTAGTTACTAAAATAAATACTAAAAATTTAGCCAATAACCAACCAAAAAGAACTCCTAAAACAATTTGCAAAACTAACTGAAAAGGCAATAGTTGTAAAGAACTTAAATTAAAATCTACTTCCGTTGAAAAAAGAGCAATTAATAAACTAAAAATTAACAACAATAAAACATCAGATAAGGCACTCCCCGTCAAGATAGCATCAGGAATTCCTTTTTTTACCCCCAAACCTAAACTCTTGAGCCGTAACATTCCTGGCACAATTACCGCAGGAGATTCCGCTGACAAGATACAACCCAAAAGTAATCCTGTAGGCAAATCAAAATTTAAGAGATTCATGGCTAAAAAAGTAATAGCAATCATCTCACAAATAGCTGGTAAAAACCCTAGTCTGAGGGCTACACTGCCTTGCTCTTGCAATTTTTGACGATCCAACCCCAATCCTGCTTTCATCAAGATAATCATCACAGCAAGAGTTCTAAAAGCACTGGCCGATTCGAGGGCTGATTCAGTTAAAATATTAACACCCTGTGAGCCAAGAATAATTCCAATTAATATCATTCCCACTAAACTAGGAATTTTGAGTTTATTAACAATTTCTCCTGCAAAAAAACCAAGGATTAAAATTAAGACATAATCTAAAAGCATTTAGGACAATAATTAGATATTATTTTATCGAATATAGCACTCTCACACTACCTTTAAAAATTTTTATATATAGTCAATAACTTTTTGTTTCTCTTAAAATCGAATAAACTGTTGTGGTTCTAAAATTTACGGGATGAATGTTATTTAAACCTATTTTTGTTCTCAAAACTTTCCCACTAGTCAGCGAATGATGGTCATTTTTTTGTGTTTACTACTAAAATACATTAAGATTTAAGTAACGATAAGTAACGATATTTTAAGAAATTTTGTTTAATAATACTTTTTTAACCCAAATTGGTTCATACTTCCCTGCGGCGATGGGTGCAATGGCACAATATCAGCAAGGGGTATGGCGGGATGAGGAAAAGCGTCAAAGTATTCTCATTTTCTTTGCTTCTGCTTTCCTTGTTTCTATTCCCGTTTTTTTTCAGGCGCCTTTAGTCCGCACTTTTCCTGTTTTTAGTTTAATTTCTACTCTAGTTTGGGTTTTTTTTGGTCTAAAGTTAAGGTCAAACTCTAAAACCTATTTATGGGGAGACATCATCATCGGCTTTAGCTGGAGTTGGTTATGTGGCTCAATTTATTGGGGTTGGTTGAGATGGACTCCTGCTATTCATATTCCCATCGAAGCCATCGGCTTACCCTTCGCCCTTTGGGGTATTTGGCGCAGTTGGGGCTTAATTGGCAATTATTTTTATCTTGGCTCATTACTTGGCACTGCCATCACAGATTTATACTTCTATATCGCTGGTTTGATTCCCTATTGGGTTGAAATCATGGATAGTGATCCTAATTTAATTAAACCTATGTTACAAGGAGCGATCGCCCAAGTCAATACCCCGTGGGGAATAAGTTGGGCTATTCTACTAGCAAATATCCTCCTAGCCATTAGTCTCTATGCCCTTCAACAGAAAAAACTCCATCATCTTGCTTTTGCAGGGGCAGTATTAAGCACCATCATTACCGATGGATTATTTTTAGTGGCTGCCTATTTCGGAGTTGGGGGCTAAAAGATAGATATATTTTTCTTTATGTAATTCTTTGTGTAGTACGGTGAGTATTTACACTTAGTTACTTGTAAAATACATTTGTTACCTTAAGCACAAAATAATTAGCTAGGTATCTTAGAATACGATCAGCTAAGGTTTTATCTAAGTAATAGACCAACTATCAAGTTAAATTTTGTTAACTAAAGTTAGACAAATATAACGATGTCCATTTACGATAACTACAGTAAATTATAAATAAGCAATTAATTACATTTTAAAGAGGTTATCCGATATGAAATTTTGTCTAAAGTGTAAAGGTAGCGGTAAAATTTTAGAAAGAAGACTATCAGACTATATAAACTCTTTCGATTATTACCCTGCCGTTTGTCCTGATTGTGAAGGACAAGGAATTAAGGCTCAAAAATCACATAAATAAGTTGAGGTACTTTGTCAAAGCCATTATTTCGATTTTTGAAGAATTATTAATAGTAAGACTTGTGATATTAACACTAAATAGAGGTAGTTGAATAATTAACGACTGTCTCTGCTTCTTTATTTTATAAAGCACTAATATTCCATTAATTTTGTCAATACTCACCCTCATTTATCTTTTTTATATAGCTTATTTTTTTTGCTTATCTAGTTATTTGATAATCTCTTTTAAATTATCTACGGCGATTTTTACAAAGGGTAATAGCTAATTTAATCGCAGATTTCATACTTTCGGGGTTAGCAATACCTTTTCCTGCGATGTCAAAAGCGGTACCATGGTCAGGAGATGTACGGATAAAGGGTAAACCGATGGTAGTATTAATAGCTTGATCAAATGCCATGGCTTTAACGGGAATTAATCCCTGATCATGATAAAGGGCTAAAAAAGCATCAGCGACATTAATATTAGGATCATCGTACCATGCTTGAGATGGTTTGACCCACATGGTATCGGGGGGCAATAAGCCCATAAGTTTGGCGGGGGCATATTTTTTTTGAGCATCATTAAACCAATCCTGTAACCATTCTTTTTCCTCTGTGCCTAGTTTACCGTCTTCGCCACTATGGGGATTTAGCCCGGCGATCGCAATTATGGGTGCATCTAAGTTAAAATCTTTTTTGAGGGTATCTAACAATAACTCTAACTTAAGGGTCATTAACTCAGCATTAAGGGTGCTAGAAACCTGATTTAGGGGAATATGGGTAGTGGCTAGAAGGGTTTTCAAAATCCAACCCGTGCGGGGAGACTGCCCCACAAACATCATGCCAAATTTATCGGTACGGGATTTTAGTGCCAAAACCTCTGTTTGCCCGGGATAATCATAACCTGCTTTTTGCCATAAATATTTGGCAATGGGGGCGGTGACTATGCCTTCAAATTTACCCTCTAGGGTGAGTTGAATTGCTTTTTCAAGGTATAAAAAACTAGCTTCTCCCGTTTGTGCATTTCCTTCTCCCCAAGAGCTTTGGAGGGGGTACGATACATCAATAATATCAAAATTATCAGGATGTGCTAAGTTAGTGACATGGGAAAAACTATGGTAGGTATGTTCTAGCCAAGGGCGATCGCCTATAATCGTGATATTAGCATCTTCAGTAATAGAAGAATCAGCTAAGGCTTTGAGAATAACTTCTGGGCCAATTCCCGCAGCATCTCCCATGGTTAAAACCAGATTAACTTTGTTGTTGTTAATATTCAAAATACTATAAGGATATAAAATAACAAAAATAAAAAAATCTCGTCTATGTAGCAGATATTAATAATTCAGAGCAAAATTCTCCTTAATAATTTCGGACAAATACTCTGAAAACTATTATAAGTTTTTTCTTTGCTTTAAATATGCAATGGCATCTCGAGGAAATTAATCCAATGGTTATAGGAAGAAACTCTCAAAATATCTATCTCACCCCCTCAGCTTTTAAACTCTTTTCCTAGAAATTATTTATGGATGCTTTTTTAAACCCCATTGTTAATTATTCAAAAAAAAACTAACCATTATTTTTCTCCCCTTTACTATTCAGATTCCATGATTCAAGTGTTAGCAGTTATCTCCGCCGCCGCCTCTGGAGGCTTTCGTCTCGGTTTACCCCTTCTCATCATCGGTTTAGCCAATGTAGATAAACTTTGGTCAGAAATACCTCTACTAAATCGCATTCAGCCTGAAGTGTTACTCGCTATTTTAGTATCTGTAACTATTTTTGAAATCCTCGGCACAAAAAGAATGATTGGCTTAAGGATAATTCAAATTATTCAGCTTATACTTAGCCCTGTGGTAGGGGCAATTTTAGCGGTGGGGGCGGCTAATTGGACAAATTTAGAGTATGTGCCTTTGTGGATAATTGCCGTTACGGGGGGGTTATTTGCCCTTGTATTGAGATTTGTTTTGGTGGGTTTATTTTTTCGTTGGGGAAAAATGCCTATCATATTAACGGTTTCAGAGGATATATTAGCGATGATACTCGCATTACTCGCCCTCACTTCCCCTGAAAATGGAGGATTAATTGCCATGTTATTATTACTCCTTGCCCTGCGTATCTCGTCGGAATGGAGACAGTGGCAAAAGCAACGAAAATTACCTTTAGAAAATCTTACAATAAACCCCGATAGCGAATAAATAGAAGAATTACAGCCCAAGAGCCAAGACAAACTTTAACGGCTACTAAAATGTTTAAAATAGGGATAATTCCGCCACTAGAAAGGCTTCCCATTTGCCCATAGGGTAATTCTCCCCCCATGAGGGTTATGACGGCAAGAATAATAAAAATTAGTACAGAAACTTTTTCGATGATAGCAACACGCCATTTTTGATAAATTTCCTCTAACATTTCCCATGGGGATGTAATGGCTACAAGGGCGATCGCCGTTCCTCCTGCCACCCCTGCAGCAAATCCACCCCCGGGGCTAAGATGTCCCCTCAAGGCTAGTTCTATGGACACCAGAGTGGCAATGGTTGCCCCGAAACGGGCTAATACCACAGAGGGTTGATCGGTAAATTGATAAACTACTTGGGTAGGGGTTTCATTGGAGAGCAAAAAAGTAGCTCCCAAAATGGCGATGGTGAATACTACCACCTCAAAAACTGTGTCATACAATCGGTTACGAAAAATTACCCCTGATACGGAGTTGGTGACTCCCGAGTCTTGGATAATAGTTTCCATAATGCTTAATTCTCCTATTTCGGCAACGGCCGTGGAGGTAAATAGCATTTTTAAAAATAGAGCGAATCCTGCTAATAAATACAGTATTTTCATAAAGGGTTTTGGTGAAAGTGAAATAATGGCAAAAGTTCAGTCCTCAAAATATTACCATTATTGCTTATTTTCTATCTAAACAATAAACATTATTGAAATTAAGCTATGCTATGATTTTATCTTACAAGGAAGAGCCATTTTTTAGTGAGTCTTATGTATTAGTTATATTTATAAGGAGATAACTAAATATTTATCTTGAAATTTAGCCCCCTTAACGGGTTGCCCCTTCAATGGTGGTGGTAAAAAGATGTTACGGCGTTGATCTCCTGCTTCGATGGTAATTTCTGGGCCTGATTGGCTTAGTTTTACTTGTTTTTTGGCGAAGCCTGGCAGAAATATTTTCACTTCCCTTTTACTGGTATCGATTTCTAAGGGTTTAGGGGCTTGACGGGCATTTTCTTGAAAGTCGGGCAGCAGCGCCATAATGCTATTCCAATCTTGGTTCGTGGTTTGGGGAATGGGGTTGATGGCGAGGGGATGAAATTGGGCGGTAATTTCGGGGGTGTTGGTGCTTTGATTGAGTAATACTCCCCCCACGGTTAAACCGATTTGTTGCGCTCCTCCCCATAAATAAAGGGCAGAGGCGATCGCACTGGTTTGATCATTGGTAACTAAAAAGGCGGCTACCCTAGACGGGTTATGCACAGCTTTTTTACCATTTTCTAACAACTCATTGGCTTCGTTAGTGGGTTGGGAAGCAAAGTTATCAGCATTCCAAGAAACATTTAATACGGCACTGCTAACGGGTTGAATGAAGGGAGAGAGTCCTTTTACAATATCAGAATTTGCCAAAATGTCGCGCATACGGCGAATGTACCAGCTAAGGGTGTCGGGAATACCGAACATTCTCAGACAACTAAGGGCGTTTTTGCTATCAAAAATAATTATGTCATACTGTTCATCTTGTTCCCGAAGATAGTTTAGTGTCAGGGCTTCATCCATGCCGGGTAATAGACTAAGTTCTGAACCATAAATATTTTTAAGTATGGGCGATCGCAAATATTTCTTTTCTAATTCTTCAACCTTTTCCCAACTATCTTCTAATAATTTACTACTATGAAGGCGAATGGCGTTTAAATTGGGGACAATTTCCGTTACTTCTTTACCTACATCTTTCCCCAGTAGAGCCGAAAAACAAGGGCTAGAGTCTTGCACTGCTAATAATACTTTTTTTCCCTGTTGTGCATATGAATGGGCAGAGGCGATCGCCATTGTGGTTGAACCTACACCGCCTTTTCCTAAAAAAGTTAAAATAAAAGCCATTATAAAAGTAGTAAATAATCAATAATGTGGATGAATACATTGTAGGACGTTCGATGAACGTCCCCTTGCCTGATTTATTGAACTAAGACAACTTCATCTTCAAAAAACCAACCAGTAGTAGCATCCGGAAACTCTACAAATACACCCACGCCACTACCATCAGTCATTTTAAAAGATTTAATAGTTGCCGCTTGTCCTTGTTTTACTTTTTCGACAATCTCAGGGGATACTTTTTCTCTTAGGCGACAGATTTTTACCTTTTGTCCAACTTCCATAAAAATTTTTATACCGTAGTTTAAATTAACAACTCTTAATTTTATCGGAATTTGGCAATCTTTAGCCCTTGTTTTAAGAACACTACTTATTAAGAAAAATAAACTATCCTATCTCAAATAACCTTTTTTTGTCACTTTCCGAGAAAAAAGTGGCAAGATAAAAAGATAGTAAAAATGAAAAGCAGTTATGGCAATGGATATAGCGGAACAAATTAGGCAAAACTTACCTCGAAATCCCACAGAAACAGTTCCCCTCATTGATGATTATTGTTCGTTTTATCGTTCTTTATTTTCCGATGTGCGTAATTATGAATATTTTAAATATTTACACTTAGGATTAATTTTGACAGTCAAAAGAAAATCTTTGCCGGGAATAAGTAAAATTGTTAATGTTTCCTCTCAAGGTTTGCATCATTTTCAGGACTTACGCAAACCATAATAACTACTAGACTAAAACTCTGATGTATTAAGCCTTACAACAATATTAGTACATTATGACTATTGCTTGAAAATCTGATGCTGATAAAATAAGTTTTATAGCTGAGGGGGCGACAAGGCACTCACAAGGCAGATTGGACAAGGGAAATAGTCCTCATATCTTGACGATAATAAAAGTGTTTCTGAAGAAATAAAGAGGTTAACTCTTCTAATTGTTCTTGAAAAAGGCATATTTCACTTAGCCATTTTATGGCATCTAGACCCATCGAAAAATCACTATATCTACTGTGGGATCATGATTTTCCGTATATGGATTGAAGTTATCAATTAGTCAGCAAAAACGCTTATTTTGGCTATTTAGCGATGTTTTGAGCTTTTTCGTTCTACCATAACCCTAGGAGTAGGTGATCTCTGGTAATGGAATTTATCTTATGCCGGGAGGCGGAATTGAACCGCCGACACGAGGATTTTCAGAATTAACAAAATAAGGGCAATCGCACTGATTGCCCTTAATATTTTTCACGACATTTTATATGACAAACAATAATGGGTGATAAAACTATCAAGTTATAAATAAAGTGCAATTCAATTCGGGGAATAAATTGCTCTAAAAAAGTCATTGGTTTATTACCCCCAAACCAATATTCCTTAAATATCGATTGTAACAATAGACCAAAGTGTTCATTGTGGTGCAATATTGCTAATATGGTAGCCGTGTAATAATAGGTATTTTGTCTTGCTAATGGTAGGAAGAAGATGACATTAAACAGACTAAAAAGATAGTGCAGTATCTCACTACGGATAAGAATAGGAAACAATAATCCTATTATTCCCAAACTCTGAGAACGTTCCCACCCTAGAATATAAACTTGTATTATCTGGGTGAAATGTTCAAACAGATGAAACCAAATAACATACCACATTAAAATAAACCTGTAGGGGGTGAATCATCTTCATAGCTAGTCATAGTAGGAAAGTCACGGCTTACGTTATTTCTACGGGGTACAAACTTAGTATTATTTTTAAGGTAGTTATTCAGATCTGCTATTTGGTCAAGCAATACTTGATACTTTAGTTTGGCATATTCGCTACGGTGTGCAAGTTGTTGATAGATACCATCAATTTGAGACTTAGTATAGGCAATGTCATCCTCTAACTTCCCTAACATTTTCTCAAGGTTTTTAATCTCCTTTTGCTTATCTCGTAAGTTGGTCTGTTGTACCTGTAACCACCATAATAAAAACGGCACTATCAGGGCAAGGATACCGAGGATTAGATTAGACCATTCCATTGACTACCTCCATCATTTCACCTTTGCCGTTAATTGTGCAGTTACGGAATACTAACACCGCCGTTGGCAAGGTCTTAAATTGTTTTTCTGGTATTTGGAAGGTATCACACGGACACTCATTGAGGTTTAGCTTGTCATGGTCAACCCCGTAATATTGGTCAGACCTACTACAATAAACACCCCACCTTCTCAAACCCCATGGTCTGCCTTGCCAATGTAATATGACCATATCACCCTTAAACGGAATGTTATTGAGTAATGGTCTAAAGTCCAACCTTAATGCCTGTTTCTCATGATTTTCCCAGAATACTCTGAACTGTCCTAACCCTAACTTAATAATTTTTTGTCTCATTAGCTTATTTAGGTTTGAGGTGGTACGGGAGGATTTAAGTGAACATTTTTAGCAAAGACAACAACAGAGTCTAAATCAACAGAACTGATAACACTAGCTATCTGATTCTCAGCAATAACAAAGAAAGGAAAGTTATAAAAGAAACTATTTCCCAAGGTGTTGCTATTCCCTGCCAAGTCAATCTCCCAAAGGATAGTACCATTTTGCTGGATTCTAATAATCAGGGAATTACTGTTACTTACCCCCGTACTTTTATATCCAAAAAGGGTTACAGGAGTTATTGTTTGACCAATCACCCGAAAATCCCATTTATATTCTCTCCCAGCTTCAATTTGACTAACCTGATAAGGAGTAATTTCGGGTATTGCTTCACCGCCATAAAAAATACCTCTATCATTAAAAGCCCTAATTGCTGAATTGCCTTGAACTATACTTGTTTTAATCATATTTATCCTAATAATCCCCCTATGGTTACGGGGGCTAAAATACTTGTACTACCACCAAACGCTGGTACAGCAGTAGAAGATACACCGCCAGTGATAGGGATTAAACCCGTAGCTAAAATCCCTAATCCTATGCTTAGTTGTTGTCCTGCCAACGCAAAAGCAATGTCAGTGGCTATATTTCTAGCCTGTTCAAGAGCAAACTCTTGTCTAAGGGCTAAAATTTCCTCATAAATTTGTTGTAATAATTCCTCTGTATCAGTATTCTTGAAGATTACATAAACTTCAATGGCAACAGGAAAGGTAGTGAGAATTACCCCGTACATATTAAGGTTACAATTCCTCAACTCATCAGGTACAGGGAAAAGCACCACAGTATCCAATCTATACTCAGGGTTTAACTTTAACAATCTATTTTCAGTGTCAATTTCTACCTGAAGATAAAAATCAAGTTCAACCTCATCCGTTAAATCAGGAGCAACCATAAAAATTGCACTACCATCAATAAACAAATCAGTGTTAGCAATGCCATTGTTAGGTGTACCTGAATATATTTGAGCAATAGTCACTGTATTACCTCATTTACCCTACTGGGTAACTCCCTTGTAAATCTATTTTCACCCCTGTAATTCACACACGCTCTCTGATTAAAAGGGGCAAACTTGCCATATACTATATCCCTTATTTCCAGAAACGTCTCTTTAGTGCCGTTATCAGGATTGTCAGGGATATATAAAGTAGCACTGCCTACCCCATTTTGATTGCGTGGTTCTGGATATTGCACCTCAGCTTTTCTTAACCTATCAGGATTACCCCAAAACTTCTCACGACTTCTGCCCGTCACCACCCTTGACAGAAATCTACTAGACAACTCAAAGAATGGTACTCCATTCTCATCCTTATAATGAAATTGTCCTGTGACAAGTGATTCATTATTATCAGTGGTATAAATAAATTTTACCAACTCATATCGTCTAGTACGTCTGGGGGGTAGTTCCATTAGCTAAAATCTTTAAGATATTGTCTAATTTGAGCATCGTTGATAAATTCTGGTACTGTTTCAGCTTTCACAGATAAATCATCAAAGACTGTCCAATCAAAATTTATAAACGGTTCTGGGTATTCCACATCAATTACTTGATTGTTTAGTTGCAGTAATAATCTTCTTTTTCTGCCATTGAAGCTACAGACTGCCGTTCTTCCAAACCTTTCATAATATCCTGTGATCGGAACATAATTACTGATAATAGTTAATATTTCACTGGGTGAAATATCCTCATTAGTGTTGGTGTTAACCCCCTGTAAACGGGGGCGTACTAACCTTGTAATACCACCTAAATCAGTTTTGTAATCACAGAGTATCACTATGGTGCATTAAAGAAATTAGCTACATTAGGGATATTAGTACCTTGATAACCCATACAATTGAAATTAGCCATAATATCTTGTCCACATTGACGTATATCTGCTTCACTATTTGAGGAAACAATCACTTGTTTAGCAATCTTGCCCTCAGTAGTTAGGTTAAATCTTTCCCCTTTAAATCGTCTGGGTTGAATCCCTTGACTACCAGAACAACTCAAGGCTTGAGGTTGGATTCTTAGACAGGCTTGTTGTAAATTGTTTAACGCACCCGTTTCTATGCTAGTCCGTAATAACAAGGTGCTACTACCATCAATGTCATATTCGTAAAATATTGACTCTTTACTTGGTGTTGCTTCTCCAGCCAGTCCAGTGGTAGCATAGCTACCTCCTAAAATAGCAGGGGGTATACTAACCCACCTTTCTCCTCTTAAGGCAACGCATACCACACCAGTATCTCCCAGTAACGTACTAGCAATCGCAGGTACTAAACCTATTGATAATACTGGTACTTCCAACGATTTCCCATCATCAAACGTAACTATTAATTTTCTGGGTTTAAATAATCGAGCTAAACTACAAGGCTGATCTCCATTATTCTCAGGAAAATTAGCACTTACTCGGTCTAACATTGTATCCTGTGCTTTAAAAGTTAGATTGTAACTTTGCCCAAAATCGGTCGTGTAGTTATTTAATAAATAACTTTTTGTGTTTGCCATTACGCATCACCTCCTATGTTTTTATTATTATTTGGTGATTAGGCTTCAGATACCATCGCAACACCAGCACTATCAAGTAATACATCAAATCCTAAAGTGTAGGTTTGTCGGATTTGTTCTACACCAATACCTTGAGGGTTGGCTTTAGATGCTACAAATCTAGCAGGTCTATCCTGTTGAGGGATTTCTAAGTATTTAGTAACCATGCTATTGACTAAGATACGTGCTAATTCTCTGCCATCTCCAGTGGCTGGATCAGCTTCACTAGCAGTTAATCCATCTAAATCGGTTAAAGGAATGGTGATAGAAGTACCATCGGTGCTTAAATTGGGAAACAAATCGGTAGGTAACATATTTTTTACTCATTTTCTATGTGTTGATAAATAACACTATAGCTGAGAATTTTTAATTGTGCAAGTAAATAAAATCAATATTTATACTTATTAAAAAAGTCATAAGACTTTGTTAATTAAGGGTTATAGCTATCTAACTTGTTAATTATAGTTGCATATTCTTCGGGTGTAAATACTTTTAATTTACAGATAAATTTCTTTACATATTCAATATTATAGTAAGTAATACCGCTTAATTTTTTCCTACCAATATGAGGTAATTTATTTTTATTATTCTTAATATAATATGATTTTTCTCCTATGATTCTACTTAATGCTGATGAATTTATTAGCTTCATAATATTAGTAAATAGTAAAAGACCTATATAGTTCTGCAAGTGCGAAATATATTTTTAGCAAAAAATATTTAGAATGTAAAATAATATTTTTTATCTTGTAATAACATAATAGCGGTAATTTGAGCTATTATTAATAATATATAAACAACATAAAAAATAATATTATGGCATTAGAAACTTATTTTGTAAATTATATTACAGATACAGAAGATTTAGTATTTGTAAAAATTAAGTATGATGATAATTCTCCATTAACTCCAAGTCAAAGATTAGCAAGGGGAGGCTTTAGTGCGCAAGATACCCTACAGGGTAGTAATTGTTTATTCGTTTTAAACAGAAAAGATTTAATGCCTAGATATATCGATTTTGTAGAGTCTGGGGGATTTAATCAACCAAATAAACGAGTAAGAGTCTTTTATCGTGATCATGATCGTTGGATAAATGACATTAAAAATAGAAGTAGGCAAGTGGCATCAGCAGACGGTGAAAGGTTAAATTGTAGAGCGGTGGAATTTGTTAGATCATAGATTCCAATCTGCTTTAGTAAACCATTTTTTCTTGTCTCTATCCCACCCTAACTGTACGGCACGATGAGGTCTGAAACTACCCACAAATATATCAAAATTATCATGAAATTTAGCTTGATAATTTTTGATAATCACATTTTGGGTAAGAGCATCTAACCATCCTCTAAATTGCATATAGACAAAATCTTCTACCTGTTGCTGATTCTCATGATTAGTGAATAAAGTAGTCTTATAAATGGGTTTAACACCCTCCTGATAATCAGTGAGAATCATAAAAATATCCACTTGGGCTTTACCTGATCGCCATGTCAATGGTACGGCTGTTTTGATCATTCCAATGGTTAGGTCTGAACGTGGACTAGGTAAAGAAAATTGTCTTGGTTTTCGTTGTTCTTCCCAGTCAAGGTTACGATAAATGACTTGTAATTGGTCAACTTTGTAACCTTCGGTTTGGTCATACATACTAAGGGGAATAGCACACTCATTGGACAATCCCAAGTCAAAATCCTGATTATCCTCAGCTTCTTTTTGGGGTAAGTCACACTTTTTAAAATTGAGATTACCGATATGAATTTTCCCTGAGATGGGAAAACTATTTAGTATCAAATTACGGCGTTGATAATAGTCTGCTATTTCACCAAAATAATCACAACCGATAATCATGATTGGTTTTTCATAATATTGTATTGGAAGTAATGCCACCCCTAGCTTACACGCATTACTAACTATTGTTTCAGGGTCTTCAATATTGAGAGCTTGTCTAACTAATTCCTCTAAATATTGTAGGATTTTATCAATGATAATAATAAAGAAATCATTGGTAGAAACTTCCTCATAATAACAAAACTCTAATTCACCACTATAGAGAGGGTTAGCCAATAAACATCCATATTCCCTAGTGGCTAAACTATTACCAACCTCTGAGGTAAATTCCTTTTCAGGAGATGGTTGTGGTTCTGGTAATACCCTAGGGGGTAACTCAGGATAGATTACCCTCATAACGGGAGGATTATCAGGGTCAAATATTTTAATGGGTGGTAACTTAATCCTAATTCTGGGAGGGCGATCTGGTAACTCAAAACTAGGTGCAGGGGGTGCTACATCTACAGACGGCTTAGAGGTAGCATCATGGGCAGGTTTGGGTACTCCATAATCGTATCCCGTGCCTGTGGGTGCGTTAGCAGGAGGTACTAATAAACCATCTACAAATTGAATAGCTCTTCTGTAACTATTCCATGCGTTACGCCATAATTCGTACGGGGTTCTTGGTATAGGCATTATTATTGTTGTTCTTGTTGATCATCTTGTACTTGCTTGTCACTCATTGCACCAATCAATAATGATAGGTTAGCTAATAGATTATATAATTGAGTGGTAATATTAGGACTATCCTCAGCAACTTTAGGTACGATTAATTGGGCAGGGTTGGCATCACCAATAACTTCTTTTACCCCCACATCCACAGGGATGTATCCTACCCCTGTGGGTACTCCTATGGCTTTAAGTAACTCTAGGGTAGTGTTATAGGTCATCAAATTAAGGGTGTGACTCTCATAAATATTATTACTGAGAGAGGACAACATATAAGAAATCTCAGCCACTAAAGTACCTAATCCCTCAAAAGTACAAAATCCAGTACCATCAGCACTAGGAATTACCCCTGTTCCCATTTCCTGCCAATTTAAACCTTTATCAAGGTCTTCCAATAATGACTCAAGATATTGTGGGATATTTTCACAGAGGATAATATCACCCCGCGCCAAAGTATTAGTCTCAGGGTTATTATCATCAAAATTCTCGTACTTATTACACCGATTTTGATAGGCTATTCCTAACCTATCCTCATTAGCTTCACCCCCAGTCTGTCCTTGGGTGTTGCCACCTTTATTCACTGAGAATTGACCCCTTCCCCACCCTGATGGTAACGTTGCCTCATTGTCTGTGTAGGACACCGCTTTTCTCCTCCTCACACTCATTATCTTACCATCGGGTTTATAGCTGATACCGAGGGCTAAGGCTATTCTATTGGTTAGCCATCCTATATTTGTTACCCGTGGTTCGGGTTCGTATGCTTCTTTATCTTGGTAAGCGAACTCGTCTGCACCTAAACAAGCGTGAATTTCTTGTATTCTAAGACTATCTGATAATTCCATAATGTATTTAATAGTTAGTTCAAATTTAGCGTCCTCAGTTATGGGAATTGTGTATTGTATTGATTCTCCCCCTGATCCTCCCCCCGTAAAGTCAAATCCTTGTAGTTGCTTAAAAGGATTTACCCCTAATTGATTTACAATTAGGGGTAAAGATTTATTAGACTTAATTAATGGTCTAATGTAAGTGTTATATAGTAATACAGGATTTTCATCATTAGTATCTATAATAGGTAAAATGTCAATTTTTTTATCAAAACTAACAATATTTTTTAAAGTATTAATTCTATTATGATAATGTTCTCTAGCTTCTAATAAATCATTCCATAACCATGGGTCATCATCTGGATCATAGTCCAAACTTGCTGGACTGGTACTAACAATTTCAGTAATACGAAAAAGATCATACCGAACTGAAGCTGGTTTCCCTTTTAATGGACTACCATAATTGATGGTAATTTCTCTTTCATAAATTATCGTGTTTCCAGTTGTGAAACTTATTAATAATTTCCCATTGCCAATTGAAGTCCAAGATACAAATCCAGTAGTACCAGGTGCATTTCTTAAACGGTCAAGGTCTTCATCAGAAGGTCTTAATTGTACACCTCCTCC
The DNA here is from genome assembly GCA_002813895.1 of Cyanobacterium sp. HL-69. Lineage (NCBI taxonomy): Bacteria > Bacillati > Cyanobacteriota > Cyanophyceae > Chroococcales > Geminocystaceae > Cyanobacterium > Cyanobacterium sp. HL-69. The sequence goes on along the minus strand of CP024912.1, from coordinate 2,471,337 downwards.
ACGCACGGGAATTTCAACAGCGTCAACTATTTCATATCCTGCGCTATATGTAGGATAAGTAACCTCGCCACCCACTTCCCAAAAAAATAGATTATCTGTTACTTTCTGAGGTTGTCTTAATACTGTTGATCCGTCTTGAGAGAGAACAGGATTAGACCCTATCCAAACCTCTAGCCGAGATGTCAGACTATAATTTCCCCCTAATGCTAGACCATAAGGGTATAATCTGTTACTAAGAACAGTTCCTAGTATTTCTGTTACAGGCACTATTACAAAAGCTGGTTGAACAGTATAATTAGTTTCAATTTGAACGCCTTGTAAAATAGATTCGTTTAAAACCCTTAAAGGAGGGTTTCCTAATACTATGTTTTCATTAATACCTTGATTAGATACTTTACTATATTGAGGTTTAGCAAATATTAATAAACCATGAGGAACTTTTCCTACCGCAGTCGAAGGATAGGTTGTAACTCCTGTTTGTCCTCTAGCCACTGCTCTTGTAACACCTATATTACCTTGACCAGCGCTAAAATCTTCTAAAGCTCCATGAGTTGGTGGGGTAATATTTTGATATTCCGAACCATAAACATTATCTATATTGCTATTCCATTGGAACGGAATATAATTATTGTAATCAGCATCTCCTAAATCTATTTGAATATCAACACCGCTCGTGACCACTGAATATTTACAGCAAGTAAAATGTAGATGTATTTCTTGACCATTACACGGATAAATCCTATGATGTCTTTTTATTAAAAAAGGCTTAGTATCATAGGTACAATCATGAGCAATATCCCCTGCAAAATATAACCAAGTTATTACTAATTTTTTATCATTTTCGTTAGGTAATGTTACTGTAGTATTAACAGCCGTGTTCTCACAAGGAATTGAGTATCGTTCATATTCTTCTCCTGTGTTGGGATCGGAAAATGTATTGGCATAACTATAAGGTAACAAATCTTGAAATAAATGTTCTGAAAAATTTACCGCCCATGAATAATTGGCTATTACAGCACGTTCAATTACAATATAGCCTACATTATAAATCCAGATAAGGTCATGACACATATCAGGATCAAAATACCATAATATTTTTTTATTTTCAGGAACTTCAGATAATGCAATCATCTATTTATTATTTTTGTTAATTGCCCTCTGTTTATTGAGGATTTGACGATCACGTTTTCTGCCCGTGATGGAGTAGGGATGAATACGGTAAAAGTAGAGAGGAATATTAATCTTGTGGGGTTGAACATCCCGTAACAACCTTAGACATAGCTCATAATCCATTGTGGTATCAAAGGTGGGGTCAATACCACCTACGGCATCATATAATGCCATGGAGTATTGATGATAGTGAAATACTATATTATCTTTCAGTAAAGTATCATAGGAGTAGGGTTTGGTGTTCCTAATGCCTATGACGGGTACTGCATTGCCCCTGACACAATAAAAGTCAGTATAGATAAATGGTACATCTTTATCACACTCTAATAAACAATGAGGATGCAGAGTATCATCATCATCTAACCATCCTACTGTATCGGTTGTAACAAGTGAATGAGCTATCCTGAGAGCATGGTTTCTGCCTACATCACCAGCATGGTGGAAGACGGTTTGGGGTACTAACTTCTTAACAAAGTCTTTGACAGGTTCATAGGCATGATCATCCCCATCAATGACAATTATCCATTCATGGGGTTGTTTGAGTTGGCTATTCACACTCTTAGCACACTCCATCAAGTACCGTGGTCTATCCTTTGACGTGGTGATTAGGCTAACCATTAGCTACCCCCACCGCCTGAGCCACCGCCTGAGCCAGAATCAGGAACATAACCTAATTTACCTTGCCAGTCTGTAACTATAATCACGTAATTAATTACTGCTCTAATATCGGAAGTAATTGTGTTAAATATGTTCATCTGAAAAGGAATAATCATATCAGGAACAGTGCTATCCACAATTAAATTAAAAGTTTGAGAATTACCGCTACTGGGGAACGGTAATATATTCAAACCTCCCAAACTTTGACTTCCTTGGCTGTAATCAACAAACTCATTAAAGACATACAGTTCGTCAAATGACTCATCGTCATTTTTCTGGAAATTAATCCCACCATCATAGCCACCTGCATCGTTTTCACTAATAACAGTAATAAACAATTCTTGATCGCTAGAGCCACCGATTGAGGCTTGTAAAATAGTAAAATCACCTTGAAGATTGACTACATCACCTTGAATAGTGGTTACATCCCCTTGGAGGGTAGTGACATCATCTTTTACTGTGGTCAATTCTGTTTCCACATCATCAACCAACCCGTTATAGTTGGCACACAACAAGGAGTCATTAGGGTAGTTTGGTTGACCCACTGTAGCAGGTACATCGTTAATGCCTGTGAGGATGGGTATTTTTCTAGGTTGTAAATCTGCCATAATTAGTTACTCAATTGATTATTATTTGATATTTGATTATTATTTGATAACGCTACACCGCTTGTTACAGGTGATATTGACTCAGCTACCATGCTGGTTTTAGTAGGATCATAAACAGTGCTAAAAGCAAAGCTGTAATTCAATCGCACTCTATCTACTCCTATCCCTTGGGGGTTTGACTTGGTAGCCGTTGCTAATGGGCTATTTACCCATCTTTGCCATAGGGTAGCAATCAATGAAAATGCTATTTCCTGTCCAGTGCTTACATTTTGTTGCACTAAATCTGCAATGGGAATTATCAAATTATCCGCCACTACCGTCATATTTGGGAACAATTCTGAAGGTTTCACATTATTAAACTCCATTTACTAATTGACTATCGTTATCTAGTTGGTTCTCATTACTTAAAAAGAGATTAGTAATATCTGTATTACTATCTATTCCCTCACCATTGGTTAGCTGACTATCATTGTTTAACTGATTACTATTACTTAGTGGATTAGGGGGTGTGCCACTTGTGTCAGGTGATAATTGACCCCCAATACTACCGACTAAATCGTTAGTCATCAAGTAATATTGATAGTCAAAATCAAGCCTGACCAGCCCATCTAACCTTCCTTCTTCACTATTACCCCTTACTACAGGTAATATTGCGATCGCCCTAAATCTTTCCTGTACGTTCACAGAGAGAACCCTTTGACAAGCGTACAGCAAGTAAGATTCAAGATTAGGTAAGTTATCCCCACCGTCATCCATGGGGGCTATTTTTACCATACTGGGGGGTGACACAGGAAAATCAGGAACATAGCTTGAAGACTGTTTGGGGATAATCGCCTCAAGAATATTTAAGCCACGGGTTAAGGTTTGTAATTCTCCATAAAATAAAGCAAACCTAAGTGTAATCTGCTGTGTCAAGTCATCCCGACTTGTTGCAATATTAAATCCTAGCTGAAATATATCCCTTAAGTTAGTTTCAGGGGATGATAGATACTCCGCCCTCAGCATAGCCCATGAGAACACTATGGCACGTTCGTATGAATCAATGCCGATGTTGTCCAGATAACTACGTGAGGGCTTATCTACCATGTTTTTTTTAGTGTTCAGTCTCAATCATTATATCGCTATAATACGATAAAAGGATTATGAACATTGAGTTTATTGTTTTGTTAGCTGTGGGGGGGTTTTATTTAGCTCTAGCTTTTGATGTTGCGCTGGCAAAACTAGAGTTAGCACAGCAATTGACAAGGGATTTGGTAATTGGATATTTGGGCTATTTGACCCACGCTGTAAAAACCTTAATTGATGAGAGAAAATGATTCTAAACAACCTTCAAAATGTTCCCATCACAGAGCTTTCTAAAGAAGAATCTTTAGAGCTTCAACGCTTGTTAAATAATCACGGATACGGACTTGATATTGATGGCATTGTAGGATCAAAAACCATAGGAGCGTTTAACGACTTCAAAAGAGTTAATCACCTTGCTTATCCGAATATTCTTGGTAAAACTACCCTTGATAAATTACAGGAAAAGCCCCCAAAACAACAGGGAAAAATTCACGACTTTAGTAATCGCCAAGGGGTAATTGATGCCATTATCTGGGAATGTAATCAGCATAAATTGCCCCTCAAAAGTCAACACGCTTACGTAATAGCCACAACGCAGTGGGAAACCGATCACACTTTTAAGCCTGTGCGTGAGGCTTTTAGATTAAGTGAGGATTGGCGCCGTAGAAATTTACGGTATTATCCCTATTACGGTAGAGGTTACGTTCAGTTAACTTGGAAGACAAATTACGACCGCTACAGCAAAATTCTGGGGGTAAATTTTGTTAATAATCCAGACTTAGTGATGGAGACAAACGTTAGTTTGTTTATCCTGTGTCACGGTTTCAAACACGGCACTTTTACAGGGCGTAAACTTGAAGATTATGTGACCAACAATAAAAAAGATTATATCAACGCCCGTAGGGTTATTAACGGCACGGATAAGGCGAGGGAAATTGCCAGATTAGCTAGTCAGTGGGAGCAAAGGATATAAAGTAATAACGGCATTAATCACCGCTTGGCAACTAATACCGCTATTACTCTTATAGAAGGGTTAACCCCTCTATTTTAACAAATTTATTACAGAATTCATATTATTATAATCATGTGTGTCAAGTGATTATATTAGCTATCAATCAAGTCCTTCAAATCTCTGATCAACTGGGTTGCAGAATTGCTTTTATATCCCTTTTCCCTTGCCTCAACTTTTGCCAAAATCTCTATCAAAGAATCTTTTACATTCTCTGTGTCACGTGATTTAGTCTTGTTGCCCCCATTATCTATTTGCTTGGCATAATTTAAAATCTGATCCGCCAAGGCAATGGGTACTCGGATAGTCTGTGTTTTTCCATGTTTCCATTTGGGGGCAAACTTCTTTAGGTTTTTTAAACTCTCAGGATTTATATTCATATCATGTGTGTCAAGTGAGTGTGTTAATTTATTCAGCTGTAACTCCACATTGTAGGCTACCTTTTGCCACTTGTGTCAAGTGATAATAGGCATTAAAAAAGCTAGGTTAAACTCCTAGCTTATTGTAAAATAGTGAATGTACAGGCTTATGTGGAAGTCTCCAGTTTTGGGGGCTTTATTTTTTGCCGTTGCCTTGATAGCCGTACTTCTCTAAGATAGTACGCTGATCCGATTCAATCTCAGTCGTTTTGTCTTTTAATGCCCATGCTGGAATGGATGCTATTAAGGTGGGATCTACGGTGGTTTGTTGCTTAATAATTTTTGATTTTAAGTGTGCCATAATCTTCTGTGACAAGTGAAATTAGGTACTAAAAAAGCTAGGGGTTAACCTAGCTTAGTAAGTGCGATAATTGAAACCCTAAAGGGTCACGCTGGGGAAAAGGAAGCGGGTCAAGGCTAAAAGTAAAGCGATGATAATGCCACCGCCTACGGTACGGGCAATAAATTCTAAGTTCATCAACCTTTTATCTAAACCCTCAAATTTATCATCCAATTTACTTTGAACAGTTTTTAATTCTCCTTCAACCCTTGTCATCCTGTCTGATAAGCTATCAACTTTGTTTTCTAAGTTATCAAACTTGTTTTCAAATTTTTGATCTAACTTATCAATCTTTGACTCCAAACGAGCCAAGATGTCAGCAATATCAACTTCTATGTTTTGATTCATAGTTAAAAAGCTAGGGGTTTTCCCCTAGCATAATTGTTTTACCAGTTTATTTGTTGAGTAGCGTTATCTACCGCACCAGACTTATCAGGAACTTGAATAACTCCCAAATAAAGGAACAAGTACCCTGTTAACAATCCGAGGAAAAATTGTTTAAACATTTCCCCTCCTAATCCAGATATTCTGCTTTTGCTTTTACCCGAATGACTTTACAAACATCTTCGTTTAAATCGTTTGTGTCAAGCCATTTTAAGGCTTCTTCTTTTGTCTCAAAAGTGCCAACATAGTCAGCCATGTAAGATTGTCCTAGTTTGATGATATACATAATTTTCTCCAAGAGTTAAGCCCCCAATTCGGAGGCTGTTGTTTTTATTTCAATAAGTTATGTAGCATTTGTTCAATCGGATCGGGCTTGACCTCAATGGTTGCAGACTGCTGTTTAATAAAAACGTGTTTTACTGCATCCATTGCCTGATCGCCTGATATTTTCCCGGACTTGTACATGGCTAAAACTGACTTGAGATAGTCTTTTTCAGACTGTTTTAACTCCCTTCGGTCTTCGTAATCATCAAATATTTCTTGGGCTTTGGTAAGACCTTCGGCTATGGTAGGAAGTGCCTTAAATAGACCTGTGATTAAGGTAATTTCATTCATATTTGGTTATCATGGTTCTTAAGTTAATTAGTGAAATTAATTAATCCCTTCTGAGACTGCAATCTCAGGGGGGTTTTTGCGTTGGTAGGGATTGAGTTTAGTTTTGTTCTGGGGGGTATCTCGCCCCCGCTCTTTCTTTTTCCAACTTAAATACATTCTATAATATTATTATAGAATTGTCAACTATCTACTAGACACGTAAGCAACAGAAGAATCAAAAATTTCTTCCAAGTCAATATTAAGAATATCCAGTAAACACATAAGTTTCTCCCCACTAATAACGTCTATTTGACCATAAACAATTTTATTCATATAACCGTAAGATATTGCACCATCAGTTAATTCCGATAGTTTTTTGACTGAGATCTCAGTTTGTTTGACTTTTTCTCTCAATATAGTTTTAGCCCTTTCGTCAAGTCTGAAAGACTCAATATGTTTGAGTGAAATCATTCTTAGTTTTCCATTGACAAGTATATTCATTTTGTATAATATTACTATAGAAAGTTTATCGTAGAACTTTTACTTAAGTAGGCGATGGGAGTCGCCTACACTCACAAAATTAGTTTGATAACTTAATTATATCAACATGACAAATAAGAAAACATGGTTATTAACAGTCGCCCTTAACTTCACCTATGAGATGGAGATAGAGTGCGATGAGGACACAGCAGATCTAATTGTGGAATATCCTTCAAAGAAAAATACGCTACCCCCTGAGATTCTGGAAAAGATAGAACAGGCAGGAGATTACGGCAAATTGGTTGATGATTACGCCGAGGTCGTGGAAATAGAAGACGCTGACTGCTGGAGGTGTGTGTGATGGTGAACTTTATTGCAATCTCAGAGAAAAGCGTAATCAACCTAGACCACGTTACAGCCATCAACGCCTACTCAGAAAAAAGCGATATTGAGGTTTTCCTTCTTAATGGAAGTAGCTTAACTTTTGAAGAGGATACCGCTGGTCAATTCCTTTGGAACTTTGACGAATCCTTTTTTGAGAACGCCCCCAAATTGAAAGAAATCAGAGACAGTTTCACCCCTGACTTTCTTTTGGAAGTCAAGCTCCGATTAGGTGAAGACGATCTAGAAATTGAAGTGCTAGACCAAGTAATCAATAACAATCAAATTCTGGGTTTAGCCGTAGAAAACCGTAGCCTAAAAATCATCATGGGAGATTACAACACCCTTAGAATCAATCACCCCGGAGTTATTTGGCAATTCCTAGATAACTTTCACCCTGATTCTTTACCCGAAGCTGTCAAATCTTACTACGACGAACTGGGTAAAACTTTTGAAAACCTAGAAGAAGATTGCTCACCTTATTAAAAAGGGAAAACCCCTACGTAGCTGGTAGGGGCTTTTTTGTTCAGAGATTCGGAATAAGAAAACCCCTGATCAGCAAATTAAACAATTTAGACGTAGGAATAACCCCCCAAAAATAAGATTATTCCAATAATAAAAGCTCTGTTTTATTACTATGATTATAACACAAAATACCGACAAAAGAACAGCATTACTAGATACATTTTCTTGGTTAGAACTTGCTCACAGTGAAGAAATTATCCATAGTTCCAAGAAATACTTAAAACAGTTTGAAGTAGAAAAAGAACAACAATTTTCTACTATTACTTTTAACTATACTGATACTAAGAGAGTACAGCGATATTGGTTTGGAGATAGCAAAAATAAAGCCTGTCCACCACAACACTTTAACAATGGGGAATGGGTGAACGGTGTCGGTGTCACAAGTGAATGGCTACCCTATCACCATGCAGACATTAGTTATGGTCAAGGTAAAATAGCCTTACTCCATGAAGGAGAAAAACCTACCGAATACGCCCGTAGTTTTGGGTTAATTTCTTTTTGTTTTGCTGGTGCTAAAAGTCAGGATATTGATTTTATTAAACAGAATTTGTCATGGCTCAAACGTAACGGATTAAAAGGAGCGATTTATGTTGCTGACACGGACAAAGCTGGTGAGAAAAAAGCAGACAAATTAAGAAAGGCGGCCGCCCAGATTAATTTTCCTTTGTTGTGTGTTCCTACCTCTCTTTTCCTCTATATCTGTAACAAAGGGGATGATTTTGAACAGATTGCTAAGGATTTAAACCACCGCTATCGGTTGTTTGAAGACCCTACCCAACAAGCAAAAACCTACCTTGAGGGAATTATTGAGAATAACTTAGAGGAATTGGTTAATGAGGAAATCAGCAAACTTGAGCAAATCAAAATCTCCATTGATGAAGCCAAGGAACAATTAGAGGAATTGTTCAAATCTGAGATGGACGAAGCTGATTTAATTATTAGGTCACAGAAAATTTATACGAGGTTAGAAACACCCATGGGCAAATCAGACTGGAAAAAACTAAACGACTCCCTACGCAGAACCTTTAAAAAGGAAAGGGCAAAACTTGACTTACAGCTGTACCTTCAAACTGAGGATATGTTTGAGAGAATTGCTCTTAAACAAAAAATACAGTCAACCTACGGTTACGCCAATTCAGACTTTTACGCCTTGGTGAATCATGTTGAACAATTAGAGAAAACCCCTAAAAAGCAACTCTGGACGATCGCCGATTTAGTTCAAGCCTCAGCTGAAAGAGAGAACTGGTTAGTACCTTCGTTCTTACCTCAAGGGGAACTATTATTAATCTCAGCTTTATCAAAGGTTGGTAAATCCCTTTTAGCCACCGAGGTAGCCAACGCCGTGTTACGGGGCGGTAAATTCCTTGATGAGGATGTGGCAAAAGGCAAAGTATTGTATTGCTTCTCTGATGAATCCTCAAGGGATTTTGGGGGGCGTGTGATGAATCTTGGCTTAGACTTACCCCAAGTTTTGCCCGAACAGGAAAACTTAATGGGCTTGAGCTATTTTGATATTCGTAACCTCAAGCAACTTGAAACTTACTTAGAGGATTTTCGCCCTCAGCTGGTGGTATTAGATTCTCTGACAAGTATTAGTTTTGGGGTGAGGGAATCGGAAAATGATGCAGAATTTAGCCGTAATATTTACCGCCTCAAGGATTTATTGCAAAAGTATAATTGTTCAGGGATTTTGATTCACCACAACAATAAACAAGGGGGAATTAGTGGTAGTGAGAGAATTCGCGCCGCCTGTTGGGGTACTGCTCAATTAGAAATGGCAAACGGCACGTTAGTTGATGAAGACGAAGAAACAGGCATGGAGTCCACGGTATTCTCTGAGGATTACCGCTTTTTGAAACTTAACAACACCCGTTCTACCGAGTCAGCAACCTATAAACTCTTACTCAATCCTAGTCAAGAATGGATTACCAAAGGGATTTACGAATACTGCGGTGAGACGAGCGACCCCACAGGGGAAAAAAGAGAAGCCGCCGATAAAATTTACCGCCACTTACTTAAGTCTGGATTACCCCTTGAACCAATGGAGATTAACCAAACTTTGGGGCTAACAAAACCAACTTTGTATCGTGCCTTAGATAAATTATCACGGAACGGAAAAGTATCTAAAAGGCGATCTCAATCCAATTCTAAAGCATGGGTTTATCAAGCTACAGATAAAAAAGATTTGCAACAAGGTTTCCCCAGTGAAAATTCTAATTTTGTCTCTCTCTCAGATTTGAAAAAATTACAGGGCCCCCCCCATGAGACTAAAGGAAAAAGTGAAACTGTGACCGCTGAAACTATTGCCAATAGTAACTTACAGGATAGTCTCACGATAGTCTCACCCCAGTCTCACCATGAGACTAACCAAGACCATGAGACTACCCATGAGACTAAGATGAGACTAACGGAAACCATTGATAATAAAGGGATTCAAGAATCAAATATTTCTCAGTCTCACAGTCTCACGACCCCCCCCCTAAAAAAATAGAAAATGGGAATGACTCAAAAACAGAAATTCAGCAGGAGACAGCTTATTGCGAAGAATTATCGCTTATAGGGGTAAGAGTGAAAAACATAAAATCAGGAATTTTGGGGAAAATTGTTTCTGAGCCAAAACAAATAGGTTTAGGTTTTACCGTTAAGGTTCAGTGGGTTGGAGTGCCTTATGACGATTCTCTTGGTGGTTACTGGTTAGATATTTTGGTTAGTGAGCAAGTTGACCTACAGGCATGGCAGGAGGCACGGTTAAATGGGTAAACGAGCAAAAAAAGGATCAGTGGTCATTGATAGTAGAAATGGGATGTTGCGGCTCAGGTTGCCCCGTACCCTGTTTGATGGAAAGCAAAAATACATCAGCTTGGGGCTACCTGATACTGCCGTTAATCGTAAGATTGCTGAGGCAAAGGTAGGGGAGATTAACATTGATATTTTGCTTAATCAGTTTGATTTTAGTTTTGACAAGTATCTTATTCAATCTATGCCTACTAAGGATTTCATTGATTTGATTGCTCTTTATGATCAATACATGGCTTTTAAGTCTAAGCACTTAACCAAAGGCAGTATGAAAAACTACACCACGGTTAAGCATAAGTTAGAAACGATGCCCTCTGGAGTGATTGAGAAGCCATCTAATATCAAGGCTTGGTTATTGGAACACAATAGCCAAGAACAGGCAAGGAGAGTTTTAGTTAATCTGTCTGGTTGTTTAGATTGGGCGGTAGAAAATGAGCTTATAGGAGATAACCCTTTTAAGCGACTTAAGAAGATTAAGGCGGTGAAAAATCACACCATTGACCCGTTTTCTGTGGAAGAAAGAGACTTGATTATTGAATGTTTTAATCAGTCTGAATATTTTGCTTACTATAGCAATTTTGTTAGGTTTCTTTTTTTTACTGGTTGTCGTCCATCGGAAGCGATCGCCCTTGAGTGGAAAAATGTTAACCGAGATTATATTTTTTTTACCGAGGCTATTGTGGAAAGGGAGTGGCAAAACCATACTAAAACCCGTAAATCTCGCAAGTTTCCGATTAATGAGCAGTTGAGCAATATTTTAAATGAGGTTGATCAAGAATCGGATTTTGTTTTTGTGGCAAAAGAAGGGGGCGTAATTGATTTACACAATTTTACCAATAGGGCATGGAGAAATACCCTTAAAGGGCAAAACATTCGTTATCGCCCCCCCTATAATTGTCGTCATACGTTTATTACTCTTTGTCTTGATGCTGGTGTACCGATTCAACAGGTAGCCAATTGGGTGGGTAATTCCCCTGCGGTAATTCTCAAGCATTATGCAGGATTGACCAGAAGCAATGTACCTTTAATTTAATGACTAAAAGTTATTGTGTCATCAATCGGTCATCAATTCCAATTTTGCAAACGGTAGAATCTTGATTTTCCGTGTAGGAATTGAAGTTATCAATTGGTCATCAAAAACGCTTAATTTCCTGATTTTGTAGTGGTTTCAGCAAATTTTGCTCACCATGACCCTAGGACTCTCTGACCTCTGGTAACGCAAAAAATAAAATGCCGGGAGGCGGAATTGAACCGCCGACACGAGGATTTTCAGTCCTGCGAAATCAACCTAAAAACAAGGCTCTTTCAGCCCGTCGCCTTCTAGTTAATCCTACTAAAATCTGATTACCTGCGCGATTCCATCTTAGTAACTGATCGGCGGCGCCTTGGTAGTCACTTCGATTCAATAACCTCAGTAAAGTTGAGCTTTTAAAAGCCCCAGTACCAACATTAAAAGCGAAGCTCACAAGGGCAGAAAATTGATTATTGTTTATTGTTACTTTTACGGCTTGGTCAACCACTTTGGCAAATGGCTTTACGGTAGCCAAAAATAACTGATCAGCCTCTTGCTGAGTAATTTTATCGCCTTGTCTTACCCTCCGTCCGTCTGGGTAAAAAGTTGAGCCGTAACCGATCGTCCATACTCCAGCGGGGCATAAATAGGCATTTAGCCTTAACCCCTCAAATTCTTTAATTAAATTTAATCCCCTTTGATTAACTTGCCTAAATTGCTTGGTTTGATTAGCATATCGATTAAGCCACGTTAAAGTCGTTTCGCCTATCAAGTCAGGGTGAGTAAGTTTATGTTTTCGTTTAAAGTCATTAAATGCTTTGGTTGTAAGAGGGCCTATTATGCCGTCAACATCTAACTGATACCCACATTTATTTAATAAGGATTGTAATTCCCTAACTTGTGCCGTGGATAAATTCTTAATATTGGTTGTTACTAATTTATTTAAACTCATTTTCTTGCGTCTCCTAATGCCCTTATTAAATATCCTAAATATCCTGAAATTAATATCTTTAATAACTCAGATAATAAAACCAATACCTCTTGAGACTTATTGAAAAGAGCTAACACTATAAATCCTATTAATCCCATAATAATAATAGTCTCAATACTTACTGGTTCTCTTCTCATTTTGGTATATTTTTTTCTATTGCTTTTAACCGAGCATTAAGGTTTTTTATTCTGTCATCAAGAGGAAAATAATAGCCTTCAAATAATTCTTTTACCCAGTGTTTCAAATCTTTTTCTCTTTGTATGGCTCTATTATCAGATTCTTCAATAGTCTTAGATAAATGGTTGCGTAAATTTTGTTGCAGCTTCATGATAGCGGTTACTGTTGTTGAAGTTGTGGTTACTAAAGCTATTGCAATTGTTGCCACCAAAGCCCATTTTTCTAAACTCATCTTATCTAATTATCTAATTAATTACCAATGGCAAATTCGTTTCCTATTAAGGTCATATTGCCAATTAAACTAGGAGGAATCCATTCAAAAACCTTTACAATCCATGTATTATTATTTCGCCTATTACTATTGTTTTTAACAGCAATATATCTAGGCAGGTTTAATAGTAAATTTTGAGGGGTAATTATTTGAGATTTGGGGCTTGAGTATAAAGTTTTAATTTCCGAAAAAAACTTCATATCGTAATTAATGGCTATCAATCCATTAAAAGCATAAACACTAAAAGATTCGCTAGAAATTTCATGATCTAATCGAATAATACTACTGGTAATTGGTTGAGATAATTGCCACGAATTTGAATCAGCCCGTAACGAAGAATTTAAAACCCACACTAATCCCACTCATCCTCTAAATCTACCAATTCTTCATACTCACCCCCAAAAAGATAGTCATTTAATTCCTCTTGGGTAGCCGTGCGAAAAATTCCTTTTTCAGCGTCCATCACATAATCAACCTGATACCCCACCTTGGCTGATTGTATTTTCCAGTCTGGGGGTGGGGTGGCTAGAGCAATATCAAATTCGGGATCTCCGGGTAAGATTAATCTAGCCATAAAAATTACAGCAACCAGTCTCCATCAAGACCTTCTGCACTATAACCTTTTCTAACAGCATCCTCGATCGCCGCTTGAGTTGGGGGAATGAAAGTGCTAAAAGAACCCGAAGCCTCTTTAATATTTGCTCGGGGAGGTTTGGGAAAACTACCCCAAACTAATCTAGCTGGGTTGGTTGGACGCTCGGCACCTAGGGCGATCGCCTTAGCCGCATCTGCAGAAGCAATGTTCCAGGCATAATCATAGCCATAAGGTGTCGGCACGGCAACAGTTACAGCCCTTCCGCTGGTACGAATACCTTGAGTTCTATTGTTATCGGATAACTGCCACCCTGCGGAGGCTAAGCTTTTCCTACGGGCAGGGGCGTAAAAACTAGATACTATACCAGTCGCCTCGGTTTTTCTAGCAATGCCGGGCTTCGGAGAGTTCGCGCCATAGAAAACCCCTGCCACACCATCAGCCAAGGCGATGCCGTGAGAACCTTTAAGCGCATTAAATTTTTTTTCGTTTTGTAGCCATCCATAGTTTAAGCCCCCTGTCATATTGACATAAACTTTAACTTGTGGCCCTCTAAATTTTGCCATTATTTATTTACCTCTAAATGTGATTTAATTTAATTGGTTGGTCCCTAAAAATAATTAGTTAGTACCAATTACTTGGTTAATACCTAAAGGAATTTGATAGGTAGCCACTTGGGTAACTTCTACAAACCCTTCCTCGGAGGGAATCCCAAAACTGAAGTTAGGGAAGCTGGTTAATTCTTCATCGGGGGTAGTGGCGATCGCATCGTTGGCGGCGATTTGAGCTTCCCCTGCTAATTTTCTTAATTTGTACATAAACTCAAGTACCCCAGCATCGGTTAAACCTGCGTTGGTATCTTTGGTTAGTTTTTTAATATCAAGAGATACGGTATCACCCGCAAAAGTGAAAACGGCTTCACCAATATTTGGATCGGCGATCGCAGCGTCGTTTAGTTGCTCATAGGTCAAGTCAGTTACTGTAGCCATAGGTTTATTCTTAGTAAATTTGTATTAAGGTAATTCTGTTATAACCCATGACGCTGAAAGTAACAACCTGTAAAGCTTTGCGGTTTCGTGTCCACTATCAAACCTTTAAGGGTCGATTTTATGGAAATTAGCACGAAAAAAAAATAATTCTTTACAAAAATCCTGTAAAATCTTCGGGTGGCTCGTCGCGCCATAGCTCCAAACGAGTCCTAACCATCTCTCTATTTTGTCCATCAATAAGGGTATAATCATCCCTCCCTACGGTGGGTTTTCTTATTAGCATCACGGCATGGGTGGGGTAAACCACGGTGGGCTTTTTCCTGCGCTTGAGATTTTGCACTTCAGGGGTAGAAACGGTGACTTGGATTAAAGATTTGGTGCTGAGGTTTGCTAATTCAATTAAAGTTTGCTTGGCTTCGTTGGCACTTGCACCCCATACGCTCATTTGGCGACGGTCTTCAAATACCCCACGAGCTAAATAATTTCCCCATGTAAATTTCCTAACTCTTGATTTTAGGTCATTCCATCCTATCCCTGGCTTAACATTCGGGATGGCAATTTGAACTCGCTTGATTTGTTTTCCGTTATCCTCTACGAAGGGGGGCTTTTCTTTTCCTCTAAATTCCAATGTTAATTTACGCCCTTGGGGCTTGAGGGTGTACCAATCATCATAAGTATTACCTACAACTACTCCAATATCTCGATCTGAGATTAATTCATGGTTGCCTAGATAGGTATTTAATTGATTTTCAACATTTTCTTGAGTATCTTCCAAAATGATCGACTCATCAGATTCTCGATCTGGGAATACCTCAAGGGTTCTCACAGGCTCGGAAAAACTATCAGTAGCTAATCTTTGAGCCTCAAAGAAATCATCCAAAGTGAAAGAAACCACGTAACCCACATCGAGAATAGCATCAAAAAAGCCATCTAATGCTCCTTCGGTAAAATTCCTTAAACCTTCATTGTCGATCGCCTCTATTCTTTCCTCTACTTTTTGGGCAATGATCCATGGTTTTTTGTTCTCGGTTTGCCTCCCTTGGGTAGCACGACGCGCCCATAAGTAAGAACCAAGCAAAGCAGATCTGAGGCTGGTGCTGGTTGAAATGCTTAACGCCCCTGCTAATTGTCCTCTTAATTCGTCGCCGCCCTCCTCTGCCAAGGCAAGAGCCACTTTACCTGCTAAGACGGGAAATTTTACGCTCAAAGCTCCTCCAATAGCAATGCTAGAAAGCCATACTGAGCTACTCCCTAATAGCTGTCCTATTTGATTAAGAATTAAGTTATTGTTCGATCTGATCTCTTGTTCAATTTGTTCGTCGGTTTGGTTCCAATCAAAATAGGCTATTTCGTAACTTATTTCTATTATTAATTCCCATAACCCAGAAAATGACCATTGAATAAAACTAAAAGCCTGTTTAAGCAACCAAGAGCCAAATTTTAGGAAGCCGTTAAAAAATTTACCTAATTTTCCATCTTGATTTGACTCACCGATCGCCCCTGAGTTGTCAAAAATGCGATCGCCTATAAAATTCCTAGTAATATCACTGAGTAACTCAGAGCGAGAAATAACAACAGGATTAAGATTCATTAGACATTAGTACCATTAATAGTGTCCACAGCGAGGGGCATTTCCCCGATAACAGTAATACCAGCGGTGATTTTAGGGGGGGTAGTATTCTGCACCGAACCATAAAAAGGCGAAGAAAAACTATTAAGGCGATTAGTGGTACGGGTCAAATTAAAATCAACCTGAGTATCATAAAAAACCTTCATTAGCTTATAGGCAAACTCAATAATTCCCATATCCGTTAGACCGCCATAAGTGTCCCCAGTGATCGCCCCTACGTTGAGAGTAACATTATCACCATCAAAGCTAAAAACTTCACTGCCAAAAACTTGATTAACCCGTTGAAAAGTAAGATCCATAATTCACCTCTAAATTACATAGTTGGGGGTTCTTTCTTGCTTCGATCCTTAACCTTAGCATTAGGAAATTTCCTCGGTTCGCCACCGCCACCCTTTCTATTGCTAGTATCATTGTACTCTTTTATTAGCTCATCCCACGCTTTATCGTACTTTTCCTTATCTTTTTTCTTCTGCTCACGAATCCCATCCCCCGTAATAAATCCATCCTTTCCTCGGAATGGTTGCATTAGCGCCGCCTTGATAATACCAGAGGAAATTAAGATAGTTTTGATGTCATCGATAAGCGCTCCCTTATCCTGATTTTCAAGGGTGATAATTTTTTGGGTGCTATCCTCTAAAGCCTCCTCTAAGGTTTCACCCTCTGGATTAAAAGCATAAGGAATTTCCTTTTCTTTTTCCCTAGATTTATACCCTAGAAAGGTAGCATTTGCCCTCGCAATATCCGAGGCAATGATGGCGGCGTTTCCTGCCTTGGCACTTTCCACTAAGTTTTTCATGCCGATCGCAATACTTGCCTCACTATTATTTTGGGTATTGATGCCCACCCCGATCAATTCAGTGAGAGCCTCACCAATATTAGGAATACTAACCTTAGTACCTTCATCATCCTTATTCTTTTTATAGGTAAAGGTAAGGGGAAATTGACCTAAGATACCATCCAAATTTTTAAGTAAATATTCTTGCCATTCAAGGGCATCTTCAATAAATATCTTGGGTTGCTCATTGTTTTCCCCATATTTTTCGGTATCGTATAATAAAGACTCTGGTAATGTAGCAGGGAATCGGTGAAACCCAGAGCGATAAAAGATACTGCTAATCAAGTAAGTAACAAATTGCTCAATATTCTCTATTTTGCGATCGCCTATTTTATTGCTAGTAACAAGATCTTTCGCTTCCTTAACATTTTTATTTGGATCATTTTCCAACTTGTACTGCACCTCACCAAAATCCTTAATAACATCCTCAAACGTTTTTTCCTTAAAATCTTCCTCAGAATAACCTAGTAACTCCCACATCGGCTTGACCTTAGGCTCGGCTTTGCCATTGATAGTAAATTCTTTCAACTTATCATCAACCTCTACCTCCTCAAAGTCAGTAACAATATTATTAGTAGGCTCCATAAAAGCCTCGGAACTTAACGAGCGGTATAATTGAGCAAGGGTAGAAATAGAATTTATGCCAAAAATAAACTGACCATCACCCCGAAGCCCTGCCAACCTTTCCGAAGCAATCAAGTATCCCGAATAGTGAGGGGGAATACTAAACGATTCACCCTTTTTAACCGCCTCATCCAATAATTCCCTTTGTTGTTTTGCCTCCTGTTGAGCCTGTTTGAATTGTCCTATTAACGAGGCATAATCGCTATTTCTCCTAATGCCTTGCTTATCTGGGGATAAAGGATTAAAAAGAAGATTAGTAGATCTTTGTCGCAAAGCTCCGAGGGCTTTCCCCACATTAATGGAAGTACCGACAGGGGTTTCAAATTCCGCTTGATTATCAATGCCAGTAGGTAATTTTGGCGGTGGGGAATCTGGTAAAGGATTAGATCGCCCCGAATCTCTCAATGGCGGAGGAAAATAATTATTGATAATCTTGTTATTAAAAGTATTCGCACTGGTGCTACTGTTAAAAGTCTGATTGTAATAATTATTGGTGTAGTTAGTAGTCTGATTATTTTGTGGTGGTCTTGGCTGTTGTGGTGGCGGTTGCTTAGTTTTCAAAGTAGCATCAGCTACTGGCTCAATATCCACAAAAAGATTATAAAGGACACCCCATGCGACACCGCCCCCTACCGTATCAAAAATACTCATTTTTTAACCCTCGTTTTGTATTGCTAAATTCATTAAAATCAGAAAAGCAAGATCTGCCAACGTCATACCCTCACCATTGAACCCGGGATAACTTACTATGGCAGTGCCATTATCAACCCCCACGCTCAAATTTTTCTCCAAAACAGGTACACCTAAAGCGCCCAAAACCTCTTGACTAATAGCTTGAGATTTTAACGCCCCCAAGTTCGCTTGAGAGGCATGGCGGTTAGTATCCTGACTGAGATAAAGTAAATCTAAAAGCCCTTGTCCAAGCCCATTGTAAGTATAGTAAGGGGTTTTGAATTGTGCATCATTACTTGAGTGACTAGGATTATAATTAGGGTTAGCTACCACATAAGAGCCTAATTGCTGTAACCCCAAAGAGCGATCCAAATCCTGCAGCATCACGTGCAAAAACTGAGGTAAAGATTCACATAGCACATAGCCACCGTCAACAATTTCCTCCTGCCCACTAGAGGCACTGGTTTTAAATCGATTACCCTTCACCTCGTAAACTATTCCTAATCTTTCCTCTCCTTCTTTTCCTCCCGTTTGTCCTACCTTGCTACCGCCTTTATTTCTTCCAAACTGCCCTAAACTCCAACCAGCGGGAATAGTTTCACCCTGATCCAAATGTTTGGACTGCCTTAAACTGATTATCCCCCCCGCCAAGTCAAAACATAACCCTAACGCCTTGGCAACCTCATCTAATCTTCTAGCTATGTGCATATATGCAGGTTCTTGCTCACCATCCTTTTCATAGGTTGCATATTCACTCGCTCCTAAACAGGCATGAATTTCTTTTATTCTTATTGAATCAACCATTTTCTTTTTGTTGTTTTAAATCTCTTAAATAATTTATTGCTTGTTGTCCTTTTACACCTAAAATATTTCCTTTAAATTCTTGTATTTGGTTGATTTCTTCCTCACTAAATAGATTATTAATTAGATATAAATTACATTGTCCATTTAAATCTCCCCCCGAAGTAAAATCAAATTCAGTAGTTAAGCTAAAGTACGCTTCATCTCCTGTCTTTTTTTCATGAGTGTAATGACTAGAAACTTTTGAAACACTGAGAAGCCTATAACTGTCTTGATCTGAAATATAAAGATGTTCTACGGTATCCGAGTAGTATAACTGTTGTTTATAATCGCTATCAAACTGTAAATTAATATTATTATTATTAGCATCCCGATCTACGATATAGTTTATATCCGTTCCGGAAACAGTTCTGGATCTTAAATTACTCACTATTTGGCTTTTTTGAGCAGCGTAATTTTCCCTATGTAAAGGCAAAATTACCGTTTGTAGGCTACCTGAATCATTTAATTCAGTAGAATTATTTCTAATAATAATATCTCCATCTAACGAATTATTTAATTCTAGTAAATTAGGGGAAAAAGGGCTAAATAAGGAATCTCCAAATTCATCTACACTTACGAGAGCATCATAAAAAGGAATTAAAGATTGTTTATATTCAATACTATTTGTAAAGCTATCTGAATTATCTTCTAATCCTCCTAATATTGTAGTTATGTAAATTTCTTTATCGGATAGACCGCTTCCGACTAAAATATAACTGGGAATACCACCTAGGTCATTTAAGGTTTTACCGTTTTCCCATTTATTATTGTTGCCATAGCATAAATAGCATTTATTTAATAAATAATTTGGATATTTTTCAATTTGAAGATTCCAAGGGGCGTTTACCACATCCCTTCTTAAAGGTATGGGGTTAGTAGGATAGGGCTTTTCCCCCCACGCCTCCCATAAACTATTTATCTGTCTTGATGATGTATAGTATTCAGGAGGAATTGAGGTATTGTTTAAATAAATTCTTTCTCCTGAAATAAATACTCCTTCTGGTCCCACCATATTAGGTGGAAATAAAACTAAATCTGCAAAAACGGCATTGAAATTATAAGGGTAAAACGTAATAGAATAATCCACTGAAACAGATAATTGAGCAACATAAGATTGGTGAGGTACTTCTACACCTATGTAGGTTTGAGAGGTACTTGCTGCACTATAATTAGGATATTCATCAGCTTGAACATATTTTTTATGTGATTTAATAATGGCTCTTTCATCAAAGTAATTAATAAGACTATTTTTAAGTTTATTAAAATAAATATCTATATTTTGATATTCTAAAAATTCTTCACTTTGAAGATTAACAGGTTGCCATTGGTCATTTTCCAACCTTGAAATAACCATAGAATTGATACAAAAAGTATTAGGGTTATCATCAGGAAAATAATCATCTTTAATCCAGTATCTAATTATTTTGTTTAGGTCAATAGTTTTATTAGAACCTAAATTAAGATGAAAATAACACTTGTTCATAGTGGGAATACTACTCATAATTCCCTCTTGAAAACCCTGATAAAGTAACCCCGAAATAATATATTTCCCTTGCGATAATTCGATGTTATAACTATCTGTTGAGTTATATATTTGCAAAGGTTGTCTTTCTATCCAGTTCGGGAATGATTCTAGTAAATAATAAAGCGTATCTTCAGGTAATTCTCCCTCAATATAATCTTCAGTATCGAAATAATCCTTTCCTCTTAGAGTTTTGAGCCTTCGGGGGTAAATGTTGTTATTAGGACTAAAATTAAACGCCTTTAAAAACTCGTATAACTTAGTTGAATAATCCTCAGCCCAAGGATAATTTTCAGGGGTAAACCTATCCACTGCCATCAACTCAAATGCCGGTATCCCTACAATGTCAATCAATTCATTGAACCCTTGAGGGAGATAGGTAAACTCCATTACATCGTAGGTTTGATCCCAGTCGTACCTTGCCACGGCAGGTTTGAATTCAATATCATAATCAGGATGTTTCATTAACTTAATACCACCTTTTGAGTCTTGTATGGGTGGTTTGTAGGTAATTCGTCTACTAATCCCCATTTCCATGCTAAGTATCCTTCTATCTTATTTCTAGTCTCTAAGGAGAGGATTGATGGAATAAAAATTATTTCAGCTAGTACCCCATTATAGTAAGTTGATGTCGTTCTAATTATCGCCCCTATTTCCAAAAACGTACCGTGAATTAGGGGGGGGTCGTAGCTTTGAGAAACTGAGTTTTGTACCCCGCTCACAAATGGTGTAACTAAATTAGTATCAAAAAATAAATTAATTATTCCACCAACACTTCCACTTAATGGATTATCGTAGGGGACTTGTAAAAAACTTCCACTAGTGGTATATCTTCCAAACAGCCCCGTAGCATTAATTATAAAACCCCTAGGTGGAGATACTTCATAGTCACTATTTAGGAATGGTCCACTTCCTTTAGTAACTAGAAAAACGTTGAAAGGTAATATATTGTTTAAATCATAGGGACAAGAAAGCCAGTAGTTCACACCATTAAAACCTAATGCCGTCTTCCCATTCATGGTACCTATAATGGGTCTGCTATTAATCATACTTTGAATAGCATGACGGCTATTCCCAGATTTATCTCTCCACTCACTTACAGCCTCTGAGACTAGAGTAATAGTAGAATTATCATTAGCGTCCAACCATAAAGAAGGTGATAAAGATAGTAAATCCAAAACCCCAACATTGGGCACAGGATATAATAACCGATCGCCTTTATACACCTTTTGAGCCTCTGTGTTGCCATAGTATAATTTACTGGCATTATTCAAATTTAATACACTCATTATTTCTACCCATTAATCACATAAAAAGTATTGCTGTCATACGTTCCTAAAGCATCATAAGCACTCTGGGTTAATACTGATACCGTAGGACTTACTCCATCCTGACCATCAACGCCATTAGTCCCATCTTGACCAGCCACGCCGTCATTAAGAATTACCTCACCTACTTTTTGAGTTTTGGCTAAATCAGTAAAGAACTCTACTGTGTGAGTACCATCACCATTCGTAATAGTAGTTGTGGCAACTACCCCCTGACCATCTTGACCATCAGCACCATTTACCCCATCCGTACCATTCACACCATCAACACCGTTGGTGACAACAAAAGTGCCTATGGTGATCGTCTCACCAGCATCCCCCCAAATGGTGTAAGTATCCACATTCGCAGTGGTATTAGTGAGGGAAATATGATCAATGGCAATACTTGCGTTACTAATATTGATTACCCCAGAAATAGCATCATAACTACCATTCCCCGTGACTGAAATTGCGCCCCTAACCCTATCATTGGTTACATATAAATTGTTATTACCCTCAGCAATATCATCCGTGGTTTTAGTGGTCAATAAAGCATTTACCGCACTATCGGAATAATATTTATTCGTTGCACCTTCGCTTAAGTCATCCGTGGTTTTGGTACTTAAATCAATATTTGCTAACTCCGTAATTAACTCATCAATCAAGGCATTGTAACGATTTGTGAGAAAACTTCCATTAGGATGATTCGCCTGAGCTTCTGAGGTGGTAGGAATATCATTTCGCCCTGTAATTATTGGTATTTTGTGGGTAGAAATAGCCATATAATGTTAATTAGTATTTTTGTTTATTTTACCATGGAATTAATAACAAAATCAGAGCGAGATTTAATTGGAATTGATAGTTTAGAAAGAGCTATAACCCTAGGTGCTTTATTGGTTCGCAAGGGATTAAAATTAGCAGAATTAC
Organism: Cyanobacterium sp. HL-69; assembly: GCA_002813895.1. Taxonomy (NCBI): domain Bacteria; kingdom Bacillati; phylum Cyanobacteriota; class Cyanophyceae; order Chroococcales; family Geminocystaceae; genus Cyanobacterium; species Cyanobacterium sp. HL-69. Next base: position 2,448,517 of record CP024912.1, on the reverse strand, counting down.
CCACAAACTCAGTATTACTTTATCAAGATTTTACTAACACCCCTGAAGGTAGAAAACCTAATTTAACCTGTGAGGTAAAAATTCCTTATAATCAACCTACTTTTTTAGGATTAGGTGCAGATTTTCTTGAGGCAATTACTCCTTTTTCTTCTAATCTAATTTCCTATGATGGGGATGCTGTTCCCCCTACGGAAAACAATTTTTATCCTTTACCCTCCGAGCCTGAAAACTTATCCCTAGAGAAATATTTGGTTTGGGCAATGAGTGAATGGATAATAATTAATAAAGCTAATAATCCAGAAAATTGGAACGTTACTGGTTATCTTTCTTTTTTAGAAGAAGCTAATCCCGCCGTGGTTTCTGCAAAGGTAATATTAAACTTTGATTACACCAAATATTTACACTCCAAAAACGTTTTGGCGGGGGTTATTCCTAACTTATCTTTAGAGCAAGAATTTACAACCCTTGTAGGCGAAGCCCTATTTGGTGACTCCTTTTTTGTTGGCAATTAAGGCTTGAATAAAATAAATGTAGGCGGTGGCTATTATCCAAATAACAAAGTTTAACCACATGAACCAATCTTCTCTGTAAGAATCAATGAAAGGGAACAAAATAAGAACCGTAATTCCATAGCTAAGTATTGATATTAAGGTCAATTCTGCCCCTTTAATTAAACTTTTATTTGATGGTAGCCACTTAAGATGTTTTGGGTTTGGATCTTTTTCCCTCCATATCCAAAAATGCAGGTAACAAAAGCTCAAATAGTAACTTAAAAAAGCTACAAAAACATAGATTATTCCCCAAACGCTTAGATCGATTATTAATGTTCCGTAAAATACGTAATATCGACTTACAATTTTTAAAACAAAAAGGCTGGGGATATTATAGGCGAATAAATCTAACGATTTTAACCAATGCTTAGGACGAGGAAACCATGTGGGATATGCCATAATAAATTTAGATTGAGTTTCTACTGGTTATGAAAAAGGGGGTATCCTATTCCCCCTTAAATTTTATCTTTTCTTAGGCATAATAACCTCCGCTTCGATCACATCATTAAAAGTATTAAGGTTAAGTTGATTTAGTAATTGAGTAATCTTCTGAGTAGCTTTACCATAATTAATTCTTGCCTCATCATATTGTTCTATCAAAATCCTAATTTGAGGGCTAACAATTTTCTGATCCTCCTGAGTCAAAATAGACAAGTCAGGCAATGATTGAAGGCTATTAATTGCTCTGAATAGCTCAAGGGAATTTTCATTAATATTTTCAGTAAAAGTTTCTAAAGCCCCCATCCAATTAACGAACTTCTTAAGGCGATAAGCATCGGTTTCAGCTTCCCCCCTCAACTTTTTAGCTTCTTTCAATTCATTCTTGGTTTTCCTGATTTGCTCCTCTAGCTCTTGCTCTTTTCCGAGTAACCTTGCTTTTTCTCGATCTATTTCCTCTTGGGCTAAAAGTTTGGCTTTTTTGTCGATGAGAGTATCTATTTCCACTTGCTTGTCACCCAGTTCCTTTTTTTGTTGAGCAAGTTCCAATTCCTTCTCAAAGAATACTTGCTTTTTATCCTCCATCTCTTTGATAGTTTGGTTTTGGGCTTCGTATTTTTCCTCCTTAAATCTAAGGGATGATTCTAAGCTAACAATTTGGGTTAACCTTGAATCGGATTCTATTTCAGTCTGTTCTAATTGCCCCTCAAGAATACTGATACGAGCTTCATACTCTGATTTAATTTTGGCTGTAATTTCTTTGATTTCTTTTTCTGTTAATGCCTTACCTTTTTCCTGAGTTTTGTTTTTGACCTCGTTTAGTATTTGCTCTTTAGTTGTTTCATCTGTTTTTGAGAAACCCGAAGCTAATTGATAAATAGCTTCAAAGCTATTAGGTAAATTATAAGAATCCTTATAATTTGAGGACAATTCTTGAGCAACCTTAATATATTTTCCCGCTGTGATTTGACTCCATTCAAACTCGCTTTTAACCCATTTACCAAAACTACCATGGGGTAATGCCTTTTTAACTGCAATCAACTTGTTACCAATCTCTATGATATTCTCCCAGATTGCTTTTTCCCTTGCTTTAATCTCAATAGCTGATTCTTTGGCAAGGGATGCCGTAGCAATATCTAACCCTGAATAATCAAATTTTTCCGTTGATAAATTACTCATTATTTCCTCCTTCAAAATATCTATCCCAATCTTCTGGCTCAAATTCTTCCATATCAGTATCAGGATCAAATAGCCATTCATCCCTTACTTGCACAAACTCATCAAAGGATTCTGTTTCAAACCTATCATTATGGAAAACGGTGTTTGTTTTTTTAGCTTTTTCACTCATAATTACCTCAATAATTTCCTTTTAAACTCATTCAATTCTGAAACTTGCAACCGTAACTTAAACAACTCAGCCCGTAGATGAGCTAATTCTTTATCCTGTTCTTGGAGAGCTTGTACTGTCTTGTCTAAAATAGACACTATTCTTTGATGATTTTCTGTTAATTTTTGGTTGTTATTCATTGCCTTCTAATTGATTGATAACGATATTTCTTTTTGAGAGATATTCTGATACTCCTTGATGGGATATGATTTTGCCTCTTTGATGGATAGCTTTTTTGTTCATTAAAGTGAACTTAATATTTAGTGGGTGGTGTTGTGACTTATTGTTTAAAAACATATCCACTGCGTCAAGATAATTAGGAAAAACATTTCTTGACAAGAGCGAAATAAAAGAATTTAAATAATAGGTTTTAGTATGGCAACGTACTTTCCAAGGTTTCACTAGATATAACTGCACTCTTGAAATCTGAGGTGGTAAGAACATTGAGCGAACCATGGTCGAGCAACCAGTCTTTAATGTCTGAATTTGTAGTTTTTTTGACGATCCATTGGACATCATATCCTTGCTCATAATAATCAATAGTCCTATTTTTTATTTCCTCTAAGCTAATGGGAGATAGTTGGATCTCAAAAGCGATACCGTATCCAGTAGGGAAAAGAACCATAACATCTGCTCTACGAATAATTTTGTTGTCTTTTACAATGGAATATTCAACAGAAATTTTGGCATCTTTATAAGACTCTAAGCACTTTTCATATATGCCTAGTTTTAACGCTAAATGATATTGAGATTCCCCAGCTAATGAGCAATTTTCAGTTTTTTTAGTGTGAACAAAATGGGGTAAATAACCTTTTCGCCCCCTAGGAAACATTACTGTTTTACACTCTGGACATAATAAATCCCCTTTTGGGTATTGTCTTAATTGTGTAATCGATATTTCTAAAGCTGTCAAGGTCTCTTTTGTTGTGGCTAAAATAGCGGTGAAAGGCATATCCATCAATTCCCCTCTAATTGATTAACAATCAAACTATCAATTCCCTGCAAAGCAAGATTATGATTTTCGATAATTGCGTTGTAAGTTTTCGCCGCTTCACTTGCTTCGGCTTCCCAGTAAGTGAGTAAATTATTAAGCCTTGTCAGATAAGGTAAGGTGGGCGCGTTGGCTATTATTTCTTTCGCTTCCTCAAGCCCTCTTTTAATCCGTGATGCTGATTTGTGCAACTCATGAAAGGCTTTATCATTGATTAATTGAGCCTTGGTACGGGCAAAAGGATTTTTGATGCCATTAGGATTTTGGATTTTATGTTGCCAAATCTTCCATGCCAAGTAATCTTCAATATCATCGAGAAAATATCCCTTGCCTTTTTCGTTGCAATATTGCAGAAATAATTTACTCACTTTCTTGATGTCTGCAAACTTTTCTAATGGTTGCGTTACTCCTTTTTGGGATAATCCCCCAAGGCTACGAGCAAGTTTAGTCTCTAAAGGACACTTAAGCGATAAGCAATGCAGATATAGTAATTCGTACTCTGATTCTTTCATAATTTATCTACAATAAAAATGTACAGGCGTGTATGTGGTTAGGCCCTTTCGGGGGCTTGATAATCAGCTATTACCTTGATGCGATGACGGTTATAAACGCTACGATCTACCGTCACAATGTTGTTACCTTCAAAGTAACCTATTACTTTTCTCACGACTTCCCAGCTTACTTTACAATTTCGCCTTATGCCGTCGTAAGTAATTCGTTTATCTGGGGGATGACGACTCAGGTAGTCGAATATTCTTTTGGTTTGCTGTTTAAAATTATCACTGGGGGGCGGTGCGTTGAGAATTAAATCACCCCTCAAAAATGCCTCCATCCTTTGGTGTGCTACCCAGCAATCAGGATGGAAATTTCTATCGCTTTTCTTGACAATGTCCCCTTTGTACTGTGTACCGACCCAACAATACCAACATTTAGCCTTTTCTGTTTCGGGTTCAGGCTGTTCGGGTTGTGGTTCAGACTGTTCGGGTTCAGGCTCTACATATTGAGCCTTGGGGATAACTTCACCATTGTCGAGGAAAACATAATTATCTAACTCAGCTTTTAGGCATTTGGGTGATAAACTCACCCCCGCCGTCTTTTGCAAATATCCCTTCAGAGCTTTTATTTTTTCAGAATCTTTCATAGAACTTAAAAATATAATTAAGCTCTATTGTGTACTATTAGTACATCAAGTGTCAATGAGAATTTGAGTAAAGTTTCACAGAGTTTCTAAAAATCTGCTCTGGTTCTACGTCTAAGATTTGACAAATTTTGAAAAACTTATCCTTTGAAATAACATTTTTTCTACCACTTAACAAATGAGCGACGAAGGCGTAAGATATAGTACCATTGCTTAACTCAGCGATTTTTCTTTGAGACAATTTCCTTTCTTGAATAAGAAATTTAATATTATCTCTAGCTACGTCATCTAAAATTAAACTTTCAATATTACTTAATCCAATCATTATTTTTCCGTTGACATTTATCTTCATATGATTTACTCTTAGAATATCAGTTTTACTCTTAACTGTTAAGTAAGCAGGTGATGCGCTAAATCACCTGCATTCAAAAACGAACAATCACAAAGTGATGTACTCCCATAATATCAAAAATGAATAACAGCTTATTTTTTGAGTGTAGAGGTGTATTCCATGGATAGATACACCCTAATAATACGTAAGGAAACTTTCTACGAGTGCGAGGTCCATGGAACAGAGTTAGACTTTGCAGATCCAAGAGGACTACCACCCCAACACGCCGATCTTTTTCTCAACCCCGGCAAGTACGGAAAAATAACAGAGCAACAAAGCGAAATTGTTAGCTACGAAAAAGGAAAGATTCGAAGTTTAAATACCCCTTTCCTGATACCCGTCGCCGATGACGAAGTAGTTAATGTGTGCCAGATTGTCGAGATGTCTGTTGATGAGGAAACTGGCGATTTACTGGTAATTCTGGGGGATGGATCATCCATCACTTTTGAACCTGAACAGGCAGGGGAATTTTTAGATTACTTCGATTCAAGTCTCTTTGATAAAGCACCAAAAATCAAAGAACTGAAAGAAAAGAATATCCCTTTTTAACCAAAGAAAAACCCTCTTTTCCCAATAAAAGAGGGTTAATGATTCAGACAAATAGACGTTTTTTTTGGAGAATAATAGAATGTACCCCTCAAGGCAATCCAATAGTAATATTGTAGCACAAAATGTACTTAATGATGACCATAAATCATATCTTTTAAGCCGTGGAATTAATGAAAAAGTAGCTTTTAAATATGGCTTTTATACAGCTTCACCTTCAGAAGCTAAAACCCTTATTGGTCAACAGTTAAAAGGTTTAGCGATTCCTTGTTATGATATTGATAAAGAAGTAGTTGCTCACCGATTACGCCCCTTAAAAAATGATTGGTATTCCAATCAAGAATTAAAGGATTTTTATCTTGAATCTAAGGGAGAATTACCCAAATTTTTAAGTAAATCCAAAGGAGAAACTACCGAAGAACAAAGAATTAATAAAGCCTATTTTCCCCCTACCCTTGATTGGAAGAAAATACAGCAAAAATCAAGTATTGATATTCTTATTACCGAGGGTGAAATTAAAGCCCTTGCCTGTTCCTTGCACGGTATCCCTACGATCGGCATTTCTGGGGTAAACAATATTTACAACACCATTGGTAAGATGAGGGAATTTTTGCCCGAATTGGAGTGGGATTGTGATGAGGAATTCAGATCAAGTTATTGGCAGGGGCGTAACGTAGGATTATGTTTTGATAGTGACATTGTTAGTAAATGGCAAGTGCAACGGGCTTTATGTCAACTTGCTAAGGAAATCAAGGCACGTGGGGGAAAACCCTTCATGATTTTATTACCCACCGAGGCGAACGGTGAAAAGAATGGGCTTGATGACTTTTTAGTAAAGCATGGTGGCGAAGCCCTTGAGAGATTGATTCAACAATTCAAGATTCTTCAAAAGTCAAAATCTCCCATCTTGGCTTGGGATAATGAAGAAAAACAATACTCCTTACAAAATCTTGAGCCGATCGCATCAATCAAAGGATTAATGGCTTGGTCATGTTTAAAAGACTCCCTCGTTCATCGTGAAGGTTACGGCTGGTACGAATGGGATAACAAAAAATGGAAGCTGGTAAGTGAATCAAAGGTAATGGGATTACTGCAAAATTTCCGTTATTCCAATGAATGGTTAAACCTCAATGACAAAACCGTATTTGAAGATTTTAAAGGAGGTCTTAGTAAAAGCGAAGTTGAGTTTAACCGTAGTAACATTCTCGGTTTTAATAATGGCTACCTTAATACTGACACTAACGAATTTTTGCCCCATGACAAAAGCTATTACGTAACCTCAATTTTGCCCTTTGACTATAACCCCAAGGCAACCTGTGAAAGTTGGTTAAATTTTCTAAATCAATCCTTGGGTAACGATACCCAAAAAATTGAATATGCAAGGGCATGGATGCGATGGATTCTCACCCCCAAAAATAACAATAAATTTCCCATTGAAGCTACCCTTTGGATCGTTGGTCAACAGGGTACGGGTAAAGGTACTTTTCTTAATATCCTCAGTAACTTAGTCGGTGAGGAAAATTACGGCGTATTTACCCCCGAAGCGATCACAGATACTAATATGTTATTCGGGTTGGTTGACAAGAAATTAGCAATCAATCAAGACGTTACAGGATTCATTTCTAACATAGGCGTTTATAACCGTATCTGTTCTAACGAGTTGGTGAATGTTTGGAATAAATACCATAACCAATTTGCTACCAGATTGAACACCGTTACCGTTTTGGCTATGAACAAACCTTTGAGCTTTTCGGGTAATGGTAGCGAAGGGCTTAAGCGGCGGCTGCACGTTTTGACCTTTGACCGCCCCCCCGAAAATCCTGATTATGACCTCTCAGAAAAATTAGAATCTGAGTTGTCGGGTATTTTTTCATGGGTTTGGGGATTGTCTTTGACTGACACTAAACAAAAGCTAAAATGGCGCGACACTCGAGCCACTTCAGAAATTTACGAATCTCAACTCACAGAATTATTATTTTTACGCGAGACATTTCCTGATGGTTGTGGACACATCACCCCCAGTGACCTTTATCAACAATTTGCTGAGTGGTGCAAAAATAACGGCTACGGTGTCAGTAATTCTCAAAACTTTTATCTATCCCTCAAGAAAATTGACGGGGTGGTGGGCGATCGCACAAGAAATGAAAGATTTTATATTATTCCCCCTATGGGTGATTATCATGATGAAAGTTTCAAAAATGCTGAAACCTTTACTATCACTGGGCGTGACGGGTGTGACGGGTGTGACACCCCCCCCGTGACGGGTTCAAACCCTTACACAGCGGGGGGTGTGACGGGTGTGACGGGTCTAACTCAAAAGTTTTCTGGCCAAAAAGAAAAAAATAACTTTGACTCAAAAAACTCTTTGCTCTCAGAGTCAAAACCTGTCACCCTTCAGTCACAGCAAGGCTTTGACCCTGTCACCAACCCTGTCACCGAGTCAAAACCTGTCACCCCTCATACACAGCAAGGATTACAGCCTTTTGAGTTGATTTTGTCTGAAGCCTTATTGCAAAAATTAGACACTATTGACAAAGATTTGTTACAAATCTTCAACAATGCAAAATCTGAGAGGAATATTTTTGATGGTCTAATTTCTGCATGGAAAAATGAGGTTGAGCGACTCGGGAAAAATAAGCAATGGTCAAAATCTGAATTTAAGAAGAAAACGGGATTAGATAATCCCATGGATGCTGATTATGTTCAGTGGTTAGACTTTATTAGTTATCTCAGAGGGTTAAAAGTTACCCCAAAACCATCTCCCAAAAAGGCTGAAGTCAAAAAGACTAAAAAATTTATCCCCAAGCCCGAAGCCCCCGAAGTAAATTTAAGCGACGTGTTACCCCACCTCGAACCCGGCACTGGTAAGCATAAACGTAATTATGTTTGCCCCTGTTGTGAAAAAGATTACTTATCAGTAAATCCGGGTAAGGGATATAAATGTTGGAATAAAGAAACCAATTGTGATACCAAGGAAATTTTTAAAGGGTTTGTAGAAATTCTCAAAGAGCATAACCCCACTTGGCAACAATACGAACGTGATTTCCAGCAATGGCAAGATGAAATTAATGGGGGTGGTGCGAATGGCTAGAGCTAAAAAAGGCATGGCAAGGTTAAGTGTTAGCCGTGGAATGCTAAGGGTACAATTACCACGCACCCTTTTCAATGGATCACAAAAATACCTCTATTTAGGCATCCCTGACAATAAAGAAAATGCTAAGATTGCGCAAGCTAAAGTTGACTTAATTAACTCTGATATTGTTATGGAGAGATTCGATTTTAGCTTAGAAAAATATAAATATCCTACTGCCCCAATAGTTGAAGCGATTGACTTTATTGCTCTTTACGAAAAATATATGGCTTTTAAGGTTAATCATTTAACAAGAGGAAGTATGAAAAATTATATATCTGTAAAAAATAAATTACAGATAATGCCGTCAGGAGTTCTTGAAAAACCATCAAATATTAAATCGTGGCTTTTAGAGCATAACACCCAAGAACAAGCAAGGAGAGTATTAGTTAACCTGTCTGGATGTTTAGATTGGGCGGTAGAGAATGAGTTAATTGTTAATAATCCTCTTAAAACTTTAAAAAAGATTAAATCAGTGAAAAATGACACCATTGATCCTTTTTCAGTAGAAGAAAGAGACTTTATCATCAAGTGTTTTGAGCAGTCAGAATATTTTTTCTACTATGTACATTTTGTTAAATTCCTATTTTTCACTGGTTGCCGTCCATCGGAAGCCATTGCACTTGAGTGGCGAAATGTGGCCAAGGATTATGTTTTGTTTAAAGAAGCCATTGTCGAAAGGCAATATCAGGATCACACCAAAACCCGTAAATCTCGTAAATTTCCTGTTAATGAACAGTTAGCAGAAATTTTAGACAGCATCGATCAAGAATCAGATTATGTTTTTGTCGCTAAAAAGGGCGGTATAATTGATTTGCATAATTTCACCAATAGAGCATGGTCACATACTTTAAAACAACAAAAAATACGCTACCGACCCCCTTATAATTGTCGTCACACCTTTATCACCCTTTGCCTTGATGCTGGCGTCCCCATTCAGCAAGTGGCAAATTGGGTAGGCAATTCTCCAGCGGTAATATTAAAGCATTACGCTGGTCTAACTCGTTCAAACGTTCCCTTAATTTAATAATATTATGAGCCATTTACGTTTAGAAAAATATACCATTCTTCAAATATTACCTGCTGAAGGATGGTATGCCAAATACAAGCAAGACGATGAAACTAGCGAGTACGTAAAAATTATGTGTTTTGCATTAGTCGAATTTTTACACGAAGGACAAAAGATTAAAACAGTAGAGCCAATGGATTACGATCCTTGTGAAGGTAGTGACTTGTGTATTAATATTAGTAATTTTCAAGGAATAGAATATCTACCTCAGATAAGTGACTAAAATTAATTTGCACGTCATTTGCACGTCAAAAGTTAAGTTACTAATAGCTAAAAACAAGAAAACTGGTTAAAGACTTTGCACGTCATCTGCGAGTCAAAAACCAGTAAATCTTATTATTTATTAGTGTTTCGGAGATTTTACTAAACCATGACCCTAGGACTCTCTGACCTCTGGTAACGCAAAAAATAAAATGCCGGGAGGCGGAATTGAACCGCCGACACGAGGATTTTCAGTCCTCTGCTCTACCGACTGAGCTATCCTGGCTTGAATTTGACACTTATATAATATAACGAATATTTTTAAAGTTGACAAGGGTTTTTGAAATATTTTTTATTTTTATTCAAATTTATAAAATTTTTGTTTTACAGGAGAAAACTGATCTTGTCTGAGTTTATGGGATTTAGAATGGATTTTTAACATTAATATAAATTTTTCAGCAAGGTTTTTTTGCTTTTCTGACGACAATTTCTGACTACAATAGGACTGTGCTTCTTTAATTGTCTTGGTGGCTAATTATGACTGATTTTCCCGAAAATACTCCTAACAATGGTAATGGCTACGATGAAAATTCGGATAATCATTCTAATTCTCCTGAAAATAATTCGGGTAGATCCCAGCGAGGATTTTATATTAAACTGCTATTGTATGGCACATTAATCTCGGTAGGAGGAGGATTAAGTTATGGTTGGTATTTCTTCACCCAAAGATTAATTCCCCTCATTGAAGAACCCGTTAGTAATTATTTAGGAAGACCTGTAGAATTAGGAGAGATAGAATCAGTATCTTTTAATAGTATTCGAGTAGGCGAAAGTCAAATACCTACTACCGACACAGAAAAAGACTATGTTATCGCTGAAGCAGTGGAAGTGAATTTAACTTCTCTTCTATGGAGAGAAAGAAGTGCCAATGTGGAAGTTACTATAATTAATCCCCTTGTTTATGTTGAAAAGTCAGAAGAAAGTGGTTGGTTAAACTTACAACTGACTCCCCCAGAAAGAAGAGATAATTTTATATCCTTTGATGTCGATGCGGTGAGGGTAAAAAATGCCTCTTTAACCATGAAATCCCTAGTAACTGATTTACCTCCTCTCAACATTAGAGTTAATCAAGGCAGTATTTTAATCGGAGAAAATAATCTTACCTTTGCAACCCAAGGAGATGTGATTTCGGGGGGGAATATATCTTTAACTGCCGTCACTCCCCTTGACAGAAATGACTGGTTACTAGATATTACAGGAAACAATCTTCTTACTGATGATATAAACTACTTTACTCCCTTACCAGTAGATGTTGATAGTGGTAGTGTCACGGGTAATATTCTCTTAAAATTTGAAGATGGTGATTTTGTTAATATTGATGGAAATATTGACATAGCCGAAGTAAACTTTGATATTCCTAATGTACCTCAACCCCTTACCAACTCCAACGGCAAAATAAATTTTGTCAATAATAGTCTTACCTTTGAAGGAGTTAATACTAATCTAGGGGAAATTAACGGTGATGTTGTTGGAAGTCTTGAAGATGACTTTTCCACCCTTAATGTCAATATTAAAACAAAACCCATAGAAGTTCAAAGGGCGATCGCCTCTTTAAACCTACCAGAAATCCCAGTAGAAACCATAGGCAAAGTAATCGGAGATATTAACATCCGAGGTTTATTAACTCAACCCACTCTCACCGCCAGTATTACTGCCCCTGATAACATTTTATTTGACAGAGTATTTTTGTCAAATAGTCAAGCAAAACTTACAATTCTTAACAACCGACTTTCCATCGACGAATTTTCCTTTACCCCCACCATCGGCGGAGAAATAAACGGCACAGGATTAGTTGACTTTCGCCAAGAAAACCAATTTCCCTACCAAGTTAATCTCAACGCCCAAAATATCAGCGCCCAAACCCTTGCTACCCTTTACGCCATTGAAATATCTGAAAGTTTGCCCCCCCTTGGATTAATTAATGGAGAATACCGCATATCGGGCATCGGCCAAGACATTGAAAATAGTCAGATAACAGGCACAACAAATATTGCCATGGGAGATGGGGAAGTCATTATTTCTAACCTCCTCTATAACCAAGAAAATTATCAAGGCGACATCGAGTTAAAGAATATTCCCCTCAATCAAATTAACCTCATCGACTGTCAAGCCATCGGTTGTAATAACTCCACCCTTCAAGGAAATTTCCAACTATTGGGAGATAGTCAAAATATTGCCCTTGATACCATTACCCTACAAGGAGACTTTAACTTTCCCCTCGCCCAAGGAATGGTTAACATGAGAAATACCCAACTAAATCAAGGTAGATGGCAAACTCAACTTATCGCTGATAATCTTAACCTCAGTCAACTAACTTTTACTAGCGATTCCCCTCTTAATCAAGGTAGAGTTAACAGCGCCCTAGACATTCGAGGTAGCTTGAATCAAGATAACCAAAGTATCGAAGCGAGGGGAGATATATTTTTACCCCAAGGTATTGTCACCGTAGAAAATCTTTCACTCGATAACGACAATAACTTTAATACCACCCTTGCCACTAACAGTTTTAATGTCGGTGGGTTTCAACAAGAATTAAGGGGAGACACAAGGGGAAGATTATCCATTCAGGGTAACACTAATAATATAACTCTAGGCACCGTTGCGATCGCAGGTAATCTCGACTTTAATCAGGGCATCAGTTTAATCCAACAACCCCTACAAACCGCCTTCCGTTGGGATGGAGACAAAATCCTGCTTTCCCAAGCCACCACAGGAGATATTTCCGCCAACGGTATTATTAACTATGATGCCGATAATCAAAATATAAGTAACTTCGACTTAAACTTAATTGCCTCTGGTTTAGATATAAAAGATTTATCCCTACCCAACCAACTAGCCTTAATAGGTTATGACGGTAAATTTAACTTTCAAGGAAAGTTACAAGGTAATCTTGATAATCCTCGCTTAGGGGGAGATATTCAAGTAGCTAATTTAGAAATTGCTAACCTTCCTTTTAATCCTCTTGCAGGAAATCTAGAAGCCGACACTATTAATGGTGTTAAATTTGATTTGCTAGATACCACAGGTAACAACGATAGATTTGCCCTCGATATTGATGCTGACTTTCAACCAAGACAGATTAACTTACAGGTAAAAGAAGGTAGATTAACCGCCGTCACCGATGAAAGTAATAACCTTGATATGAACTTTGCTAACCTTCCTCTAACAAATTTAACTCAACCTGTATTAACTGCTTTTCCTTCTGAGATTCAATCAGTGGGGGGAGACATTTCTGGGGAAGTTGCTTTAAATCTAAATAATTATGATATTGCTTCTGCTGAGTTAGTTATTAATCATCCCCAAGTAAATCAGTTTCGGGGAGATGTGTTAAGGGCAAAGTTATCGAGTATGGATGGGAAAATAATTGTTAGGGATGGTAAATTAAACCATCTGGAAAATGAGTATGATTTTTCTGCCCAAATATTACCTTTCCACGAAAATCCTCAATTAGAAGCGGAGTTGTTGTTACGGGAGGGGGATATTCAGAATTTGTTAACCAGTGTGGGTATTTTTGAGGTGGAGGATATATTTGATGGTATTCAACCAATGGATTTTTGTGGGGCAAAGGATTTATATTCTACGGGGGAGGATATTAATTGCTTATCTTTACAGGTAAACCCTTCATTGGCGAGTCTTTCTATTCCCGAAGACACGCCAAGAGTAAATGGTAATAGTTATGCAAGGGTATTAACGAGAAATTCTCAAACTCCTATCAGTTTTCCTCGTAATACGGAGGAAAATATAAAAACTAGCAGTAACTATCTATGGGATAGTAATCAACAAATTGAAGTTAATCAAAATAATGATGATGAGTTAAAAGTTAGTCAAGAAGATGAGTTAAAAGTTAGTCAAGAAAATGAGGTAAAGGAGAATGAATTAGTTAGTAATAGTCATAATGAGTTGGAAGATGATAGGGATGAGATTAAAGATGCTAAAGCAGTAAAATCAGATGTTGTTGCTTTTCGGGTTGTCAGAAAAGATGAGGGGTTAGAAGAAGATAATCAATTATCTACCAGTCAACCAACTTTAGTTATAAATGATAGTGAGGTAGAAGGAGTAGAAGATAGTCAATTATTTAATAACCAAATCCCTTTCGTAGAAGAAGGTAAAAACATAAATGCTTTACGGAAAAGGTTAATGGAAAATTCTCTGGTGGAGGGAGAAATTAATTCACTTGATGCTAATAGCTTGATTATTGCCCAAGAAAATAATACTTCAGAAGAAAATAAACCTTTATTTAGTATTAGCAACGATGGTTTGTCGTTACAAGAGACTCTTTTTCGATGGCAACAGATTAACTCAGCTAGTCAACAAACAGAAACACAAAGACAACAAGCAAATATTCCTCCTTTACAAGATTTGGAGGGAAGATTAACTGGGAAAATAAATTTGATTGCGTCGGTGAGAGATGGTATTGATGCTAGTTTTGATTTTCGTGGGGATGATTGGTATTGGGGTAAGTATCAGGCGGATACTATTCAAGCAAGAGGGAGTTTTCGAGATGGTTTGTTAACCCTTTTACCTGTGAGTCTCCAAGATGACGAAACTATTGTATCTTTATCGGGTACTTTTAGCCAAGAGCGTTTTTCGGGGCAAGTATTGGTAACGGATTTACCTATTAAAAATTTGGCGGGGGTGGCTAATTTACCTCCTAATTTTGACATAGAAGGTATTGCCAATGGCAATATTGTTATTAGTGGTAATGTGGAAAATCCTGTGGCAACAGGTAATGTAGAGATAGTTGATGCAAAAATTAATGGCACCACTATTGAGGAAACTAATGCTAACTTAGGTTATCGTAATTCTCGTCTTGATTTCTTGGCAACAAGTAATTTGACTGGAGAGGAAGAGTCGGCAAGATTATTGGGTAGTTTTCCTTTCCGTCTCTTCCCTCAATCTAGTAATTCTGGCAGTGATGATTTTCGTTTGAATCTTAATATTGAGGAGTCTGGTTTTGGTTTGTTGACGGTGATTAGTAATAATCAATTTAATCTGACTAAGGGTAGTGGTGGTGTTGATTTGAATATTAGTGGTAGGTATAACCAATCAGAAAATACTATTTTAGATTTTGTGGCGGATGGTTTGGCTACTATCAGTGATGGGGAAATGGAGGTGGCTTTTATTCCTGATACTCCTATTACTGATATTAATGGAGATATTCTTTTTGATTTTGATCAGATTACTATTCCTAGTTTGACGGGAAATTTTAGTGAGGGGGAAATTATTATCGTTGGTGGTTTACCTTTATTTCGGGAAGATAGTGAAGGAGATATTTTAACGGCTTCGGTGGAAAATTTGGCTTTAAATCTTCCTAATCTATATGAGGGTAATGGTAAGGGTTATATTGAAATCGCTGGAAGTGCGATCGCCCCTATCATTGGTGGTAATATTACTTTATTTGATGGAGATGTTTTCCTTGCAGGGGGGCAAAATGGTAACGGAAATGATTATGTGATGGGTGCTGGTAATAATCCCTTAATTAGCAATACAACTATTAATAGTTTGAATTTAATTTTGGGTGATAATATCACTGTCACCCAAGCCCCTGTTTTGAATCTTAATGCTAAAGGCAGTTTAAGTCTTAATGGAGACATTAATAATTTACAACCCGAAGGAGTTATTAATTTAACGGGGGGCAGTGTCAATTTATTTACCAGTCGATTAAGACTCAACCGCAATTATAACAACATTGCTAGATTTACCCCTGAAAATGGCTTTAATGCTTTCCTTGATATGCAATTAGAAACCTCGGTAACAGAAACTAACCGTTATCAATTTGCTGATAATACAGGGGCAAATGAAATTCCTGATATATCTGGCTTAAATACCATTAATACCGTTGAGACTATTCGAGTTAGGGCAAGTGTGAATGGTTTTAGTAGTAATATAAATGAAAGTTTAGAGTTAACCAGTACTCCTGCTAGGGATGAAACAGAAATTGTTTCCCTATTAGGGGGAGGCTTTTTCAGTAATCTTGCTGATGGAGATACGGGTTTGGCTTTGGCGAATATAGCAGGGGCAGCTTTATTTGGTAGTTTCCAAAATCAGTTTGATGAAATTTTAGATATGGTAGAATTTCGACTATTTCCTACTGCCATCATTGACAGTGAAACCAGAATATCTAGTCTTGGTTTAGGGGCAGAATTGGGCTTTAATGTTAGAGAAAATATTTCTTTTTCTATCCTCGCTATCTTAACAGGGGAACAATCTCCCCGTTATAATATTCGTTACCGTCTTAATGATCGTACTGTGATTCGAGGTTCTACAGATTTTAATAATGATACCCGAAGTGCGATCGAATATCAATTCCGCTTTTAAGGAACATATTTTCTAAAATTTTCATATTAATACTTCATATAATGATGTTTTTGGTGTAAATTAATTGTTATAATAACCTGTTTTTTTTCAACAGCTTTAGAATGTTAAAAACCCAAGAAAATAAACCTATTAAAATTGTGGCGATAGAAGAAGTCAACCCCCAAGAAAAACGTTTTCAGGAACAAAGAATGAAGGATTTATTCTTATTAATTGAAAATTTAGCCATGCAGGAAGAGGCTACCATTAAACTCATCATTGAATGTCTGTACGATGTGGGCATGATTAATTTAATTAATAAAAAGGTAAAACATCCCTCTGCTAATAAGATAATTAAACGTTTTATTAGTTTACCTAAACCTATGGCAAGAATTGTTGCTTGGCGTTGGATAAGAAAAAATATGCCAATAAAATTAACTAATTGGTTGGGTAGAAAAGTCCGTTGATAATAATTGGAGTGTACTGCCAAAGTTAAAAACTTGGTTTTGTTTTGATGCAGAATGACTTGTTACACTTCATGATAAAAATACTCAAATATTTTCTAACTTTTTTGAAGTCTCTTTTGCGAAAGAACATAGACAAAAATCTATTCTAGTAAACTTTTAATCAATTCTTCTTGTTATTCCTCGTTGCCTGTTCCCCGTTCCCCATTTCTAGAAATAATGTAAGCATCAAACTGAGGTAAAATTGAGCTAATAATCAATTGCATTAATTAAGAGGGATCAAAGGAAATATGACAACTTCCCCGTTTTATCAAGGAATACAGTATTTTAAAGAAGATTTACCCCATTTTACTGAATATGGTACCGAAAGTGCGATCGCACCTAACCAAACTGCCATCACTTCCCCTACAGACAAAAAAGCAGTCTATCAAACCCTCCTCGCCGCTGACGCCCTACGTTATCTAACCCTACACATTACCGCCACCAAACAATCAGGACATCCCGGGGGTTTTGCTAGTATCGCCGATGCGATCGCAGCCTTAGTCATGTTAGGACACAAAAACCTCATTACCGAAGTCGGACACCACGCCCCTGGTTTTTATAGCACCGTTTTCTTAGACCAATCCCTTGAAAAAATGGGCATCTACACCGTGGAAGACATGGGCAACAGATTTAGGGAAATGCACGGACTACTGGGACATCTATCAGGACAAATCCCCGGACTCCTCAACCCCGCTGGTCCCCTAGGGCAAGGGCAACACTTCGCCATGGCAGGGGCAAAACTCCACCCCAGCACCCTCTTTCCCGTTACCATCGGTGATGGCGGTTTAGGAGAACCCTACATCATGAGTAGCTTTGGACACTTCAACACCGCTTATCCTCAAGCCACCAACTTCCTACCCATCCTCGTTTGGAATGGATACTCCCAAGAGCATCATAGTATGGTATCCACCAAAACCAACAAAGAAATGATCGCCTATTGGGAGGGCAACGGATTTAAAGAAATCATCCTCGTCAATGCCAAAGATTATGACGATAGCAACCAATCAGGGGAATATGTTGATAGCACCAAATTTTCCTTTGCTAAACGTCTCGAATTTACCCAAGCCATCCTAGAAGCCACCGACAAAGCGGCTAAATCTGCCCTTGGTGGTACCCTAACTGTGTTAATCGTCAAACAGCTAAAGGGCGCTGGAGTTCACAAAACTGGTTCCAAATCCCATAACCTTTACCCTGGGGATAGCCTAGATAAAGATTATATTGCCTCCGCCCTCCAAGAAAGAGCCTTATCCAAAGAGGCTTGGGAATTAGTGCGTAGTAACTTCTCCCGTGCCAACGGAGGCCCTAACGTGGAAGTTGCCGTCACCGAGAAAGAATTACCCCTGTCCGACTTAGGCACATTACCCCTCACCGAATATCCTGTGGGTGGAGAGAAAAAAGTATCCACCACCGCCATGGGTGAATTAGTAGTCCATGTGGGTAAACAGGATCCTAACTTTATTGTTACCAACGCCGACGGTAACGCCGCATCAGGTATAAATAACATCAACATCGGTTTAAAAATCCTTCACCCCACCACCGACGAAACCTACTTCCAACAACCCCAAGGACAGGTTTATGAGCCTTTAAGTGAGGATGCCTGTGCAGGTTTAGCCGTAGCCCAAGCCCTCTTTGGGGCGCGTAGCCTTTGGTGTTCGTACGAATCCTTTGCCATCAACGGCTTACCCATCTGGCAAACCGTCACCCAAGCCATGGCAGAATTAAGAAGGGAAACCCCCTCCACCATTACTCTGTTTACCGCAGGGGCATTGGAGCAAGGGCGCAACGGTTGGACACACCAACGTCCAGAGATTGAAAATTACTTTGCAGGGATGATGCGTAATGGCAATGTGTTTCCTCTTTTTCCCTGTGATGCCAACAGCACTCAAGCCTGTTATGAATGGGCTTTAGGTACTAAAAATAAGGGCGTTACCATCACTGTTAGTAAATCTCCTCTACCCATTCGCACTACCTTTGAACAAACTAGAGAAGCCCTTGAAAAAGGTGGGGTAATTCTCCATGAATCTGAGGGAAGTAAAAAGGTTGTTTTTGCCGTTATCGGTGATATGACTTTAATTCCTGTTTTTGAAGCGGCTAAGGCATTGGAAGCCGAGGGAATCGGAGTACGTATTGTTTCGGTTATCAATCCCCGTCGTCTATACCGTCCCACGGATGTGGCATGGGAAACCTGTACCGCTAAAGATGGTAATTTCCTTGATGATGCTGGTTTTGAGGTTCTCTTTGGGGGTGATGCTTTAATCGGTGTGACAGGGGGTACTAGCGGAATGCTAGAACCTATCATGTTGCGCAGTAACGTTAAACGAGATACCTTTGCTTGGAAACGGGGGGAAACCACCGCCAGCGCTGGGGAGTTGATGACGTTTAATGGCTTAACTGCTGAGGCTTTGACTGCTAGGGCAAAAGGTTTATTATAAGTCTATGGGGGGTGGGCATTGCCCACCTTTTTTTATGGTTTTGGAATTGCCCATGAGATATTTCTTAACTATTTAACCCTTCCCATAATTGATTGTAATGGGCGATCGCACTGGGAGATAATGGTTCTATAAACTCACTTTTAGCAAAAATTTCTTCACTTATTTCTAACTTGTTATTACCATTTTCAGCGGTCAAAATGGGAGAATTACCTTTAGTAAAAAAGTTTATTCGAGTGGCAGAATCCTTCTCCCAACAGTAATTTATCCAACGATATATTTCATTTAATTTTTCATCAGAAATATTATTTTCATAGGGGTTAACCCACACATCAGCCCACAAACTTGTACCTGAGCGAGGTATAACTGCTTTTATATTTCGATGTTGTTCTAACATAGGTAAAATATCCGTGGACCAACCCACGGCCAACCATGTATCACCATTAATTAAAGGTTGTAAATAATTAGTGGAATCATAAAATTTTACTTGATTATTTAAAGTAATTAACTCCTCATAAATCTCATTAATTTCGGTGAGATTTTCAGTGTTGTAAGAATAGCCTAACTTTTTAAGAATTAAACCTATGATTTCCCTCGGTTGATTCAACAAAGAAATGTTATTTGTCAATTCCACGCGCCATAAATCTGACCAATCTTCAGGGGTAAAACCTAAAGGCTCAAACTTATCTTCTCGGTAAGCAATCATTGTATAACCCCAGCGATAGGGCGCCCCCCATATTTGCCCCCCACTTTCCATATTTCCTTGGGCATTTCTGGTAACCAAACCTTGAAAAATAGGGGATACATTGCCCCAGTTAAATAAATTATCTCTATCAAGGGGTTGGATTAAATAATCTTCAATAGCCATGGATAACCAGTAGTTGCCAAGAGTAACTAAATCAGCCTTTTCTTTCTCTGATTGGGTAAAAGGAAGGGGAGGTAATCGGAATCCTGATTCTTCTTTGGAAGGAGGATTTTTTCCTTGCCATTTTTGTAATAACTTATATATTTCATCCAGATTTGCCTGTGGTTTGAAATTGATATTTTTTCCCTGATTTAATTCTTGGTTGAAAGCCGCAATTAGTTGAACAGGGATTGATCCTTGAAGTAGTAATATTTTTAGGTCATGATTGGCTTGACAACCAGCGACTAAACTGCCAAGACTAAGAGCTGTGCTGGTAATGATAAAGGATCTACGGTTCATGGTGATAATTTATTCTATCTTTTGAATATAATTTTTGATGATATTTGAGAGGGTTTTATTTTAGATATTAAATCAGTGTTTAAATTACAACAGGATACAATTTAGTAAATATTAAGCTCTTGGGGAATTATTAAATTAATCAGGAATACTGGAACTATTTTGAAAAATGATCTTAGTATGGTTATCAGAGATTATTTTCTAGCTTGTTTGCCTAAATATTTTATCTGAATCTTAACGTTATTTTCGGAGTTACAGGGCGTAATCATTAGCAAGTTTTCATGGCGCAGCCCTGAGTAAATATTTTCAGAAAATTGAAGCAAAACCAGCACCATATATCAAGATACTGAGCTTATGACTGTACAAAGACAAGAAATTTGGCAATTAAATCAAAAAATAGAACAACTCTATGCCATTGTAAAACAATTGGGAAATCGTATTGGTTGGGAAGGGGTAGAGGATTTATGCTTTAGTGTTCAAAGTAACGAAGATTTTGAGTTAGTCAACGATTTTACTGCTCGTCAACAGGATTTGAATTTAGAACAAATTGATTCAGAAAATCTTTTCAAAGAAGAATCAGATAATCATAAAGATATTATCTTAGATGAAACCCATGAGATTCCCAGAAGATTTCCCATCAACTCCCTTCTCGAAGATGATATATCCTGTGAGGATCAAGTGCAACGATTAACGGCTCAATTAACAGCAGCCTATCATCGGATTGCCTCTTTAGAAGATCAATTATTAGCTAACCGTGGTATCAGGGAAAGTGGACAAAATCCCTTCTATGGCAATCATTAATTGTTCTGGGGTTGTACCTAAAAGGTGAGATGCGATCGCACTTCCTCCAGCCCCTACTCCCTCTTTCACAAAGCCCTGTTCGTAGGATTGCAAACTAGGATAATTAGAATTAGTAAAATTTAACTGAGTTGCCAAAAGAGGAACATTCCCCACCATTTTCGCCAAATTCACCGTATCTCCTGTGTCATCATCCGCCACCCATCGGGTAGTACCCACCACAATATTACTCAAATCCGTAGAAGGGTAATAATGCTGTTTAATCGCACGAATTAGCGCATATATCGCCAACATTTGTGTACCCCCTGCCAACATTACCCCCACAGTTTTACTAGCAGAAGAAGCCACCCCCGCTACAAAAATCTGCATAGGATCTCCCACCCCTGCTACAATCTCAAAAGGAGTCGTAGAACCAGAAAAATGAGCATTTTTTAAACCCTCTTCCACCACCTGCCATTTTTGCCCATGATTGCACACAGGATGGCTACTATTCACCATTCCCCGCACATCCATACCCAGCGCCGTTAACACCGCCAAAGCCGTTGTGGTACCTGCCACCACACACTCACTAAGAATAAGATAACCCCCATTTGCTTTATGAGCTAATGTTTCGCCCCATTGCAAACCTCTTTCATATAAATTCATGACCACCCCCAAAGGTAAAGCCTTGCCCGTCGTCACACACTGTGCAGCTTCACCCCCCAAATCAATGATATCCACCGAAGGACTTGCCACCAAACCTGCATTAAAAACATAGACAGGTAAATCAAACATCTCTACCACCGCCCTAGTAATAACCGTGGGAGACACTCCCACCGTAAGGGGAGGAAGGGGATAAACAGGACTTCGGGTCATACCATTAACCAAAAATTCGGCATCCGCTAGGGCTGTATAACGACGGGATTGGGAGGTTGCCCCTGCAGCGGAAATCCCTTCAATTAAGGCAGTATCAGTAAAACCAAGAGTACAGGTAAAAATAGGACGACAACCACCATAATGATTAAGCCACTTGATCCCTTCCTCATGGTTATTGTAAATTTTAATAGAATTCATTTTAAATAGATATTGGGTGATAGAAAACGTACCGTGATACGTCATACAAATATTAGGTTTTTGCCGTTGATGAATAATAGATAAATCAGATAATAAACACTTTATCCATTGAATACCTATTTATGAATTATTGACGCTAAATTATTTCCCCATTCCCTTGTATTCATTGTCAGAATTGCCAAAAGGTCGTAAGATACAAAGGTTATTAGATTTATGACCCTGATACTAAATGTCGTTTTCCAAAATCTTAATTGCTAATAGAGGCGAAATCGCCTTACGAATCATTCACAGTTGCGAAGAAATGGGCATTGCCACCGTTGCGGTTCATTCTACCATTGATCGTGATTCCCTCCATGTTAAGTTAGCAGATGAGAGCGTTTGTATTGGTCCTCCTTCTAGTAACAAAAGTTATTTAAATATTCCCAACATTATCTCCGCTGCCCTGACTAGGGGCGCTGAAGCCATACACCCTGGTTATGGATTTTTGGCAGAAAATGCCCGTTTTGCCCAGATATGTGCTGACCATCAATTGACTTTTATCGGGCCTCGTCCTGAGTCTATCACCTCCATGGGAGATAAATCCACCGCAAAAAAAACCATGGAACAGGCGGGAGTGCCTACTATTCCGGGTAGTAAGGGTTTGTTAAGTGATGAGCAAGAAGCCCTACGGGTGGCAGCAGAAATTGGCTATCCTGTGATTATTAAGGCCACCGCTGGGGGTGGCGGTAGGGGAATGCGCTTTGTTCATCAAGAGTCGGATTTGATTCGTCTTTTTCATGCAGCCCAAGGGGAAGCGGAGGCGGCTTTTGGTAATGGGGGGGTATATCTGGAGAAGTTTATTGAGTTGCCCCGTCACATTGAGTTTCAAATTTTGGCAGATAATTATGGTAATGTGGTACACCTTGGGGAAAGGGATTGTTCGATTCAAAGAAGACATCAAAAGTTATTGGAGGAAGCCCCTTCGGCGATTTTAAATCCTAAGTTACGGCAAAAAATGGGACAGGCGGCGGTGAAGGCGGCTAAGTCGATTAATTATGTGGGGGCTGGTACGGTAGAATTTTTGGTGGATAAGTATGGTAATTTCTATTTTATGGAAATGAATACCCGTATCCAAGTAGAGCATCCTGTAACGGAGATGATTACGGGGTTAGATTTGATTAAGGAACAAATTGCGATCGCCCAGGGGGAAAAATTATCATTCTCCCAAAGGGATATACAATTTCGAGGTCATGCCATCGAATGTCGTATTAATGCAGAAGATCCTGACCATGATTTTAGACCACATCCAGGCAAAATTATCGCCTATTTACCCCCTGGAGGCCCTGGAGTACGCATGGATTCTTTTGTTTATCCTGATTATCAAATTCCGGCCTATTACGATTCTTTGATTGGTAAACTCATTGTATGGGGTGAAGATAGACCAACGGCCATTAAGAGGATGAAACGGGCATTAAGAGAATGTGCCATTACAGGAGTGCCGACTACTATCGAATTTCACCGTAAAATATTAAATCATCCTGAGTTTGTGGCGGGGAATGTTTACACTAATTTTGTGGCAGAACACTTTTTTAAATAAATTTTTAACTGGGAAAAAAATGGCAGATTTAGAAGGACTTTTGCGCATGGCAGAGGATGAGTTGACTCAATACAGTACCACCGCTCGTAAAATTGAAAAGTTACGCCGTAAAATTGGTATTGCCTTGCCTTACAATCAACAGCAACGGCTTAAACAAGAGTTATTAGAGAAAAAGCCCAAGGGTTTTTTGTTCAAAAAACTAGAAGAAAGTCGTCAAAGCTTTGCTCTGCCTTTTTGGGGCATTGCCGGATTAGGTTTATTATTTGGCATATCTTCCCAACAATATCTTGATTTTATCGCAACGGCGATCGCCCTTCCCATTGCCATCAAAATTCAGCAGGTAGGCTGGAAACTCGAAGCTCAAACCCTTTTACTCAAAACCTTTGAAGACATTGAAGAAAGAATGAAAAATAATTCTTAATCCTTAATTGTTAGCTCTTTTGCCTCCTGAATCCACCGCTCTACAAGAGATACAGGGGGACAAAGATCCCTTCTTTTGAAAGTCGATACCTGTAGGCGCATAATCTGACGGTGTAATTGTGGTGCTGATGTAGTGCTTAGGTGTTTTAGGGAGGGAATACCAGCGTGTAGTAACAAACCGCAATATTTTGCTCCAATACTCTGCGCACAGGCTAAATTAGATAAAGCAACCCATTTACTAAGTAGTTTTATATTTAATCCCATACTACTAGCTAGTAATTGTTTTTTTTCTTGATTAGTTACTTTTTTTAATAGGTCTATATTAGTGTTAATTCCTTGGGATTGTAATTGTCTTACTTCTAAAGGATGAATTCCAGGCAAGTGGGCGATCGCAACGGAAAGTATCATAATAAATAATAAGAGAAAATTGTGGAGACTGTGTTATTTAAACTAACAAATAACATTTTGACATATTAAATAAATTAAAATTTAACTGATTCTAAACCCTGTTAATGCTTCATGGCTAATAACAATAAATTTCCTTCAATCGTACAAAAAATCTGGCTAAATTGGACTATAAAAACCAAGCTAGGTTTTTCATTTGCAGTCTTAACTTTTTGTATCTCTATTATTTTTAGTTTAGTAGTAGGACAATGGGTAAAACATCAAGTAGAAGAAGACCAAACCTTTTTATTAAAACAAATAAATAGGGAATTATTGTCCACCTTTCAACAAGGAATGTTAGAACGTTATAAAGATATTGGCAATATGTCCATATTATCTGAATTTCGCTCTAATCAAAGAAGCGATGAAGCAAGGCGTTTTTTACTTAATCAATTGCAAGAAAACTACGATAATTATGCTTGGATTGGGTTTGCTAATAATGAAGGAATTGTGGAAGTTAGCACCCAAGAAATTTTGGAAGGGGCTAATGTAAGTGAGCGCCCTTGGTTTGTGGAGGGTTTACAATCTTCCTTTGTGGGGGATGTCCATGATGCTAAGTTATTGGCCAAAATACTTCCGCCCCCAGAGGATGGAGATGTGCTTCGGTTTTTGGATATATCTACCCCTGTATATGATGAAAATGATGAATTAATAGGGGTTTTGGGGGCTCATTTAAGTTGGGAGTGGGTTAAATCCTTGGAAGATAGTTTGATGAGAAATATTGGGGAAGGACAAGCAGTTGATGTTTTAATTATTAGTAGGCAAGGGGATATTCTGCTCAACTCTGGAGAAGAGACAACTATTGATGAGAGCATTTTTGTCCAGTCTTCATCCAATGAAGATAACTATGTCACCAAAAAAGCTGATATTGATAATAGTGAGTATCTAGTTAGTTATGGGGTTGATGAAGGTTATTTAGATTATCCAGGATTGGGGTGGCGAGTGATAATTAAAAAAGAAAGTGCCATCGCCTTTAAACCAGCTTATGATTTACAAAGACAAATTTTATTTTGGGGTTTAGTTTTAGCTAGTATTGCTTCGGTAATCGGTTGGAAAATTGCCGATAAAACAACCAAACCATTATTAAAACTCAGTCAACAAGCAAAAAGCATTACTGCAGGAGATAGGGAAAACCCCATTAAAGTTTATCAGGGGAAAGATGCGATCGCTATTTTATCCTCTAGTTTAAACGAACTAGCCCACACATTAATTGAACAAGAAAAAAGCCTCAAAGAAATTAACCAAGAATTAGAGCAAAAAGTAACAGAGCGTACAGAAGAATTAGAAAAAGCCAAAGAATTGGCTGAAAAAGCTAATCGGGCAAAAAGTGAATTTTTATCTAACATGAGCCATGAATTGAGAACTCCCCTCAATGCTATATTAGGCTTCTCTCAGCTTATGGAAGATGATCCCCATTTGACCAGAGAAAATAAAGAAAATTTAATGATTATTGTTAAAAGTGGAGAACACTTATTATCACTCATTAACGACGTTTTAGACTTGTCAAAAATTGAAGCAGGAAAAATTACCCTCAATGAAAATGCTTTCAATTTTCAGGAAGTATTAACCTCTCTCCAGTCAATGTTACAAATCAAAGCCACAGAAAAAAATGTGCAACTAAACTTTGACTTAAAGGAAGATTTACCACAATTTATCATTACCGATGAAGGAAAACTCAGGCAAGTATTGTTAAACCTCCTCAGCAATTCCATTAAATTTACCAAAAAAGGTAGTGTCAGTCTCCACGCAGAATTATTAAACCCCCATACCCTTCATTTTCGGGTAGAAGATACGGGAATGGGGATTGCCCCTGATGAAATGAGCAAACTATTTTCGAGCTTTTTTCAGTCTCAGTCGGGGCGAAAATCTCAAGAGGGAACAGGTTTAGGGTTAATAATTTCCCAAGAATTTGTTCATTTGATGGGGGGAAATATTCAAGTTACCAGTGTCATGAATAAGGGTAGTATCTTTGATTTTACTATTTCCTTTAGACCTGCTCAACCCCATCTCAAAACCATTCAATCCATAGAAGACAACCATCAACAATTACGTTTAGCCCCCAGTCAATCTCTTTATCGTATCTTGGTGGTAGATGATAATGAAAGTAATCGCAAATTATTAACTAAATTATTGATTCCCGTTGGTTTTCAAGTCAAACAGGCACAGGATGGCATAGAGGCGATCGCCCGTACCCAAACATGGTATCCTCATCTGATATTAATGGACATCGGAATGCCCAATATGAATGGAGATGAAGCCACCACTATTATCAAAAAATGGAGCCACGAAAACAATCAAAATATTATCATCATTGCCCTCACCGCCCATGCCTTCATGGAAGAAAAAGAAGTAATTCTCGCCTCTGGGTGTGATGATGTCATTAGTAAACCATTTTCCCATGCAGTTTTATTTGACAAACTTAAATACTATCTCAACCTAGAATATACCTTTGAAACCCCACAAACCATGAGCAGAGATACAGTTATCGAAAAAGAAACCTACATTCAATCCGATGACTCTCCCAAAATTTTAATTGCCGAAGATAATAAAGTTAACCAAAAACTGTTAATCAACCTCATCAAAAAAATTGGTTATGGCGTTGATGTTGCCAACAATGGGGCAGAAGTTATCAGTGCCCTAGAAAAAAAAGAATATGACCTAATTTTTATGGACATGGAAATGCCCATCATGGATGGATTAGAAGCTACACAGAAAATTTATCAAGTTGCCACCAGTGAAAAAAAATTACCCGTAATTGTAGCCATGACTGCCAATGATGATGATGATAGCCGGGGCAAATGTTTTGATGTGGGTATGAGTGATTATCTTACTAAACCCATCAACATCAAAAAATTAGGTAAAGTTATTAAAAAATATGTTGGCAATGAAGCATGGACTATGGAAAATTAATTTTAATTGATAATGATGATTTTTATGTATTTTTTTGACCATTTTAGGATGCCCAAACCCCCGATATTTGGAGTTTATAATTTATTCATCACATCCTAATTAGTAAGGGTTGCTAATACCTTCACTTCAAATTCATTTTCAAAAATCGGTTTTTTATACTCCAAATTCCATAACTCTAAAGCACAGTCATCATTTTTGACAGTGGGAGTCAAATGTAAATGTAGTTTGTCATATTCCGAGTCATATTTACACTCTAAATCCTTGATAGCCCCTAGCTGTCGGCGATCAAGGGCGATCGCAAGGCGCAATATCGCGCTCATTTGCTTGATTATTTTACGATTATCATGGGCAAGGGAGTAGTAAGACTCATGTTTGCGTTTAGGCTTACTCTTGCGGTGATAACGGGCAATTTGGGCAATTAATTCCACCTCAATTTCCGTAAACCCCAAAAGTTCGGCATGACGAATTAAATAATAAGAGTGTTTATGGTGTGCCCCATGGGAAATGTACAAACCGCAATTATGAAGGATAGCCGCCGCCCAAAGATATTCCCTTTCCTTTTCTCCCCAAGAATGTAATTCTCCCTGAGTTTGATCAAAAATTTTCAGGGCAAATTCCGCAATCCTTTCGCCGTGGGGTAAATCTACCTGATATTTATGGGCAATTTTCATCACGCTACGGGAGCGCACATTAGTTTGAAAAACAAGGCGATTTTCGATGTAACCATTTTGTAACATCCAATCAACAATGATTCCTTCTCGCAAAGCCCTTTCACAAATAGTGATAGAATCAATGTCCAACATGGTCATGGCTTCGAGTAAAATCATGATACCAGGCACAATAATCTCTGCCCTACGCTCAGACATTCCCGACAAAGAAGCCTTTTCGTCGTAGTCCATTTTGAGCAGTTTTTCTAAAATTTGCTCAATTCTTTTCTTGGATATTTCATAACCATTAAGGGGATTTGGCTCACTGCCCTGAGTCTCCATGGCATCGATGATGGCAATGGTTTCAATGGTGCCTGATGTACCCACCAAGAAGGGCTTTTCTCCTTGTTTTAGGGCATTTTTAAATTCATCCACAGGACGCTCTAACATACCCTGAATATAGGCTTTGAGACGGATAAATTCTTTCTCGCTAACGGGATCGGTGGTGATAAAATCTTGATTAAGTCTTACTGCCCCTACTTTAGTACTACTAAGATGACGGGTTTCTTGATTGTCGGCCAACACCATTTCCGTGGAGCCGCCGCCAATGTCAATGAGGCTATGGATTCCACCCCCAAAATCCATGCCTGAAAGCACTCCTAAATATATTCTTCTTGCTTCTTCTTGCCCCGAAATTAGATCAACTTTAATACCTAATTCTGACTCAATGCGATTTAAAAAATCCATGCCGTTAGGGGCTTCTCTGGTGGCGCTGGTGGCCACTGCAATGATTTGATCTACTTTTAGACTATCAGCTAAGTCCTTGCACCGTTTTAGGGCAGACAGTGACCGCTCCATGGCTTCTGGGGTTAGGTTGCCATCTTCTGGGTTGCGATCGCCCAGTCTCACGGTATCTTTTTCTTTGGCAATAATGGTAAATGAAGGGATTTGGGCATTAATTTTCACCACTACCATATGGATGGAGTTAGTACCAATGTCGATCGCTCCTAGGGTACAATCCTTTAATTGACGAGAACTATTTAAGCTCTGATAAGCAACAGATTGATTATTAATATTTACCATCGTAAAATTGCTCAAAGATAACGGTAGTGGTGGTTTTGTCCTTTAGGTTAACTCTACCATAAATCAATGAATAATTAATCATGGATAATAAATAATCAAAGTTTTATCACCCCTACCCCTCATCGCCTCATCACCTCATCAAAAAGTTGTTCATAAAGTGCGATCGCGCCTTGAAAAGAATAATGAGTTTCCGCATATTTACGCCCTGCCATACTCATCTGCCCCACAAGTTCGGGATTATGATAAAACTCCTCAATTTGCCTAGCCAAAGCCACAGCATCCTCCGGGGGAATTACCACCCCACCCCCACTCTCTCGAATAGCTTGGGCAGCAGTGCCAGACTCAGGCACAGAACCGATAAGAACACAACCACTAGCCAATAATACAGGAATTTTAGAAGGTAAATTAAAATCAATCACATTACTTTTTTGCGTCACCATGCCTACTTCCACCGCCCCCAACATTTGCGGTAACTTTCCCCTAGGCTGAAAAGGCTTTAGTAAAACATTCTCACATCCCAACTCTTGACGATATTTTTCCAACCTTGCCAGCGCTTCCTCCTTGCCCACAATCACCACCATTAAATTATCTAAATGTTTTAACTCACTAGCCGCCTCTATTAAAATTTCAACGGGTTGAGTCAGGGCAATATTACCAGAATAAATCACCACAAATTTTCCCTGTAAGTTATTTTCCTGAATAAAATAACTATCCTCCTTTGCCATAGGTTTAATAAAATCTACATCAACCCAATTGGGTATTTTGACAATTTTATCCATATCTACATTTTTATTTGCTAAATTTTTAATAAAACCATCGGCAATTACTGAAATTTTATTGGCTTTTTTATAGGCAAATTTTTCTAATATAGAAAATATTTTAATTAATTTTTGATTCGTCAATAAACCCACATGAACCGCCGCATCGGGTAATATATCTTGTAAATTTATCACCAAAGGAGAGCCATATATTTTACTTAATAAATAAGCAGGAACTATCACAGGAAGCCCAGGAATAGTAGATAAAACAACATCAGGTTTCCACGGTTTTAACCCTTGCCAGAAGCTAAAAAAAGCAAAACTAAGCTCAAACATAGCTCTATTTATAAAATTTCTTTTCTGACTTGCCCATACGTAGGACCGATAAATTTTTACACCATTTCTTTCTTCTTCCGTATAGATTTTCCCTCTATATTCAGGATAAATTTTACTTTCAGGATACCAGGGCATAGCGGTTAAAACCCTTACTTCATGACCTTTTTTTACTAATCCTTCTGCTAATTCTGTCATTAGAGGAGCAATGCCGATGGGTTCTGGGTGGTAATTATAAGAATAAATAAGAATACGCATTATTTAAATAGAAGTATATTTTTTGTGAAGTTTTTAGACTAAATTATTGTTTTAGTATTTTTCAATAATTATATAAAGGTTACTTTTTTTGAGGTAATAAAAATATAAATGATTAAGAAATAACCATAAAATAATAAGAGCGATATTTCAAGAAAAGATATTTTGAGACAAAGGATTTAATTATATTAATGTAAAATAAAGTTGTTTGTTGTTAATAATTCTTGTAAAATTTAGCATTGTTTACTAACAATATTTAGAATTTTTTTTTAAAAATAAAAGTTTTTTTAATATTTGATAGCTAATAAATCATTTAAAATTGGTATGAGTGATAAATTATAAAAGTCAATTTTAGCTAAATTTAGATCAAATGAAAAAGTTATCTCGTTTAATAATTGGTTTTTCCCTCGCCTGTTTACTGGTGATTCTCCCCGCTTGTGGAGATAGTACCCCATCAAGGTTTGAAGGGGCGCAACAAGAAAGTATTGACGCAGGAAGACGTGATACTGCCGTCTCTACCGATGCCGAGGACGGTTCTAGTTTTAACCGCTTTTTCCCCCCTAGTGAGGGAAATTATGAGCGAGTTTTTACCCAAGAAAAAGATGGTTTTGTGGAAGCTATTCTAAAAGACTCTGGGCAAAATGTGGCAACTTTAGGAGTTTTTGATACCATTAGTAATCCCTCTGCCAAGGATGATTTTGCTGATAGTCAAGAGCAAATAGGGGGTTATCCTGCGGCTCAAAAAGGCTCAAGAGCAACGGCGGTATTAGTAGAAGATAGATTTCAAGTGACAGTCAGGTCAATGGATGATGGCTTTAGCGTAGCAGATAGAGAGACTTGGTTGGGCAAATTTGATCTCGATGGTTTAGCTAGTTTAAATTAGGAGTATAAAAGTTATGAGTAAAGCTATTTTTGATTTAGTGGATAATTTACCAAAGCGTAATTTGACCACCATGGTATTGAATTCCCTAGATTTTGTAGCACCGGGGCAGTGGCAAAACCCGACTAATTTTGAGCAGATGATTCGGGATATTAGTCAGGAAACCGATGAGAAATGGATTCAAAAAATAGGCGATCGCGCCGTGTGGTTATACAATGATAAAAATCAAGGTTATCAAAGGGCTTTATGGTTATATCAAACCGTTGATAATGCTGATTCCGCATTAGGTACTGCTGCTTTAGCGAATAAAGTAGGGGAAAAGATTGGTTTTCTTAGTTTCCTCAACAAGTTAACCCCCAACAATGAAAAAGCACAGGCTTTGGATTTATCCATTAAATTAGTGGTGGAAATTGTCGCTTTTTGTCAGATTAATGGCTTACCGGGGGACAGTATTGGGGATTTTGTCAAGGCTTTGAAGGAGTATGAAGGAGAAGCCCTGATGCGTATGGCTGCCCTTGTGTGTATCGATGCTCTAATTCCCTTTGGTCCTGATTTTATTTTGGCGGTACAATCAACTCTCAACAATCTAAGTCCTAAGGAGTTGTCTCAAAATGGCTCTTTCTCTAAGGTTAGTAAATTTATTCCAGGGGGCAATCCTGCGGGGCAGCTGGAATTTGTCCATAAGAGTTTTGGGGCCGTCACTGGGTGGATGACGGGGTTTGTGGGCGATCGCAATTTAACCCAAGGTAAGGTTATGAAAAACCTACAGAGTTTTGTAGAATTTTCCGATGATCAACTCGATTATGTAGCCGCTTTCCTTGATATGTCCACCAACTATTTTGAACACACTGGCACCCAATCTATTGCCACTAGGTTAATTCGTCGGGCCATGCTTGAGGTATAAAATTATCTGTACGGTGGGCATTGCCCACCATTATCGTTTAACTATTCCTATCAAAACCATCTCCCATAACTACTAAATTCCCATTAAATTCTATTTCCTCATTTGCTTCCCCATAGAAATTTTTTAATGAATAATCTCTTTTTTAAAGGCACTCACAAAGTGGACAGGCCTTGCCTAAGAGCCTTTAGTCCCACTAAAAGAATGAGTCATAGTAATTTTCACAAACCAATAATCTTTTTTTGCCCAAAATAAAGTATAATTTTGATACTGATGTACTAATAACATTAGGAAAAATTAGGATAGAAAATAACATCTATACTAAGTTAAAGACGAGTAGATAAAATAACAGGAAAATCATGGCTACAAGTACCAGCACACAAGGTTCAGACAAAGAAAAGGCACTTAACCTAGTCCTCACTCAAATTGAGCGCAACTTCGGCAAAGGGGCAATTATGCGGCTTGGTGATGCCACCAAAATGAAAGTAGAAACCATTTCTAGTGGTGCCTTGACTCTTGATTTAGCATTGGGAGGTGGCTTACCAAAAGGTAGAGTTATCGAAATTTATGGTCCTGAAAGTTCTGGTAAAACAACTCTAGCACTCCATGCGATCGCAGAAGTACAAAAAGCAGGGGGCGTAGCGGCTTTTGTCGATGCGGAACATGCCCTAGATCCTAATTATTCCAGTGCTTTGGGGGTAGATATAGATAACCTACTGGTAGCCCAGCCTGACAATGGAGAATCAGCCCTCGAAATAGTAGATCAACTGGTGCGTAGTGCCGCCGTCGATTTAGTAGTTATTGACTCCGTAGCCGCTCTCGTACCTCGTGCCGAAATTGAAGGAGAAATGGGAGATTTACAAGTGGGTTTACAGGCTCGTTTGATGAGTAAAGCCCTGAGAAAAATTGCAGGAAATATTGGTAAATCCGGCGCTACAGTAATTTTCCTTAACCAACTACGTCAAAAAATCGGTATTAGTTATGGTAGCCCTGAAGTTACCACGGGAGGTACCGCATTAAAATTCTATGCTTCTGTACGTTTAGACATCCGCAGAATTCAAACCCTTAAAAAAGGTAGTGATGGAGAATACGGTATCAGGGCGAAGGTAAAAGTGGCGAAAAATAAAGTTGCCCCTCCATTTCGTATTGCTGAATTTGACATCATTTTTGGTTCAGGAATTTCCCGCACTGGTTGCCTTCTCGACTTAGCAGAAAAAACTGACGTGGTTAGTCGTAAAGGGGCTTGGTATAGCTATGAGGGTGATAACATTGCCCAAGGTAGAGATAATGCTGTTCGTTATTTGGAAGAAAATCCTGAGTTAGCTTTAATTGTGGAACAAAAAGTTAAGGAAAACCTTGATATTAATAATGTTAACTTTGCTGGGTCAAATAGTAGTGATTACGATAGCGAGGAGTAAAAAGATATAGTTACTTGACTTTCCCATAAAACCAGACAATGAGTTTTGTAAAGTGGGCATTGCCCACTATTCTCCATGGTATTTTGTTTGAGGAACAAGTTGTTTTTGTTTTTTTCATCAGGGCAAATTTTCTGTCCTGACTTGTACACAAATCCTAAAGGATTGCTATAGTTTAATTGATTGATATTTAATAAGAAGAGGATAATTCTGTCATGTTTAGTAAGGGAAACAAAGAAAAGAAAAGCGAAATAAATCCTACCATGGAAAATTTAACCCCAACTAATTATGGTAATACCGATGTTGAGATAGAAGAATCCTCGGCTCCCATTCCTGATGATGTGATGGATAAAGAGCAAATTCAAACGGTGAAGTTGGTGGAAAAAATTAGTGCTATTTTGTCTCCTTATTTTATTGTGATTGTAGGTTTATATCTTTCTGATGCTAGTTTTTTAATAGGCTTTGTGTTGGTAGTTATCGGTATTTTGTCTCTATTAAAAATTTCTTTACAGGATGTTATGGGCTTAGTTAGTAAGGCAAAAGGAGTTATTGCTGGAAAGGATGATTAATAGTTGCTGGGTGATATGAATATTAGTAAAAATCAATCTTTACCATTAATTGGTTGGCGAGAATATCTAGCCTTGCCACAATTAGGGGTAAAAGACATTAAGGCAAAAATTGATACTGGGGCAAAAACATCGGCCCTCCATGCCTTTAATGTCAATGTTGTGGAAAGGGAAAATCAAAAAATTGTGGAGTTTGAAATTCATCCTATTCAAAAAGATAATCAAACTTCTGTGTTAACTACAGCACCCCTCTTGGAATATCGCACTGTTAAAAATTCGGGGGGCATTTCCGAAACTCGACCGGTAATCGAGACTAAGATTATTTTAGGTGATATTTCATGGGCGATCGCCCTTACCCTAACCAATAGAGACTCCATGGGCTTTAGAATGTTACTGGGTAGAGGTGCCGTCAAAAATCGCTTTTTAGTGGATACAGGAAACTCTTTTCTCCATCATTATAATTGTTGATAAATATTAATTTCTATGAGCAGTTTTAATTTTTTCAATATACTTTTTTGTTTATCAGTTAAAAAATATAAACTTTTATAAATGTTTTGTAATTGTTTATTATTCTCAGCCAATAAAAAATGGTCAGAAAATACTTTTAATTCTTTTTTCTGTACATTATTAAGTCTTTTCTGGCTTACTGTGTTATCAAGTCTTCTTTTCCACTTTAGTTTCCATAACTCAAAAGAGGAACAATTAAAATGTAAAATAATTAAATTATCAACCATAGTGTAATTGAGCAATTTATTTTTTTCAGCTATGGGAAAATGACATCTAAATCCTGTAATATCACTATTTACTCTTGCTGCTGATTTCCCGATTAGGTAGCCTCTTATGTAACTTTTTCTGTCTAATCCTTCACATAAAATATTTGCCAAGAAAAACTTCAAACGGTAAGTAATTTTTTCCCATAGCAAACATAAATAATTCCATCGACTCGCCTTAAAATCTTTTCCTAATCTAGTTAAAGGATGAACCTTAAACAAACTAATTTCTTGAACGGGGTTAATATGGTTTAACTCATAAGGAACAGCTTCTACTGCTGGAAATCTTACTAAATGATTTTTTTTATTGATATTAGATAGTATTTCTTTAATAGATTTTTCATATCCGTATAAGTATTCATCTCCATCAATATGAATAATCCAGTCGATTTTTTTTGAACGAGCGATTTTTAAAGCAAACTTTGCGTTGATTTCTTGTCTTTCCTCTACGGACAATGGTTTCTTACTCGTCTTCTGCTCCCAATACTCAGGAGTACAGGAAATACACATTATTTTTTTATTGTCTTGGTATTTTTTTATGGCTTCATCTTGCGGATGATCGAAAAATATAATTAGAAAGTCAATCCCTATTTGAATATGATATTCAATGAAAGAAGACGTTTCTTCCAAAGAAGCTTTTATTGTCGAAAAAATGCAAATAGTATCTAACACAATTTTCTTCCCAAAAGCGATAACTTTATTGAACTAACAAAATTATATTGGAATTAAGTTTCAAGATATAAACTATATAAATCATCACAAAAAACCATGGAAAATATCAAAGTATTATTTTTAGACATTGACGGTACCATTGCAGGGGAATCCAACAAAGTCAATCCTGAAGTAATTGAAGCCATCAAAAAAGTTCAAAGTAGGGGCATAAAAGTAGGCTTAGCCACGGGCAGAATGTATTGCTCAGCCCATCGCTTCCATGATGAAATAGGGGCAGATTTACCGATAATCTCCTACAATGGGGCTTGGATACAAAATCCCGTTACAGGGGAAATGATTTCCCATCGTCCCCTCGACCACGAAGTAGCCCTAGAATTATTAGATTACCTTCGCTCCCATGAGGTAGAAATTCACGTTTATTTTAACGATCAACTATACGTAGATAAAGTTACGGAGAAAACTGATTCTTATATCGAGAGATCAGGCATTATTGTTAATGTGGTGGATGATTTAAGGAATTTGTTGAGTCAATCCCCCACCAAACTACTAGCTCTAAGCCCTAATCCATCCCTCATTCGCTCCTTATTAGATGATCTCAAGCAACGTTACCACAACCGTAATCTTTACCTTACCCAGTCCAATCCTACTTACCTAGAAGCCACCTCCGCCCATGTCCATAAAGGGGATGCTATTAAGTATGTAACAGAAAAAATACTAGGTTTATCCTCTCAGCAGGTAATGGCCATTGGTGACAATTTTAACGATTACACCATGATTGAGTACGCCCAAATTGGTGTTGCCATGGGAGATGCCCCTACACAATTAAAGGCGATCGCCACTTATACCACCGATAACGTAGAGAATAACGGAGTTGCCCAGATTATTTCTCAACTCAAATTTTAGGGAAAAACAACCATTTCAATCCCTAAAATCCCATACATAAAGAAAAGTAACAAAACCTTGACTTTTGTTACCAAAGATTAAGCTATGGCGTAATCGTAGCAATTGTTAAGCAAATTTTAAATATTGTTAAGCAAATCCCACAACTGTAGCAAATACCCATTATCATCATGGTTAATGTAGTAGTTTAAGTATTTGTCGAGAGAAGAATCACTCATGACAGTAACCCCTCAAAAAGAGGCGAAGGCTAAAGTAGCCGTTGACAAAAATCCGGTACCTACTTCTTTCGAGAAATGGGGCAAACCCGGACACTTTGATCGCACTTTAGCTAGAGGACCCAAAACCACCACTTGGATTTGGAATCTTCACGCCGACGCACACGATTTCGATAGCCAAACTAGCGACCTAGAAGATATTTCTCGTAAAATCTTTAGCGCTCACTTTGGTCATTTAGCAGTAGTATTTGTTTGGTTAAGTGGGATGTATTTCCACGGAGCACGTTTCTCCAACTATGAAGCGTGGCTATCCGATCCCATGAACATTAAACCCAGCGCTCAACAAGTGTGGTCTATTGTAGGACAAGACATCCTCAATGGCGACATGGGCGGTGGTTTCCAAGGTATTCAAATCACATCTGGCTTCTTCCAACTATGGAGAGCCTCCGGTTTTACCAATAGCTATCAGCTCTATGTAACCGCCATTGGTGGTTTAGTCATGGCTGGTTTAATGCTCTTTGCTGGTTGGTTTCACTACCACAAAGCGGCTCCTAAACTAGAATGGTTCCAAAATGTGGAATCCATGATGAACCACCACCTCGCTGGTTTACTAGGGTTAGGCTCTTTGGGTTGGGCAGGGCACCAAATCCACGTATCTTTACCTATTAATAAGTTATTAGATGCTGGGGTTGCGCCTGCTGACATTCCTTTACCCCACGAGTTCATCCTCGATGCAGGTAAAATGGCTGAGTTGTATCCCAGTTTCGCCCAAGGTTTAAAACCATTCTTTACATTAAATTGGGGTGTTTACTCCGATTTCTTGACCTTCAAAGGTGGATTAAACCCTGTAACTGGTGGTCTTTGGTTATCTGATACCGCTCACCATCACCTTGCCATCGCAGTTCTCTTCATTATTGCTGGTCATATGTACCGCACTAATTGGGGTATTGGTCACAGCATGAAAGAAATTTTAGAAGGTCACAAAGGGCCCTTCACTGGTGAAGGTCACACTGGACTCTATGAAATTTTAACCACTTCATGGCACGCCCAATTAGCCATTAACTTAGCATTACTTGGTTCTTTAACCATCATCGTGGCACAACACATGTATGCCATGCCTCCTTACCCCTACCTTGCTACCGATTACGGTACACAGTTATCCATCTTTACCCATCATATGTGGATCGGTGGTTTCTTCATCGTAGGTGCTGGAGCTCACGCTTCCATCTTCATGGTTCGTGATTATGATCCTGCTAAAAATGTTAATAACCTCTTAGATAGAGTATTACGTCATAGAGACGCTATTATCTCTCACCTTAACTGGGTATGTATTTTCCTTGGTTTCCATAGCTTCGGTTTATACATTCACAACGACACCATGAGAGCTTTAGGTCGTCCTCAAGATATGTTCTCTGACAGTGCAATTCAGTTACAACCTGTATTTGCTCAGTGGATTCAGAACCTTCACACTGTAGCCCCTGGTGGCACAGCACCTTTCGCTTCCGCCCCCGTTAGTTATGCTTTTGGTGGCGATGTAGTGGCCGTAGGTGGCAAAGTGGCTATGATGCCCATTGCTTTAGGTACTGCTGATTTCATGGTTCACCATATCCATGCTTTTACCATTCACGTTACCGTGTTAATCCTTCTTAAAGGTGTACTTTATGCCCGTAGCTCCAGACTTATCCCTGATAAAGCTGAGCTTGGCTTCCGTTTCCCTTGTGATGGACCTGGTCGTGGTGGTACTTGCCAAGTGTCTGGTTGGGACCATGTGTTCTTAGGTTTATTCTGGATGTACAACTCCTTATCCATCGTAATCTTCCACTTTAGCTGGAAAATGCAATCGGATGTTTGGGGTACGGTGGCTCCCGATGGTACGGTTTCTCACATTACTGGCGGTAACTTTGCCCAAAGTGCTATTACCATCAATGGTTGGTTAAGAGACTTCTTATGGGCACAAGCCGCTAACGTAATTAACTCTTACGGTTCTGCTCTATCTGCTTACGGAATTATGTTCCTCGCAGGTCACTTTATCTTCGCTTTCAGCTTAATGTTCCTCTTTAGTGGACGTGGCTATTGGCAAGAATTAATCGAATCCATTGTATGGGCTCACAGCAAACTCAATCTAGCCCCTGCAATTCAACCCCGTGCTTTGAGCATTGTTCAAGGTCGTGCGGTTGGGGTAGCTCATTATCTCTTAGGAGGTATTGTAACTACTTGGGCATTCTTCCTCTGTCGTATTTTGGCAGTTGGTTAGGAATGTAAACTTTCTCTACAATTGTGGGGAAAGGGACGGTTAAATAGGTTATAAAATAACAAATGAAGCCGTTTTAAAACCTAAATTATTAAGTTGATAATGTTTTAACCATTCTCAACGAAATTAAGAAAAACAACTTTAAACACTTGCCCGGACTTATCCTCATAGGCTCTGGGCAAGAGCAAAAAAACAAAATTGAGCAACGACAAAATACAAACGTTGACCCTCATTGTGTAACAGGAGACTTCCTAGAAAAAGCTATGGCAACTAAATTTCCCAAATTTAGCCAAGATTTAGCCCAAGATCCAACTACAAGGCGGATATGGTACGGAATAGCTACCGCTCATGACTTTGAAACCCATGACGGTATGACCGAAGAGAACCTTTATCAAAAGATTTTTGCTTCTCACTTCGGTCATTTGGCGATTATCTTTCTTTGGACTTCCGGTACCGTATTCCATGTAGCATGGCAAGGCAATTTTGAGCAATGGATCAAAGATCCTTTAAACGTACGTCCCATCGCCCATGCGATTTGGGATCCTCATTTCGGTCAAGGTGCGATCGATGCTTTCTCTCAAGCTGGTTCATCTAGCCCCGTAAACGTGGCTTACTCTGGTGTTTATCACTGGTTTTATACCATTGGTATGACCACCAACCAAGACTTATATAGCGGTGCGGTAGGTCTTTTAATCCTCTCTGCTGTGTTCTTGTTTGCTGGTTGGTTGCACTTACAACCTAAGTTCCGTCCTAGCCTCTCTTGGTTCAAAAATGCTGAATCTCGCCTCAACCACCACTTAGCTGGTTTGTTCGGTGTGAGTTCTTTAGCATGGACTGGTCACTTGGTTCACGTAGCAATCCCTGAATCCCGTGGTATTCATGTAGGTTGGGACAACTTCTTGAGTGTAAAACCTCACCCTGCTGGGTTAGCTCCTTTCTTTACTGGAAACTGGGGTGTTTATGCTCAAAACCCTGACACTGCTAGTCATGCCTTCGGAACTGCTAATGGAGCTGGAACTGCAATCCTTACTTTCTTAGGTGGTTTCCATCCCCAAACTGAGTCTTTATGGTTGACTGATATTGCACACCATCACTTGGCGATCGCCGTTATCTTCATTATTGCTGGTCATATGTACCGCACTAACTGGGGAATCGGTCACAGCATCAAAGACATCTTAGCGGCTCACAATCCTCCTTCTGGAAGATTAGGCGCAGGACATAGAGGTTTATACGACACCATCAACAACTCTTTACACTTCCAGTTAGGTTTAGCCCTAGCTTCTTTGGGAGTTGTAACATCCTTGGTGGCTCAACATATGTACTCTCTACCTTCCTATGCTTTCATCGCTAAGGACTACACCACTCAGGCGGCCCTTTACACCCACCACCAGTACATTGCTGGATTCTTAATGGTTGGTGCATTTGCCCACGGTGCGATCTTCTTTATTCGTGATTATGATCCCGAAGCTAACAAAGATAACGTTTTAGCCCGTATGCTAGAACATAAAGAGGCGATTATTTCTCACCTCAGCTGGGTATCCCTCTTCTTAGGTTTCCACACCCTCGGACTTTATGTTCATAACGATGTAGTGGTTGCTTTCGGTACTCCCGAAAAACAAATCCTCATCGAGCCTGTATTCGCTCAATTTGTACAAGCTGCTTCTGGTAAAGCTCTCTATGGTTTTGATGCCTTACTTGCTAACCCTGAAAGTATTGCTTCTACTTCTAGCGCAGTATGGTTACCTGGTTGGTTAGATGCCATCAACAGTGGTACTAACTCCTTATTCCTCAGCATCGGTCCTGGTGACTTCTTAGTACACCATGCGATCGCCCTTGGTTTACATACCACTACCTTAATATTGGTAAAAGGTGCTTTAGATGCTCGTGGTTCTAAACTAATGCCCGACAAAAAAGACTTCGGTTATTCCTTCCCTTGTGATGGTCCTGGCCGTGGAGGTACTTGCGACATCTCCGCGTGGGATGCCTTCTACCTCGCTATGTTCTGGATGTTAAACACCCTCGGTTGGTTAACCTTCTACTGGCATTGGAAACACCTCGGTGTATGGACTGGCAACGTTGCCCAGTTTAACGAAAACTCTACCTACCTCATGGGTTGGTTCAGAGATTATCTATGGGCGAACTCCGCTCAGTTAATCAACGGTTATAACCCCTATGGTGTTAATAACCTCTCCGTCTGGGCTTGGATGTTCCTCTTCGGACACCTCGTTTGGGCAACTGGTTTCATGTTCCTAATCTCTTGGCGTGGATACTGGCAAGAGTTGATCGAAACCATCGTATGGGCACACGAGCGTACTCCTCTAGCTAACTTAGTTCGCTGGAAAGACAAGCCCGTTGCATTGTCCATCGTACAAGCTCGTTTGGTTGGTTTAGCCCACTTCACCATTGGCTACATCCTCACCTACGCAGCCTTCTTGATTGCTTCTACGGCTGGTAAGTTCGGTTAAACGAAACTAATAACAGTTAGTAATTGAGATTCAACCCTCTACTTCGGTAGGGGGTTTTTTATTATTTGATGGTAAAGCAGATTATACCAAATCCGATTAGTAGAGTTTACTATTGTTCACCGTGTAA
This sequence comes from Cyanobacterium sp. HL-69, assembly GCA_002813895.1. Lineage (NCBI taxonomy): Bacteria > Bacillati > Cyanobacteriota > Cyanophyceae > Chroococcales > Geminocystaceae > Cyanobacterium > Cyanobacterium sp. HL-69. Next base: position 2,406,746 of record CP024912.1, on the reverse strand, counting down.
CAATTGACAATAAACAATTACTATCTGTTGCCTGTTCCCCGCTCTAATTAGTATATTATTGAAACAGGAGTTAGTAATTAAAGCAATGGAGAGAATAATTGACAGTAGGCAATTAACCATGGACAATTAATCTTCTGGTGAACAATTACCCATAGACTAGATGATCCTTCATTCTCAATTATCAATTATCAATTCTCCATTAAAGAAAAGACCCATTGCCATTGATTTATTTGCAGGATGCGGTGGGATGTCTTTGGGTTTAGAAGCATCGGGATTTGACATTGTTGCTACGGTGGAAATTGATCCTATTCATGCTCTTATTCATCATCTTAATTTTCCCTACACTAAAACCATTTGCCAAGATATTAGTAAATTAGATACTGCTGTTTTAAAAAATATTCTCCTCGAAAAAGATCTCGATTTGGTGGCAGGGGGGCCTCCTTGTCAGGGATTTTCTCTGATGGGAAAACGTCAATGGGATGATCCTAGAAATTCTCTGGTTTTTGAATATGTAAGAGTAATTAAAGATTTACAACCTAAATATTTTATTTTTGAAAATGTGCCTGGAATGTTGGCAGGAAAACATCAGCAATTTTTGCAGGAGTTGATGGAGGAGTTTGATAATATTGGTTATGATATAGCCCCACCGAAGGTTATGGATGCCAGTGTTTTTGGGGCACCACAAAGGCGAAAACGATTAATTTTGTTAGGGAGTCGAAAAGATGTTACTCCCCTTGATTATCCTGTGGAAACGGGGGAATTTAATAATGTGAAAGGGGCGATCGCAGATCTAAACTCTATTCCTGCTTTTATAGGTATTAATCAAGGTATTGAAGCTGAAAAGTTAGACTATTCAGGATTTAGAAAAAATTTTAGTTTACAACCTCAAGGGATATATAAGTTTTGTCATCAAAGACAAAGGGATAATCTTGTCTATAATCATTTGGGATCAAACCATACAGAAAAATCTAAAAAACGCTTTGAATCATTATCTCAAGGAGATATAGACAAAATAAGTCGCTTTCTTAAACTTTCTCCCACAGGTTTATGTAATACCCTCAGAGCAGGTACAGGAAGAGATAAAGGCTCTCATACTGCTCCGCGCCCTATTCATTATGAAAAACCTCGCTGTATCACTGTCAGGGAAGCTGCAAGATTACATACTTTTCCTGATTGGTTTTTATTTCACGAGACAATTTGGCATGGTTTTAGGGAAATTGGTAACGCTGTTATTCCTATGTTTGCCAAAGCCTTGGGGGATGAAGTTATTAAAAATTTAGAAGTAGATACCAAAGAATTAGACTACCCAAAAAAACTAAAAACACCAGCCATAGATTTGATGAAATATAATATGAGTCAAGCCTGTGAATATTGGTCAGTATCTAACGAGATAATTCCCAAAAGAAAAAGGTTGATAGTCAATGATTGACAATTAACCATGGAGAATTGACAATAGGTAAAGATTACATTTCATTCTAATAGTAAACACTTCACAAGTTAACTATTAATCATTACTTATTCAAATTATTATGTTAGGAAAATTTAAGATTATTCCCAGAGGAATTAATCTAGTATTAATTGCGATCGCAACGACCCTTCTTATCGTCTATCAGGGAGTTGCCATGGATCATACAGGATATGAAGTTTGGGGTTCAGATCAATCTAACTCCGTAGTCGGTATTGAAACCATTGGCACCGATGGGGGAGTAATTTGGATTTGGGATAGTAAAGACATCGAACAACAAATTGAGTCTGGAATAGAAGCCCAGCCCCTCGGCTGTGACGGAAATAACCGTGCAGGGGATGGCCCTTGTGATGTAAATGCCGTTTTTCCTCCCACTTTAACCGAATATAACGAAAATGGAGCCACAGGACAAACCATCGCCGATTTACCTGGTTTTGGTCGTTTACACGGCATGATTACCGATCCTCAAAATAAATACCTTAACCTTAACCTTTTTGCTCCCACAGGTGGTTATGTGGGCATCATGGATGGGGAAACTAAAGAGGCGATCGCCCTTTTCCGTGTCACAGGTACCAACGGTAGCCCCGCAGGGCGTTCCGTCCATATGTCATTTTGGAATGATGACGGCAGCGCTCTTCTAGTGGCCAACCTCAACGGTAAACTATTAGAACGTATTGACATCACCAGAGATGCTCAAGGTAAAATTACCAATGCCATCTACAACAAATCTGCTTCCCTTGGGGTAGGTAAAGGAATGGAAGTTACTGCTCCTGCCACGGTTTTTCTCGGTAAAAATGCCCACAACCATGATCTTATGGGGGAAATTATCGGTGATTACCAACAAGCTGCCATGGCAGACTTAACCCCCAATGGTGTATGTAAAGAAAACGGTTGCACAGCAGACCAAAACCCCATTTTAGGAGGTAGAACCAATAATTTAATTATCTGCCCCATTGTGTCTAGTACCAACCATGCTTATATTACTCTTGCAGGAGGAGGCTTATTAGTAGCCAATACCGAACAAACTCCCATGACAATCGTTGGAGAATATGACAATCAAGTCCTCAATGGTGCTGGTTGTGGAGGGGTGGAAGTAAACGGAAAAATGTGGCTCAATGGAGGAATATCTGCCTCCGATGCTGGAGCAACTCAATCAACCTTTACCGTTTATAACATTGATGATACAGCCTTCGGAGATACAGCAAATGCCCCGAATACCCCATATCCCACATTAGTCTATAAAGGTGCTGATAACACCGCCACCAATGGCAATACCAGAGGAGAAGCCACCAACAATAGTGGACAATTACCTGGAATTACCACCCGTCGTGATAGTCACGGTATGGCGAGAACTGTTAATGGAAAATATATACACACTGTTGATAGGATTCAAAATATCATCGAAGTATTTAATTCCCAAACTTTTGACCATCTATCCTATGACTTAACTTCTGAGGATGGAAAAGGCAATGGTATGGGTGCTTGTGCGATCGCCTCTATTAACGATGATGCTGATTTACCAAAAAACGATCCAGCCCCTGACTTAATGGAAGAAAGCCCCGACGGCAAATATCTATACGTAGCTTTCCGTGGTCCTATTCCCGTATCTGTAGCCCATTCTTCCCAAGGGAGTTGCCCTGGGGTAGGAGTAGTAGAATTACAATACAATGGGTCTTTTGGTCGTTTAGTCTCAGTTTTACGTAGCTCTAATACGGAGGATTCTGCCTCAGTTGCTTCCATAGCAGGAGGTCATAACTATCAAGGATTAGAACACAGTGACTTACATGGTGTTACCATTCGTCGAAAATAATTATTAATTAAATTTCTTTTTCACTTAACAAGGGACTTCGGTTCCTTGTTTTTTATTGAAACTTTTTTGGTGTAAAAATTAAACTATTTCCATAAAAACTATTAGATGATACCTTTGCTTGTCTCAAATTGATTTAACGGACAGAAGGGTTAGCCAGAGCCATTTCCAAGACTTTACAAGCACGAGATTGACAACTACCACAACGAAGGGATACGGAAGTTTGCTCAGATAATTGATCAATAGAAGATACGCCTTGTTTCACTGCTTTGTGAATATCTTTCTCTGTAACGGCATTACAAATACAAACGTACATGGTTACTTCCTGCTAATATTTAGCAATAACTTTTTGCTTATCCTCATTATTGCAAATAAATTTCATTATGTCCACTAATTTTTAAAAAAAAGAGGGTAGGTTTCCCCACCCAAAAATTATTTATTTGGAACAAGCCCTAATTCTGATTGTTTCTTTTTAATTCTTTATAGAATTTATACATATCGGGAAGATATTTATACATCCCTGCTACTTTTAAATAGAGTTTGTGGGGCATCGAGGGGGTGCCTGAGACGGTTTCTCCTGATTTTACGTTGCTAGAAATTCCTGTCTGGGCAGAGGCGATCGCTCCATCACCAATGACCGCCTGATTAGCGATACCCACCTGCCCTCCTAAGATGACTCTATTACCCACTGTAACTCCACCAGCTAAACCCACTTGCCCGGCAAAGGCACAGTTTTCACCTATTTGACAATTATGACCAATATGCACCAAATTATCGAGTTTAGTATTTTTGCCTATGGTTGTCGTTCCCACCGCAGGACGATCTACTGTACTATTACAACCAATTTCCACACCGTCTTCTAAGATTACGTATCCTGATTGTGGCATTTTGTACCATCCTTGGGGTACGGGAACAAAGCCAAATCCCTCCGCTCCAATGACTGCTCCGCTTTGAATAACGCAGTCTGCTCCAATTTGGGTTCTTTCATTAATACTACAATTACTATGAAGCTCGGTGCGATCGCCTACAACACAATTAGGATAAACCACAACATTAGGATGAATTACCACATCATCTCCTAGGGTTACTCCTTCGCCAATAACCGCATTAGCTCCGATAGCGACATTTTTCCCCATGATTACCTCATCAGCAATTACTGCTTTCGGGTGAATTTTGGCTTCTGGCCTGTGGGGTTGATAAAAAAGCTCAATGGTTTGGGCAAAAGTAAGACGAGGATAGGAAGATGATAACCAAGCGATCCCCCTGTTCGTTGCGTTTTCTTGTAAAGTTTGATCACATGGTAGAATAAGGGCTGATGCCGGGGTGGTAGCTACCATCTTTGCAAATTTATCCCCTTCAATATAGCTTATGCTATGGGCGATCGCCCCTTGAATAGGAGTAATAGTAACAATTTCAGGATTAAGTTCAGGATTTTGGTTTAAACTGTGACTTTCGGGGGATAATTGACTAATAATATCACTAAATTTCATGGGTTAAACTATGAGTATTTCACTGGAAAAAGGACAAAGAATTTCATTAACCAAAGTAGCACCGAGCTTAGTAGCTGGTTTTATTGGACTAGGTTGGGATGTAAATACCACCGATACGGGGGGAGATTTTGACCTAGACGCCTCAGTTTTCCTTCTTGGGAGTAATGAAAAAATTGTTTCCGATAAACATTTTATTTTTTACAATAACCTAGTTAGTCCCGATTCTGATCAGTCTGTCAAACTTTTAGGAGACAACCGTACTGGGGATGGAGATGGAGATGATGAAGGATTGATTGTGGACTTGAGAAAAGTACCTCCAGAGGTGGAAAAAATTGTCGTCACCGTCACCATATACGAAGCCGATAAAAGAAAACAAAACTTTGGTCAGGTGAATAATGCCTATATTCGTCTAGTAGATGTCCAAACCAAGGAAGAAATATTACGCTACGATTTGAGCGAAGATTTCTCTGTGGAAACCGCAGTTATCATGGCTCAATTGTATAAACAAGAAGGCGAATGGCGTATTAATGCCGTGGGGTCTGGTTTTCAGGGCGGTTTACAAGCCTTATTAAATCTATACACTTAATCGATAGATAATTTAATATCTAATGGTCTTATTGATTCTTCTGAATTTGAGGTAGAAAAATTATTTGTACACAACTACAAAATGAGAAGTGTTAAGAAATATTGCTTTCTTTGTTAAGGACTGTTGCAATATGGAAAAATTTATCGAAGGATAGGACATTGTCCTTTACCTTTTTATAATAGATACAAAAAGCAATTTATTAAAAATATAAATTTTAGGAGCAAGAATACCGTGACAATTCGGGTAGCAGTAGTAGGCGGCGGACCTTCTGGATCCTCAGCAGCTGAAATTTTGGCAAAAGCGGGTATTGAAACCTATTTGTTTGAAAGAAAACTAGATAACGCTAAACCTTGTGGCGGTGCTATTCCTCTATGTATGGTGGATGAGTTTGATTTACCTCCCGAAATCATTGACCGTCGGGTTCGTAAAATGAAGATGATTTCTCCTTCCAATATTGAGGTGAATATCGGTCAAACTCTCAAGGATAATGAGTACATTGGGATGTGTCGCCGTGAGGTTTTAGATGGTTTTATGCGCGATCGCGCCGCTGAACTAGGGGCGAACCTCATCAATGGTACGGTATATCAATTAGACATTCCCGATAATGATACTAGCCCTTATACCCTTCACTATGCAGACCATTCCAATGGTAGCGCCCAAGGGGAAATGAAAACCCTTAAAGTTGACCTCGTAATCGGTGCCGATGGAGCCAATTCTCGTATCGCAAAAGCCATTGATGCTGGGGATTATAACTATGCGATCGCCTTTCAGGAAAGAATCAAACTCCCTGAAGACAAAATGGCATACTATGATGAATTAGCCGAAATGTATGTGGGTAACGATGTATCTCCCGACTTTTATGCTTGGGTATTTCCTAAATATGATCACGTTGCCGTCGGTACAGGTACCATGAAAGTCAACCAATCCATGATTAAAGACTTACAAGCCGGTATCCGTCAGAGAGCAGCCAAACGCCTTGAGGGGGGAGAAATCATCAAAGTAGAAGCTCACCCCATTCCCGAACATCCTCGCCCCCGTCGTGTAGTGGGCAGAGTAGCCCTTGTGGGTGATGCAGCGGGTACCGTTACCAAATCCTCTGGAGAAGGTATCTACTTCGCCGCAAAAAGTGCCAGAATGTGTGCTGAGGTGATTGTAGAAACCAGCAATAATGGTCAAAGAGTACCCACCGAAGCGGATTTAAAAACTTACCTCAAACGTTGGGATAAACAATACGGTACTACCTATTTAGTATTAGACATCTTACAAAGAGTTTTCTATCGTAGTGATGCTACCCGTGAGGCTTTTGTGGAAATGTGTGCTGACATCGATGTACAAAAAATCACCTTCGATAGCTACCTCTACAAAACCGTAGTACCTGCAAATCCTTTAACTCAGCTTAAAATTACAGCTAAAACCATTGGTAGTCTTCTACGGGGAAATGCGCTCGCACCATAGAAAGTTAACATAAAATCAAATAGTATTTAGAATAGAGGTTGATAAAGTCGCCTCTATTTTTTTTCAAAAATTTGTACCAATAAAACTCATGTTACTGCGTAAAATACAGGGAAAAATCAGCCAGATTAATCAACGATTGGCAGCTAAAACATGGCCTAATAAATCTATTGTTTATTACACTGGACATACTCTTTATGAATGGAGTCCTAAAAGTCTTGATAACTGTAGTTTAGACTAAATGGGGAGAGAAAGAAGGAAGGGCAAGACAGAAAAGAAAAATAGAGAGAAAATATAAATAAGCAAAAATATAGTTTTCTCTCCATGAACAAATATAGCAGAATAGAAAAGTTCCGTGAAGATAGTTACTCAATGTTGGTCAAAAGTAAAGATGCAACTTTTGAGTTGATGGACAGTATAATGACCATGGAAAAAGTAGGAAGTGTAGCTCAACTATCCCTATCTCCATTTTTTCGGCGTCAATGGCATAGTACCTATGAAGCCATAGAAGATTGTCGGCTAAATAGTAACAAATTGATGAAAAGATGTATTCAAGAAATACCACCATTAGAATACATATTACTGGGTATAGACCACACTCCGTGGGCATTTAGAGATAGCCCCACCATGAAAGATAGAACTTATCAATACTCTAATTCATCGAGCAATTCATCGGTCATAGGACAAGGATATAGCACTATCGCTTGGTTACCACCATTGAATGAGAAAGGAAGTTGGGCATTACCTTTAAGACACGAAAGAATCACATCCTTTGAAAATCCTCTGGGTAAAGGGACATGGCAACTAAGGCAAGTGTGTAGAAAATTGCCAGAAAATAAACCGAAATTAGTAGTGTTGGATTGTGAGTATGGCAATGGCAAATTTATTAAGCAAACCGCAGATATTGAAATCAGTAAGTTGATTAGAGTACGTTCGAATCTATGTCTATATGGTAATCCTCCACCCTATAGCGGGAGAGGCAGACCGAAAAAACATGGGGCAAAGTTGAAATTAAATCAATGTGACCATTTTCCCCATGCCCATGAAATATTGGAAATGGAAGATTCATCCCTAGGAACAATACGTATGAGTAAATGGGAAGAACTTCATTTCTACAATGCCCCTTCACAAAAGCTAACTCTGTTTAAAATTGAACGATTAAAGCCGAAAAAAACTGGTGCTTTACATCGCCCACTGTGGTTAATCTGGGTGGGAGAGCAATTTTTATCTTCTTCCAATATTTGGATTCAATATAGCCGACGATTTGGTGTTGACCACTGGTATCGTTTCGCCAAACAAAGGTTACATTGGACTTTACCTCGTTTTCGCACTCCTGAGAGTTGTCAAAGGTGGAGCAATTTAATTGTCAATATCACTTGGCAGCTATGGTTATCCAAGGATTTAGTCAAAGAATATCATCTGCCATGGCAAAAACCTCAACAGAATTTAACCCCTGGAAGAGTTGCTCAGTCTATGATTTCATTATTGATGGATATTGGCAGTCCTACTCTTTCTCCTAAAAGTCGGGGAAAATCTCATGGGTGGCCTAAAGGGCGAAAAAGAAACAAAGCTAAAGTTTATCCTACGGTTAAAAAGCGTTTATCTAAGACTAAAAAAAGACCAAAAAAATAACTTTTAAGCCATTATTAAATTCATTTATCTTCTTTTTGAGCTAATCTTTGTTAGCTTACTTATTCTCTTACAATTTTTTTTAGTCTAAACTACAGTGATAAGGGTTTAGGAGGTTCAGAAATAGCCGTAATTTCCTTGTCAAAACAATGGGTAACTCTAGGCTATCAAGTAACTATTTTTAATAATTGTAGTGCTCAGGAAGGTAACTATGATGGCGTTAATTATTTAAGTTACGATAAATTTAATCCATTTGATACTTACAATATTTTGATTATTTGGCGTTATCCGTGGAGGCTAAATCAATCAACCAAAGCACATAAAATATACTATACTTAGACTTACATGAGGTTTTGTTGCCAGAACAAGTTTCAAAAGAAAAACTGAGTAAATATGACCAGATTTTTGTTAAATCACGATACCATCGCCACTTATTGCCCGAAATAGAAAATAAAAAAATTAAAATAATTACTAATGGTGTTACTAAAGATTATCTAAAATATGCTGATTTTCCAAAGCAACCATACAAAATTATCTACGCCTCAAACTACGGCAGAGGACTAGAGCAAATGTTGCTTTATGGATGGAACATTATAAAAAAAGAAATACCCCAAGCCACCCTAGATATTTATTATGGCTTTAGTTCTCATTCTAAAAATGATTCTGAATGGAATCTATGGAAAGAAAAAATGATACAGTTAATGACTCAAGAGGGTGTTACAGAACATGGAAGAATAGGGGTGGATGAACTTATCAAGGAAAAAGCTAGTTCAGTTATTCATTACTATGGCTGTACTTTCCAAGAAATAGATTGTATTTCCATCAGAGAATCTGCTTTGGTAAAATGTATTCCTTTTATAGTCAATAAAAATAAGACTGAGACATTTAGCTAGTACAATAATTGTAAATTATTTCATCTAAAGTTATTGTACTATCGCTATACATTTTTGCTCTTTTTAAAGCACTAAAATCGTGTTCAATATCATTTAAATCTGGTGAATAAGTTGGTAAAAACATTACTAGATGACCTGCTTCTTCTACTAATTCTTTTATCATATTTTTTCGGTGGATTGGTGCATTATCCATTATTAGTATTGAAAATTGTTTTAGTGATGGTAATAAATACATTTTTAGCCATGATTCAACACTTTCTGCATTTAAACTTCCTGTAAAGATCATTGGAGCAATAAAATCTTTTTCTTTCTTTCTTCTTCCTGCTACTAAATTTTCTCTTTTTCCTCGTTTTCCTTGTTTCTCATCATAAATTTTTTTTCCTTTTTTTGACCACCCATAAATGCAAGTACTTATTTCCTCAAATCCTTACTCATCAATAAATACCATACTCTTACTTCCGTATTTTTTGACTAATTCTCTTAATTTTTGTAAGTATTCTATTCTTTGTTTTCTATTTCTTTCTCTATAACGTAACTGTTTTTTTTCTTGTTATGTTCATTTTTTTGAATGCATGAGATATTGCTGACATTGTTACTCCAAATTTTTTCGCTCTATCTATTAATTTATCATCTGGATTTTTCACTACATCTTCATATAGTGCTGATTTATCTAATTTTCTTTGACGAGTTTTGACCACTGTTGGTCTTAAATCTTTTCTATTCAACCATCTATATATTGATGCTCTTGATATTCCAAATATTCTCGATGCTTTTGTTACGTTACCTCTATTTTCTACATAGTCAATTACTTTTTGTCTTAATTCTATATCATGGGGCATTATACTTAAATATAAAAATAATTACTTCATCCATTATTTTACCCTTGATTGGTTCATACTTAAGTAAAGTGACTATATATGCCAACCCATAAAGAGCCTGATTTTTTGGCCCTAGAAGGAGAAAAATTAGAATATCCAGGCCCTAAAGGCACTTTTGTAATGAAAAATAGAGTCACTGATATTGATAGTTATCAAAAATTATTTGACCCTGTAACCACCCAAAGGGCGATTGGAGAAGCCTCAACACTATACATCTACAGCGAAAAAGCTGTTCAAAGAATCAAGCATTATATTCCTGATGTTAAACTAATAGCCATCCTGAGAAACCCAGTGGAAAGAGCATTTTCCCATTACTTATACTGGACTTCTCAAGGATATGAACCTGACACTGACTATAATTTTGCTCAGGCAATTAAGGAAGAAGAAAATAGAATAAAGAATGGTTGGAGTCATAACTGGCATTACATACAAAGAGGTTTTTACTATCAACAATTAACTAGATACTTTGATATATTTGACACATCTCAAATAAGAGTTTATTTGTACGAAGATATAATTACTAAACCAGAATTAGTTACTAAAGATATTTTTAATTTTTTAAACATTGCAGATGATGTTGCAATTAATTTTCAGAAAATTCATAATAAAACAGAAGTGCCAAAAAACAGAACTGTTAATACTCTTTTTAATCGCTCTAATCCTATAAAATCAATTGTAAAACCTTTTATCCCAAACTTTTTGAGAACTAAAATTGCGAATAAGGTCAAAGAACATAATACTGGCAAACCTATTCTTTCCACTCAAATTAGACAAAAACTTATAGACTTATATCAAGAAGATATTTTACAACTCGAAAATTTAATTACTCGAGACTTATCCAATTGGTTAAAAACATAAATTTACTCATAAAAAACTTGATTTTAAATCAAATAAAAATACACCAAAGTTAAATTCACTGAGTGATAGAATATTAGCCTCGTAAGTCACTGCAAGGCTTATATGATAAACTCTACCATTCTAATGTAGTATGATTCCACTACTTTATGGTCTAAAGCCAGTGAGATAAATCTTTATCAATTAAATCTTGAAGCAATAAAATATCGTCACGATAACTCTGTTTAAGTGTTTCCTTAAATTCTAAAGATATGGGTAAGGTGATATTTTTATCCAATGTTTGTGTGTTTAATTTTTTAATAGTTTGCAATAGGCTAGAACGCAAATGGGAAGGGATGAAAGATTTTAAACTAGTCTTGATAGAAGACTTATTTGATAATATTTGGTGAATAGTTTTATTTTTAGGAACTTCTCTAATACCTTGAGTAACATTTTTTTTGACTGACGTGTCTGGAAGAAAATTATCGTTAACATTTAAGAATCTAAATATATCTTGTAATACTAAGTTTGTATTCTGTGTAAAGTCTTCATATAAATATATTTTTATTTGCTCTTTGGGGAATAAGTCAAAATAATGTTTTAAATGTTGATAATAATATCCAGTATTTTTGTACATAAAATGATAACTATATCCTTCTTTTAAGCGTCTTTCTTCTTCCATTATTGCTTGTTTAAAGTCCTGTAAAGGCTCTGCATTTAAACTTTTACTAGCTCGAAAGAGAAAGTGAGAATATGCCCTTTCCACAGGATTTCTGAGAATAGCAATTAATTTTACATCTGGGAGATAGTGTTTTATTTTTGGGGCAGATTTAGACGCTAAACATAGATATACAGGAGAAATTTCCCCTATGGCAGTTTCTGCTTTAGTATCTCTAAATTGTTCTTTGTAATCCTCAATGTTATTAATTGCATTCCCAAATGTCTCTCCTTCAAAAGCAAAAAACTTCAATTCTTTTTGAAATGGTAGAAAAATTTCAGGATGTTGCTTTAAATAGTAGTATAGAGATGTAGTTCCTGCCTTTGCGGCACCAATGACTAAAAAATTAGGTAAACTCATAGAATTACTTTACATGGTATGGTTAACATTACGGTTAGTTTACTAATCAAGTATAGTCCAACTAATCTCTAAGCATATAATACAGGCAAAAAAAACGAATTGAATAAAAGTATAAAATTTTAAAAAGTGTGAAAAATAACATACCCATTTATTTTTATTTACCAAACTTGTCTGAATATTAAATTCCAAATGATATTAATGATTTGGATTCAAAAAATGTATTTGTCAGTTGGATTCTACAAACGTATTTACGATTAAAAGCCATTCATTTTTCTTGTCAATTAGTTGATAAATTGCCAGAGGAAGGGATCATTGTTGGGTATAGATATTCTTTTCCATACACATCAAAACCATCAGATAAAAGTTTATGGGTTTGTGTTAAAGGTGATCAAAATCCTCACCCATACGCACAATTATGTGTTGTACAAAATAAAAAAGAAGTAGATTTATGGGATTTTAAAATTCAGTTATTACAAGAAGACAGATACTTACTGCCTTGCAAGCGCTTTTTTATGCCTCACTGGCCTCAACCTAATATCATTTCTCGTAATCCAGAGAGGAAAGAGATATTTGAAAATATTGCTTTTTTTGGTGTGAGTTATAATCTAGCTTCTGAGCTTAAGAGTCAAAAATGGAAAAACACCTTAGTCGAAAAGAACTTACAGTGGATTGTTGAACAAGATAGGTGTGCTTGGAATGACTACAGCTATGTTGATGCTATTGTTGCCGTTAGAAATTTTAACTCAAAAGATGATTACTCTTGGAAACCTGCATCAAAGTTATACAACGCAAAGGATTTACCGCCTTATTCTACAGTTTACTGGCATTATAAAAACTGGAAAAAAGAGGGTATCTTTGAAATGGTGATGTGTGAGCTTCATAAGCAACTAAGGGAAAAAGTAAAAAAAAATCCACTTGGACTCGATTAATAATCATTGATTCTCAAGCAGTACAAAATACTTGTAGTGCAGGAGTAGAGAGTAAAGGATTTTGTAGGTATAAACTCACCAATGGTATTAAAAGACATTTAGCAGTGGATAGTCTGGGATTTCCTTTTTTCACTTGTTGCACAAAGGCAAGTGTTTCCGATGATCGAGGATTAATCATGATGTTGAGTGAGAACATAGATTATTTTCGTGCCAAACCCATGAATGTTCATAAAATTACGATTCTCGTGGATTCGGGTTATCATCCTGATTTTATCATGAGGGAATTAGAAAAAGTTTATCCACAAATTGGAAAGAAAATTCGTATGGAAAAATCCTAAGTACAGGACAAAAAATTTAAACATCTTATAAATTCATTCTGTTTTAGATCGATGTCAAGAAAGATCATTCTTAGATGGTCGAGTCCATAACGAAAAATACTTTTTACTCGCCGACCATGTTTTTTGATTTTTAATGGTATCTGTTCATGTAACCATTCTCCTATTAAAATTGCCCAACACAGAGCTAAACTCATTAATGCGAACAATTTACTTAGTCTTTCTGGCTGATTAAAATGAGTAGATTCTAAATGAAATCCTCTGGTTTTAAACATCCCGAATAGTGTTTCAATGCCCCATCGATGAGCGTAATCAGCAATTGCACTCTTCCCAGAGTCATTGCTAATTACAATTAGTAACTCCCCATCTTCTAAACGTAAAGCAGACACATAAACTTGTCTTCCCCAAACCCAACGTTTACCTGAAAGAGTTTGAGATTCCCCCATTCGAAGATGAGCAAAAAGAATTGATGAGGCCAGACTTTTTTGCCCATCACCAATCTTATGATCTGCTTTAATCCTCAAACGAAAAGGAATTTGAGGTTCAATCATTAGATAAGTCAACCATTCCTTACCGATAAACTCTCTATCACCACAAATATAGGATACTTGAGCTGTGGGAAAAATCTCCCAGAATTGATCCAATAAATCCATTCTTTCACAACTGTTAGAATTACCTTTCTTTTCTAACATTGTCCAAGTGATGGGAAAAGCAACACCCTTATGAACAATACCCAAAACAAAAATATTAAAACAAGTAGAGCCAAAACACCATTGTGTTCGGTCAATACTTAAAACCCATGGTTGAGGTATATTCATCAAGGAAACTATGGTTTTAGCAATCAGACTCAAATCAAGGTTAAAATTAGCAAAAAATCGTTGAAGTCTCTTATAGCTCGATTCTGGTTTAGCACAGGTACGAAAAGCTAAGGAAAGACTTGTTAAATCAACGGTTCGCACACGAATCAATGCCATCAAAAATAATGCTAGAAAATTTAGTCTTGCACCGTGCCATGGTAAATGTTTTTTCAAACTATCACGAAGTAAGTTAACCTGATTCATAGGAGGATTTGTTTGATTTTTTGTTAATTTCTATCAAACCTCCTACCTTCTAATATTGCAACCCCTCTTTTTATTTTTTTGTCCTGTACTGAGGGAAAAATCAGGCAAAATCTCTTCTGAACAAAAAAAATCAGAAGGAAAAAAAGGATTTGTGGTAGTCAAAGCAAGATGGATCATTGAAAGATCTAATGCTTGGATGGAAAGATGTAAAAATTTGGTCAAAAACTTTGAAAGAACCTTATTCAACTCCACCCAAAAAGTTAACTTATGTTTTATTCGATTACTTTTAAAAAGACTCACTGCTTCCTGAGATACCAAATGGGTTCTATAAAGATAACCTGCTATACGACAAAGGAGTTAGATTAACTTATTTGCATTATATCGGAGTTTCTTCCAGTCTTTTTACTAGGGCATGTGCAGGGGAAAATCTTGATTTTCCTTACCGTGATATTTTCTTACACTATCGTTATTTACATGAACCTGAAAAGATGCCAAAATTCGTAGGGAAACCTAAACCCTATAATCCTCCCCCGACTTTTATTGATAAGGTGTTTAGAAAATTGGGAGTAAAAACCAAGAAATAGTTGTTTTGTGAGTTACAATTTGGTGTTGATTATTTAATTTTTATTTATGTCACGGCCTGTATTATATTGTGCCATTACTAATCATGGTTTTGGTCATTGTGTGCGTATGGCTTCGGTAGCTAGTGCGGTACAAAAAATAAATCCTGAGATTTTATTGGTAATGGTGACGACGGCGCCCCGTTGGTTGTTGGAATCTTATATTGATGGTGATTTTATATATCGTCCTAGGGCATTTGATATTGGGGTAATTCAACGGGATAGTATCCAGATGGATTTGGGGGCTACCCTTGAGAAGATGAATGATTTTCGTCAACGTCAGGGGCAAATTGTGGCGGGGGAGGTGGAGTTTATCAGGGTTAATGGGGTTTCTTTAATCTTTGCTGATATTCCTGCTATGGTGACGGAAGTTGCTCAAAAAGCAGAGATTCCTTGTTGGATGATGAGTAATTTTGGTTGGGATTTTATTTATCGTCCTTGGGGAGATGATTTTAAGTCTATGGTATCATGGTTGAAGTCTTGTTATGGTAAGTGCGATCGCCTTTTTCGCCTACCTATGCACGAAGAAATGAGCAGTTTTAACCATAAGGAAGATATGGGTTTAACAGGAGGAAATCCTCGTTATCCAGAAGAAGAATTAAGAAATAAATTTAACCTGAAAAACCCTAAAGAAAAAACAATTTTATTAAGTTTTGGGGGGCTTGGTTTACAGTCTATTCCTTATCATAATTTAGCTCTTTTTCCTGATTGGCAATTTATTTCTTTTAATAAAAATGCCCCTGATTTACCCAATTTGTTAAAGGTTACAAATAGTTACCTTCGCCCTGTAGATTTTATGCCTTTATGTGGAAAAATTATGACTAAACCGGGTTATAGTACCTTTGCAGAGGCAATGAGATTGAATCTTCCTTTGATAGTTTTAGATCGACAAGGATTTGCAGAGACTCCTTTATTAATGGAAGGTTTAAAAAAATATAGTTATCACCAAATATTAACTAATGAACAATTTTTTGAGTCTGATTGGAATTTTTTAAAACAAGAATTAAATCTTCCTTTGACTAAAGAAAAATTAAGAAAAAATGGCACTGAAATGATTGCCCAAGAAATAGTTAATTATTTTAATAATTAGGGTAATCTGAATGACATAATTAATAAATATTTAACCATAAAAAAAGACAAACCATTCATTACACACTGATAAAACTGATGATATGATAAGTAAACGTTTATTATTTTACTAAAGTAAAGTGCGATCGCCCCATGAAACAAAAAAAAGATAAAAAAAGATATTTACTAATCTTAATCTCCATTGTAGCCATTAGCTGGAGTACAATCATGGGCAGTATTACCACCAAAGCAATGGCAAACCCCATGGCACCCAAATCCGTGGATAAAGTGGCAGATAACTATAAAGTAGGAAAAGAAATCTACCTCGAAAATTGCTCAAGTTGCCATCTCGCCATTCCCCCAGCGGTATTACCTACAGACACATGGAAAACCATCCTCGAAAATCCCCTTAACCACTACGGCACAAGACTACAAGGAGTTATCCGTTTTAATCAAGTATTAATGTGGCAATATTTAAGCACCTATTCTCGCCCCATTTCCGTTAACGAAACTGAACCAAAATTCATCGCCCAATCCCGTTACTTTTTTGCCCTTCATCCA
Organism: Cyanobacterium sp. HL-69; assembly: GCA_002813895.1. Lineage (NCBI taxonomy): Bacteria > Bacillati > Cyanobacteriota > Cyanophyceae > Chroococcales > Geminocystaceae > Cyanobacterium > Cyanobacterium sp. HL-69. Next base: position 2,390,060 of record CP024912.1, on the reverse strand, counting down.
GGGGTAGATTTACCTTCTCCCGTTAGTCATACCAGTTGTCTGGAATGTCATTCTAGGGCATCGGATTTCGATTTTCGCACTTTGAGTGAGGAATGGCAGTAGAGGGTAATGGATAATTGACAATAAATAATTATTATCTTTTGCCTCTTACACTAACATTATCTTAATTTTCTCTCCTTGATTAACATGGGAAACTCCCACAGGAAGGATAGCTAAACCGTTAGTTTGTTGTAAGTTTACTAAATTTCCTGAATTGTGAAGCCCCCGAGAAAGGGTAAAATTATATTTACCATCAACGATATTCGCCCTACCCCATAGATAACACTCTCTTGTTTCCTCTGCCTTCAAATTTTCTTGACAGATACCCTCGACAATTTTGGGTAAATAATAGTTTGTTTCCCCTGATAATTTGGAGATGGCACTTCGCAAAAAACGCCAACATATCACCATGGTAGAAACAGGATTACCTGGGATACCAAAGTATAGTTTATTGTCGGGAAAAATAGCTACGGTAAGAGGTTTACCTGGTTTGATGGCTACTTTTTCCATCAATATTTTGCCCCCTAATTTAACTAATATTTCCTTGACATAGTCGTATTCCCCCACAGAAACTCCCCCTGTGGATAAAACAAAATCGGCTTTTTCGAGGGCAGAGGCGATCGCCCCTTCTAATTTTTCTTTTTCATCGGGTACAATGCCCATAGGAACGGAAATAGCCCCATTCTGGCTAACAAAACTATGGAGTAGGTATTGGTTAGAATCGATGATTTTACCTTTACTCAAGGTTTCATGGGGATAAATCAATTCATCCCCTGTGGATAGTATAGCAACTAATGGCGATCGCACCACACTTACTTCCGTACATTGGGCCGTGGCTAAAATAGCCATTTCAGGGGGATTTATCTTCACTCCCGCAGGTAACAAACAGTCATTTGCCCCATAAAAAGAGCCTTTTTTCCTGACAAAATTACCCTTGGCGCAAGGCTCAAGAATTTTTACAAACTTACCATCTCTTTGGCTTTTCTCCTGCATTACCACCGTATCGGCCCCTTCTGGCATCATCGCCCCTGTGAAAATACGAGCGCACTGATTAGATTTAACCTTTTTCTGGGGAATATAACCCGCAGGAATTTCTTCAATTATTTCTAAATAAACATCCTTACCATCCCTAATTTTTTCTAAATCTTCCCAGCGCACCCCATAACCATCCATGGCAGAGTTATCCCAATAGGGAAAATCATGAGGGGAATTTATTGCTTTGCCTAATATGCGATTATAGGTTTGACTTAAATTAACTGTTTCAATTTCTTCTAATGGTTTAACATAGTCGATAATAATATCAAAGGCTTCTTGGATGGGTAACATAAAAAATTCAAAGTCAGTATTAAGGTGTGCTGAATGAATCAGAAACTATAATTATAAAAGGTTTGAATATCTTACCAACATCAAAAAACACGTAAAAATCACTATTATCCATTAAGTAGGTTGGCGAAATTAATTATAGCTCTTATTTTATTAAGACTCTTATAAACAAGGGGTTTAAACCCCTTGCCTAAATCGATTTAATTATGCCTACTTACTTATCAACTATCAATTATTAATTACTATGGTGGATGAATTTAGAAGCGCTTTAGAAGTTGCTACCGAAGAAGAATTACAACAACTAACTAATATTTTATTTTGTCGTCGTCTCAATCCCATCGACTATTTACAAACCCCTGCCCCCATCGATGTACAAAGTCAGGATTTACCAAGCTGGTTAGATACCATTGAGCAAAGATTTCGTTTTTTAGCGGCAGATGGCATGACAGTTTTAAAACGTCGCACCCATCAAGTATCTTACCGAGAAATATTAGTTCAAGTTTGCCGTTACCTCAAAATTCCCTACGATTTATCTATGGCAACCGTTGACATTGAAGCGGAGATTTTTTTGCATTTACTACAAAAGGCGTGGGCAAAGTTACCTACTGATGAGCAGAATTCTATCCGTAATCAGGTGATTAAATCTTTGGCAAATTCTACCACTCCTGAGCCTTTACCTTTAAGGTTACAACATGATCCTCTAAAAATTATCCTCAAGGGTAGTGGGGTTGTGGCGGTAAGCTCAATTTTAAAGTCTTGGTTACTCAAAAAAATTGCTCAACAATTTGCGCTCCATTTTACCACTTATCAGGTAGCAAAAACTGGTTTAATAAAAGGGGGTGTTGCCCTTGCTTCTGGTTTTCAATCTCAGTTAGCTTTACAAGTAGCAAAACGGGGAATGATAGTTAATACAGCCCGTTATACCATAGTGAGGGGCACATTTGCCTTTTTAGGGCCTGCTTTGTGGGGTTACTTTTTTGCCGATTTGGGCTGGAGGGCGATCGCCACTAACTACACTCGTATTATTCCTGTAATATTTACCCTAGCCCAGATTAGACTCACTAGAACATAAAAAAGTGGGCAGTAACGCCCACGAAAATAAAATTTAAAGCATTGCCGTGGGTAATTAAGAATTACCCATTATCCAACACCTGTTAACTATTTATTTTCTGATGCCTTTAGCCATATTACGGAACATATCCATGTTAGTATCCGTAGGGCGACGTTTTTGAGGCTCACTGGGTGCAAAAGATGACTCAGTATTAGAGCTTTCGGTGGAAGTTTGCTCTACAGAATTGAAACTACCTTGAGTATTATTAAAATTATTAGAGTTTTGAAAAGCGGTTTTCTTAACCATTTTTTCAGAAGAAACTTCTTGAATTAATTCCGCACCTTTTTCACTACCTAAAGTTTTAGGAAATGTTCTGCGTACAGTTTTAGTCTTACGCATATATTCAATATCACCATAGGTTTTCGCATCATCGGGATCTAAAAAATAAGCTCCCTGAGAAGTGTTGTTATTGTTGTTTCCTCTTTTCAACCAACCAAATAAACCAGCCATTAAATTATTTCTCCTTAAAATACTATTAAAAATTGTTACGATTATACTATGAATTATAACATATAGTTAATGCTCTCAAAAGAAAATGCAATGTTTCAATCCCTATACCGCTAAACCATTTCAGTAAGTCCATGATGAAATTAACTATAATTGCAATCAGGAAATATTTAGAATAACTAGGACAAAAAATAAGAGAATGGGCATAGTAAATCATGGCATAGAACATCATCATAATCATCAGGTCGAAAATTCTAGTCATGGACATATTCACAGCGAAGAATCTCGACGCAAAGTCATTAATCGTCTATCACGCATCGAAGGTCACGTCAGGGGGATAAAGACTATGATTAATGAACATCGAGACTGCCCTGAAATCCTTATTCAAATTGCTGCCATTAGGGGCGCCCTTGATAGGGTAGCCAGAATCATTTTAGATGAACATTTGAGCGAATGTATTACCCGTGCAGCGGAAGATGGTACCATTGATATGGAGATAGAAGCCCTCAAAGCTGCCCTAGATCGATTCTTGCCATCTTAAGAAAATTGGGGATGGTTAATTTTGTTTTTGGTGTTATACTAAACCATAGGGAATCAAGATTTAGTGATAAGATTTTACTCAGTATTTACAGTTACATAGTTTCGTATTTATTGATAGGCTTCATTAATAACATCTTTGCTCTCTACAATTTAAACAATTTAAGGAGTTCGTCAATCGATGTCGATATATGTAGGAAATCTTTCCTATAGTGTAAGCAAAGATGATCTCAATGAGGTCTTTGCAGAATATGGTACAGTAACAAGGGTTCATATTCCCACTGATAGAGAAACCGGTCGTATGCGTGGTTTTGCATTCGTAGAAATGGAAAACGAAACCCAAGAGGATGCGGCTATCGAAGCCCTAGACGGTGCTGAGTGGATGAGTCGAGAGCTAAAGGTTAATAAAGCTAGACCTCGTGAAAACAACAAAGATTCTTTCAGAGGCGGTGGTGGTCGTAGAAATGGCGATCGCTTCTAAACTTTATTTTATAGTTTAAAACCCTATAATCCGATGTTTGATTTCTCAACTAAATTATATGGGAAATCAAAGAAAAAAATATTATTCAAGAGGAAAGAATGGCTAAAAGCAATCCTAAAAAGGAAAAAGCAGAACGTAACAAGGCTTACGCTCGTCAGTTTAGAAAAAAAACGACCCGTTTTAATTCTAAGTTTAAAAGAAGGGATTATAACAGTTCCAGTGGTTCTAATGAGCAGTCTAACAATACAGAAAACAAAGACCAAAATTAATCTAGCCAGACTAATTTTTTGTGACTGATAAGCCACCACTATTTAACTAGGGGTGGTTTTTTGGTGTTTGTTATTGTTTAAATTCAGTTACCAACGTAACATTCTGCCATGCCCCCGTTTCGTCATAACGGCGGATAATCCTTAACCTCTGATTGGGTTCTACTAACCAGCCACATTCAAGGAAGAAAGGTTGACGATGAGCAATTTTCAGGGGTAAAGTGAGGGATGCCCCATCAGGTAATAGTAAACTTCTGATGTCTTGTCCCGTTTCAGAAAAAGTGAGAGCATTATTTTCCACAGAGGCGGTGGAGGTAAACGCTAGGTAAGGAGTTTTTAGGGTTTGTTTTATTTGGTTGCTTGTTTCTTCTAATATTCGGCGAGTAGAATACCTTTCAGGCTCTCGCCAATCTGGATAAAGGGTTACAGCTTCCCCTTGCCATACTCCTAACAGTTGCTCTATTGAGAGGGCAGGGTTTTCTTTTTTGGGGGTATTTTCTCGAAATTCCCTAATGAGGGTAGCTTGTTCAAAGTTACTCTCTTTATCAAATAACTGTACCATGCGTAGGCGGCGGTCGCCTTTAAAAAAGCCAAATTCCGCCCCAAAGTTAGAAAAAGGACTAAACTGCATATTACCTTTGGCAAAATGTCCTTCCTCAAATAAGAAAATACTACGGTTAAGATAAGTAAACTCATTGACGTGGGGCGGTGTATCTTGGCCCAACCTTGTCACCGTCAGGCGAATGGTTTTATCTTCATTTAACCCTTCCAATTTTATTTCCGTGGGGGTATCTTTGATAAACTCACCCCGAGGGGAAAACTGAGTAAAAGAACCTAACCAAACCCCCCTATTTTTTAATAAACGTTCCCACTGTGAAGACATAAAAATTTAATTAAAAATAACCTCAATCATTTTACCCTGTTCACCACTCAAGTTGTGGAAATGAAAGATATGATATAGTCTATTTCTCAATACCTACTTGCTTGAGGATGTGCAAAGGTTTATACTCTTTAATAATCTCTAATTGTTCTTGATTTTTGACTAGTAAAGCTCCAGCAAATCCAAGGGAATTAATAGAAATTGATTGGGCTTTTGGTTTAGTTCTCGGAATCATCATCATCCACTGTTTTGTAACCAATAAATTATAATTACCTAGGGAAGTTTTTCCATTATTTTCTATGGTTAAATAATCTAACATTTTATGATATATTTCTTCTGTTATTTTGGCACATTCTAAACTAGATTTTCCCAAGAGGTTATGAAAGGCGATCGCCTGTACATAGGGTAATTCATCAAGGGTGACAATGTGAAAATCTTGTAATTTAGATCGATGATTCAACACTAATTTTTCTATGGGAAAACCTTGAAAATTAGGAGCAAGGGGAAAAGGAATTACCTGCAAATGTTTATGGGGTTGAGATGCACCAGCCAAAGGTCCAGCGTTATAAAAACCTAAACCGCTCACCTGTTGTAATACCGTCCAAAAAGATTCTAAATCAGCTAAATTTAATAAATTTTCTTGGGGTTCAAAATCACGGGTAATAATTAAAACATGATTATTAACAACGTTATATTTATTTAAAATACAAACATGATTTTTTCCTAAATCATCAACATAAAGTTTCTCTTCGTAAGGTAAAAAAGGGTTATAATTACTTTTTTTTTGCTGTTTTTTTTGTATTTTTTTAGCCTTCTCTTTTCTCGTAATATTATATAAAATTCTAATCAAAAAATTAATATTATTTTCCTTTAAAAACTCATATTGAGTCTCAATGGGTTTTAATGCTTTTTCTTGGAGAGCTTGAATGGTTGTCGCACTTATTTTGCTCCATAAATCAAGATTGTTGTCGCCCATAAATTCCTAATTTGTCTTATTTACAACCAAGATATAGTTTATAATATTGTTGTTGCTGTTAGTTTCTTTAGTAACAATTTTTGATAATCGGAAATAATAAAAAGTCAGATTATTGAGCGTATAAATAAAAAAAATCAACCTTTTAAAGGTTACATAACAACGAGATGAAGCAATACTCAAAAGTTATCCCTCTTTTGTCAGTCTCCGATAATCTTTGAAATTGCTAAACTCTAAAAGTCTTTCTCTATATGCGATCGCCCGATTATTTGTTACTTTAAAATAAAAGATGACTCAAAATTAAGAAAAGTAAATTGTAGTATATGTAATCTTTTGATTATAAGGAGTTATGAAATTAATTAATAGTAAGAAAAAATGGAAAGTGACAAAAAAGGGATAACTCATTCAACATCTTACTGTAGAAACAAAAAACCCCGCTTATGATAGGTAAAGCGGGGTCATTTACTTAAACAGAATCAGAACCAAAACTAGCCTAAAACTACATTAGAGAACTGATATTCAGTAGTTACAGGCTCACCATTTTCCTCCGTGGTAATAGTGCGATTAGTTAAAACATAATAACCATCAACATTTTCAAAAGTATCATTAAAGATAGTTTTAGCACCTCTGGGCTGTAAGGTTTCTGCATCTAAATAAACAGAATCATAACCAGTGGAAAGATAACCGTGATCGGTGTTTAATAAACCAAAGGTATTAATAGCAACAATGCCCTTACCCATGCGACGATAAACAAAACAAACATTGTTATCTTTTACCTTGTAGCGGTTGCCCTCGGATGCACCACCCACTAAAATTTCCACTGCACCATTTTCATCTTTTTCTCCAAAGGTGAAAGTATTATCGCCATGGCTTTTTTCAAAACTATGGTTAACACGGTGAATGGTAATCTCCCATAATTGTTGTTCCATTGTTTTTTTGACCGTCTCATTTTCGATGCCAGAGATTTCAAATTTGAGATCAGCCCCAATCTTTGCTTGGGCGGTGAAAGTACCTTCTTTGGATTTTAAAGTAATATCACAGGTATATCCAGGGAAATCACTGTCCCAAGTGTAGCGGTTTTCATAAGCTGAACGAAAAAGATTTTCTGCAGTTAATGTCTGAGTCATTTTTTATTCTAAATGTAGTTTAAATTACTATTTTCTTTATTGTACTATAGCGATGTTATTGAGATTATTTTTTATTAAAAGTAAATCTAATACATCCGCTGATATTGCTGAATAATTGGTCAAATTGATAAGGTATAACAAGGGGTTTAAATCCCTTGCTTTTAAATATAGTTTACCCTTGCTTTTGAGATAATTATTTAATAGTAGTTTCCTACTTTGCGATGGTGTACCGCTGTCAAAGCGTCAGATTTAGAAACCCTGCCTGTGGTCACTTTACTATAGACAATCCAATGATCTCCACAATCCATACGACTAACCACTTCACACTCAAGATAAGCGAGCGCATCTACTAAAATAGGAGATTTGTTGGTGGCGACGGTGGTTTTCACCCCTTCAAAACGATCTGCTCCAGGGGGAAATCTTTTGAGAAAATGTTTCATTAAGTTTTGATATTTTCCTTCTTCAAGGATATTTAAAACAAAGGTGTCCTCTACCTGTAACAAAGATTCGATCGCCCTGTCTTTTGCCACAGCAACGGTAAATCCGGGGGGTTCAAAACTGGCTTGACTCACCCAAGATGCCAACATCGCTCCTTTGGTTTCTTCTCCTTTTTGAGCAGTAATGATATATAACCCTCCGCTCAAACGTCCCATAGCCTTGTCTAAATCAACGTCTAAGGCTTTCCTTTTACTAATTTTGGTCTTTTTGGTCAAAACTTGCCCTAAATCCACCCCTGACTCTTCACAGGTTTGGTAAGTAATTTCGTGGGGAGTTTCTTTGATGCGGATGGGAGCAAAAATTTGATTTAAACCCAAGTCCGACAACTTGGAAGAGAAGGTGTCAATGGGTTCGTCATCTCCGCCATAGGACTCATACAAACCAAAAATCTGCTTACTGTTGATGGTGGCAAGGATAGCCCCCACTTTATTGGCGATGTCGCCATGGTCACTGAGGGGGGGCATTCCAAGAACGATTCCCGCACTACGGCTCACGATTTCGGGTATTTCGTGGATGTCGGTGCCGTTGATGTCAATCATTTCTACGGTAACCCCTGTTTTGGTGATACCCTTAGCAATGGACTGGGAAAGGCGATCGCTATAACCGTAATCAGAGATATAGAATACAGCGACAGTTTTTTCTCCCTTGCTTTGTTCGCTACTCCAACGCTGATAACGATCTAGTAATTCTTGAGTATTATGTTTTAATATAGGGCCATGTCCATTGGCGACCATTTTGATGTCCCCAAGGGCAGACATTCTTTTCATGGCAGAAAGAACAGACCTTGCATTAGGTCCCATCAAACATTCATAATAAAAACGATAGTCTGGAGAAATGGCATCTAAATCTTGGTCATACATATCCGCACTGCAATAGTGCAAACCAAAAGCATCACAGGTAAAAAGAATATTGGTGCCATGGTCATAGCTAAAAATAGTATCGGGCCAATGAAGGTTAGGAGCGTTGATAAACTCGAAAATATGTCCGTTGCCGATGTCTAATTGGTCACCGTTTTTAACAATTTGTCGTTTAAAGTCTTTATGAACAAAACCTTCTAGGAATTGGATGGCAACCTTGGAAGCGACCACGGTAATATCAGGTGCGATGTCTAATAAATCTTTGACCAAACCACTGTGGTCTGGCTCAGTATGGGAGATAATTAAATAATCGATAGTTTGAGGATCAATTACTTTTTTTAGTTCATCAAAATAAAGATCTTTAAATTTGGCGTGGGAGGTATCTACTAAAGCGTTTTTTTCTCCTTTTACCACATAGGAGTTATAGGTGGTTCCATTTTGTAAACCAAATTCTATATCAAAACGATCTCGATCCCAATCAAGAGAGCGTATGGTAGTGGTGTCAGTGGCGATGTTTTCCACCTGAGTTGTTAAGCGTTTTGTGGTTTTTATGGGAGTTGTAACCATTAAGAAAATCCCCCTTAATAAATTTTTTATATTATGGCTTTTTCCATTATAGTCACCGACGGGAGTTCGTCGAGGGATGAACGATTTTTGCATTTCTTAACATAAAAAGTTTTATAAAAGGTTATAATAAGAAGTTGGTTATTTTTACCGTTAAATCTGCTATGCTTCCTATTGTTGCCGTAATCGGGCGCCCTAATGTGGGTAAGTCTGCCCTTGTTAATCGTTTATCGGGGGAACAAGATGCGATCGTCTTTGATGAGCCGGGTATTACTAGAGATCGTACCTATCGCCCCGGATTTTGGCAAGATAGAGAATTTCAGATTGTAGATACGGGAGGATTAGTATTTGATGATGATACGGAGTTTTTACCCTACATCCGAGAACAAGCCCAAGCAGCCCTGAGTGAAGCTATAGCCGCTATTTTTGTTGTTGATGGTAAGTTTGGTTTGACGGCAGGGGATGAGGAAATCGCTTCATGGTTAAGAACCCAAAATGTTCCTATTGTCTTGGTTGTTAATAAATGTGAATCGGAAAATCAGGGACTAGCCCAAGCGGCGGAGTTCTGGAATTTGGGATTAGGGGAGCCTTATCCTATCTCTGCAATCCATGGTAATGGTACAGGAGAAATGTTAGACCAGTTGATCAAACATATTCCCCCTGTGGATGAAATTGATCAGGAAGAAGAAATTAAGGTGGCTATTATTGGTCGTCCTAATGTGGGTAAGTCCAGTTTGCTAAATGCTCTCACTGGAGAGAGTAGAGCCATTGTTAGCCCTGTATCTGGTACCACCCGAGATGCGATCGATATGATAGTACGTCGGGGCGAAACAACCTATCGTCTCATCGATACTGCAGGAGTCAGACGTAAGAAAAACGTTGATTATGGAGCAGAATTTTTTGGCATTAACCGAGCTTTCAAAGCCATTAAAAGGGCGGATGTGGTTCTTTTTGTCATTGACATATTAGATGGTGTAACCGAGCAAGATTTAAAACTAGCAGGAAGAATCATTGAGGAAGGAAGAGCCGCTATTATCGTGGCGAATAAATGGGATGCGGTGGAAAAAGATTCCCATACCATCTATGAATACCAGAAAATGTTAGACGATCGCCTTTTCTTTATGGATTGGGCGGAAAGAATTTTTGTCTCTGCCATGACAGGGAAAAGAGTAGAAAATATCCTCGATTTGGTAGATAAAGCCGCCGAAGGACATCGTAAAAGGGTTAGTACCTCTGTTATTAATGAAGTCATTGAAGAAGCAGTTAAATGGCACTCTCCTCCCACTAGCCGACAAGGTAAGCAGGGTAGAATCTATTATGGTACTCAGGTAACGGTTAAGCCTCCTAGTATAGCTTTATTCGTCAATGATCCTAAACGTTTGGATGAAGGTTATCGTCGTTATATGGAAAAACAATTCCGTCAACAATTGGGCTTCAAAGGAACTCCCCTCAGATTATTCTGGCGTGGTAAGCGTCTGCGAGAAGGTGAGAATATGGGTGCAAACAGAGCTACGAAAGTATAGATCTATTAATAGTAATTATGCTTTGATGGAAAACATTGTTTTTTCATCCCCAAGACTAAGTTTTCATCACATACCAATCATACAACTCCCCTGCCTGACGGCATCTCCCCCTTTAAGGGGAGAAAAAGGGAATTTTAACGTAGTTAATTAGCCGAATTGTTCAGAAATTTCGAGGTTAAACAGGGTTTGTAAAGTGTTTAAAGCCTTCCTTCGGGCCTCAATATCCTGTTGAGCTCTTAGTTGTACCATAGGGTCATGGAGAATTTTATTAACAATACCTCTGGTAAGGGCTTCGATAACTTCTTGGTGTTTTTCTCCAAACTCACTACCCAAACGAGAGAGGGCTTTTTCTAATTCCTGTTCCCTGATACCTTCAATTTTGGTGCGTAAACAACTTATGGTAGGTACGGTTTCTAAGGATTGCCACCATAGTTCAAAAGATTCAATTTCTTCTTCTAATAAGGCTTCTGCTTCCCTTGCCATTTCTCTACGAGAGGCATGATTTTGGGCTACAACGGCTTTTAAGTCATCCACGTTATAGGATTTAACAAAGTCTAATTCTTCCACATCACCAGCGACATTAAGAGGCACGGAAATATCTACCAACATCAGAGAATTATTTATATTGAGAGGGGATAAATTCTCTTTGGTTAAAATAGGCTCTGTTGCCCCTGTGCTGGTAAATACTAAATCAGAAGTCTCTACCACTGCCATCATTTCATCAAGGTGATAAATGGCTAACTCCACTTGAGGGAACTTTTGGGCTAATTCTTTGGCGCGATTAGCAGAGCGATTAACAATATTGATAGCGTTGACACCTTTTGAGGCGAGATGTTGCACTAAAAGACGAGACATTTTACCTGCACCGATGATGGTAATTTTAAAGTCTGCTAAATTGTCAACTTTGGTATCGACTAATTCTACCGCAGCCGAACTAATGGATACAGCCCCCGTACCGATGTTGGTTTCGGTGCGTACTCTTTTTCCTGCACTGATGGCTTGTTTAAATAGTCTATCTAGTAGTCGGCTTATGCCTTTGTATTTATTGGCAAGTTTGTGGGTAGTTTTGACTTGGGCGAGAATTTGTCCTTCACCTAGTACAAGACTTTCTAATCCTGCGGATACTCGCATTAGGTGACGAATAGCGTCTTGGTGTAACAAAATAAAGAGGTGACGGCGTAATTCAGGTAAAGATATATGCCCTGTTTCGGCGAGGAATTGAGTAATTTCTTTTACCCCTTGCTCTGTTTCTAATACCGTTGCATAAATTTCCATACGGTTACAGGTACTGATAATGGCTACTTCCTCGATGTGAGGGTAACTAAGCAGTTGTTGTATGGATTCTTCTATTTTTGCTTCCGGAATACTCAATTTTTCTCTTATTTCTACGGCGGCTGTCTTGTGGGAAAGACCAACTACTACAATATTCATTTTTTGTTTATAAAATTTGAGAACGGATTAGTATAAATGCTTTTAAACACTATTGATCATTACTGAAGTTGCCGATTTTGGCAATTTATTCTTTACCTTTTGCAATAAAACTTTATTTTATGGATAGGGAAGAACAATAAGTAATTGATGGGAAATTTCAACATTAAGATGGTCTTGGGCTTATTCATTCTAGTGTTTTTTCCTGCGGTTGGGGGAGTGGAGAATGTTTGATCTTCCCTAATCGGTTAAAATTGTGAAGGTAAAAAAATAGTTTGTGATGGAGTAGTTGAGCTTGGATATTGATGATTTAATTGAAATTGGCACTATTGTTGGTGTTTCTGGATTGAAAGGAGAGGTTAGGGTAAACATTACTACGGATTTTCCTGAAAGGTTTGAAAATCCTGGGCAAAGATGGTTAATTATAAATAGTCACTCATCTCCCCAAGCTGTTGAGTTAATTAAATCAAGAAAAGTTCCAGGTAAAAATATTTATGTGGTAAAACTGGAGGATATTAACGATCGCACTCAGGCGGAAAATTTAAAAGGTGCTATACTTTCGGTACATAAGGGCGATCGGCCTAAATTAAAGGAAAACGAATATCACGTTGCCGACTTAATCGGTATGGAAGTGTATAACCAACAAGATGGGGAAAATATAGGGGTTGTCATCGATGTATTTAGTGCCGCCCACGAAATTTTAGAAGTCAGACTCCACAAACAACCAACCCCAGAAACTAAAGCCCCCACTAATCCTGAAACCATTAGCCGTGTTTCTCGCCGCAAAAAAGTAAAAGAGAAAAAACCCAAAGAATTAACCGTTTTAATTCCCTTTGTTACAGAAATTGTCCCCATTGTGGACTTAAGTAATAAAAAAATCGAAATTAATCCCCCCCTCGGTTTGTTAGATAATTGACAATTAACATTGGACAAAGGACAATTAGACATCAGTTAAGAAAAGAGAAACAAGCATAATAAACTTTTTGTAAATTTAGCCCTTATCTTTTCATCTTGCCACCACCCCATCCTCATTACAATGTTCAAATCCCTTATAATTGCCGAAACTATTACCGAATTTGACATTGAATCCTTACCCGTTCAGAATGCCGACATCACAGGATTAGTAGATGCCCTGATTATCTTACTGCTCATTGCCACTGTTGTTGCCTTAGTGAGCAGAAAATTAAAAATCCCCTATGTGGTAGGATTAGTTTTAGCTGGTTTAATCGTCACTCAGGGGACATTACCTGACTTTGTTAGTCTAAATCCTGACGTTATTCTCAATCTATTTTTACCCATTCTCATTTTTGAGGCCGCCATCAATACTGATATTAGTCGTCTCAAAAGCACTATCAAACCCATTGCCGTCTTGGCGGTGCCGGGGGTGTTAATTGCTGCTACCATCACCGCTATTTTTTATCAAATAGCCATGGGTTTACCTTGGATTACGGTAGCCGCCATGGCGGTTATTCTTACCATTACCGATACTGTGTCGGTAATTGTCGCTTTCCGCACGGTGTCAGTGCCTTCTCGACTGGCTACCATCGTAGAGGGAGAAAGTTTGTTTAATGATGGGGTTGCCCTTGTATTACTAAATATTATCGCTGGAATACATTTACAGGGTTCTTTTTCTTTTGCAGATGGTATTACTCAAGTTTTAATTGCCTTCCTCGGTGGGGGTTTATTGGGTTGGGGTTTGGGTTATTTATGTGTGGGTTTATTTCAACAGTTGGATGATGCCCTTAGTGGTATATTATTGACGGTAGCAGTTTCTTTAGTTACTTTTCAAATTGGTCAACTGTTAGAGGTATCAAGTGCGATCGCAGTGGTGATTGCAGGATTGGTTATCGGCAATTCAGGATTCAAGAAAATATCGGCCACCACCAAAGTAACTCTGCTCAACTTTTGGGAATATGCTGGATTTGGGGTAAATACTTTTATTTTCCTTTTGGTGGGTATTGTAATCGAACCCCGAACCCTCATCTCTACCTTACCCCTAGCCATTTTGGCTATCATCGGTTATCAAATGGGCAGGGTATTATCTATCTATCCTCTCCTATCTTTATTAAAAAGATTAGATCGTCCTATTCCCCTAAAATGGCAACACGTTTTAATTTTAGGCAACGTCAAAGGCTCGTTATCCATGGCTCTTGCCATCAGTTTACCTTTTACTTTACCAGAAAGAACCCAAGTAATTGCCATTGTTTTTAGTACTGTATTAATCTCCCTAGTGGGGCAAGGTTTGAGCTTACCTTGGTTAGTAAATAAGTTAGAACTTTCTAAACCTTCTCCCCTCAAAAAAACCATCGAAAATCTACAGTTAACCCTCATTGCTTCTAAAGCCGCCCAAAAGGAGTTAAACAATTTATTAGAATCTGGCAGTCTTTCTCGCTCTCTTTATGAAGAAATTTTCGCTAGTTATCAAGCTAAGATTGCCCAAGGGGAGAGGGAGTTAAGGGATATTTACAACCAGCGGGGCAAAAGCATTACGGAGGATAAATATATCAATAGTTTGAAACGAAGGCTTTATTTAGCTGAGCAAGGTGCCATAACTGATGCTCTCAGAAAAGGCATTTTGGAGGAAAATTCGGCTCAGGTATATCTTGCTACTATTAATGAACAATTATTATCTTTGAAGGACGAAAACTAAGTTTTTTTTAATAAGAATATTTATAGAATATTTGAAAACTTATTTTGTCATGGCATGGATAAAGTTTTGTAAGAATTTTTCAAATTCAGGGGCTGAAATAGGCATACTAAGCCATCTTCCTTGAATAATATCGCAGTTAAATTCTCTTAAAATATTGAGTTGTACTTCTGTTTCTACTCCCTCGGCTACTACTTGCATTTTATAGCCTTTTCCGAGGGTAATTACTGCATCAATTAAGGCTCTATCTTGTTGATTAACTGTCAAATCTCGAATGAAAGATTGGTCAATTTTAATGGTATGAAAAGGAAATTTTTTCAGATAACTTAAAGATGAATAACCAGTACCAAAGTCATCTAGGGAAAATTTTACACCCAGCTCGGACAATTCGTTAATAATTAAAGCGGTTTTGCCCCTATCTTGCATTAAAATACTTTCGGTTACTTCTAATTCTAAATATTTTGCTTCGAGGTTGACATCTTCCAAGACATCTTTGACGACTTCGACAAAGTTTTCTTGCCGAAATTGCTTCACGGAAATATTTACGGCGATGGTGTCTAGTCCATAACCTAATTCAATCCATTTTTTAGCCTGAAGACAAGCGGTTTTTAATACCCATTCCCCGATGGGAATAATTAGCCCTGTTTCTTCTGCTAGGGGAATAAATTTGCCAGGGGAGATAATGCCAAGGGTGGGATGTTTCCATCTTACAAGGGCTTCTGCACTATCAATTTTGTTGGTGGCGAGGTTTAATTTTGGTTGATAGTTTAAGTATAGTTGGTTATGGGCGATCGCATCATAAAGACTGGTTTCCAACTCAAACATGAGCATTTGCTCTTCACTCAGGCGAGTAGTGTAAAATTGGGAATTATTTTTACCCATTTGTTTTGCCCGAGAAAGGGCAATATCGGCATTTTTGATCAGTTGCTCTTGATTATCTCCATCTTGAGGATAAAGAGCAATCCCAATACTACAGGTAACATAAATGGTGTAGTTCTCAATCAAAAAGGGATTTTTGAGACTATCCATAATCACCTTAATGGTATCGTTAATCAAACCAGTGTGATTTTTTTCTTGACTTCCTAGGGGTAACCCCAAAATAAACTCATCTCCTCCCCATCGAGAAAAAATACAGTCTGTTGAAAGACAAGAGAGAATCCGAAAAGAAAAACTTTCTAATAATTTATCCCCCGTGGAATGATTGAGAGTATCATTTATATTTTTAAATCTATCTATATCAATAAATAAAATTGCAAAATCATCTCCCTTTTCCTTCATTTCCCTGAGACGATTATTTAGTTGCCAATGGAAATAATCTCGATTGCCAATGCCCGTCAAAGAATCATGGAAGGCTTGATATTGTAACTTCGCTTCTGATATTTTGCGCTCGGTAATATCAAAAATATAACTTCTAATAACGTTGTATTTTGAGAGATAATGAATATATTGTTCAAAGTGGCGATCGTTAGAACTAACTTCCCTTTGTTCTAATTGACTATGGGTTTTATCTTGAGGAATATTAATATTCATCATTAAAGGATGCTTCCCATTATCCTCATCATCATCTGATAAGTCAGGAAAACATAACTTAGCAGAAGGATTCATATAAGTAATCTTACCCTGAAAGTCTATTTCTATAATGGGATGGGGAGATAACTCAGGAAAAGAAGCTAACCTTTTAATCTCCTCACTTTGTAAATTACCCGATAAATTTTGTTCCGACAGAATCAGAGTATTTTGTAACTCCTCCCTCGCCGAATTAGTGCGATTTTTTTCAATGCGCCAATTATCATTTTTTTCTACATTGCGATTAACTTGCGCCTCAGACTCCAAATAATATATCCCTTTAATATCCTCTCCACCAAATAAAATTTGATCTCCATCTTGAAGACGACGACGAATAATTTTTTTGCCATTGACTAAGATACCATTTTGACTTCTATGGCCTTTAAAATCGCCATCAATGAGGGTGTAAGCATATTCATTATCCCCCAAGTGATCTCTGATAATGGTACCGTGATGTCGAGATACTGGGGCCGAGTTTAGTTTTATATCACTACTTGAATGTCTCCCAATAGAATAGACCTCGGATTCAAGGGTAAAGAATCTCTGATTATTGAGTTCTTCTACCACCAGAATGTGATTTAATTTGGTCTTATGATTACTCATTTAGTGGGGAATATGATAGATAAATGATGAATAATTTATGATAAAGTGAGACTCTGGGTTGGATTGGCAAGAAAATTGGTTGTATCACCCATTTTTAATGGTTCTGTCAACAAATTACCCTGTATCTCCTCACATCCTAATTCTAATAAAAGAGCTAGTTGTTCTTTGGATTCTATTCCTTCAGCCACTACAGCTATATTAAAGTTTTTTCCTACCCCAATTATAGCTGATACAATGGCCAAGTCTTGAGAATTATTCTCTAGGTTTTGGACAATATCTTTATCAATTTTGATGGTATCAATTTGAAATTTCTTTAGATAGCCTAAAGCAGACATTCCTTTACCAAAATCATCTAAGCATATTTTTACTCCCATTTGCTTTAATTCTGAGATCGTTTTTTCTGCCAAATCTAGCTCTTGGGCAATGGTTTCTTCGGTGATTTCTAGTTCTAAAAAATGTGGAGGTAAGTCTGTTTGTTCTAAGATATTGGCAATGACATTTGTAAAGTTAGGTTGTTGGAATTGATAACCAGAAATGTTAATGCTAATGGGTTGTTTAATCACATTATTTTGTAACCAGATTTTATGTTGAAAACAGGCGGTTTCCAATACCCATTCTCCTATGTCCATAATTAATCCTGTCTCTTCGGCTAAGGGTAAAAATTGCCCGGGGTACATACACCCCAATTCGGGGTGATTCCACCGCAAAAAGGCTTCTACCCCTGTTATTTGTTTATTTTCTACTCTGATGCGGGGCTGGTAGTGGAGGGATAATTCCTTTTTTTCGAGGGCAGAGTTTAAAAGTTTTTCTAGCTTTAAAAGTCTTTCTATTTCTGCTTGAATGTTGGATTGGATAAATTTATAGTTATTACTGCCCAATTCTTGGCTTTTTTTTAAGGCTTTTTGGGCATTTGCCAAAATTGTTTCTGTCGTATTATTTTCCTCATCATAAACCGCTATGCCCATACTGGTTTTGATATGGATTTTTTGATGTTCTAAGAAAAAAGGTGGTTTTAAGGTTTCTAAAATTCGGTGACATACTTTGCCAATGTCTCGAATACTTCTGACTTGAGGTAATAAACACACAAATTGGTTTCCTTGCCACCTAGCAACGGTATCACCGCCGCGCAAAGAGGATCTTAATCTTTTGGAAAAGCCTTCTAATAAGGTTAATTGAATTTTATTATTTATTTTTTCTTTTAAGTTTTTCGGTAATTCTAGCTCTACGAAAATTACACATAACAGTTGTTCTAAACGATAACTATTGGCGATCGCAGTGTTTAACTGTTCCAAAAATAACTGACTATTAGGTAAATTTGTTTCCAAATCAAACAAACCCTGTTCCTGAATTATCGTCTCAGTCCCTAAACTTTGACTAACAGGATGTACCGTAAAAGAAACAATTTTCTGATCCCCATAACTAATAGTAGAATGACTAGACTCCAACTCCAATAAAAAACCATTTTTACGACGATAACTTAAAGTTTCAGAGCCAGAATTAGGATTATTTAACCAAAAATCTATTTTCTGTTCCACTTCTCCAGGACTCAAAAATAATACATCATTCAAACTCAAACAATGCAAATCATCCAAACCATAACCCAAGAGATTAGCCAACGCACTGTTAGCTTCCAAAACTTTTTTACTTCCAGCATCCACCAGAAAAATTCCCTCTTGAATCTGATTTAAAACAGCTTTATATCTTTGCTCACTCTCATTAACCTGAGTTGCAGTAATTCTTCTCCCCGTAAAATCAAAAATATAACATCTAACTAACTTCTGTTCCGATAGGTAATGAATATATTGTTCAAAAACCTGATTCTTAATGGTTATTTCCCGAACAAATAAATTAGAACTAGCACTATTCTTCTTGATACCCTGAACTAAACCCTCTAAAACAGGATGACTCGAATTAGTTTCATTTAACCTCAGAGTAGGGAACTTAGTTGTCGCTGAAGGATTTAAATAAGTTACCCTTCCAGACCAATCAATCTCTATAATAGGATTAGGACTCCATTCTGGAAAGGAAGCTAAGCGACTTAACTCATCAGACTGAACCTCAGAGGCATCCGCAGAACTAGCATTACTGCTATTCTCCTCAAAAGACTCTACGGTGGGTTCCGATATAAACAAGGTATCAGAGCTACTAATGATTGTCGGAGTATTCTCCCGATCATAATCTATGGAATTATGAATTTTATTTTCATCTGACCTTTTAGTATTGGCAACCCCCCCACCTTGATGAGAATCAAAATCTTCCTCTCTCAAACTTTCTAATTGGTTGACATCAGAAAGAATATGATATTCTCCTTCCACTTCCATGCCCAATGTAATAACATCACCATGTTTTAATTCTTGAACCAAACATCTTTTATCATTAATAAATATCCCATTGGTACTACGATTACCCATCAAATCACCATCTAACAGCCAATAGGAAAAAGTTTTGTGTTGAGCATCTTCCCTACGAAGTATAGTCCCATGAATACGAGATACTTTTTTTGATTTGATAGGAATATTATTACGGGGATCTCTGCCTAAAGTATATCTTTGATCTTCTAAAAGAATGGTATGACGAGAAGTTTTATCCTTCAGCACCAAAACATGGAGTAAATTTCGCAATTGACTATTAAAGACTGTGGCCGTGTAATCGCTATTCATAGTTAATAAAAAGTATTTTTATTTAATCATAAAAGACTATTATTTTATAGTTATCAAAATTATAAAGCTACTCTCATAACTGAAGAATAACCTTAACGGCTAGTATTTTATTAATGAAGTGTAAACACATCTTCAAATACTCAAGAAGGAATATAAAAACTCCCCTTTTCCAAGAATGCAGTAGCATCCTGAGTGGGTAAAGGACTACTAAATAAATTACCTTGAATTTGCAAACAGTTTAGACTTTTTAACAATTCTAGTTGTGCAGGTTTTTCTACCCCCACAGCAATAACTTTCAAATTGTAACCTTCACTAAAGGAAACGATCGCCCTTATAAATGAATTAAAAGCCTGATTAGATTCTAACTTACTAATGACCGTTGGGCTAATTTTTACAGTATTAAAAGGAAATTGTTGCAAATGACCTAAAGACGAACCCCCCACCCCAAAATTATCAAGACATAAACGTACTTTTAACTCTAACAATTGCTGTAAACTTTGAGCCGCAAAACTAGGATTTTGTAATAAAGAATTTTCAGTAATTTCTAACTCCAACTGTTGAGGGGGTAAACCTGTTTCCTGAAGAATAGTAGCCACTAAATCCACAAAACTATCTTGATTAAACTGACGACTAGAAATATTAACTGTCACAGGAAATGTAGAGAAACCCTGACTTGTCCATTGTTTCATCTGAGCCACTGCCGTCTGTAAAATCCACACCCCCAAAGGCAACATAAAATCAGTTTCCTCCGCCAATCTCAAAAAATGTTTAGGGGTAATTTTGCCCAACTCAGGATGATTCCAACGAAGTAACGTCTCCATGCCCGTTAAACTATTAGTGGGAAGACTTAATTGAGGTTGATAACACAGATAAAACTGTTTTTCTTGGATAGCGCTACCAATCAAATTTTCCAACCTAAGTAAACTAGCTGTTTTGGGGCTAATCTTAAATCCACTCCAACTAACAACTCCAGACTCATCATGACTAGATTGTTCTAAAGATACCAAAGCACTTTGGATTAAATGCTCAGTATTATCCCCATCGAGGGGATACACCACCATACCAATATTTAAATCTAAGTCAGTATTGCCCTTTTGCTGTTGAATATACTGCTCAAAAACCGTAGCCATCCTTTTCGCAATTTTAGCAGGATCTCTAGGTCCCCTAATACGGGAAAATAAAGCAATAAATCTATTATCATCCCATCTGGCGGCCAAATCAAAGCTACGTAAACAGGACTCAAAAGTTTGAGCAAAATTTTGTAAAAATTTATTAGTTTCCTCTTCTCCTCTGATTTTTTTAAATCCATCTAATCCTTTTATTTCTAATACAATTAGACCAAGAAAATGTTGGTAACGTTTAGCTGATAAAAGGGCAAAATCTAGTTGTTTTTCTAATAAAGTTTTATTAGCTAAATTGGTCAAACTATCATAAAAATGATAATAACTAGACTTGTTAGCAGTATGGGTAGCTTCAGGAACATTTTTCACCACAATAGAAAAAATGTCTTTATTTTGATAACTAATAACACTAATATTAGATTCTAAATTAAGTAAAGTTCCATCTTTACAGCGATGGATATACTGAGCAAGGGTATCTTGTTTTCTTTCGGCGATTCTGGCCAAATCTTGGTTAAATAACTGTAAGTCACTAGCAATGAGATTATAAAGAGTCATCTCTTTCATTTCTTCCGTGCCATAGCCTATCATCTTGGCATAGGCTCCATTTACTTCAATAATTTTTTTATTGTGGGCATAGGCAAGAATGATACCCTCAGAAGTTTGGCGTAATATAGCCCTATAACGAGCCTCACTTTCTTTTAGTTGGGCTTCGGCTTGTTTTCTTTTAGTAAAGTCGAAAATATAACTTCTAATGAGTTTTTTTTCGGAAAGGTAGTGAACATATTGCTCAAATACTTCTGCCCCTATTTTTACTTCCCGTAGGAAAAGATTTCCCTGACGATTATTTGATTCTATTAATAAATCTGCAAGGATAGGATGACTTAGTTTTTCTTCATAAAGATTTTCAAATTTGATACTGGCAGCGGGGTTAAGATAAGTAATATTACCCTCCCAGTCCACCTCGATAATAGGATGGGGAGACAATTCAGGGAAGGATGCAAGACGTATTAATTCTTCTTGGTCTTGAGGATTTTCTGCTTCTTCCTGCTTGGAAATCATTGTTTGGGTAGTGGGGCTGGTGAGGGTGCTTCTGGAGTTTAGATTTCCTAAGTCGTCGGGATTAAAAAGGTCAATACCTGACTCTGTGGCGATGATGTAATAGTTAGCTTTGGCTTCGTTGGCAAAACGAATTGAATCCCCATGTTTTAATTCATGAGAAAGGGTGGCGTGTCCATTTACTAAAATCCCGTTGGTGCTTCTTTTGCCCTGCAAGTCTCCGTCCACTATGCGATAGGTGCTTCCTTGGGCGTCTTCTTTTTTTTCTAAAGTTGCATGGGTGCGAGACACTTGATAGTCATAGATGACGATGGGGTTATTGGAGTCTCTTCCGAGGGTGTAGTTGTTGTCTTCTAAGGATATAATTCTTCTTCCTTTGCGATCTTCTATGACTAATATATGACGGAATTCTTGAGTTTCACTCATGGACTTGCACCTATACAGCTTTTCTATATGATAAACGAATTTTTGCACATAAAATTAAGGGGGAAATATGTATTTATATTAAAAATATTAAAAGGTTATTTCTATGGATACAAAATATTTTAATGGTGCAATAAAAAATAGTCTGCTAAATGCGCATACTTTTTCATTACACCCTATGTAAACTACCTCTGCCTAAAAGTGAGAGGCTTTTAGTAGCCCTAAAGTGAAATTACGATATAAAATTTACGAAGATACTGCTTGACCGATACGGGGTTCTTTTCCTGACATCAACCGTTGAATGTTGCTACGGTGGCGGATGATGACATATGCTCCTGCGAGGAAGGCGAAGGTTAGGTAGGGTAAGGAGGGGTTGAATATTGCCATAAATACGCTTACGGCGATCGCACCGCTGAGGGAGCTAAGGGAAACGATACGAGAAAGATATAATACTATGAGGAAGGTTGCCAATGTTCCTAAACCGACAAAGGGATTCATTACGAGCAATACCCCAAGACTTATGGCTGCGGATTTCCCCCCTGAAAAGTTGAGCCAGATAGATTTACTATGACCCAATACTGCCAATAGGGCACCTATCATTACTAACCATTCTTTCCACCCTAGGGGTAGTACATCACTGCCTACATAATTGTAGGTTACTTTAATAAGGGCGATCGCCATCATTCCTTTCAACATATCCACCAATAAAACCCCCACAGCGGCTCCTTTACCCACAGTTCGTAACACATTGGTAGCACCCGTAGAACCTGAACCATGTTCTCGAATGTCAATTCCCTTGAGGATACGACCAGCGAGATAACCCGTAGGAATAGAACCGAGCAGATAAGCGGACAGGATCAAGGCAAAACCAATGAAAATTGAGAAACTCATCATTTATCCTCATAGACACTGGATCTATTATTAGGGATAAGATGTATATTGTTAAGGGGTTTTTAATGTAAATTTAGAAAAATATTTTTGGCTTCCTAAAAGCGAGGTTACGAGGGTCAATTTTGTGAACCACATCCTCGAGTTTTTTACTGGAAAAATGTCTGCCAAAACTATCTACTTGATAAATCATGGAGTCATTTAACTCCAGGGCGGTTAACTTACCGTATCCATGATGATAAGCTCCCGTATCAATGCCAATCCAGCCATTTCCTTGGACTATTTGCCCTGGTTTTACCCCTGGAAAAGTAAAGGTAATGGTATGACCAATCACAATGGTTTTATCCTTAAAATAAGGCTCAGGGGTGCTATGAAACTCACTTCTAATCCAGCAAAATTGGTCAGAATTTTGTTTTTGGTGAGGTAAATGGGGATCAACCCCTGCATGGACTAACCAGTAGTCTCCTAAATCGATATGAAGAGGTAGTTGACGCATCCATTCTAGGTGTTCGGGGGGAATTTTGTTTTTATAACTGGTAATGGTGGAGTAACCGCCGTTTTGGAGCCATGACTGAAAGGACATATGATTTAGACCTTTAGGAGTGAATGATTGGAGGAGCATAACTTCATGGTTGCCCAAAATACATTGGTGGTTATTTTCCATCACAAAATCAACGACTTTGGCACTGTCTGCCCCCCTGTCGATTAAGTCTCCTAAAAAATAAATTTCATCCTCTGGAGTAGGTGCGATCGCCTCTAACAAGCCCATAAGAGCTTGAAAATGACCATGAACATCACCTATCACAAACCGTCTATTTGTCTTTGCTGTCATTTACTTTTAATTTCTAAACAGCCCACTAACACTAATATTGTAACCTGAATCAATCATCAATCGTCCATTTGCCATGGCTCTGTTAAATTATTCTCATCTAATATTCTCCGAGGCTTAAGAATTACTAATAGTCTGCCTAAAATTTGCCCATGGCGTTGGGTGGGTAGCCAGGAAAACTTAATCTCCCCGCCATCATCCACTAAAAAATAATATTGTGAACTCCATTCCCTATTATCTGCATCAACCACAACTAAAATAGGTTCATTTTTTTCATCCTGTTGTTGAGGTAAATCATGGGTATGGGCTGTAATTACCACGGGTTTTTTTGCCTGTAATACCACTTGCCATGTGGGGATGGAAACCAATGACATGGCTTGAGACACTTCTACTATATCAAAAGGTTCTTGGGGTGAAAGGCTAGGAATATTTGCAAAGGGTGATGAAGCCAAGGGAAATGAGCCAACCACAGGCAGAATACAGGGAATTTGTTCTTCTTCCTCTAGGCGATATACAGGTAATAAAGGAATTTTGGTTACGGTGTCTGCGGTAGCAACATCGGTTAATAGTTGTTGAATTTTATTTCTTGCCCCTTCCGAATGGGCATATTTCAAGCCTTCGGCAATGAGACGGGTTTTATCGGCGAGAGTTTTCTTTTGTTTAGCACTTTTCCACAGTTGATAAGCCACGGTATCTCCTGGGTGATTGGTGAAGCCTTCGGGAGGTTGAGAGATACGGGCAAATAATTTCATATTTTTTGCCACTTCCTTTGCCCCATCCACGTCTAATTTTTTGTTTTCACAATAGAGGGCGGCTTGTTTTCTTTCTTGGTGGTTTAATACCCTTAATTCGTATAATACGTCGCTGCGAGGCCCTTGGTAATATTGGAGGGTGCTTTCTTCTACTTCGGTATTAACTAAACTGTCATATACTTGGGACGCGACAATGACGAGGTTTTGTTGACTGTTTTGTAATCCTGTTTTTTCAAAAATTTCTTGGGAGTCAACCCCTGCTTTTTGTAGTTGTTGGCATTTTTTACCCCAATCCACCCAACACCCTTCTTTGTGTAAGAGCGATCGCATTAATTCCTGTTTTTCGGACTTAGATAATGTTGGAGGATTATTAATAATATTTTCTACCATTTATTTTTACTATATTACATTTCAAAACTATTTTTTATAAAAAAACCCCTCTAACCATGAGGGGTAAACATCAAAAGAATTAAAAGTTATACTTTTACCGTCTCTTTTCCTGTTTTATCATTATTATCTTGTGAAGAAGGATAGTGAGGATTATTAAATGATTTAGTCATCAAATTTTTCTCCGTAATTTCCCCAGTAATTAACCTTGCGCCCCTACCACGGGTAAGATAATTCCAACCCCATTGAAGCATTACGGTTAACTTATTATCAAACTCGATGAGATAGTAGATATGGGCAAATACCCATACCAACCAGGCAAGTAAACCAGAGAGCTTCACAAATCCTAAATCCACCACCGCATGATTATCACCAATTACCGCCAAACTTCCTTTATCTACATATTTAAAAGGAACAACGGGTTTACCTTTGATTTCATCCTTAATGGATTTTGCCATATATTTACCCTGTGCCATAGCAACGGGGGCAATACCTGGAAGGGGTTTATCTCCTTGGTGGGCAAAGTGGGCTAAATCTCCCACTACATATATATCAGGACATTCCGCCAAACTTAGATTTGGTTCTACCATAATTCTACCAGCGCGATCGGTTTCGGCGTTAGTTCTTTCGGCGATGGTTTTAGCCACTCCCGATGCTTTTACCCCTGCGGCCCAAAGGATAGTACGAGCTTTTATTTCTTCTGTTTCTTCTCCATGGCGCATGGTGAGGGTGTTATTTTCGATGTTATTTACCATGCGTTTGGTTAACACAGTTACCCCTAATTCTTCTAAAGATTCCTGTGCTTTTTGGGATAAATCGGGGGAGTAGGGAGGTAAAACCCTATCCATGCCCTCAATCAAGAGAATTTTTGCCTTGGTAGTATCAATTTCTTGGAAGTCATTTTTAATAATTTTGTGGGCAATTTCTGCGATCGCCCCTGCCAACTCAACCCCCGTAGGGCCACCACCCACAATGGCAAAAGTTAACCATTCCTGTTTTTCTTCGGGAGAAGATACCTTTTCTGCCTCCTCAAAAGCGAGAAAAATTTTGCGACGAATATCAAGGGCATTTTCAATACTTTTCAAACCAGGGGCTTCTTCTTCCCATTGATCATTACCAAAATAATGATGACTTACCCCAGTACCGATAATCAACTTATCATAGTCCAATACTCCCTCTCTCATGATGACCTGTTTTTTCTCAGGGTCAACATCTACCACTTCATCCAAGACAACACGGGTATTAGGATTTCTACCCACCACTAAGCGCAAAGGAGAGCAAATTTCAGCCGGGGATAAACTACCCGTTGCCACCTGATATAACAAGGGCTGAAATAAATGGAAATTACGTTTATCCACAAGGGTAACTTTTACCGGAGCCTTGCCCAACTCTTTAGCGGCGTATAAACCAGCAAAGCCACCACCGACTATGACGATGTGGGGAATTTTGTTTGCTGAGGGGTTGTTATTCATGATGATTTTAGGGTTTTTAATCTTGTATCTAGTTTACAGGTTATCGGATATGTTGAATTTTGGCGGTGTTAAATCATACATTTTACACTGGGATGAGTATTTTTGCTTAAACATTTTCCTTTTTTTCTGCACTAACAATTAATTTCCCTTTGATGACGCAAACAAAAGGGCGTAAAAACTAATTACGCCCTCTGGATAAATCGATATGTTATGGTGCTATTTCCATCCAGCAAGTAAATTTAGAAACGGAAAGTAGTACGTAAAGCACCCACATAAACAGTATCATTGGCACTGTCATGGTTAGGATTAAATACCGCATATAGCCCAGGAGTAACAATGATATTACGGTTAATGGGATAACGATATTGTAGCTCTACCATATAAGAAGTATCCGTTTCAAATTGAGAGCGAGGAGGCATACCACCACCAACGGAAAGGATTGCTCCTTCTTTACCTACATCCAAAAAGGAAACGTTAGCCGCCCAGGTCCACAACTCCGCATCATCTCTATTCGTAGCTGCACCTAAAATTCCACTGCGATTTAAATTATTCGCAGATACATAACTACCTGATGCACTCAAGTTTACCCGAGGCAAAATACGAAAATTTCCTTGTAAGCCGAAGCGATCTGAACTAGCACCACGTCCATCAAAGGGGTTCGCTGTTGTTCCCGTACTGGTGCCACTAGCAAGGTTTACAGAGTTGTCAGGTTCATATGTTCTTAGATAAGCGAAGGCAAGGGCTAGATTAGAAGAGGGAGTATAACTTAACTGAGCCCCTGTACTAAATCCCCCATCGAATAAGCCATTACCCCTCGTTGGATCATTCGCATCACTGGCAAGGTAAAGAGCGTTTAATTTTAAGCTGTCACTGAGTTTGATATTAACTCCCGCTCCTGCGCCCCCAGGTCCTCTGAGGGTGAGAGGATCTCGGCGTAATAATCTGGTTAATGATCCCGTGCTACCACCACTTAAAAAAGGATTGTGAACATCAAAGATACCGTCAACGTCTAGGGAGTTAGTTCCTACATGAGCGGTAATAGCATCACCTACGGGGAAACGATAGGCTAATGTGTCAAGTTCAAAGCTATTATCTGTATTAGTGTCATGACCTAAACGCAACATATTACTATTACCAAAACGCTCAAAGTTCGCGGCTTGCAGACGAACTCGGAGACGATCTTTTCCTGTAAAACTGGTATCGAAGTTAAGACGCGCTCGATTGGCAAACATGGTTTGATCTCTATCTACTCCTGTGCCTTGGAAATTATCGGAGTTGTTATCAAAGGCATTGGCAAGGGTGAAGATTACTTCTCCGCTTAATTTGGTGGTGGTAGAGAATTGATGATCTTCTAGGAAAGCCACTCTTCCTTCGAGGTTGTCAACCCTTGCTCCTAGGGTTGCCAGTTCGGTTTCAAATTCTGCTATTAGTCTTCTGAGGGCGGCAATATCTTCATCACCTACTCCACCAGTACCGATTAAACGCTCAATAGATTGCATACAGGCGTTTAAACCAGCGGCAAATTCATAACGGCTTAAGGCTCTGTTGCCACGGAAAGTGCGATCGGGATAACCGACAATACAACCGTAACGCTCTACTAGACTTCTAAGGGCTTCGTAAGCCCAATCGGTGGGGGATACGTCACTTAGTTGATTAACAGAAGTTACTTGTCCTAGTTGATTATCTGTTGGTGATAAAAAATTAACACTATTTTCATTAGTCTCTAATGAGTTTATCTGATATATATTTTCATTACCTCTTGCTTCTTCTGCCACAGCAAGACTGAGGGAAGAGGCTAGGGCGATCATAAAATGGCACTGCGCGATCGCATTTAGTTTTTGCCAAGATTTTACTGACATTGATAGTTAATCTCCTTCACACACTATTTAAGAATAATAATCAATAAGTATAAAAGAAAAGTGGATATTATTGCAAATAATATTGAATAAGTTGTAAAAAAAAAGTTTTTTCGATGATATTGAGATAAGATGTGTAAAACAAATTGAAAGACAAATAAAGCGGTGTTATGGGTGTGGAACAAAAAAAAATTCCTGTATCTGTTCTGATTCCTGCCAAAAATGAAGAAAAGAACATTCAGGCGTGTATGGATAGTGTTGCTGATGCTGATGAAGTTTTTTTAGTTGATTCTCAAAGTAGCGATCGCACCATTGCCATTGCCGAAGAAAAAGGAGCGAAAGTAGTACAGTTCCATTACAATGGTAAGTCCCCAAAGAAAAAAAATTGGTCATTGGAAAACTTACCTTTCAAAAACGATTGGGTGTTGATTGTTGATTGTGACGAGAGAATTACCCCCGAACTTTGGGCAGAAATTGCCAAGAAAATTGAAGATGATACTTACCAAGGCTACTACCTAAACAGAAAAGTATTTTTCCTTGGTAAATGGATTAGACACGGTGGTAAATATCCCGATTGGAATTTACGGTTATTCAGACACAAATTAGGACGTTACGAAAACCTAAATACCGAAGAAATAAAAAACACAGGGGATAACGAAGTCCACGAACACGTTATTTTGGACGGTAAAGTCGGCTATTTACACAATGATATGCTTCACATCGATTTTCGTGACATTTACGAATGGTTAGCCCGTCACAATCGTTACTCCAACTGGGAAGCAAGGGTATATTACAACTTTCTCACGGGGCAAAATGATGATGGCACCATCGGAGCAAATTTATTTGGTGATGCTGTACAAAGAAAGCGTTTTCTCAAAAAAATATGGGTAAGGCTACCTTTTAAGCCATTATTGCGTTTTATTCTCTTTTATATTATCCGACTAGGATTCCTTGATGGCAAAGCGGGTTATATTTATGGGCGTTTACTCAGTCAATATGAATATCAAATTGGGGTTAAACTTTATGAGTTGATGAAGTTTAAAGGAAGTTTGAATAATTAAGAATCATAGCTAGAACAAAATAATTAACTACCCATTAGCCATTACCAGTAGCGTTATATTATAAGTAAGAAAGTATTGTTATATTAAAATTATTATGGATAAGGTAGTTGTAGGCTTGTCTGGGGGGGTAGATAGTTCCGTTGCGGCGGCAACCTTACACCATCAAGGCTATCATGTGGAAGGATTAACCCTATGGTTGATGAAAGGTAAGGGCCAATGTTGTTCCGAAGGCATGGTGGATGCGGCTTCTATATGTGAGCAGCTAGAAATTCCCCATCATGTGGTAGATACCCGTGATTTATTTCAAACTCATATTATTGATTATGTAATATCTGGTTATGAAGATGGTGTTACACCCCTTCCTTGTTCCCAGTGTAATCGCACGGTTAAATTCCCGCCCATGTTGGCATATGCAAAGGAAACTCTTGGTATTGATAAGATTGCCACGGGACATTATGCTAGGATTCAGTATGACAGTAAGGGCGATCGCTTTCAACTCCTCAAAGCAGTTGACGGTAATAAAGATCAATCCTATTTTCTTTATGACTTAACCCAAGAATTATTAGCCCATTTGATATTTCCCCTCGGTAATCAGACTAAAACTCAGACAAGGGAAATGGCGACTAAATTTAACCTGAGTACCGCCGAAAAACCTGAGAGTCAAGACTTATGTTTGATAGAAGCCCATGGCTCGATGAAAGACTTTTTAGACCAATATATCAAACCCAAACAAGGGGAAATAGTTGATCTTAGGGGTAATATATTAGGGGAACATGATGGAGTGCATCACTATACCATCGGGCAGAGAAAAGGCTTAGGGGTCGCTTATTCTGAACCTTTGTACGTTGTGAAGCTAGATACCGTAATGAATCGTGTGATAGTGGCTACCCGTGATGAGGGGGGGAAAAAAGAATGTACCGTTGCGCGCATGAATTGGGTATCCATTGCCCAACCTTCTGCACCCATTCAAGCAGAAGTCAAAATTCGTTATCGTAGCACCCCTGAACCTGTGAATGTAGTACCTTTGGACAATGACAGAGTTAAATTGATATTTTCGGAGCCTCAATTTGGCATTACTCCAGGACAAGCAGCGGTTTTATACCATGGGAATATGCTCTTGGGGGGAGGAATTATTGAGAAGGATAGCGAATAATACGATGGGTAATCAGCTGCTGGTTTAAAAATAATTAATGGTGGGCAATGCCCACCCTAAAAGTCTATATCGGTAAACGTGTTAGGCAAGGGGCAAGGGATTGGGGCTTAAGCTCCTTGTTAAAAAAATTAAACCCTTTTATAAAACTCTGATCATACTGGGTATTTTTTCGATCGCCTCTAACTCTTGTATCTTTTTGATAGCACTACGGAAATTACCTTCCCTCACATTATGGGTAACTACCACAATTTCGGCTAGATTATCTTGGAAGCCAATCTGTACCACAGAAGCAAGACTTACCCCAAAATCGCCAAATACAGTACCTAAATGACCTATGACCCCTGGTACATCAGCACAGAGGAAACGGGCATAAAAACGGGTAGAAACATCATCGATAGGTGCAATGGTTGCAGACTGGGAGGGAGAGCAACTGAGAAGGGGATCTAAGGAGTGGGCCCCGTGGTTACTTTGTAAGACTCCCACAATATTGAGAATATCGGCAACAACGGCGCTTGCGGTAGGGCCTGAACCTGCACCTGGCCCGTAAAACATAACTTGTCCGAGGGGTTGTCCTTCTACAAGAATGGCGTTAAATACCCCGTTAACGTTGGCTAGGGGGTGGGATTTTTCGACGAGGGTGGGATGGACTCTTAGTTCTAGGCTTTCTTGATTTTCTGTGGATTTCTGGGCGATCGCCAATAATTTGATCACATAACCGAGTTTATCAGCATAGTCAATGTCACTGCTGGTAATGGAGGTAATACCTTCGCTGTAAACATCCTCCCTTTTAACCTGACGATCAAAGGCAAGGGAAGCTAGGATGGATATTTTATCAGCCGCATCATAACCCTCTACATCGGCGGTGGGATCAGCTTCTGCATAACCGAGGGCTTGGGCTTCTTGTAATACATCTTTGAAATCTGACCCTTTTTCGGTCATTTCCGTGAGGATATAGTTGGTTGTACCGTTGATGATGCCGATAATGGTTTCAAGGCGGTTTGCCCCAAGGGATTGCTTGAGAGGTTCAATGATGGGAATACCACCACCCACGGCCGCTTCTAATAGTACATATACTTTGGCTTGTTTCGCCGCTTCAAAAATTTCTTGACCATAACGAGCGATAACTGCTTTGTTGGCGGTAACAACGTGCTTTCCAGAGGCGATCGCCTTTAAAATAAGACTCCTAGCGGGTTCTAAACCCCCAATCAACTCCACAACAAGATCAATATCAGGATCGCTAACTATAGATTCTAAATCTGTGGTGAGAACTTCTGGGGCTATGTCAATAGTTCGTTGTTTGTCTAAAGATTTAACCCCTATTTTGGCAATAGTAATATCATTTAGGAGGGGATGTCTTCCTTGGGGATTATATATAATTTCTGCAGTACCAGTTCCGACAGTACCTAGTCCTAATAAACCGATTTTAAACGCCACAATATCTATCCTTCACAATATAATCTGTTGACTTCGCGCCCACCCCGAAGAACTTAGCCTTTTAATTCCTCATCATTAGAGGTAAAAACTAAGTTTTAGGAGAGTCACTTCCTTGAGTATTGTAAGCATATTATAGCAACCGAGGCAATAAGTAATGAAGAATTACAGGGGGGAATGTTAAAATGTAAATGACTCTTTACACTATTATTTTTCTTTCCCAATGGCAAACCCCAGACTGAAAATTTTATATTCTTATCTAAAACCCTACAGTAAAATGATGTACTTGGGTATGTTTGCCCTTTTTGCGGTGAATGTAGTCGGGGTGTCCATACCTTGGTTAATTCGTAATATTTTTGATGATTTGCAAGAAAGTTTTACCTTTAATCAATTAATCACTTATGTAATTATATTAGTGATTTTAGCCTGTGTGATGTGGGGTATGAGAATGTATTCCCGCATGATGATATTTGGTATTGGCCGACAGGTAGAGTTTGATTTAAAGCAAAGAATTTTTGAACATCTTCTCAAATTGGAGCCTTCTTATTTTAGTACCAACACATCAGGGGATTTGATTAGCCGTGCCACTAGCGATGTAGATAATATTCGCCGTTTGGTAGGGTTTGCTATTTTAAGTTTGGTTAATACTATTTTTGCCTATGGTTTGACTCTCCCTGCTATGTTGTTGATTAACGTTAAATTAACGCTAGTGGCGATCGCCGTTTACCCCCTCATGTTAATCACCGTACAACTGTTTAGCCGTAAATTAGCCCAAGAGCAACTCCACGTCCAAGAAAGTCTATCAGATATTAGCGAACTAATCCAAGAGGATATGAGCGGTATTGCCCTTATCAAAATTTATGCTCAAGAGGAAAACGAAAGAAGAGCTTTTGGGGAAAAAAATCGTAATTTACTCAAAGCAAATTTGGGGTTAGCGAGAACCAGAAATATCTTATTTCCCGTCATTCAAGGTATCGCCAGTATCAGTTTATTAATGTTACTTTGGTTAGGTACGAGCGATATTAATGCGGGATTAATCACCGTGGGTGACTTTATCGCCCTTATCATTTATGTAGAAAGGTTAGTATTTCCCACCGCCCTCCTCGGTTTTACCATTACCACTTATCAAAGGGGTGAAGTAAGTATCGAGCGTTTAGAAGTTATTTTACAAGCTGAACCAAAAATTCAAACCGATGCTGATGCTGTTTCCATGGATGCGCAAACCATGAGGGGAGACATTGAAGCGGTTAATCTCACCTATACCTATCCAGAGGCTAATTTTTCCGCCCTTGATAATCTCAATTTCAAAATTCAGGGGGGTGAAACCATTGCCATTGTGGGTTTAATAGGTTCAGGAAAATCTACCCTTGCCAATGCCATTCCTCGTCTATTGGAAATTGAAGAAGGGCAGTTATTTATTGATGGGGTTGATATTACTAAAATTAATTTAACAGATTTGCGCAGGGCGATCGCCTATGTACCCCAAGAAAGTTTCCTATTTTCTAGCACCATCCAAGACAACATCTCCTATAGTAACCCCATTGGTGAAATGCCAGAGATTGAATATGCCGCCAAACAAGCCCAAATTCATCCCGAAATTATCACCTTCCCGCAACAATACCAAACCCTAGTAGGAGAAAGGGGAATCACCCTCTCAGGGGGGCAACGCCAAAGAAGTTCATTAGCTAGGGCTTTATTTGCTGAATCAAAAATATTAATCCTAGATGATGCCCTTTCCAGCGTGGATAACAAAACTGCCACCCAAATTCTCGAAAACCTGAAACAAGAAGAAGGTAAAACCGTTATCTTCATTACCCATCAACTAGCTGCCGTGCAAAATGCCGATCGAATTTTTGTTATGGATAGGGGGAAAATCGTTCAAACAGGCACTCACCTAGAACTTTTTAACCAAAAAGGATTGTATCAAACCCTCTGGCAACAACATCAACTCAAGGAGATTTTGGCCTAAAAAAAATCTCCTTTTTTCCTATGGGAGAGGGTAAATTAGAAAACATCGAGGGAGTTGGCGTTATAAGCCATAGACAATTATTTTCTTTTGTCTCTATCCATTATCAATTATTAACCATGAATATCAGCATAGAAACAGGTTTTATTAAAATCAGAGAATTTGAACACTATTACGAATGGATAAAACAGGGAGATAATAACCCTAAACCCGTAATGGTTTTTATTCATGGATGGGGTGGCTCTTGTCGTTACTGGCGTACTACAGCAAGGGCGATCGCACCTTATTTTGACTGCTTATTATATGATATGAGAGGATTTGGTCAATCTCAGGGAGAAAAATCGAACCACAACCCCCAATCCTACGAGTTAGAAGAATATGTCCAAGACTTACTCGCCCTCCTCGAAGTTTTTAACCTCGA
Organism: Cyanobacterium sp. HL-69; assembly: GCA_002813895.1. Taxonomy (NCBI): domain Bacteria; kingdom Bacillati; phylum Cyanobacteriota; class Cyanophyceae; order Chroococcales; family Geminocystaceae; genus Cyanobacterium; species Cyanobacterium sp. HL-69. The sequence goes on along the minus strand of CP024912.1, from coordinate 2,355,714 downwards.
AAAAGTATATCTTAACTCTCACTCCATGGGCGCATCTATAGCCACCTTTTTCCTTTCCATGGCACCTGAAAAAGTAGAAAAAGCCATTCTTACTTGTAATGGTATTTTTACTTACAATGCTCTCGCTTTCTTAATTTTTCATCAAGTGGGAGGATATGTAGTTAAATTCCGTTACAACTGGTTTTTAAAATTTCCCCTAGCCGAAAAATTTTTCATGGCCAGATTTTTGCATCGCCCCATTCCCAAAGAAATGAGCATCGCTTTTTTAGAAGACTTCTTGATGGCAGACTATCAAGCTGCCCTAAATACCATCTATACTTCTGTTAGTAAAAAATCCGTAGAAACCATACCCCAAGCATATAAAAATATTTCTGTACCTACCCTATTAATATCAGGGGAAAAAGATCAAATAATTCCTGCTAATATGGGCAAAGCTGCCGCTCTTCTTAATCCTGAAAATATTCAATACCATGCCATCAAAGCGACTGGACATTTTCCCATGTTAGAAGATAGCGTCACCTATTTAAAAGCCATAGGGGACTTTTTAGAGTTAAACAAACTTTCTTAAAAGTGACAAAATAAATAATAATATACTAATAACAAATATACTTATTAATGCACTAATAGGGGGTAAGATAAATAGAGCTAATAAGGGTAAATTTAACAGGGTGAATAACGAACTATGAAGCAAAGGAATAAAGTAAATTAAAGCCATACTAGCTGCTGCTACAAATAGTAAATCCCATTTTTCAATAACTTTTTTCCAGAGTAAAAGAATTAATAAACCCATTATTCCTCCTAAAACCCCCATCTGTACTCCCATGGAAAAAGTAGCTAATGCACTGGTAATGGCGATCGCCACTAATACCCCCTCAAAAGCCCAAAAACCTACTCCTCTTAGGATAGAAGCTACAGGTAAGGGAGCTCGGGATTTTTTCTCCTTTACAGGTTTTGGTGGTTTTTCCACAGGTTGAATACCTTGTTTTGTAGGCTCTATAGGCTCAACATTGATAGGTTTGGGTTCATACGTAGAGGGACTTGTATTTGTGGTTGCGGGGGGTTTTACGGTGGGCTGAGGGGCAACAGAAGAAACATTCACGGCTCTTTGTCCTTGGGGGTCGATAATTTTCAAAGCATCCTTGGCACTCTGAAACCTTTTGGCTGGGTTATGTTGCAACATTTTTTCTAAGGTGAGAGCGAGGCGATCGCCAACTGTAACATACTTGCGCCACTGCCATGTATTACTATAAGCATCATATAAATCCGTCGTTGGTTTCGCCGTCAAAAGACTGACACAAGTTACCGCCAAAGCATATAAATCCGTAGAAGGAAACACCTGCGCCCCGGCCATTTGCTCAGGGGGTGCAAAACCCATAGAATAGATACCAGTAGATTTTGACTGAGGATTGGGGGTATGACTTGTTACCATCTTCACCGCCCCAAAATCAAGAAGATAAAGCAATCCTTCACGATTACGCATGATATTTGATGGTTTTATATCACGATGAATCGAGCCATTCTCATGGACAAAGGTTAATATTTTGAGAACTTCTTTTAAAATTTCCGTAATTTCCTGTTCAGAAAAAGCACCCTTTTGTAATAATTCTTGTTCCAAATCTTGCCCATCAATATACTCCTGCACCAAGTAAAAATATTGCTCTTCCCCTTGTTTCTTACCATTAACAGTACCCGGTACAATTAAAGGAAAATAAGCAAATAAATCAGGAATTTGGGGGTGACGATTACCCAAATTATCTAACACAAGGGCTTCCCTATCAAACAATTCCAAAGCCACTGCCAACTCAGCCTCTCCAAAGTCTCCCTCTGGCTGAAACTGCTTCACCACACATTTTCTCATGGTGGGGCTATATCTATCCACCGCCAAATATGCCGCCCCAAATCCCCCTTTTCCAAGTAATCTTGTGGGTAAATATCTTCCTGCCAAAATCAATGGCATACCGCAACTAATACAATATTTTTGTTGTACTGTTTTTAGTAGAGAGGCATTTTTTAATTCGCCAAAACTATTTATCGGATGTTTACAATAAGGGCGAGAACAGGTGATATTCATGGAATAAAATAGATTTTGTATGGAGAATTCCACTTTTCATTATAATTAGATTTTGCCTACACTAATGATCAATGAACAAAAAAGACACTAATCTTTAAACTGTATCTAAATAAAGTTTATCTGGATAAATACAGGATATTATTTTAATGATTATCTGAGCAGATTATAATTATATAGGTAATAAAAACGTTAAGTAATATTCGGTAATAACAAATAATTGACAAATGGGGTGGTAGTGACAGAAAAATGGATAATAATTTTATTCTTCAGGAGCAACAAAAAGATTTCTGTCATCGTTTAAAAATAGATTCTCTTTGTGCTTGTCAATCTGATAACTGCTATACAGAAATTGACACAATAAGGAGTTTTCATACTACGACGATTGTTAATAAATTAGAAGTTTTACTTAAGGATAAAAAAAATAATTCTGACTATCATAATGTCTTGTCTAAACATTTTCTTGATAGATTAGGAGAAAATTTTTTACAACATCGTTATCACGATTTAATAGTATCAGAAAAACGTAGTAGTAGTTTACAAGGAATTAATAATAGTTTTGTAATCCAAGATAATTATAATTTTAATATTTTAGTAAAAACTGCCTTAAAAAGTGATGATATTCACTGGTTTCTAACTCAAGAGGAAGTTAATAATTATGAATTAATTGTATTTTTTGTTTCTGTGTATGATTTTCAATCTGATATAAAAGATTATCCCTTGATATTAGCTGGTTTTTTGCCTCAAGAATATATAAAAAAATATATAACAAAAGATTATATTTCCATTTCTGATTTATTTTACGGTGGGGGTTTAAAAGGATATTTACTCTGGGCAAAGAAAAAACAAATAAGTAAATATACGAGATTAGGCACTTTTCATGATCAAAAAGGGGAGTTTGATTTGGCTATTCATGCTTATAATCAAGCCTTAACTCTTGGGGAAGCTACCCCTAATTTATATTTTTTACGGGGTGTCGCACTATGGAAACAAGGGCATTATCGTCGGGCAATGGATGATTTTTCGGCAGTTATTAAACTTGATTCTAATCATTTTTTAGCCCATCATTGGCGTGGTTTTGCTCATACTTATTTTCAGGAATATGATTTGGCATTACAAGATTATGAAGAGGAGGTGAGAATTAATCCTGTTAGTTTTTTGGGTTACTATAAACGAGCTTTTATCAAGACACAATTAGGAAATTTTTTAGGGGCTTTAGATGATTATCGAATTTGTATAACAATCAATCCTAGCTTTTTTTTAGTCTATTATAATCGAGGGTTTGTTTACCTGAAGTTAAAGGATTATGAAGATGCTATAGATGACTATTCTCAGGCTTTAGGGCTTAATCCTAATCTATATCAAGCTTATTATAATCTTGGTTATATTCATCAAACTTTGGGGAATCATTCTGAATGTATTACTGCTTATAAAAATTGTCTTCGCTTGAAGCCAGACTATGAAAAACCTTATTTCAATTTAGCTATTTTACAGGCTGATTTAGGTTATTTACAAAAGGCGATCGCCCTTTATGACAAATTATTAACAATAAATCCTAATTTTATTCAAGCCCAATATAATAGAGATGCTTTATTTTTTATTAGGGAAAATGAAGGCAAATTATTAGGAGAATATACAGAGTATAACAAAAATAAAAATAAAAAAATTCCTTATCTTGTCGATATACCAACATATAATTCTTTGATTAAAAATAAAAAATCCATAGATTAATAAACTACTAAATATTTTTTTATGACAAAAAAAATGAACAATTGTTCAGGATTATCTAAGTATATTTTAAAAAAAGAGTAGGGTATTATTTTCTGTTATAATAATAGTTTAATTGCTGATATTTTTAAGACTATGACAACTAACTTATCGATGCCTTTCCAACAATCAATACCCCTCGATGAAATTGCCTACAACGAAAAAGGATTAGTAGCGGCGATCGCACAGGATCATTTAGATGGTACAGTATTGATGATGGCATGGATGAATAGAGAATCTTTACAAAAAACCCTCCATACTGGGGAAGCATGGTATTGGAGTCGCTCTCGTCAAGAATTATGGCACAAAGGGGCAACCTCTGGACATATTCAAAAAATAAAAGCCATCCGTTATGACTGTGATAGTGACGCTTTATTACTCACCATCGAACAAATTGGCGATATAGCCTGTCATACAGGGGAAAGAAGTTGTTTTCACCAAGTTGATCATAGCAAATCTGCACCTCCTGCAGATACCCTTACAGAATTATATAAGGTAATTTGCGATCGCAAAAATAACCCCTCAGAAAAATCCTATACCTGTAGCCTATTCCAAGGGGGAGATAATAAAATCCTCAAAAAAATTGGTGAAGAAACCGCCGAAGTAGTCATGGCTTTCAAAGACGACAACCCCGCCGAAATAGCAGGGGAAGTCAGCGATTTGTTGTACCATACCCTCGTCGCCCTCGCCCATCACAATGTTGATATTAGGGAAGTTTATAAAAAACTAGACGAAAGAAGAAAATAATTAGAGTTTCTCAAAAAGTATTTCGATGGGAAGACAAGAGGCAAAGGGGAATAAATTTTTATCTCCCTATTTTCTCATCACCTCATACCTTATACCAAATCCGAATGGTAGAGTATGCCATCCCCGCCTTGCAATAAATTACAAGGCTAACAGTTTATCGTTCAATGAATTGAACTAAGGTATATTTTGATTCACGGATTTGGTATTATTCAGCCCACCCTCATTATTTAAGGGTTAAAATAACAGCGGTTTCCACGTGGGTAGTTTGGGGGAAAAAGTCCGCAGATTTTACCTTCTCAATATGATAATCCCCATTTTCACATAACAACTTCAAATCTCTGGCAAGGGTGGCAGGATGACAACTAATATAAACTATCTTGGCTGGTTTCATCTTCCCTAAACTTTCTATTACCTCTGGTTGACAACCCTTGCGGGGAGGATCTAAAATCACTACATCCGCAGTAATAGTTAATTCAGGAAAAATCACCTCCGATTTACCCACCACAAATCGGGTATTCTCAATGTCATTGATAGTAGCATTGTGATTAGCCAACTCAATGGCAACTTTATCAAACTCAATACCAATTACATTATTTACTTTTTTAGCAATGGGTAAAGTAAGAGTACCAATACCACAATATAAATCAATTACTGTCTCATTTCCCTGAAAATCAAGGGTATCAATTACCCACTGAAAAAGTGACTCTGCCACGGTGGTATTAACTTGGAAAAAAGTTTCCGTGCGTAGGGTAAGGGTTAATCCTGCAAATTCTTCTTTAAGATATAATCTCCCTGCTAATAATTCCGTTTCTTCACCAAAAATCACATTATTAGGTTTAGGATTATAATTCAATGTTACCCCTACTACATTAGGATAACGCTCTAACCATAAAGGAGCTTGTTCTGCTAATTTAAAGTTACTGGGTTTACTGATGACAATGGTAATAAGAATTTCTCCTGTGTTTTTACCGATGCGGAAACAAAGATGGCGGAGGATGCCTTTTCTAGTAGTCTCATCATAGACAGGGATTCCCAACTCTTGTAAATCTTGTTTAATTTCTGCAAGGAGGGGGTTTAGTCTTTCATCTTGGATAGGGCATTGATTGAGGTTAACTATTTGATGGCTACCTTCTCGGTAATAACCTGCTTTCAGAGTGCCGTTTTGGGATACTCCAAAGGGATAACTAGCTTTGTTACGATAGGCTAATTCTGTATCTGCCAAAATGTCTTCTACTTCAAAATCAGTAAAACCGCCAATACGAGTAAGGGTTTCTTTTACTTGATTTTTTTTAATTTCTAACTGATGTTGATAATCTATATGTTGCCATTTACAACCTCCACATTTATCTGCCACGATGCAACGGGGGCGAATACGATGTTGTGAAGGGGTGATAACTTTTTCTAGTCTTCCTTCGGCATATTTTTTCTTTACTTTTATCAGTTTAGCCGAAATGCGATCGCCCGTAACCGTATGAGGAATAAAAACAACCTGAGAATCAATTTTTCCTACCCCATTACCATCACTACTAACATCTTCTATATCAATCTCTACCAACTCACCTTGTCTAATCATTGAAGCTATTTTTTTACCATTACAATACTTAGATCATATCAATAAATGGGGGGTAGGTGTTGAGAGGTGGTAAGCATTATTAATTATCCATTATCAATTCCCTTAGACGGTTTTCCCGATAACGATCATATTTTCTTCAACTATAATTAAAATGTAAAGAAATATTGAGCAAAAATGAGTATAGTTAATTTACAAGAAATATCGGATAACCTAGAAAGTAGTAATTCAAAGGATCGTTTATTGGCACTGGCTTCCCTAAGACAAGTGGATGCTGAGGATGCTGTACCTTTAATTAAAAAAGTCCTTGATGATGAAGTGTTGCCCGTGCGCTCGATGGCTGTATTTGCCTTGGGGGTAAAGAAAACTGAGGAATGTTACCCTATTCTAGTCAAATTATTAGAAAGTGATCCTGATTACGGTATTCGGGCGGATGCGGCAGGCGCTTTGGGCTACCTGAATGACATCAGGGCTTTTGATGCTTTGGTAAGGGCTTTTTATGAAGATACCCAATGGCTAGTAAGGTTTAGTGCGGCGGTATCCTTGGGCAATTTGGGAGATATTCGGGCAAAACAAGTATTATTGGCAGCCCTCAGAAGTGGGGAAACGGTACTACAACAAGCAGCTATTTCTGCTTTGGGCGAAATTAAAGCCGAAGATTGTGTGGGAGACATTTTAGATTTTGCTCAATCGGAAGACTGGTTAATTCGTCAAAGATTGGCTGAATCTTTAGGTAATTTTAATACAGAAAAGAGCATTTCTGCCCTAAAATATTTAGCGAAAGATGCCCATCAACAAGTATCTCAGGCTGCTAATTATTCACTACAGAAACTAGGAGAAAATAGTTAATTGTTATAGTTTGGTTGCTATTATTTTTATTCTTAATTTATATTATAAAAAATCTTGCTTTTATGGTCTATTTATTATTTTGAGCAAGATTTTCTCATTTTACATCATGGTCATGGGAACATGGTACAGGGTCATATCCCCCAGGGTGAAAAGGATGACATTTTAAGATCCTTTTTATAGCTAAATAGCTCCCTTTAATTGTACCATGAAGGGCGATCGCCTCCAGGGCATAGGCCGAGCAAGTGGGCTGAAACCGACAACTAGGAGGAAACAAAGGGGAAATAAAAGCACGATACCCCCTAATTAGTAAAATCAAAAAATGTTTCATCTTAACCAAGAAGGGCAAAAAAGCTATCATCTAAATCATAGCCAAAAATTTGAGCCATGGCCTTTAAACGAGAATTACCAGTCACTCCCTGAGATTTTAACCATTGATGGAGAGTAAAAACTTTGCCCATTATAAAAATATCCAACGCCTCAGGATTATATTGTATGCCCTCTGTCCGTTTAAACTCGTGGGGTACAACCATAGCAGTATAACGGGCTAACTCCCCCTCACGCCAATTGAGAAGGATAGGAAACCAAGGGTAACGGGCATTGAGGGCTATAAACCAAAGGCGAATTTCAGGAATTTCGGATAACTCCCTAGGGTCATTTTCAGGCAAGGTATAATCAATTTTAAATTTAATTTGTTGCTCGGCGGATAATACCCCTTCTCCTTTTTCCCATTCCTCTACCATGGTACTAACGGGGGATAAGTCTAATTTCTCAATATGTTGATTGTTGATAGTGATAATGGTCATATAAAGTATTTAATAATTGATGCTACTGTTAATATCAACTTTTATGAGCTTCCCTGTCAATCATCCATAGGGTTTATGGGAAAAGTTATTTAGTTGAAGTGAGGTGGGCAATGGGGAATAGGTAATGGGCAATGGTTAAGATTGATAAAGTAAGAAAAATTTAGTCTATTGTGCATTTACATAATTAATTATTTATCATAAATTTCACTGTACCAATCATGAACTTAAATATTCTTGGCAATAATCAAAAAAATCTTAGCTTTGCAGATCAATTTTGGCATAATTTTCGTAACAATAATGAGTCTATTAATAAAGTAATTTATGAGGAGAAAGAATCTCTTAACGAAACAGACTTTGATGTAGTTATTTGTGGAGGTACTTTAGGCATATTTTTAGCCACAACCCTCACATTAAAAGGCTATAAAGTGGCTGTGGTTGAAAAAGGAGTTTTACAAGGTAGGGAGCAAGAATGGAATATCTCTCGCCATGAATTAAGTTGTTTAATGGAGTTAGATTTACTAACTGAGAAAGAGTTAGAAGAAATCATATTCACTGAATATAATCCCGCTAGGGTTAGTTTTTATAAAGGTTATGAGTTGTGGGTAAAAGATGTTTTAAATATAGGAGTTAGTCCTAGATTATTACTAGCAAAAGTTAAAGATAAATTTTTAGAATTAGGGGGAATTTTATTAGAAAAAAAACCTTTTATTTCTGCCACTATTTATGATGATGGAGTAAAAATAGAGTTAGATAATCAAACTATATCTAGTCGATTGTTAATTGATGCCATGGGGCATTTTTCTCCCATTGCGAAACAGGCTAGACAGGGGCAAAAACCCGAAGGGGTGTGTTTAGTGGTGGGGAGTTGCGGTGATGGTTTTGAAAAGAATGATACAGGGGATTTAATTGCAACGATTTCCCCCATTGAAAATAGATGTCAGTATTTTTGGGAGGCTTTTCCAGCCAAGGATGGACGCACTACCTATTTATTTACCTATGTGGATGCCCACCCTGATAGAATTAGTTTAACGGATTTAACCCAAGAGTATCTTAGACTATTACCAGAATATCAAAATATTGACCTAGGGGCGATCGCCTTTAAACGTTTTCTATTCGGGTTTTTCCCTTCCTATAGTAACAGCCCCCTGAAAATGCCATGGCAAAGAATATTAGCCATCGGAGACAGTAGCGGTAGCCAATCCCCCGTCAGTTTTGGCGGTTTTGGCAGTATGATGCGTCATCTTCCCCGCCTGAATGAAGCCATAAACGAAGCCCTAAAAACCGACAGTTTAAGCCCAAAAGACTTACACCTAATTCAACCCTACCAACCCAACATATCCGTTACTTGGTTATTCCAAAAAACCATGAGTGTGGGTATTGATAAAAACTATTCCCCCAATCAAATCAACGATTTAATGAGTGGAGTATTCAAAGTGATGGATAGAATGGGAGACGATGTTTTAAAACCATTTTTACAAGATGTTGTACAATTTTCAGGATTAGCCAAAACCTTACCCCTCGTTAATCCCCTTCTGGTTTTACCCCTTTTACCCCAAGTGGGTTTACCTGTTTTCGCCGATTGGTTTAAACATTTTACTAACCTAGGACTTTTTACCGGTTTATACCCCCTTGCTAAGTCTTTTAAATCTCTAGAGTCAACCATGAATGAGCAACAACTTTATTATTATCATCGTTACCTAGATATGTGGAAATATGGGGCAGGAAAGGATAACTAAAGTGGGGTAAATAACTCTTAACCCCTCTAAAACATACTTACTATTTATATTAAAGTGCGATCGGTTAAAATTTCATAACCAGTGTCGGTAACCAACACAGTATGTTCAAATTGGGCCGATAACTGATTATCCTTTGTCACCACCGTCCAGCGATCGCCCATTAATCTGGTATACTTAGATCCAGTGTTAATAATAGGTTCAATCGCCAAAGTCATCCCTGCCTTTAACCGTACATTGGGTAAATCATCAGTGCGCACATTAAATACCGAAGGCTCTTCATGAAGTTTTCTACCTACCCCATGGCCTACAAAATTCTCCACCACCGTATAACCATGGACTTCTACATAATCTTGCACCGCCTCGGCAATGTCCATTAAATAATTACCAGCTTTTACCTGCTCAATGCCCTTATACATAGCAGTTTCCGCCACTTCCAATAGTTTACGGGTACTACGCTTTACCTTACCCACCGGAAAAGTAACACAAGAATCCCCGTGAAAACCATCATAAAAAGCGCCTGTGTCAACCTTCACAATATCCCCCATCTTGATTACCTTCTTCGGGCTAGGGATACCATGGACAACCTCCTCATTGATACAAGCACAAATAGAAGCAGGAAAACCATGATAACCCTTAAAACTAGGAGTTGCCCCCATTTCCCTGATGCGTTTTTCCGCATACTCATCTAAATCCGCCGTCGTCATTCCCGCCTGAGCAATTTCCTGAACTTCCTTTAATACCGTTGCCACAATTTTGGCAGATTGTCGCATAATTGCAATTTCCGCTTCATTTTTAATTTGAATACCCTTACCTGTTTTTTCCATGGGGGGTAATCCTTTGGTTTTGGGCTTGGCAAAAAGTAAATTTTTAAAAATTCTCATCATGGTATTGCTGAATTTAAATATGATTTTTGGTTTAGGTGAACAATAATTTTAATCAAAAATACAAAAGATTAAGTTGTAAAAAGACTTCATTCTCAATGCTCAATTATCCATTACCTAAAGATATTTTCTGAGTATAGGTAATAACTTTTGTTTCGTTGCCTCTGGGGCTTTATCTAGGGGAGTAAAAATAGAAGTTTTGAGGGCAGAATGAGCTTCGGATTCAAAGGGATTCGCTGTGACTAACTTCACCGTTTCCCTAATTATTTTTTGGGCATTAGTGGCGTTTTGATGTAAGTTATTAATCACTGTTTCCACAGTAACATGGTCATGGTCTGGATTCCAACAGTCATAGTCAGTGACAAGGGCAAGGGTAGCGTAGGCAATTTCTGCTTCTCTGGCAAGTTTTGCTTCGGTTAAATTGGTCATGCCAATAATACTCGCTCCCCAACTACGATACAAATTTGATTCGGCGATGGTAGAAAAAGCAGGTCCTTCCATACATACATAAGTACCACCTTGATGGAGGTCAACATCAGGAAAATTGAGTTTTTTAATGGCTTGGGCGAGGGTATCTCCTAATTTTTTACAGACGGGATTTCCAAAACCAATGTGGGCGACAATGCCTTCTCCGAAAAAAGTGGCAGTACGTTGGGAAGTGCGATCGATAAATTGGTCAGGTATTACAAAATCAAGGGGTTTTATTTCTGCTTGTAATGAGCCAACAGCGGAAGCGGAGATAATATAATCAACTCCTAATTGTTTCATGGCATGAATATTTGCCCGAAAAGGTAACTCGGTAGGTAGTAGATGATGATTTGTACCATGACGAGCTAAAAAGGCTACTCTAGTACCGTCTAATGTGCCGATGATGATATTGTCAGACGGTTTACCAAAAGGAGTCTCTAAACTCACTTCTGTAACGTCTTCGAGAGCTTCCATTTTATATAAACCACTACCGCCAATAATACCAATTTTGACTATTTCCATTTACTATTAAATTTTGAGGATCTAAGGTTATATTCTACAAGAATTTTTGCTTAATCCTAATAGTCACTGACAAAAGTATTAAAACAACGACTCAATTCCTCCAAAATTAGCAGCAAAAGTAAACTACAATCTATTTCACTAAGTGAAAAGTTCTTAAGCTAGACGACGTACTGCTAACATAGTAAGGTCATCAAATTGATCTGCTTCTCCTATATGTTTAATGACTGTGTCTTTAATGGTATTGACTAATATTTCCACGGATTCATAGGGTTTATCTAGCAAATCCTCTAGTCTCTTAGTGCGAAAGAATTCTTTATCAATGGTACGGGCATCGGTTACACCATCAGTATTACCGAAAAGAGTATCTCCAACCTCTAAATAAAATTGTTTAAAATTAAATTTCATTCCTGGCATCATCCCTACTGCCGGGCCAGTAGATTTTAGTAGTAGTTTAGTTTTACCCTGACTATCTTTAACATAGAGGGACTCATGACCACCATTAATATAGGTTATTAAGCCATTTTCAGGATTCAAAATACCTACAAACATGGTAGCAAACATTCCCAAGTCTCCGTGGTTGTTAGCAATATAGTTATTAGTAATACTCACGGCTTGAAGAGCGTTAAGATGAATGAGGTTAATATCATCGTCTTCTCCTATCCATGATGTTTCTAAGGGTTGATGAGTAGCTAAAATATTTCTTGCTTCTCCTTCGAGGCGATGTTGATGGGTAAAAATGCGAATTAAGCTACGGAAAAGTCCCATAAATAGAGCGGCCCCAACTCCTTTATCGCAGACATCAGCTAAAACTAAAACGCTATTACCGTTGGGTAAGGTAAAAGTATCATAAAAATCTCCTGCTACTTGCCGGGCTGGTTTAAAGAAGGTGGCTATCTCCCAGTTGGTTATTTTTAGAGGTTGGGAGGGTAAAAAGTTAAGTTGCACTTCCCTACCTTTCTCCAATTCTTTGTTTAATTTCTCTAAGTATTGAATTTCTCTATCGCGCAGGTTCTTTTTCTCCAAGGATGCTTTTATCCTAGCACGTAATAAAACTTTGTTGAAGGGTTTGGGTAGATAGTCTTCGGCACCTATTTCAATGCAGCGGATGACGTTATCCATTTCATCTAGAGCGGAAATCATGATGACGGGGATATATTTTTTTTGAGGATCTTGTTTGAGGGTTTCTAAGACTTGATAACCGTCTATTTCGGGCATTAATAAATCAAGTAGAATGAGGTCATATTCTTTTTGGGCAATCATTTCTAGAGCTTGTTTACCGTTTATGGCGGTACTAACAGCATAACCTTCTCTGGTCAATTGACTGTATAGTAATTCTCGGTTGTTTTCGTTGTCGTCAACGGCGAGAATATGCCCTGTAATAGGTTGTTTTTTGGCTATCTTTACTATTTTTGGGTGTCGGGTGTCTACAAATTCTTGGACTGGAATATTACTGATGTCATCAGGATTTTCCACAGGAATAATAAACTCAAACTTTTCCAAGTCAATTAAAAAGTTTTTTAGACGGATGGATGATTTATAGATCCTTTCTAAGTCTTTGGCAAGGTCTTCTTTATTGTTGTTTTCGTCAGCTTTTATCAGTTCACAGCTGTTTTCAATAATAGCAATTAAGGGATCTGTATTTGCTCTAAGTAGAGACATTTTTTGAGAAAAATCTTCTTTTGTAAAGGATTGATTTTCCTGTTTTAATAGTTGGTTGATAATGGATAAAATTTCCTTTCCATTTCTTTGAATTATGCTTAGTTGCTTTATTATTGGTTGATTAAGAGTGATCTCTTGTTCTTCTTCTAATTCGCTCAAATCTTCGAGCAACATTTCGCTATATCCTAAAATGGCATTAATAGGGGTTCTTAAATCATGACGAAGACTAGCAATAATGGAAGGATTAAGTTCAGTAATTTCTTTAATATGTTTAGATATTTTACTCATTTTTTTGTCACAATTTTAAGCTGTTATTTTAATCTAAAAAAGCCTTGATTTTACTCAATAAACGGGGTAGTTCAATGGGTTTTGTATCATAATCATCACACCCTGCTTTCATCGCTCTTTCATAGTCTCCTGCCATGGCATGGGCAGTCAGAGCAATGATGGGAGTCATTTTCGTTTCCTCTTTTTGCTTGAGATGCTCTGTGGCTGTCCAGCCGTCCATAACAGGCAAACTCATATCCATGAGGATTAGGTCTGGTTTTTCTGAAATAGCTTTTGCGATTCCCTCTCCTCCATCTACAGCAATAATAATCTCATAGCCTTTGCGTTTAAGACGACGGGAAAGCATATCTCTATTCATTTCATTATCTTCAACTAATAGAATTTTGTGCATAAATTTTATTAAATAGGTTATTAAGAAATCAAGATTATGTAATATTTGAGATGTTAATTAGTAGTGACATGACTGATCAAACGACGCATTTCCTTAAGTAAAACTTGGCGGTCATAATCACCTTTTTGAATAATATCTTGTACGTGAGAATTAAGCTTTTGGCGATCTTCATCATCAAGATCTTTTGCCGTAACAATTATAACAGGTATATCATTCCACGCTGGATTTTCACGTAAAATATTAATAAATTGAAATCCATCGATTTTTGGCATCATCAAGTCTAATAAGATTAACTTTGGAATTTGTGATTTTATTTTTTTTATACCATCTTCACCATCTTCAGCTTCTATGACTTGCCAATCTTCTTTCTCTAGTAAACGACGCATCATTCTTCTTGTGCCTTCATCGTCGTCCACAACCATAACTATATTTTCGGAGGAAGACTGATATTTATTGAGAATATTTTTAAGTTTGACCTGATTCAAAGGTTTAGTAATATAGTCTGTCGCTCCCAAGGTATAACCTATGCTGCGATCGCTAACAATTGTAGCCATAATCACGGGTATATGAGTCAACTCAGGATCAGCTTTTAATTCTGTTAAAACAGACCAGCCATCCATTTTAGGCATAATCACATCTAAAATAATCACATCAGGCATCAATTCTCTAGCTAACTCTAAGCCCCGTTCAGGATCTATAGTTGCAGTAATGGTAAAGTTTTCATTCTTGAGATAACCCTGAATCACATCGTGGGTAGTAACATCATCATCAATAATTAAGATATGTTTATAATGTTCGTTCCCCTCTACAGATTGATTAATAATTTCCTCCACATTTACCTCAGACTTTTTAATATCTTGAACCACTGCAGGTAAGTGAATAGTAAAAGTCGTTCCTACTCCTTCTTCACTGTCCAAATCAATATATCCTCCCATCATTTCACAGAATTTTTTAGTAATAGTTAATCCTAAACCCGTGCCACCATATTTTCTCGTCGTAGAAGCATCAGCCTGAGAAAAGGCGTCAAATAATTTAGCTTGTTGCTTAGGGGTCATACCAATACCAGTATCCTTAACTTCAAAGAAAATCCAATCTTGCCCCTCTATTTGATACTTATTAATGGTCATGGTTATTACTCCATGGTCAGTAAACTTACTGGCATTACTCAATAAATTGAACATATTTTGACGAATTTTAGTCACATCACCCACCATAGAACCCAAATCATCAGGATAATTGACTTCAAGGGTATTATTATTTTTTTCAATCAAAGGCTGAATCGTCAACATAATATCCGCAATAACAGAAGATACTTTAAACTCTTCAAGATAAAGCTCCATCTTTCCTGCCTCAATCTTGGAAATATCTAAAATATCATTGATTAAGCCCAACAAATGTTTTCCTGCTCCCTGAATCTTCTTTAAATCCTCCACAAAATCATCTTCTTCCATCTCTTCTGCTTCCTCTTGCAAAAGTTCTCCATAACCAATAATGGCATTGAGAGGGGTACGTAGCTCATGGCTCATATTTGCCAGAAAAGAGCTTTTTGCCTGATTGGCTTCCTCTGCTAACTCCTTCGCCTCTTCTAGTTCTTGGGTACGCTCTTTGACCCTAATTTCTAACTCTTCGTTGGTTTTTGCTAAAGAATCAAAAGAGTCTCTTAATTTTTCAGCCATCTGATTGAATAAATAACCCAAATGACCTAATTCATCACGACGGTTAATACTCATTTGATACTTTAAATTTCCTTGGGCGACAGTTTCTGTCGCATACATTAAATCATTAATCGGTTTTTCAATATCATTCCGAATTAAAGAAGAAATGATCAAAATGATTACTGTCAGAGATAATATACCAACCAAAATTAAAGTTCTAGTGACAATAAAGACTTGATTACCAACCCAAGATTCTGGTACGACCGTTACCCAGTACCAATCAGGACCTTCTATTTGGCTAACAATATAATATTCCTTGTTAGTTTGATTATGGATTTTAACAGTGCCATTAATTTTTTGATCAGGATCAATTTCATCCATTAATTTCAGGAAAAAATCTAAATCATAGGTATTACCAATACTATCTAATTCCGCTTCAGTAACATTATCTCGACTTTCCGCTTCTTGAATCCTTTCTAGTAGTTGAGGATGAACAATTAATCTTGCTTTTTGGTCAAAAATAACATTATAAGTACCTTCTATAGCATCATTAATGGTTCTTTCTTGTAATTCCCCAATTAAAATATCATGACCGATATTACCAACTTGTTCACCTTGAGCGTTATCGATAGGAGTAACACTGGAAACCATCCAGTCAGCTTGAGTTGCATCATAATAAATTCTTGTCCAAGCAGTTTCTCTTTCGGGGTTATTTTCTGGAGTACTAATTTGAAAAGATTCGTCGGTGGTGATAATTTTTTCAGCTTCTGCCTCCTCAGTCCACGGATAATTAGGCATATAAATAACAATGCCATTTTCGGGAATGTGAATATAAGTATTTACAAAAGTTTTTTGCCATGCTAAACCATACGATCGCACATTATCAAAAAATTTAACAACTCTATCTCTCATTTCCTCATCAATATCAACATTGGTACCCAAAAACACTCCAGGGGTATCTAATGTATTTAGAGGAAGAACATTTCTGATGGTACCGTCTTCTCTTCTTTCGACTATTTCATCGAAAAGTTGGAGATTATCAGGGTTAATTGTGTTGATCTCTTGAATCAGTCTATCTTTTAATATTTGATTATTTTTTTCTGCTTCAATAAAAATTTGACTTTCTCTTTGAACTACAATGTCCGTATTTCTGGTCACATAGCCAAGGATACTATCCCTAATTAGATGACGAAGATAAAAATATCCTATCCCATTAAAAATAAGTGTGATAGCTCCCACGCCAATGATTGTTTTAGTCATGGTAATTTGACCAAGGGAGCGATTAAACCTTTTCATAGCCGTACATTTTTTAGGAGTTTCTTCTTTTTTGAATTTCATCGATTTGAGTTAAAGAATGGGATATACAGTGATTGAAATAAATATCTAAAAGTTTTTCATCTACTGGGGGACAAGGTACTTGTAAGTATATTTCTTGTAAAGTTTGATTATCTTCAAATTCAAAAGAACCGAGGGATCTTTGTAAAAAATTCTCAAAATGAAGCAAACTAACAAAGGGAGTCAAAGAGTTATTTATTCCCGTTTTAACCATCTTTTCCAAAGTATCAACCCATTCTTGATGATCAACAATGGAAAATTGGTAGTTTTTCTTTTTTAACCACTGCAAAATATCGGAGAAATAGGCTGGTTTCGGATTAACAATATTAAATGTTTGATTAAAAAATGATGATTCTTTAGATAGGTGTACTATCATTCGACTCACATAATCAACAGGAACTAAATTAACGATCGCATTTATTCGGGGGAATAAATTTAATTGTAAACAACCTTGGAACATTCGGGGTATAAATTCTGTAACAATGTTAGGATCCGACTCACGATGATTAATGATATTACTAGGACGAAAGACTGTTACTGGCAATCCTCTTTTTTGGGCTTGTTGCAATAATTCTTCGGCTACATATTTCGTTTGAGCATATCCCCCACACAGATCATCCCCGTCTGGCTGTTGATTGAAGGATATTTTCCTGATGTCGTGGGAAGAAAAAACATCGGTGGTAGAGATATAAAAAATAGGTTTTGGGTGATATTGACAAGCTAATTTAATAATTTCTTTGGTACTCTCGATGTTTGCACCTCTCATGGAGGAATATGGATAAACAATATTTACCCAAGCACCGCAATGATAAATTAGGTCAAGGTTTTGACCAAGAAACTTTACTTGTTGGTCAGTTAAACCCAAAGATGTTTTGGCCAAGTCACCCACTAGGGGGATAATTCTGGATTGCCAAGAAGGTTGCCAAAGATCGTTTTTTTCTAGTTTGGCTTGAATTCTTTGTAAGGCTTGTTCTTGGTCTTTTGCCCTAACCAGACAATAAATTTGATAATTGGTATTGTTCAGTAAGTCTGCTAATAAGTAAGAACCTAGTAAGCCTGTGGCTCCAGTGAGAAGGGCGCTATGGTAGGTTTTGGAATAGTTAAAGGGAGTTTGGGGATAAATATCGTCTGGAAGGATTGTATCTATTTCTAGGGTTTGATGTCTTTGTTCTGTTAAGGATAAGTCGTTTTTCTGTTCGATGTTTTTGCTCAAGCAGGAAATGGTTGAGCTTTCTAGGAATACTCCTAAAGAGATATTAGTATTAAATTCAGTGTTTATATCGTGGATAAGGGCGATCGCACTGAGAGAACTACCTCCTAAATCAAAAAAATCATCCTCAATGCCGATAGAGTCAATTTTTAAAACAGATTGCCACATCTGTACTAATTTCTCTTCGATACCATTGCGAGGAGCCGCATAAGTAGAATGTTGAGAATTATCCCAAAGTAAGTGACGCTCTGGGGTGGGTAATGCACGACGATTTATTTTACCGTTGAGAGTTTCGGGTAGTTTTTCTAGCACCATAAATCCTCCTGGCACCTCATGGGGAGGAAGTTTTTGAGTTAAATATTCACGAATATCTGTCAAAGTTTCTTTGCGATTGCTGGTTTCTTTTAAAGTCAGGTAAGCAATTAATCTTTGGTCATCATCGGTAAAATGATGTAGTGTTACCGCTGATCTTTCTACAAGGGGATACTTGGTCAATACAGCTTCAATTTCTCCCAATTCAACCCTAAAACCCCTAAATTTAACTAGCTGATCCTGTCGTCCGATAAATTTCAACTGTCCATCATGTAAATAAACTGCTAAGTCCCCTGTTTTATACATTTTTGATGTACTATCTTCCTCAAAGGGATTGCTTAAATATCTCTCGGCCGTCAAATCGGGGCGATGACGGTATCCGCGAGTAATTCCTGCCCCTGCTAAATAAATCTCGCCAATAATGCCTTTTTCTACGGGTTGTAAGTTGCTATCAAGTAAGTGGGCTTGGGTTTGACTAATAGGTTTTCCAATGGGAGGAACATCATCAAAACCTTTCGGAATGAGGGAGACGGTAGAATATGTCGTATCCTCAGAAGGTCCATAGAGATTATAAACTCTTTCTACATGATCAAATTTATAAACTTCCTGAACAATATTATTAGTAAGGGCTTCCCCTGCTAAGTTAACGGTTTTTACGGAGCCAGGAATACCTTTAATTTTAGTTAAAGAGGCGATCGCACTAGGTACGGTATCAATGAGGGTAACTTTATTTCTATGGGGAGAATCAGGCAGATGAAGAATATTATCCACCAAAATAACGGTACCCCCCACGCTCAAAGGTACAAAGATTTCAAATACGGATAAATCAAAACAAACAGAAGTAGAGGCCAATACCCCTGCTAATTCTTCGGAGCTAAAAAAGGCGATCGCCCATTGGATAAATGCGATCGTATTGCGGTGTTCAATTTCTACTCCTTTGGGGATACCCGTAGAACCTGAAGTATAAATAACATAAGCTAAATTATGCTCCAAAGACCTAGGAGAAGGATTCTCTACAGAAAAAGAGGAAAAATTATCTTCATCCCCATTCACTAAATGAACCCCATCCCCTGAGAATAAATGGGTAAAGGCACTTTCTGTAATAATGGCCGACAACCCAGAATCTTCCACCATAAACCTTAAACGATCTTGAGGATAATAGGGGTCAAGGGGAACATACCCCGCCCCTGCTTTAAAAATAGCCCATAGGGAGATAATTAAACTGGCTTTCCTCTCCAAACATACCCCCACCAACATATCCTCTTGAGAACCAATACCCAAAGTTCTCAAATAATGGGCTAACTGATTAGACTTTATATTTAACTGCTCATAGGTTAACTGCTCATCATGGGTCAAAAGTGCTATTTTCTGGGGGTATTGGCACACAATTTCTTGAAAAAAATCTTGAATCCTTTGATTAACAGCCATTATGAAAAAAGTATTGTTTTTAATAGGTTACACTTAATCCCTGTGATGATACACAGTTAAAGTGTTAATATTTTGTTGAGCAACCCTCTGATAAGAAAAATCATCCACCCCATCAAAGGCAAGAAAAATTCCTAAACCACCTATTTTGCGTTCTTCTATGGGTTTTTGCACTACCTCCATTTCCGCATCTATTTTATTGATGGGATTAAAAGGAATACCATTATCTTTAATGGTAATTATCAAAGAATCTTGAGAAATATTTGATTCTAATGATATATCTTTTTTGTCGTCATGATCATCGGCATAAGCATAATTAGCAATATTGGTCGCTAACTCATCTACCGCTAATCGTAACTTATACATAGATTTTTTGTCTAACCCTGCCATTTTTGCAACTTTCATGACATATTCTGCAATGGGTTTGAGGGAATCTAAGTGAGCGGGAACGGTTAATGTTTCGATCATGACTTTTATAGAAGTAGAGATGGTTTTTTTACTGCAAACTCCGTTACTTTACAAATCTCATTAAATAGGGATAAACAAGAACCTAAAGCCGAAAACCCATTTATATTAAGAGTTGTTCTGTCCAACCCACATTAACTATTGTCAGTAACTGTTAAAACCATAGAGAAAGTAGGATTAAAAATCTTTCTTTCCCCATGGATAATAATAGCAAATCCGGTTGATAAAGTTGATCATCTTCCAGTGTCTAATGAATAAGGGCTGATGGTTCAATAAATTGAACTTTTACTTTAATGTACGGATTTCGTATAAATTAATTATGCAAAGGTTTCCTGAATAATTAAACTGTGATGTAAACCAGTTTTTTCGATGGTTTCGGTGATCATTTCATCGGCACCAACTACATAAACATCAACTCCAGCTCCCATTTTTTGCTTAGAAAAAACTAAGACTCGTAAACCAGCACTGGCCATGAATTCTAAATCATTCATCACAAGCACTAATTTTTTTGGTTCGGAGGCGGCAGCTTCTTCAATTTTGGTTTTAAAATCACTAGCATTGCTACCATCTAATTCTCCCACGAGGGTAATTTTTGCTACATCATTATCAATAGTTAAAGTCAAATCTAAAGCCATGGGTTAAAACTCCTGTAGTTATTATTAAAATTTGGTTAATTTTGGGTCACAGAGGGTGGTTTGTCAATTATTTGCCCACCAGAATCACCGTGGAACGATCGCCCACAAGCATACCGTATTGATCCTGTAATACAGGTTCAGAACCGGGAGTCCAACTATCTTCGGGGGAAGGCATCGCCGTATTAGCAAATACGTGCCATTGAAGTCCTGGAGGAAGTTGGGGAATCTCGAACCAGAGGGCATCCCAATAAACGTTCATGGCAACATAGATGTAATTATCCTCTACGGTGCCACCTTTAGCGTGTTTACCACACAACATAAAGGCGAGGGCTTTGGCATCCTCCGACCAATCGGCGTTCCATGCTTGGGTACCATGCCAAGAAATATCGGCATAGCCACTACCCATATAGTCACGGTTTTGGAAATGCCAAGTATTTCTCAAGACGGGATGGGCTTTACGGAAATTGATACAGTTTTTGGCAAACTGAAAAATATCGTCATTTTTCTTTAGTAAATCCCAATTAACCCAGTTTAACTCGTTGTCGTGACAATAGGTATTATTGTTACCGTATTTGGTGCGTCCCATTTCATCTCCCATCAATATCATGGGTACTCCTTGGGATACCATCAACAGGGCGATCGCATTTTTGATTTGGCGATGACGAAGGGCGTTAATATATTCGTTGTCAGTTTCCCCTTCCCAACCACAGTTCCAACTATCATTATCATTACTACCATCATTATTATTTTCCCCGTTAGCTTCGTTGTGCTTCCCGTTATAGGAAACCATGTCCATAAGGGTAAAACCATCATGGGCAGTGATAAAGTTGATAGAAGTAGCAGGTGCCCTACCAGCCCCCGCATAGAGGTCTGGAGAACCCTGTAACCGTTGAGCCATTTCCCCTACAGTAGTATCACCTTTGATAAACTTACGAATGGTATCTCGATATTTACCGTTCCACTCTCCCCATCTTCCATAGGCAGGGAATGAGCCCACTTGATATAAACCTCCTGCGTCCCAAGCCTCGGCAATCAATTTGCATTTTGCCAGAATGGGGTCAAAGGCAAGGGTTTCAAGGAGGGGAGGATTTGCCAAAGGGGCGCCCCAAGGATCTCTACCTAAAATAGAGGCAAGGTCAAATCTAAACCCGTCAATATGATACTCTGA
Organism: Cyanobacterium sp. HL-69; assembly: GCA_002813895.1. Taxonomy (NCBI): domain Bacteria; kingdom Bacillati; phylum Cyanobacteriota; class Cyanophyceae; order Chroococcales; family Geminocystaceae; genus Cyanobacterium; species Cyanobacterium sp. HL-69. The sequence continues at coordinate 2,333,760 of CP024912.1, read as the reverse complement.
AGCCCAATAACGGAGACAGTCGAGGACGATACCACGGACGATGGGGTTATTACAGTTAAGGGTATTACCGCAACCGCTAAAATTATAATAGTAGCCTTCAGGGGTGAGCATATAATAGGTTTTGTTATCAATGCCTCGGAAGGAGATAGTCGGGCCCCTTTCGTTGCCTTCAGCAGTGTGGTTAAAGACCACGTCAAGGATTACTTCCATGTCATTTTTATGGAATTCTTTGACTAAGGCTTTGAGTTCGTCCACCTGCATGCCAAATTTACCCGTAGCCGCATATCCTGCCTTGGGAGCAAAAAAGCCTACGGTACTATAACCCCAGTAGTTATAGAGGGTTTCCCCTGTGGTGGGGCTAGGACGACTATTTTCAAATTCATCAAATTCATAGACAGGCATCAGTTCGATGGCATTTACTCCCAATTCTTTGAGGTAGGGAATTTTATCCCGAATTCCAGCAAAAGTGCCTCTATGGCTTTCTTTCAACCCTGAAGATTCATGTTTGGTAAAGCTACGGACGTGCATTTCATAGATAATTTGATCCTCTGGGGCAATTTCTAAGGGGCGATCGTCTTCCCAATCAAAATCATCAAAGGCTATGCGCGCTCGGTGATGGTACATATCATCCCAGTCAGGGGGAGTACCCCACACATCCCGTCCGCCAATAATTTTGGCATAGGGATCTAGTAATACTTTACTTTCATCAAACCATTGACCTTCTTGGAAACTATTGGGTCCATCCATACGGTAGCCATACTCAATGTCTTCATAGTCGAGATCAAAGACAATCATCGAGTAAACATTGCCTATTCTAAACTCATCGGGAAAGGGTATCTCTCCAAAGGGCTTTGGGGCGTGTTTTTCAAATAAAACCAAAGTGCAGGAGGTGGCATGACTAGAGAAAATAGAAAAATTTACTCCCCCCGGTACAAAGGTTGCTCCAAAAGGGGCGGGATTTCCTCTTCTTAGTTTAAATTGCCCATGAGTATGGGTTGGGTGGACATCAATTCTTTGCATTTTTGTTTTTGTTATTAATTTTTGCTATGGGGATAATTTTGAGTAAATCATCAACCTTCTAGTTGTTTTTTGGCATCATCAATGGAATCACTGACAGTGAAAAAGTCGAGGAATCCCGTGACAGACATAGTGTCTTTGATGTCTTCTGATAGTCCTACCAAAATTAATTTTGCTTCTTTGGCGGTAGCCTGTCGGTGGGTAGAAAGTAAAATCCTCAATCCTGCACTGGACATATACTCCACCTCTGTCATGTCAAGGATGATTTTGGCATTTTCGGTAACCAAAGGAACTATGGTTTCTGTGACTTCGGAGGCGACGGAGGAATCAATATCTCCCTTTATAGTGGCTATTTGTAGATTATCTTTTTGGGTAATATTTATTTCCATTATGCTGGGTCTAATAGTTTGTTGGACAAGAAAGATTTTTGATAATAAGAAAAAATGACAGGCAAAATACCTGTCATCAAAATCATTTATGCGGGGGCTATGGTTACTTTTACTTTGACTCGGCTATCAGTTTTGGGTAATTTTACCGTCAAGGCATCGGCATCAAAGTTGTTATAGGGTTCACCATCAATTTCTACTTTGGCAATTTTGATACTACCAGGGGGAAGAATGTCGGGGGATACTCTGAGAATATCATCTTCAAATCCGCCAGGGATAGGTTTAAAGTAGAAGTCCATAGGTTGTTTAACTACCAAAAGATTGGTATAAACGGCGGCGAGGTAGCACAATTCAAAGGAGTGATAACCACTCATGGAGTGACTTCCTTTGCCTCTTTCGTTACCCCCTGCGAGGAAGGGGATACCGTTGGCAAGAACGTTGAAATATACCCCACCGTCTTCTAAATCTAGGAACCACGCATTATAAAAGGCGGAGGATTCACGAGCAAGGCGGTGATAGTCTTGATCATCTAGTACCCCTGCAAGGATGAAGTAGGCGAGGATCATTTGTTCTTGTTGCCACCAAGGTTTGCGATCATGCCATACGTAACGATGGTATTTTTCTCCTTTGGTTACTATTCTTTCTACTACATCATAGCATCCACCCCGCTGGCGATCGCTCCCATGCTCATTCATCAAGTCGGCAATTTTCTTAGCAAGTTCTACATATTCATCTTTTGACTTGAGACTTTGCATCCGCATCAAGTTCCATGCAATTTTGTAGTTATGCCCTACAACTCCTCTATCCTGTTGCCATCCCCAAGTTTTGTCGGGAGTCCAATCTTGATAAAATTTCTCCTGTACAAAGGGGCTATTTTCAAAATCAGGGAAGTATTTTGTGATGGTATCGAAGGTGTCTTCGAGCATATCTGCATACTCTTGTTTACCCGTTGCGAGCCAGAGATTGATAAGATAGGCAGGAGCGTGATCCCCCACGGAGTTCCAGTTTTTCCGTCCCTTATTGCGTCCTAGGGTGTCACTGAGGGGATCTAACATGATGGGGTCTAGGTGGGAAAAGTAACTGCCATGTTCCCCTTTATCAAGGAAAAATTCGTTAAACAGTTTGATAGTTTTTTCCGTGTCATCCATGATGCGGGGATCGCCCGTACAACGGTAGGTTTGGATGGGTCCTGCTAGGGCATAGATTTGCTCATAGGCAGGGATTGCGTCGTAATCATCACCAAATTCTGAGGCGAAAATTTTCTCTTCGCGATCGCCATTAACATCAATACCATGATACCAATAAACAATCCCTTCATCGAGATCCTCAAATTTCATATGTTCCCGCAAATATTCAGTACCCCTTTCGGCTGCTTTGAGGAAGCTATCATTCCCTGTCATCATAAAAGCGGTAGCAAAACCATATACCAAGCGGGAGATAGTATCAGTTTCTTGACGGAAACTGGTTTCTGACTGAATCCCACTAATGGAAAGAGAAGTTCTATAATTACGATAATTAAATTCTCCTTCCCCAAATTGAGCCTTAAGATAAAACTTACCCAAAGCATTGATTTGGTTTACCCACCAATTTTGTTTCTCAAAGACAAAATCATTTTTCTTGCGTCCAGCAAAAACGATTTGTTTAGCATCAAAATACTCACTATCAGGATAAAAAACACCGTAAACAAACAAAAAGCGCCCAACTTCTAACATTGAACGCATATTACCAGTGGCATCAGGATAGGCCTCATCAAAATTTTGAATTAATTTTGCATAAGCCATGGCACTGATTTTCACTTTAAATTCTCTTTCATCGGAGGTTTTGAGGGTGAAAGAGTCATTGGAGGAATCATGGCTAGTAACATAGCCAGCGATTAAATCAGAGAAGGGAAAATTAATGGAAAGGGTCATTTTTTCGTTTTAGTTTCAGGTTGATAATTCTATGTTTAACTTAAAGTAAGGCTATCTCAAAATTAAGTTCATGGGATATTTTTTTGCAAATTTATTGCTTGTCCATTTCTGCTAAAAAAGCGTCTAAAAATTGATCAACAACTCCTGGATGTTTTCCTGTAATTAAGTTGCCATCAATAACTAAATCAGCAGTAACATCTCCTTCATAGACCACATCACCCCCTGCATTTTCCACATCACAAATAATATTATGGGCGCAGGTGACTTTTTTACCTTTTAGTAAATCAGGATCTGCACAAAATAACCAAAGGCTATGGCAAATTGTTCCTAATTTAACCTGATTTTCATTTACAGCTTTTCTTAAAAATTCTACCGCTGGAGCTATATTTTTTTGACCCTTTTTTACGCTTACTTGATAGCGTAATCGATCCATGGCATAAGCTCCGATGCAAATAACACCTTTATAGTCCGAAGGCTTAACATCATTAATTTCTGTGGTGACAGTGGCGTGAAATTCGATAACATCATTTTCAGGGTTAGAGCCAAATTTGAGAGACTCATTACCCCATAAATGAGAAATATATTCTACTTCATAACCATGCTCGGGGAAGAATTCATTAAAACGCTTATATTCAGTTGCGTCGAAATGTTCTTCTATAATTACACCAATTTTTCCTTTAGACATTTTTAGAAAATAGCTCTTTATGTTTACGGTTGAAAAGTATTATTGTTGGAATTCTAGTGAACTCCCATATTTTGAAGGGTAGAATTTAACAATTCTTAATCCTTTCTGAAAATCGTGGGAGTTCATTTATGCTAAAAATCTCCTTCTAGTAGCTCGATAAAAGTACCGTCAGGATCTTTAAAGCAAACAATTTTTACAGTAGTACCGGGCAGTAATTTGGGTTCCGAAATAAATTCAATACCCTGATTTTTTAAGTTTTGATAGTCAGCCTCAATATCAGTGGTTTTTAGACACATCCGAGCGATCCCTGTGTGATATAGATGGGGATATGGTTGTCCTGTGGGAGTAGGATTTTTAAATTCCAAAAGATCTATACGGGTTGCGCTAGGATTATTGCCTAGTCGGAGATGAACTCCTCTGATATCTGCGACTTCCATACCAAAGGCTTCAGCCATCTCTTTACTTTCCATCCCTTCTCCAAAATCGAGAATTACTTGAAACCCTAATTTTTTATAGAAGTCCAAAGCACGCTCAAGGTTGCTACAGTTGATATTAAAGTGAAAAATTCTTTCTATCATATTGAGGGAGTGTGGTTGAGGTGAGATTGGTTCATTTTGTGGTGGATTCTCCTGTTGCTCTCAGGGGTTTTCCTCTGATGACAACATTTGGACTAAGTCACTTATATTTAATCCTTTAAGGTAATTTCTCAGTTGTTGCCAATTAAAATTGTTATTACCGTTATCATGACCGTTATTGTTAGAAATGGGAATATATTGGTTTTCGGGAGTGACAGACCAACGGGGACCGGCGATCGCCCATTTTGGTACAAACCCTTGTCTGACTCTTTCTTGTCCTTGGGGATGTTCGGTAAAAAACTTCTTCATCACATCAGTTGATTTATATCGAGAACCTTCTTTGAGAGTCATGATAGAAGAAGTATCGCTAACGGGAATACTGGCATTACCCACAGGGTTAGCGTCCATAAATATCCTTAGTTCAGCAACTTTTTCCCCTTCAAAGCGGAAAATATCAGCACAGGGTAGAGTCACTAAACTCCCGTCTTTACGCCAATACATAACATCCATTTCCACAATAACTGTGTTTCCCGTTTCCCACATCATTTTAATATCATGATATAGGGCGGAAACTTGGCTAAAGAAATACTTAACGGATTCAAAAATAGCACCCTTATCTAGGCAAGGTTCAAAATTACCAAATTGATACACAGGATTATCCACAAAAAACTCGGTAAATCCTTGGGAGTCAAAAGCCTCTCCTCGGGCAAATAAGGCGGTGACGATTTCTGTTTTACGTCCTGGCATAGTTTCTAATAATCCTGATGGAGGGTTATTGGTGCCACTGTTGAAGGGGGTACGGGTGTCAGTTGCCGACCAACGAGGTCCTGCGATCGCCCACTTAGGCGTATGACCTTGTAAAACTCTTTTTTTGCCGAGAGGATTTTCAATGAAGAATCGCTTCATTATATCTGCTGGTTGATAACGTTGTTGGTTAGCCAAAGTCATCACGGAAGAAGTATCAGAAATAGGAATACTCGAATCTCCCACAGGATTGGCATCCATAAATATCCTCAACTCTGCCAACTTTTCTCCCTCAAAGCGACAAATATCAAAACAAGGTAAAGTAACTTCACTACCATCCTTACGCCAATAAGTCACGTCCATTTCTACAAAAACCGTACTGCCCACTTCCCACATCATTTTGATTTCATGATACAGAGCAGAAACTTGGCTAAAGAAATACTTAACGGATTCAAAAATAGCACCCTTATCTAGGCAAGGCTCAAAATTACCAAACTGATATACTGGTGCATCTGTAAAAAATTCGATAAATCCTTGAGAATCAAAAGCCTCTCCCCGAGAAAATAAAGCCTGAACTAACTCAGTTCTTTTTCCGGGGATAATTTCGCTAGTACTGCCCCCATCCCCATACGCCGATTTTCCATCCCCCATCATCAAACTAATAATATTTTGTTTAACCTGATTAGAAGCACCGATACGGGTAATTAAATCAGCAACAAAAGAACTTCTTTGTCCTGCCAAAGTTATCTTGTCATCATGAACAAAAGTATACGCAGTTCTTTGGGGAAAAGGTTTAAAATCCTTAATATATGGACGAGATTCTTGAGCTAAATTTTGATAGGAGTTCGATTCTAAAAATAAAGCGGCATCTAGCTGATTGGCAAAAGCAATCTCTAAAGCAGCATGATATTGTTGACCGGGTATTTCGCTATGAATTACTTGTCCTGCAGAAGGACGAGAACTATCAATTTCCTCAAATAGATGCAGGCGACATTTAGTAATTTGAGGGCTACTAGAGAAAACTGGAACCAAACGTTCCTTCATAAACCTTCTAAATTCAGCAACCCCTACCCCGTCAGCCTTGCGTATCATCACATGATACTTAAGTATATCTTGCTCTCCATTAGGACAACCATCAGGAATTTTATCCACATAAGTAATGGAATTACCTGGGTTCGTATTATACCCGATCGCCTTACTAAATATATTATGCTCATCATCCATCAAGATACCAGCGGCCTTAAACCAAGTTTCTCTTTGGGTAGGGGAAGTAAAGGTCAATTCTGCAATTCCATCAAACTGTTCTTCGGGAGCGGATGTATTGATGGGATCATCGGGCATATACCAGAAGCCCCCTTCATTATGAGCCACATGAAACTGCCAATACTGATGCTGTCCTGGTAAACGAGCGCACACAGGACCATGAACATCTTTCCAATAATTATCAAATAATTCTACCGATATACCCTTTCTTTTCCAAAGCAGTACATAAAAAGAAACTTTACCTTGTTGATCTCGACTTGAATAATCCATTGATACCATTAATTTTATCCTCAAAATTTACTAGAAACTATTTCTTCTTTATTTTTTAGATTGACCTGAAATTAAGCCGTAGTGATTAACTCAATTAATGACTCAGGGGCAAACACATCTCGATAAAAAGTTAACTGCTCAGTTTTGAGATAACACGCCCCCCGATGACCCCGACGAACCCAAGTTACATTGCCCTTGGCAAGGGTTTCATTAGTTTCTAAATCAATACATTTCCATTCAAAGAAAGTATGTTCTCCCGAGAACATCACAATTGGCCAACACATGGTTACACCTGGCTGAGCAATTAATGCCCACCAGTGTTTCTCCCTCTCTTTTTGCTCATCTAAACCATAATAAGGACCATCTTGACAAAAATAAATTAAATCTTCTCTGTACTCTTCCGTCAGAATGTCTCCCCTTCCTTGTCTAAGAGCCTCACAGTGGGTTGGCCACCAATCTTTATTCTCTTGCTCAATTTGCTCTAAGGTATAATCAGCATCAATTTCAGGTAAGGTACTTTCTTTAAGGCTGACTATTCTTTCAGCTTCAGCGACTAATTTAGCTCCCAATTCAGGGGAAATTAAACCAGGACGAGAGTAATTAGCGGATAGATCCTTATAGTAATTGGTTCTTTTTTTTTGCGGCATCGTTTAATTTTTTACTCCATTTTCAAATCATGATGATTGACAATCAAAACTACTCAGCAAACATTTCTTCTAGTACCCCAAAACAACCTGCTGCTTTATTAAAACCAGCATAAACACACATAAAAAGTAGTAGTTCTTCTATCTCTTCTTTTGTTGCTCCTTGCTTCATGGCCATGTTTACGTGGGCTCCAAAGGGATTACCTGGTCCTGTCTGATCTTGATTGACGACGTCAATGGCAATGGTTATTAAAGCTTTGGTTTTTTGGTCTATCAGCGGTAAACCCCAAGCCTCTCCTGCTACTCGAGTACAAAAATCACCAAATTTAGGATTAATACTTTTTAATCCTGCTTGTAGCTCTTGATCATCTAATACTGCATTGTTGTATGTCATAAACTCTAACTTTATCTCAAAATATTACTTGGACTTTCGCTCAGATTTCTTTTCAGTGGGGAGGAAAGAATCTGAGCATATTCATACTTACTTACCTTTTATGCTTGTTTATCATAGTAAGGTTTCATATCAACATAAACACGCCATTCATTCACTTTGTTGTCTTTCATTCTGAGAACGTCTGTACAGGCAAAGTTCAAAATTGAATTATCTGCTAAGTATTTATAGTGTGCTTCAAATTCAAAAATAACTTGGTCAGAATCTGGTAAATCAAGAACCTGTCTGACGTCTGGAGCTTGCATTTCTACTTGAGAGTACAGTCCTTGAAGAGTTTTGGCGACATTTTCTTTGCCTTTTATTTCCTCTCCTGAACCAATACGGTAGAATACGTCATCTGTTAAACAGTCTTGAAAAGAATTCCAATCTTGAGCCAACATAGATGAAAACATTTTTTCACAGGTTTCTCTATTTGCTGATTTTTGTTCGGACATATTAACCTCGTTTTTGATAAATATTGAATGCTGAAAGTTATCTACAACTCTGGCTATAATGATAGAACAGTTTTTTTCTTTTTTCGCATTAAAAAAATGTTAAGACAATGTTATTTAAACGTTAAGAAAAAATAAGTTTTGTATCACTTTATTGCAAGTGATTTACCTGCAAGATCTGCATGAATCCTATGGACTTATTGAAAGAAACATGGTCAAGTTTACTCTTTAAAAAAAGACTTTATTTCATAGGTTTGATAGTTATGTTTTCTCTCTCAAGGATTAGGTGTAGGGTTGTAATCTGTAAAACATTGTAAGGAAAAACTTCCTTTGAAATTAATCTTTACCTATAAATATTCTATTCTATACACTCAATATTCTATTATGGTTTCAATTTTATAAAAGTTTACTGGTTACTTTGAAAGTAAGAACCCAATTATTTATTTTTTACAAAATTTATGGTGAAAACAAGCTATATTTTTTGTGTTATCTTTTAGAAAGATCTGAAGTATTACTGATTCAAAAGTTTATTTATTATGACTAATTCAAATAAAATAGAAAATAAAAATGATAACCTGAAAGTTGTTCAAGACTTTTATGGAGCTCTAGGTAAAGGAGATATCCCAACGGTTCTTAGTATGATTACGGATGATGCGGAGTGGGATATGCCCCATCCTCGAAATGTTGTTCCTTTTGGTGGCAAATGGAAAGGAAAGGAAGAAGTAACGAAATTTTTTCAAGTAATGCATGATACTGTGCAGGTTAAAGGCTTTGAATTACAGGAGTTTCTCGCCGATAAGAATAAGGTCATAGTTATCGGCAAGATGAAAGGGGTTGCAATTTCGACAGGAAAGGAATATGAAAATGATTTGGTTGCAGTGTGGACGGTAGAAAATGGAAAGATTAAAGGAATGCGAGATTTTATGGACACTGTTCAAGGTATTGATGCTTTCAGTTCTTAAAAAACTTGGGGCAACGGGAAAGCATTTCCTAGGAGTTGTGGTTCTTCTATGTACGAAAAATGATAGGTTCGCTCTAAAAATAACCATTGATTATCTCGCCAAATAAGTTGGTCTTGGTAGATTCCATAGTTTTGAAATCCTTTTCCTTGATGACTTCTCCCTATTTCGCTCATACACCAACGGGCGATCGCCTTTTCACCTTGAATTTCCACAACTCCTGTGTGTACCATCTGTACAAAAAATTCCCATTTATCGAGCAAATCAGCAAAAAGATTACCAATATTATCCTTACCTGTCACCGTCATATTCATCGGAGGATTCAATTTCCAGATTCCGTCAGGTAGCCATAAAGAAGTAAATAAATTTTTATTTCTGAGGTTAACAGCATCCGCAAATTTTGCTACCTGTTGCTTTATTAACCATTCTTGGTGATTTAAGTTAACTGACATAATTTTTTTCTACCCTAAATCTTTATTAATCCGTAAAAAAGGACTCATTGATTGCCATTTATCCTTCCATTGATTAGGAATTAATTCCTGAGTAATCACTGGAGGAAAAACCTCTGCCATAACTTCTCTTTCCTGGGTAGGTAAATTAAATAAAATAAAAGGAATTACTAAATAATCAGGATTAATATGTTTTCCTGCATATTGACCAAACTCAAGACATAATTTTCCTTGTTCTTCTAAACTAATTAACTGAGCAATATTTTCATCATTCAAATACTCCTCTTCTAATTTGTAATGTTCATCCCAAGCACTCTGAATATGTTGCAAACATATCTTAACAAATTCAATATTCTCTACATTACTGAAATCACTATTTAATTGCTCAATGGAACTTTCTAAACTGTCTAATAAAGGTATTAAATCCTCATGTTGCTTTGCTAAATTTTCGTAGGGCATCGAAAAATTAGAACTTTTAAAAAAGGGAAAAATCTTATCATCTTCTACTGTGTGATGAGAATGAAACAAATTAACTAAACTTTTCAAATAATTAATAAATCCCTCTTTTTTTTGCTCATCAATATCACAATTATTCTCTTGTAATTCTAAGCATTCATCTATACTATTTCCTATAGCGTAGGTCAAGACAAAATGAATTCTCTGTATATCTTGAGCAACAGTACTTTTAGTATTAAGTGTCATAACGTACTTATTTCAATTTATTTAAAACTTAAAACATTTTCAATGCCAATATATTACCACAATAATCTTAATAATTTCTTTAAAATTTATTTTTAATAATTTCTTTAAAATTTAGTAGTAACAAATAGTGATTAGCTATAAGATAATTAAAGAAAGCTATAGAATAAATAGAAAAAAAATGGCAAACCTAGATAACAAAATCATACTAATTGCAGGTGGTTCAGGAAATGTTGGTGAGGGGGTTGTACCTGTATTTTTAGAAAAAGGAGCGACAGTTATTGTTCCTTCGAGAAGAAAAGAATCTTTGGATAAATTAGCCCAATCATTAGGAGATTTAGCAACAGACAAATTTGTTCCAATGGTGGGCAATATCGGAACATTGGAAGGAGCAGAAAAGCTCAAAAATGAATTATTAGAGAAATTTGGACATTTAGACGGTGTACTAGTGTCTCTTGGGAGTTGGTGGACAGGAAATAAACCATTAACAGAGCTTGATTTAGCTACTTGGGAACAATACTTGAATAGTAATCTAACTTCTCATTTTCTCTGTGCTAAAACTTTTCTACCTGTTTTAGCAAAAACTGAAGGAAGTTCCTATACTCTTTTAGGGGGTACAGCGGCAGAAGTTCCCTTACCTAATGTTAGTCCAGTGGGTATAACGGCGGCAGGACAACTAATGATGGCAAAAATCGTCATGGCAGAGATGAAGGGAAGCGGAGTTAGAATTAATGAAGTTATTATTCAAGGTATGGTTAAAACTAAGGTCATGGAAGCCTATAGTGAACCTAATTGGATTACGCCAAAGCAAATCGGACAATTTACCTCGTGGTTAGCTTCTGATGAAGCGGAAATGATAAGAGATAGCGTTTTACATATTAATCAAAAGTAATTTAATAAAACCAAACACTATTAGTAAAAATAAAGGGCAACTTTTTAAAGTTTGCCCTTTATTTTGAGTAGTTATGATTTAGCCAAGAAAACTACTACTAGCCACTAGAGGAGTAGTTTCTGCTTCAAAAGAGCTGTCAAATCCAGCAGGTACTAATGATGGTGATGAACTACCACCAGAACTTGAGGTTCTACTAAAGAGGGTCTCAAGCAAAGAAACTTCATTGTCGGGAACTAAGGCTACAGAAGGCTCGGAGAAAGCAATACCTCCTGGATTATTCAAACCTCCGCTACCAGAAGGAACAAATATTCCTCCATCCACAGGATTTCCATTGGAGTCAAATTTAACTATCTGACTACCATTAAAGTCACTAACATACAAATTTCCTTCCCCATCAAAAACCATTCTTGAAGCAGAAGTTAACCCTCCATTATTAGTAGGGGGTACAAAAAAACCTTCTGCTTGTCCAGTGAGTGCATCAAACTGTTGAACGGTTACAGGACTACCATCAAGACTGACAAAAGTACCATTGAGGAATAGTCTGTCATCAGGGGTAAAGGTAGACCCGGAAGGAATTTGAGGGGCAAATTCGGGAGAAATGAACTGGTCAACTTCTTTTGTTTCTAAATTGTAACGTATGATGCTGTTATCGTTTAGAACGCTACTAATGTATAAATTACCATCAGGTCCAAAATTTAAACCAGCAGCAATTAAGTCTCTGTCAGTAAAAGGATTTGTTTCAAGAATAGTCTCCTTATAAGCACCTGTTTCACCATCAAATCTTTGAACTCCACCGCCACCGAGTCCGCTAATGTATAAGTCTCCATCAGATCCAAATAATAAGTCCTCTGGGAAGTTCAAACCATTCGCAGTTAGGTCAAAACCAGAAATAAATTCCCCTAAAAATTCTCCTGTGGTGGCGTCATATTTAACAATTCTGCCATATCGGGTATTTTCGGGATCGTTGGCATTCACTTGATAGCCTTGATCGTTGGCGTAGAGAATGCCATCTTTGAAGGTGATACCAGAGGAAAAGAAAATCGATTCTTGATTTTGAAATCTTTGGGCAAAGGCTCGGGCAAATACCCCAAAGTCTGACTCTACTTCTGTGCCTTGGGGTACAAAGTCTCTGATAAATTCTCCCGTGGTAGCATCGTATTCTAAGATACTTGAATAAAATGTACCGGCTTCAAAGTTTGGGGCTGCGGAGGCGATGTTTAAGTCTCCATCAAGACTAATTAAAACGACTGGTCCAACCCCGAAGGTGTTGTTGACGTTACTGACATACAAGGACAATTCTAGATTCATATGGTTGAATTCCTTTTTATTTATGCTGATACTAAATTTTAATGTGTTTTTTCTAATACAAAATATTTTTTTATTTTTTCTTTAAAAAACGAAATATTCTAATAGGTTATTAGGGGGGTTTTGCCAAAGTGGGTGGGGTTTGTTAGTTGTTTGAGGATAAAGTCGGCTACGTCTGAACGGGAGATGTTTCCTGCTTTAATTCCTGTTAAATCCTCAATTACTTGATATTTTTGGGTTCTTTGACCGTCTGTGAGGAAGCCAGGGCGAACAATTAACCAATCTACGTTACTTTTTTTTATGATTTCTTCTTGTCGATCTTTATCTTGGTAGATTGTTTTGAGTAGTAGGGGGTTTAAGATGCGATCGTATAAAAAGCCTCCATGTCCTTTTGTTTCTCCTGCTCCTATACCACTGACGGAGATTAATTTCTGATGAGATGATTCTGATGCCATAGCTTGTAAGACATTTTTTGCACCGATAGAAAAGACATCTACGGGTTTTTGGGTGGGAGGAATACCAATACAAATACAGATTGCATCTTGATTTTTGACGATGGATTGAACCGCTTCTGGGTCACGAATGTTTCCTTTAATAATATTGAGATTATGGTTTTCAATGGTAATCTTGCTTGGATTTCTGAGAAGGGCTGACACTTGGTGATTTTCTTCTAGGGCAAGGGTTAGAAGACTGTAACCAACTCCTTTGGATGCTCCGATAATTCCTATTTTCATAATTATTTATTAGGTATTCATTGATTATTCAAGTGAGTGTTAGACATGAACAACACCGTCTAGGGTAATTTTTTTTATTTGTGTAGCCTCGTAGGCAACGGTGACTAAGTCTGTTTCGATTATTTGGTGGGGATTCATTTTTAAGGAACTACCGTTTTTAATAGCGGTATCAATACCTGCGGGGGGATAACTGGTGAATGGTTCTATTCCTAGGTTATAGGTTCTACCATACCAAGGATAGTCGTCATGACCTTCATAGACTTGCCACATCCAAATGTATTTGAATAAGTTGTGGTCCCATGCCATTCCTACGCCGAGGTTAAGGTTATGGTTATTGATACCATACCAGCCTTCTTCAAGCTCTTTTAAAAATAAGACATCCACAGATTTTGAGTCTTTTCCTAAAATATTGGTGACATCTTGCATTTTTCCTGTGCGGCGATTTTTAGCTTGGGGAAAATCAAATTCTTGATCTGTTTCCCATAAACCATTGGGATGATATGCCATGGCTTCTACTTTTTTGGCGGGGGCCTGAACGACACAACTGGAGTCGAGAAATGGCTCTCCGACAACGGGGTGATGTCCCCACATAATTTCAAAGTCATGGGGTGAGGTATTGGTTAGTTTTTCTTTAATGAATAGGGCCGGGATGCCTTTTTTTAAGGATAGGTGCTTTTCTAATTTTAGGGGTGATCTATAGAGAGTAACTTCGGTTTTTAATGTGATTAACTCTGGGGTATCAGTAACTATTTGAGCGGATACGGGTAATAGGGATACTTCTCCGTGTAATCCTTGATAGGTTCCTTTGTAGGGTTCTGATGACCATCCTGCGGAGGGTAAAATTTCTTGCCACCCACCATAGTAGTAGTCATGATATGCTCCTTCGGCTAGGGCACTTGTAGAAACGAAGGGGCTACGCATGGGGATAGGGGATTGCCAAAGGAAGTCTATATCTTTTGGTTTGTAGGTAAATTCAAAAATATCACCACCTTTATCTATTAAAACACCAACTCTAATGAAATCATTTTCTAGAAATGCGACACGCATTCCTTTGTAAGTGTAGTCGAGGGATATTCTACAGTCTTGTTTTCTGCCGTGGGTGTACATGATAGTTTTTTAAGGGTTAGAAAATATAAATAGGTTTTCTTTTGGTAGCTTGAGTGGAACTGGAGACAGTGAGATTATTATTAATCTCACTCAATATTTGATGGAGAGAGAAGAGTGATGTGGTGTAGATTCTAAGTGTTAGTTATTACCAATCTTCTAGGATGGCGGTTAGTCCTCCATCAACGAAAAGTTGGGTTCCTGTGATGAAAGAGGCTTGATCGCTCGCAAGGAAGGTACAGGCATGACCAATGTCTTCTGGGGTGCCGATTCGTTTCATTACTTGGCGCTCTTCTATTTCTTTTTTTACTGCGATGGGATCATCATAGCTGTTGAATAAATCTTCAATAAGGGGGGTTAGCACCCATCCAGGGGCGATCGCATTTACCCTGATAACAGGACCATAATCCAGAGCCATATTACGAGTTAGGGCAGTAATTGCTCCTTTAGAGGCACAATAAGGGGCTGTACCTTTAGCAGATGCGTGGGCATGAACAGAAGACATGTTAATGATAGAACCTTTCCCAATAGCTTGCATATGGGGAATACAATATTTTGAGAAGAGAAAATATCCTTTGAGGTTAACGGCTAAACATCTGTCCCACTCTTCACTGGTACAGTCTAAGATTGATTTATAAGTACCAATGCCCGCGTTATTTACTAATATATCGATGTGAGTGTATAGTTCAATGGTTTCATTGACAACTGCTTGAACATTTTCTTCATTGGAAACATCACATTTCATAAAAGTAGCATCTCCACCCTTGGCTTTTATTTGAGCTACAGTTTCTTCTCCGTCTTTAGCTCCATTGGCAACAATTACCACTTTCGCACCTTCATCACAAAATACCTCCGCGACTCCTTTACCAATTCCTTTAGAGCCTCCAGTGACTATTGCTACTCTGTCTTTTAACTTCATATTAATTTTATAGCCTAATTAAAATCCTTTTCACCTTAACTTTTAACTCAAATTCATTATTTTGGGTCAAAATTTACTTAATTTTTAATATTTGTTTTATCTTTACCTCTATTGTGCGGAGGAAATATCTTTATGCTAAGAATATTTAGATTACTTGAATTGATCAAATTGATTTGAGGAAGTAACCTTATTTCAGTAATAATTTTCTAAGGATTAATAATCAATGATTCTGCTTACAATAAATAAAAAAGATACTTAAATTTCTATTTACTAAGTAGGTTGGCGCAATTAATTATAGCTCTTATTTTATTAAGACTCTTATAAACAAGGGGTTTAAACCCCTTGCCTAAATCGATTTAATTATGCCTACTTACTTATAGATATAAGGCTATTTCTTGCCCTTATGTATAGTAGCTAGGCTGAGTATTTTAGGCAACACATAACAAATTTTACTATCAGTTAAGAAACCTTATCTATTAAAAAGAATGAAGAAAACAATTAAAATTATTATTTATTATTTGATTTTAAGTCTCATTGCGATCGCCATGCTTTTCCCCTTGTTATGGTTGTTAGGGACTTCTTTCAAATCAGCAGGGGAAGACATTTTCAGTTTCCCCCCCAACTTTATTCCTGAGCAATTCACCCTCGAAAACTTTATTTCAGTCTGGCAAAACTATCCCTTTGAAACATATCTTTTAAACAGTATAATCGTTGCCGTTTTAACAGTCACCTTTAACCTTTTGTTTTGTTCATTGGCTGCCTATCCCCTCGCAAGATTAGACTTTAAAGGAAAAAAAATTATTTTTATCCTCATAGTCGCCACCATCATGATTCCCTTTCAAATTGTGATGATTCCCCTTTATATTTTGACCGTTAACTTTGGTTTAAGAAATAGTTATTTAGGCGTAATTTTACCCAACCTTGCCTCAGCTTTCGGTATTTTTCTGTTAAAACAAGCCTTTGAAGGAGTACCCAAAGAATTAGAAGAAGCCTCAAGGATTGACGGTTGCACTGAGTTAGGTATTTGGTGGCACATTATGTTACCCGCCATTCGTCCTGCCATCGTTACCCTTGCTATCTTTGTGTTTATTGGGGCATGGAGTGATTTTTTATGGCCCCTAATTGTCCTAGATCGCCCTTCTCACTACACTTTACCTCTAGGGGTGGCAACCCTTGCTAGTTCCCTTGATCTCAACTGGCGTTTAATTGCCGCAGGTTCCATTATTTCCATCGCCCCTGTGATGCTTTTGTTTATCCTTTTACAAAAATATATTATTCCCAGCGATGCCAGTAGTGGAGTCAAGGGTTAGGTATTGGGAAATCCGTGATGGGGGTAGGATAAATAAAAAGAAAATTATAAATACGGAGATTGTAAAACTTTATTATTCTTAATTCTCAATTACCCTCACGACTCCACTTTTTCACCAAGCCCTAAATACCATCCAAACCATATTCTCCTACAGCCCTTTGTAGGCTGTTTAGGGATTGATTGTAACCGATAATGGCTTGTAAAAAATTTCCCCTAGCCTCTGTTAAAGCCCTTTGGGCATTGATCACATCGGTTTGGGTGCCTACTCCTGCTTGAAAACGTAATCTAGCTAATCTAAGGCTTTCTGTGGCCGTGATAGCGGCTTGTTCGGTGGTGGAGATATTTTCTTGGTTTGCCATTAAATCATTAAAGGCGGTTTCTACTTCTAATCTAATGGCACTTTTGCGATCGTCAAAATTATTTTCTTCAATAATGGTCGAAATTTCTTCTTGTTGTGCATTGGCTTTACTTTCTCCTCCATCTACAAAACGCCATTGTAGTCTGGCACCAATACTATAACCATCATTGTAGCCAGTGGTGCTGACGGGGCGACTGTCGGCAAAGGTAGTATTAAAATTATAGTTAGCAAACAGATTTACTTGAGGTCTTTTTTCCGAGAGGGCAATTTCTCTATCTTGTTGATTAATTTCCCTTAATGCTAAAATTTGGTCTAATTCTTCCCTATTTGTATAGGCTAAAACGATACTTTCTTCTAAAGATAAATCCCACTCTCCCCTTTCTTCTACTTCGTCGGCGGATGAATATTCTACGGTTTCAGGTACTCCAATAACTCTGGCTAATTCCCTACGGGCATTTCTTTGATCCGCCCTAGCTCTAGTGAGGGCTTGATTGGCATTGGCAAGATCCACTTCTGCTTGTAATACATCAAAACGAGTTCCTAAACCAGCCCTTTCCAAAAGTTGAGCGTCTCTGAGGGTTTGAGTAAAATCTTCTACGGCGGCTTGGGCAATATTTACCTGAGCGTCACTGTTTTGTAATTGATAATAAGAAGTGGAGACTGTAAATACGGTATCTTGGCTAATTTTATCGACTTCTAATTCACTAACTCTAATTTCTTCTTGGGCTCTGTTGATGGTGGCGGTAATACGTCCCCCGGTGGAGATTCTGTAGCCAACTTCAACCCCTGCCCCTGCTCCAAAAGTATTGGTATTTCCTAAAAATCCTTGGCTTTGATTACCATCTTCTGTAACGTTAGCAGTACCATCAACGAATACTCTTTTTCTGGCTTGGGCAGCTCTTAGAGATTCATTAGACCTTTGTAGTTCTAGTTTTGCTCTTTGTAAGTCTCTATTGTTTTCTAGGGCTATATCAATGGCTTGTTCTAGGGTGATGGAAGTTAAGCCTTCTATGCGTACTTCTTGGGGTTGGCTGGGGCGTAATAATAAGTCACGACTGGAGTTTGATATGTTAGTGTCGGAGGTGCTATCTGATTCTTGAGCGGATGTACTATTAGCCCATCCAAAACCTATAATTAAAAAACTTAGAACAAAGTTTAAACCCTTTTTATAAAACATTACTATCTAAAAATGACTGTCCACAGTGATTATATTTCATTTTAGCTGGTTTGGTGTTGATTAATTAGGGGTTATTGGTAAGAGCAAGGCACATTAATATTTTAAAACAGAAGGTTTGTTTAATTTTTTTGGCAGTAGTGATTTTTTTTGAGATGATTAATTTTTTGAGATGATTAATTTTTTGGTGAATCGTTTTTCTAAAGTTATTAGTTTTGTTATTTTATCGGTGGGGGCGATAGTTATTTTATCTCCTCTTTTTGTGGTTTTATATACTTCTTTTTGGGCGACGGGGAATCAAGATTTTCGTTTTACTTTTGAATATTATCGTCAGGCGTGGGAGATGGGAGATTTTGTTTTGGCTTTTTTTAATTCGGCTCTAGTGGCGATCGCCGTTACTTTTTCCCAAATAGTTACTTCTGCCTTGGCTGGATATGCTTTAGCTAGAATGGAATTTCGAGGCAAAAACTTTATTCTTCTGCTTATTATTGCCACCTTAGTTATTCCCATTCAACTATTGGTAATTCCGATCTTTTTAATCCTCAGAAATGCACATTTAATCAACACCTATGGGGCTTTGATTTTACCTAGTGCCGCCAACGGATTTGGCATTTTTTTGATGAGACAATATTTTCGTACCATACCCATTGAACTCGAACAAGCCGCAGAATTAGACGGTGCCAATCGACTGCAAATTATTTGGCATATTCTTTTACCCCTTGCCAAACCGGCGGTGATTACCCTGTTTTTATTCACCTTTATCGGTGAGTGGAATGATTTATTTAAGCCCCTAGTATTTACCAGCAATCCTCAATTAAAAACTGTGCAGTTAGCCCTTGCATCTTTCCAAGAACAATTTACCAGTAATTGGTCACTATTAATGGCGGCGGTGGTTATCAGCACCATCCCTGTGATTTTCCTATTTATTTTGGGGCAGAAACAGTTTATAGAAGGTATTGGCACCACAGGACTGAAAAATTAAGGATTTTTGCGGTTAATTTTGGTTAGAATACTCATAGAGAGTGTCTATAAATTAAAAATGCTACCTAAAATCAAAGTTTTAAAGCCTGAAGGAATTTTTGATGGTGTAAAAGCGAATGAATTTCGTCAAAATATTAATCAATTCGTTAATGAAGGAATAATTTATATTCTGGTGGATTTTAAGAAAGTAACTTTCATGGATAGTTCGGGTTTGGGAGGTTTGGTACAGGCACTAAAAAGCATACGAAGTGCTAATGGACGCTTGTTTCTCATGTCTCTTAGTGAACAAATTACTATGTTGTTTGAGTTAACAAACATGAAACAGGTTTTTGAAATTATTAATGATAAGTCTGAGTTAGAGTCTAAATTTTCCAATCAATAGAACTTTTCATCCTTGAATATCCTTATCATTTTTAGGGGTGGATATTTCCCTAGTGTGATGGTTGCGTCTTCGCAAAACTCTATCCTAGAATGAAAATAGATACAAATCTTTACAATTGATAATGATTGATAACCAAGAAAATCAAGAAATTCATTCTACAGATAACAATGAGCAGGAGGAGGAAATTCTTTGTCCTCATTGCAAGAGAACAGCTACCAATGGTATTCAGTGTAAGGGAATATGTGTGGCGGATAGTGATTATTAAATAATGTTTCGTTGGTGTGCAAATTCTTCACAAGCCCCAATGCTTACCCAACTGGTGGCACCGTCGGCGAAATGTTCTTTTTTCCAAATGGGGGCGTTATGCTTGAGGGTGTCGATGGCGTAGCGACAGGCTTCAAAGGCTTCTGTGCGATGGGGACATCCCACGGCGACTAATACGCTTATATCTCCGATGGCTAGTTTACCCGTGCGATGGTGGATGACGATGGTTTTTGTGTCTTTCCACTGGCTATAAATGCGATCGCAAATTAGACAAAAAATATTAATGGCCATGGGTTCATAGGCTTGATATTCTAAATATTTAACAGTTTTTCCCTCGGTTTGATTGCGCACAGTGCCACTCATTAAAACTACGGCTCCATTTTCGGGAGAATCAGCCAATTTATAAACATCCTCGACACATAGGGGTGCAAAGGTAATTTTTAAAGACTCAGAATGACTAGAAATAGCCTGTGATAATTCCGCCATGGATAGAGATAGTAACTATTTTTATTTCTCAGAATATATTTGCTTATTATATATCGTGGTGTGAATGTCAATAAAGCTCTTTTGATAACGGCTTGTTTATGGCTTCTTTTCGTTAAGATAAAAGAAAAATAACCCACCGCCAAGATGACTATGAAAACTCAATTAATAGGTTTAAAAGCAGATGATTTTAGACACCCCCTCGACTTACAAGCCACTACCAATTTAAAGCAGTTACCCGGGCTAGACATCGCCATGAGGGGAATTTTAGGCTCGGTGGCAGAAGATTTTTTTTACATGAATAATATCGCCTCTAGTATTTTAATCAGTGAAAACCAACTCCCTCATCTCCATCAGCTTTTGCTCAATGCCTCTTCTATCCTTGATATAGAAGCCCCTCAACTTTATTTAAAACAAAATCCTGTCCCCAATGCTTATACCCTTGCTATCCGAGGTAAAAAGCCTTTTATGGTTATTCATACATCTTTGTTAGAAATTTTAACTGATGAGGAAGTGGAAGCGGTAATTGCCCATGAGTTGGGACATTTGAAATGTGAACATGGGGTATATCTCACCCTTGCGAATTTAATCGTTTTGGCCACGGGGTTGTTGCCTACTTGGGGTAGTATTTTGGCTCAGTCGATGCAAAGTCAGTTGTTGCAATGGTTACGTTGTGCGGAGTTTACCTGCGATCGCGCAGCGTTGTTGGTGGCTCAAGATCCTAAAATTGTCATGTCGGTATTAATGAAATTAACAGGGGGTTCACCTTCTTTGGCTTCTAAGCTCAATTTAGATGCTTTTATGGAGCAAGTAAAGGACTATCAACAGATGAGTAATACGGACATCGGCGAAATGCTTCAGGATATGCAAACCGCCCAACTAACTCACCCTTTACCGATACTAAGAGCGAAGGCAATCCAAAATTGGTCTAGCACTCCTGAATATTACAACTTGCTAGAAGAACAAAAAGTTGGTTATAATAGTGAGCGTCATGCCAAGGGCGGATGGCGAAATTGGTAGACGCACCACACTCAAAATGTGGCGGCTTCGGTCGTGCGAGTTCGAGTCTCGCTCTGCCCATAATATATCTTGAAAGTCACCCTTGATTAGTTCACGGGGTGATTTTTGCTTTATACATTAAATACCATGACTTGATAAAATTTATTTATTAACTTTGTCGAGTGTTCATGTTATGCAATCTTATTCATTATTTGCCCCTGCGAAAATAAATCTTCATTTAGAAATTATAGGCGATCGTCCTGATGGCTACCATGAATTAGTAATGATCATGCAAAGTGTTGCCCTAGGGGACGTTATCGACATCAGAGCCAATGGAAAAGAAGAAATCCGAGTTTTTTGTCAAAATCCCCAAGTCCCCCTCGATAACAGCAATTTAGCTTATAAAGCAGTGCAGTTGATGCAAAAAAATTATCCTACCCAAGCCAGTAACTTTGGGGGGGTCGATATTCATATCGAGAAAAACATTCCTGTGTGTGCAGGATTGGCAGGAGGTTCAACTAATGCGGCAGCGGTTTTGGTGGGGATAAATTTATTATGGGGTTTAGGCTTAACCCAACCTGAATTAAGAGACTTGGCAACCTATCTCGGCTCTGATGTGCCTTTTTGTATTGCAGGGGGAAGTGCGATCGCCACAGGGAGAGGAGAACAAATTGAGCCGTTGCCCCACCTCGATAATATTTGGGTGATTTTGGCAAAATATAGTAATATCAGCGTTTCTACCCCTTGGGCTTACAAAACCTACCGAGAAGAATTTCATGATCTCTATGTCCAAGATAGCCATGGAGTCAGTCAGCGCACCCATGCCGTCCACTCAGGGGAATTGGTACGGGCGATCGCCCATAAAGACTCAAAACAAATCGGCAAACTGCTATACAACGACTTACAAAAAAGCGTCTTGCCCGAATATCCCGAAGTCAAAAACCTGATTGACAAATTTAAAACCCAAAATGTCCTTGGTGCCATGATGTCAGGCTCAGGTCCCACCGTATTTGCCCTCTGCAAAAATCAAGAACAGGCTAACCAGATTAAAGATACTATTAGCAAAGAAATAAACGATCCAAACCTTGAAATGTGGATAACAAAAATGTGTTCCCATGGCATCATCACCACCCAACACAAATAACCATGGAAATCAAAAACCTAGTAGAAAAACATCTCCAGAAAAATCAACCATCAGGATGGTTTGAGGAATTGTACGCCCAAGCCCATCACAATCCAGAGCAAATTCCTTGGGCAACCCAAAAACCTAGTCATCAGTTAATAGAATGGTTAGAAAATAATCCCCTCACTGGAAAAGAAAAACCCCAAGCAATAGTCATCGGTTGTGGGTTAGGAGACGATGCCCAAGCCCTTACAGAAGCAGGATATGATGTAATAGCCTTTGATGTTTCCTCCACTGCTATTAATTGGTGTAAGCAAAGATTTCCTGATAGCCCCGTTGATTATGCTACCGCTGATATTTTTGAGCTTCCTCCTCGCTGGCAACAACAGTTTGACCTTGTCTGGGAATGTCGCACCATTCAAGCCCTTCCCCTTGATGTGCGAAATCAAGTTATGGAAGCCGTTTCATCCCTTGCAAAACCCTCCGCTACTCTCCTGATTTTGACCCATCTTCGAGACACCGAAGAAGCCCCTGGCGGCCCTCCTTGGGCTTTATCCGAAGGAGAATTAAATCAGTTTAATCGACTAGGATGGCAAGAAAATCATCGCTTTATCAACACATTGAAGGATAAACGAGTATCTGTTGCCATGATTGAATATCAACATAATTAGACTTTGATGAAAAAGTGGAGTAATGAAAATGCAGAATAGGCAATGATTTTTGATTACTTGTCATTCTAAATTCTTCATTCTAAATTCTCCATTCCTTTCCCTATCCTCCTAAATATGCTTCTAAAACTTGTTCATTAGACTGGATAAATTCAGGGGTACCATCAGCTAAGTTTGCACCTTCTGCCAACACCCAAACATGGCTACACAAAGACATAATCACATCCATATTATGCTCAATAATTAAAAAAGAAATGCCCTGTTTATTCCATGTCACAATGTGTTCACAAATTTGATTAATCAGAGTAGGATTAACCCCCGCTGCTGGTTCATCTAATAAAATCAATTTAGGGTTAGTCATCAAAGTTCGAGCCATTTCTAATAATTTTCGCTGCCCCCCAGATAATGCCCCCGCATAATCATGGGCTTTTTCTAACAAGCCTACGGACTCCAAAATTGCGATCGCCTTTTCCTTGCTTTCCCTTTCCTGTTGTCTAATTTTATGAGGTTGCACAAAAACCCGCAGTAAATTTTCCCCTTTCTGAGTTTGACTTGCCAATAACATATTCTCCAGCACCGTCAACCGAGATAAAACCCTTGCCACCTGAAAAGTGCGAATAAAGCCTTTTCTTGCAATGCGATGGGGACTCACATTATTAATAACCTGTCCATCAAAAATAATTTTTCCCTCATCAGCCACCAAAAAATTAGAAAGAAGATTAAATAAAGTGCTTTTTCCAGCGCCATTAGGCCCAATCAACCCTGTAATAGTACCCCTATCAACTTGGATACTAGCCTTATCAACCGCCTTTAAACCACCAAAACTTTTAGATAGATTAGTAGCCTCCAAAATATAATCAGACTCATTGACTATCCGCCCTTGACTCATCAAAAAATCCCCTTTGCAAATCAGTAGGTAATCATTATATAGCAAAGCATCTATTGATATAGGTATTTTTCAAACTTTGTGGTTGATTTCTAAAAATCATTGGCTAATATGTAATGGATGAAATATGAGGAAACAAATTACACTAAAACAATATGAACGTTTTTGTTTACGGTACTCTCAAACCCCAAGAAGTAAATTACTATCTATACTGTGCACTGAAAACCATTAAAGAACAAAAATGCTGGACTCATGGAGATATATATTCTTTATCTTTAGGTTATCCAGCTATGATTAAAAGTGAAAATAAAGTAAAAGGATATTTGCTCACCTTTCCCGACTCATCACCATTAGAAAAAATAGACCAACTAGAAGGTTACCAAGAAAATAGAGAGCCTCATTGGAATGATTATCAAAGGGAAAAAGTAACCGTGTATGATCATAATAACAATCCGATAGATCAAGCATGGACTTATTTTATGAGCCAAGATAAGATCAACTTTTATAAAGGAATCTTAATCTTATCAGGGGAATGGAAAAGCCATTAAACCAACACCATAACAAACAAACCATAACATTATGTTTTTTATTCAACCCATAAACAAAACTCTTTTGTCTTTAGGTATTTCAACCCTAATGCTAACATCTCCAGTTATTGCTCAAGAACAAATAGTCAAAACTATCACAGTGACAGGGCAAGGAATCGAATCTATCCCCACCACCATCGCTACAGTGCAGATGGGAGTAGAAATAGAAGGGCAAAATCCAGCCCAAATTCAGCAAGAAGTGGCCCAACGTACTACCGCCTTACTGGAAATATTACGTTCTAACAATGTAGAAAAGCTACAGACTACAGGTATTCAACTACGTCCTAATTATAGATATGACGATAATCGCCGTCAGTTAGTTAACTATACTGCCACAAACTTAGTTAGCTTTGAAACAAGTATTGACCAAGTGGGTACTATTTTAGATGAAACCGTGAATGTTGGTGCTACACGTATCGATAGTGTTAGTTTTACCGCCACAGAAAACGCCATCAATCAAGCCCAAAGTCGAGCATTGCAAAAAGCCACCGATGATGCTCAAAGACAATCTCAGGCTGTCCTGGGTGCCTTAAACTTAACCCCTCAAGAAGTCATTACAATCAATATCAATGGGGCAAATACCCCTCGTCCTTTGATGATGGAAAGTATGAGCGACAGAGCGGCACTATCTAGCGCCCCTTCAACTCCTGTGGTAGCTGGCGAACAGGAAGTGAGGGCATCTGTTACCCTACAGATTAGATATTGAGAATAAAAAATGAAACTAGTTATTTCCCAAAGGCATTAAAGAGGGATTGTCTTTTTGTGAATGAAAAATAATCAGGGTGGACATTGCCCACCCCATTTAAATTACACCTGAGTTAACTCTTTTTGAGCCTTTACTTCAGGATTTTCCGCTTCCGAAGGAGGTACAACCTGCCAGAATTTGGGTAAATATTCTGACCAATTATCAAGGATTAATTGACCTTTTTTACTACCTGTTTTCTCTACATGATTAGTAACTAACTCTTTTAATTGAGCTTCTCCTTCTGGGGTAGATATGCGCTGAATAGAGACAATTTCAGGGTTAACCTTAGCTTCAAAATTGCCTTCTTCATCGAGGAAGTAACCTAAACCGCCAGTCATACCAGCGCCCACATTACGCCCAACACTACCGAGGACAACGATTAAGCCCCCTGTCATGTATTCACAACAGTGATCTCCTGCACCCTCAATTACGGCAGTAGCGTTGGAGTTACGCACCCCAAAACGCTCTCCTGCCCGTCCATTGGCGTACAACTCTCCCCCCGTGGCACCATATAAACAAGTATTACCTAGGATGACGTTTTCTGAAGCCTCAAAGGTGACATTGCTAGGAGGCACAATTACAATTTGTCCGCCGTTGATACCTTTACCTACATAGTCGTTGGCTTCCCCTTCGAGGTGAATGTTCATCCCTTGAACGTTGAAAGCACCAAAACTCTGTCCACAACTACCAGTGAAATTAAGGTTTAGTTGTCCTTTGAAGCCGTAATCGCCGTATTGTTTAGCAATTACTCCCGCAATTCTGGCACCCACGGAGCGATCAGTATTTATGATCTTAATCTCTTTGGTGACATTGCCATGATTACTAATGGCATCGGTAACGACACTATCAGCGAGGATTTCATCATCCAAAACATTCCCGTTGGTGTGGGTATCGCCATGGTTTAACCAATCACGGTTGGTTTTCACATCAGGGAGATTGGTTAAACAGTCTAATACCAAAGCCTTGGTTTTAGCCAGTTGGGCAGATTGACGATAGGTTAATAAGTCACCCCGTCCAATAATTTCGTTTAAGGTGCGATAGCCTAATTTAGCAAGGATAGAGCGCACTTCTTCCGCTACAAAGTAAAAGAAGTTAACCACATCTCCGGGTACTCCAGAAAAACGTTTACGTAGTCTTTCTTGTTGGGTGGCAACCCCCACAGGGCATTGGTTGGTATGGCAAACCCTCGCCATGATACAACCCTCGGCAATCATCGCAATGCTACCGAAACCATATTCTTCAGCGCCCATTAATGCCGCCATGATAATATCCCAACCAGTTTTTAAACCACCATCGGCACGGAGTAAGACGCGATCGCGCAGTTGATTTTCAACTAGGGTGCGGTGTACTTCTGTAACCCCCAATTCCCAAGGACATCCAGCGTGTTTGATGGAACTTAAGGGAGATGCACCCGTACCGCCATCATGGCCAGAAATTTGGATAACATCAGCGTTGGCTTTGGCTACCCCAGCGGCGATGGTACCGATACCGATTTCCGCTACCAATTTAACGGATACATTGGCAGTGGGGTTGATTTGGTGTAAGTCATGGATTAGCTGGGCTAAATCCTCAATGGAGTAGATGTCGTGGTGAGGAGGAGGAGAAATGAGGGTGACACCTGGTTTAGAACGACGTAACATGGCGATATATTCGCTCACTTTTTTCCCTGGTAACTGTCCTCCTTCCCCTGGTTTTGCACCCTGCGCCATTTTGATTTCGAGTTGTTGACCACTCATTAAATATTCAGGGGTGACTCCAAAACGTCCAGAGGCAATTTGTTTGATGGCGGAGGCGGCGCGATCGCCCTTTTTCAACCCATGAAGGTGGGGGAATAAAGCACTTTTACCCTCTCCATCTACTTCATCAATGATATTGTAACGGTTAGGATCCTCCCCTCCTTCTCCAGAGTTAGATTTTCCACCGATACGGTTCATGGCGATCGCAAGGGTTTCATGGGCTTCTTGGCTCAATGCCCCCAAGGACATACCCCCCGTACAAAAACGTTTTACAATGTCCTCTACAGACTCCACCTCATCAATAGAGATAGAATCTCGGTCAGAGTTAAACTCTAGTAAATCACGCAATGCAGTTACGGGGCGCTGTTGTAAATAATTACTGTACCAGTCATAGTGATCATATCCCTCCTGAGTACCATAGGTAGATACCGCCTTATGCAAAGACTTCGCCATTTCAGGGGAGTTCATGTGATACTCACCGCCTTTTTTGTAGTTGATATAACCGTAGTTTTCCAACTTCTTGGCTTGTAACTCAGGGAAGGCTTTTTGATGGAAACAAATTACCTCATTCGCTACCTCCGCCAAGTTTAAACCACCCACACGGCTAGTGGTACCCTTAAACGCCAACTCAATGACATCAGCACCCAAACCGATACACTCAAAAATCTGAGCGCCATGGTAGGAAGCCAAGAGAGAAATTCCCATCTTAGAAAGGATTTTGAACAATCCAGCTTCCACGGATTTACGATAACGATTAAGGGCTTCTACCTCAGAAATCTTTTCGATTTTTTCATTGTTCATCAACTTCTGAGTTTTGCTGTCGTGCCACCAACTAGAAATAGTTTGTAAAGTGAGATAAGGACATACCGCCGAAGCCCCAAAGCCTACCAGACAAGCGTAATGGTGGGTACTCCAACACTGAGCCGTATCTACCACCAAAGAAGTGTTAAGGCGTAATCCTTCTTTAATTAAATGTTGATGCACTGCACCTACCGCCAACAGAGGGGGAATATAGGAAGTGTCTGCACCAATTCCAACCTTATTAACTGGGGTGCGATCGCTCAGTACAATTACCTGATGACCTTCATTAACAGCCTCTGTAGCTTGATCACATAATCTTTCCAAAGCAGATTTTAAACCGTCAGGGCCATCAGTGATAGGGAGAAGAGTAGATAATTCAACCGTAGCCAAATCAGACTTTTTGATAAACTCTAAATCCGACTCCGACAACACAGGAGAATCAATCACCAAAGTATGGGCATTTTCTGGCTCGATGTGGAGTAAATTACCCCTTTTCCCTAGGTGCATCTCCAAAGACATGACCAAATTTTCCCGTAAAGGATCAATAGGGGGGTTAGTTACCTGAGCAAAACGCTGTTTAAAGTAGTCATACAACAAACGAGACTTATCAGATAACACCGCCAAAGGAATATCGTCACCCATACAGAAAGTAGGCTCTTTTCCATCCCTTGCCATGGCAGTAATGATCATTTCTACGTCCTCTTGGGTATAACCAAAAGCCGTCTGCAACTGTACCAAATCTGTTCCCCCATTATTAAGGGAGGTTAGGAGCGCTCCTTCCCCTGTGGTTTCAAATGCTTTTCTATCAAGATGTAAACGATACTCTTTCAACCATTGCCCATAGGGTTTTTGAGAAGCGATTTCCTGTTTGATTTCCCAGTTTTTGAGGAGCTTATTATTTTCTAAATCCACCACAATCATTTGACCAGGGCCAAGCTTACCTTTTTCGATAATTTCTGATTCATCTAAATCAACCACCCCAGCCTCTGAACCTACCACCACATATCCATCCTTAGTGATAGCATAACGGGCAGGACGCAAACCATTACGATCTAAACAAGCCCCTACGGTTTTTCCTTCACTAAACGCCAATAAAGCAGGCCCATCCCAAGGCTCTTTTAACCCCGCATAGTAATGGTAAAAGTCGAGAATTTCGGGATATTTTTCCAAGTCAGGTTGATTTTCGTAGGCTTCAGGCACCAGAATCATGAGAGCTTCGGGAATACTACGCCCTGTACGCACCAATAATTCGAGAGAACTATCAAGGTTATAAGAGTCACTGTTATTCATGTTCACAATGGGGGTGACACCTTCAAACTCTTCTTTTGTCCACCCTGGAAGTTCTAAATTTGCTTCCCGTACGCTCATCCAGTTAATGTTACCAATGAGGGTGTTAATTTCCCCGTTATGTCCTAATACTCGCATGGGTTGAGCAAAGGGCCATTTGGGTACAGTATTGGTACTAAAACGACGGTGATATACTGCAAAACGACTTTCGTAGGCGGGGTTACTTAAATCTCCATAGAATGTTTCTAATACATCCCCTTGTACCAAGCCTTTATAAACAATGGTACGACAGGAGAAAGAACAAATATAAAAATTATCACTTAATTTCTTACCAACACGGGAACGCGCAACGTATAAACGACGATCTAATTCATCCCCTTTATAATGTTTTGTGCCAGAAGTAACGATGATTTGCTCAATGCGGGGTTGATTTTCCTTCGCCTGTTCTCCTAATACATCAGAATTAACGGGAACTTCTCTCCATCCTAAGGTTTTGAGGCTTTCTACCTCTACCATTTCCTCTACAAATTTACGCCCTTCTTGCGCTTCCTTCTCATCTTGGGGTAAAAAGACCATTCCCACCCCCCACTCTTCGGCAGGAGGCATTTCAATATTATTTTCATCAAACCATGTCTTAAAAATTGCTACGGGAATCCCTGTTAAAATCCCTGAACCATCCCCTGTTTGTCTATCAGCGCCACATCCTCCCCTGTGTTCCATACAGGCTAAACCTTTTAACGCATCTTTTACTAATTTATGGGATTTACGATTATCTTGGTAGGCAATAAAACCTACACCACAAGCATCTCTTTCTTCTACTAGCCAAGGTTGTCCTTGAAATGGTGTTAAATTGCTATTATTGTAGTCGTTCATTATATATTGACCTTATACGCTTAGATTCGTTATATTACTTCATGATGGTTATCATAATTTAGCACTTTTGTAAGACAGGGCTTTACCTTACTCAATAACCATGGTGATATATTCTTACTATTATAAAGAATTGTTAAGGCTTTTTTAGGTTTTGTTATCAATATTTTACTTATTCGAGGAATCATCGGAAAAAAATAGAGTTTGAGTCCTAAATAATTGATCAAAAAAACCTCTATTCTTGTTGTTATCGAACTTTTCCTCTTAAATCAATTGAGCAATTGAGACTATAATAGGATTTGATTAAGATAAATAATATAAAAATTCAACCAATAAAGTATAGTTAATTAGGTTAGGAGGACAAAGCGAAAATGAGTGATTTGAGTCCCTATGACACCCTTGGAGTGGAAGAATCGGCGTCTTTTGAAGAAATCCAGAGGGCAAAAGAAATTTTGTTGACAGAGAATGAGGGCAATGCTCAAATCAGGGATGATGTGGAAATAGCTTATGATGCCATAATTATGGATCGATTGAAGTTGAGGCAGGAAGGAAAGATTAAGGTGCCTGAACAAATTCGATTTCCTGAGAAGGTAGTGGAGACAAAAAAATCCCCTATTTCTTTTAATTATTCCAAAAATAAAAGTCAATCCCCTAATTGGTTAACTGATTTACTTGATCAACCTTCGATGCAGGAGTTGAGTATTAGTGGTTTAATTTTCTTGGGCTTAATTTTGCTTAGTGTGTTTAGCCAAGATTCTCAAATTTTACCTTTGTTGTTAACCTTTGGTTTGGGAACAAGTTTCTTTTTTGTGTTTAGAAAGAGTAAGGCTTTTTGGCGCTCGGTGGGGGTTAGCTTTTTTGGTTTTGTGATTGCTATTTCTGTGAGTAGCTTATTGGCTACGGTGGTGGCTAATTCTGGATTGAGTTTAGGTTTTTCTAGTGATCAATTTGTGAGTCTATTAACTTTTTCTTTTTTGTGGTTATCGGCTAATTTTACTCGTTAGTTTTAGGGTTTGGGGCAAGGGGTTTAAACCCCTTGTTAAAGAGATAGTTCCCAATCTAATTGATGATAGTGGGCAATGCTCCCCTAACCATTAGTTTTGAGCTGGTGAGCGATGAGGGGGATAAAATTTGTTGACGATTAGGGCAACGGGTATCATGGGTAGTACGGGTATTAAGCAGATTAACCACTGGGTTAGGTCAAGGGGTGCTGTACGGAAAAGGGTATTCATAAAGGGAACTTGACTAAAAACAATTTGTAAAACGACTGCCCCAATGATGCCGTAGGAGATGGCGGAGGCGTTGCCTAGGGAGATGTTTTGTCCTTTTAATTTAGCGATCAAGGAGTTACCTAGTTCGCTGACACTGATGAGGTAGATAATTCGGGCTAAAACGAGGGCTTGGATTGCCATGGTACGGGCGATCGCCAAGGAGTTGTCAGCATCACTGTAGTAGTCTTGTGCCCATTCAAACATCCCAAAAATGAGAATCCAGTTAAAGGCGGAGATTGCCAAAACCCGTTTAAGTAAATTACCCGAAAGTAACCCTTCATTGGGATCTCTGGGAGGACGTTTCATGGTGTCAGGGGATTTCGGCTCAAAGGCGAGGGGTACTGTCATGGTGACGGAGTTGATCATATTTAGCCATAATACTTGTAAGGAAAGAATGGGCAAATCTCTGGCGAGTAATGCACTAATAAGGATAGTCATAGATTCTCCCCCGTTGACGGGAAGGAGGAAAGCAATGGCTTTTTTGAGGTTTTGATATACTGTGCGCCCTTCTTCCACGGCGGCCTCGATGGAGGCAAAATTATCGTCCGTGAGGAGCATATCCGATGATTCCCTTGCCACATCGGTTCCTGCTTTGCCCATGGCGATGCCGATTTGGGCTTGTTTGAGGGCGGGGGCATCATTGACTCCATCCCCTGTCATGGCGACGATTTCCCCCTGAGATTGGAGAATTTCCACCAGTTGTAATTTTTGTTCGGGGGCAACTCTTGCAAATACGGAACCGTCAATGACCGCTTGTTCTTGTTCATGGGGTTCCATTTTGGAAATTTGTTTCCCTTCAAAACTGAGTAGATTACCGTTTTTGTTGATGCCAAGACGATGGGCGATCGCAGTGGCGGTGGCAATGTGATCCCCTGTAATCATTTTTACCTGTATTCCTGCATCCTGACAGGCATGGACAGCGGCGATCGCCTCGGCGCGGGGAGGATCAATCATACCCTGTAAACCGATGAAAATAAGCTCTTTCTCAAGGTCATCATGGTCGATGGAATGTTGATGGTCGGGGGCTACCTTACGGGCAAAAGCCAATACCCTTAAACCTTTTGATGCCATGGCTTCCACCTGTTCGAAGATAGCAGTGCGATCGAGATCAACAATCCGCCCTTCGAGATCATAGGCTTGGGTACAACGTTCTAGCATTTTTTCCACCGAACCCTTAACATAAATAACTCTGGGGGTATCGGGATGATGTTCGCTAGTATCATGGAGAGTCGCCATATATTGATAATCCGACTCAAAAGGAATGGAATCAAGACGAGAAAAAGTATTATTGAAATGGGATTGACTATAACCCGCCTTAGAAGCAACGGTAATTAAAGCTCCCTCCGTAGGGTCTCCTATCACAATTTTATACTTATCCTTACGCTTAAGTTGAGAATCATTACACAGTAAACCACACATCAAACATTCTTGGAGTGCAAAAGGTAAATCTTTAATAATTTCCTCCCCTCTTTGAATTTCACCCTTAGAGCTATACCCACCCCCACTAACCTCATAATTTTCTTGCCCTACATAAATTTCCTGTACCGTCATCTGGTTTTCAGTCAAAGTACCCGTTTTATCTGAGCAAATAACGGTAGCCCCTCCCAAAGTCTCCACCGCAGGTAATTTTCTGACGATCGCATTTCTAGCCGCCATACGATTTACCCCAATAGCCAAAGTAATGGTTACTACTGCTGGTAAACCTTCAGGAATAGCACTTACTGCTAAAGCCACCGCAGCCTCAAACATCTCCTCGGGAGGCTCTCCTCGCCCAATGCCGACGAAAAAGGTAAAACTAGCCAAGGCAAGGATGATGTATAACAAGACACGGCTAAACTCAGCAAATTTTCGGGTTAAAGGAGTCATCAAATTAACGCTTTTGTCCATGGATTGGGAGATTTTACCCACTTCCGTATCCTTCGCCGTTGCCACCACTAAGCCCATACCCTGCCCAAAAGTAACAAAAGTTCCTGCATAGGCCATGTTGATTCTATCGGCTAGGGGCGTATCTGAGGGCAAAATTTCGAGGTTTTTTTGGACGGGTACCGATTCCCCTGTCAAGGCTGATTCATCTACCTGTAAGTTACGAATATCTAATAGTCTCACATCAGCGGGTACTTTATCCCCCGACATTAATTGTACTAAATCCCCCGGCACTAAATCCTTTGAGGGTAAACGAATTTTTTGTCCTTCTCTAAATACCGTGGCTTCGGTGGTGACAGATTTAGACAAAGAGTTGATGGCGCCTTCTGCCTTGGCTTCTTGCACATAGCCGATAATAGCGTTAATCAAAGTGACACCCCAAATCACCCAAGCATTCGTCCAAGAGCCTAAAAAAGCCTTAATAGTTCCTGCAATGATGAGGATATATAGTAAGGGTTGATTAAACTGTAAGATAAATTTCAGCCATTGGGGCTTCCCAGCTTTTGCTTCTAGCTGATTATATCCATATGTTCTATAACGGTTTGCCACTTCTTCTGGGGTTAAGCCTTGCTCTAAATCCGTAGCAAAAATAGTACCCAATTCATGGTCAGGTACATCATGATAGGTATTCTTGGTAATAGAACTCATATTGTCACCAAATATAGATATTATTGAACCTATTCTATATGAGTCATGAAGTGATGAGCGGATGAGGATATAAAAGTAAAAGTTAACTATTAATTATCCATTTTTAATTATCAATTATTGAATATATCCAAGGGCGATCGCCACTATAGCCCCCACAAAGGTATTAATAATATTCACCACCTCATTAGTTAACCAATCAAAATTATCCTGAAAAGTAGCTCCCACCACACTTTCAAAATTTGTCGCCACAAAAGCCGAAATGACACATATCAAAATTCCCATAACACTAATCAAACCCAACACATAAGCCAGAAAAGCAATAACTACACTAGCCAAAACCCCTGCTAAAGTACCCTCAAGACTAACAGCCCCCTCCGTACCCCTTGGCACAGCCTTAAAAGTAGTAATCAAAAAAGTCCGCTTACCGTAAGCCTTTCCCACCTCCGAAGCACAAGTATCCGATAACTTAGTCGCAAAACTCCCCACATAACCCAAAACCATTAATGGTTGCCATACAGGAGAAATAAAAAAATAACCAAAGGCGCAAAAAGTCGCAATTAAAGCACTACCCCACACATTTTCAGGGCCCCTTACCCCATCCCTTTTTTCCGCAATACCTTGCTCTTGTTTTTCCTTCATGCCAATACGAGTTACACTAGAGCCGACAAAAAAGTAAAACAAAACGACCACATAACCCTGCCAATTTAGACAACCCCAAACAATAACCCCCAACAACCAAGCATTCAGATAACCAGCCACCGTTAAGAGTTTTTTCGGCAAGATAAAAGCCAAGCTGATTAACACCGTATTAATAGCAATACCCACTAACCAAGGATTTGACCAATCAAAATTGATACTCATCTTAAACTCTCCCATTCAGGTTGTTTATTTGAACAAAAAAAGGTGGGCATTACCCACCTAAAAGGAATTATTAATCAGCTAAATAACCTAAGTCCTTTAGCCCTTGTAAAACTTTATTAACACTCTCATCCAATTCCTCTAAATCTGTTCTACACTCAATTTCAGGATTTAAAGGAGCCTCATAAGGATCACTGATACCAGTAAACATTTTAATTTCCCCAGATCTCGCTTTTTTATATAAACCTTTTACATCCCTTTCCTCACAGGTAGCAAGGGGGGCATTTACAAATACTTCCACAAAATTACCAATTTTGCCTTTAACTTCTTCCCTCAATTCACGATAAGGAGAAATAGCCGAGACAATTACAATTACACCATTACGAGTCAAAAGGTTAGACACAAAACCAATACGACGAATATTCTCGTCTCTATCTTCCTTACTAAAACCTAATCCCTTGGTTAAATTTGTACGTACAATATCACCATCAAGAACCTCTAGTTTATAACCTGCATCCTTAAGTTTTTGTGCTACTACTTGGCTAATGGTGGTTTTTCCTGCACCACTAAGCCCTGTAAACCAAACTGTTACGCCTTTATGCTCCATTACTTTATTAATTTATTAATTTTTATAGTCAATTTTTGCTTAATGTATTCTACAGGGTGTGTTAACAATTGACAATGAATAATTGATAATTGATAATTAAAATACGTTGAATTATTCTTATTATTTTATATTTAATTTATATTTTGTAATAAATATTTTATGATTAATATAAAGCTATATTTTAGATTATATATTTATTTTATTGCTATCCTAAATATAATAAAAATATGTATAATAAATTAATATATTTTAATTGCAATCATACTTTTTGACTCATGAGTAATATTTTAATTTGGTTTCGTAATGACTTAAGATTACATGACCAAGAATGTATATATAGATCAGTGTCAGCCGAGCCTAAACACATAATTCCTTTTTACTGTTTTGACGATCGCACTTATAACAAAACATCATTTGGCTTTGCAAAAACAGGACAATTTAGAGCAAAATTCATCATAGAAAGTGTAATAGATTTACAAACTTCTCTAAAAAAAATAGGTAGTGACTTAATAGTAAAAAAAGGAAAAGCTGAAGATGAAATATTAAAAATCGTTGAACAATATCAAATCTCAGAAGTTTATTTTTCCGAAGAAGCCACCGCCGAAGAAATCGCCATTGAGAAAAAATTGACCACAATTTTAGAAAAAAATCAAGTCAACGTAAAAACCTTCTGGCAAAGCACCCTTTATTTTTCCGATGACTTACCCTTTAGCATAAAAGAATTACCTGATTTATTCACCCACTTTAGAAAACAAGTAGAAAAAAAAGCCGAAGTATATACCACCTTCAAAACCCCCTCATCCTTACCCCCCCTACCAGCAAATATTGATGTAGGTAAAATTCCCTCCCTTTCCGACTTAGGCTTGAAAGAATTTGAAAAAGATAACAGAGGGGTATTAACCTTTGTGGGTGGAGAAACTGAAGCCCTCAAAAGACTGAATTACTATCTTTGGGAAACAGACAATATTAGTAGTTATAAAAAAACCCGTAACGGTATGTTAGGGGGAGACTACTCCTCCAAATTTTCCCCATGGTTGGCCCAAGGTTGCCTTTCTCCCCGTCTAATTTATACCGAGATAGAAAAATATGAACAAGAAAGAGTCAAAAACGACTCCACCTATTGGCTAATATTTGAACTATTATGGCGAGACTTTTTCCGCTTTACCTGCCTAAAATACGGTAATAGTATCTTTCACAAATCAGGATTACAAAATATTGATATACCTTGGCAAGAAAACCAAGACTTATTCGAGTTATGGTGCGAAGGCAAAACAGGTTATCCCCTCGTAGATGCCAACATGAGAGAATTAAAAACCACAGGGTTTATGTCTAATCGAGGTAGGCAAAATGTTGCCAGTTTCCTGACAAAAAACCTCGGTATCAATTGGCAAATGGGGGCAGAATGGTTTGAATCTCTGCTGATTGATTACGATGTGTGTAGTAACTGGGGTAACTGGAATTACACTGCGGGGGTAGGTAACGATGCCCGTGGATTTCGTTATTTCAACATTCCGAAACAATCCAAAGACTATGACTATCAAGGAGACTATCTACGCCATTGGTTGCCAGAAATTAAGACTATCAAAGGAGAAAAAATTCACGAACCGTGGAAATTATCAAAGGAAGAACAAAAACAATTTAAGGTACAATTAGGGGTAAATTATCCTCGCCCCATGGTGGATTTTTTTAAATCTGTCAAACACAACGAAAAAGTTTATTTGGCTAATACTCCATGACCACAGTCCTAATTGTAGAAGATGATCCCATTAATTTAAAAGTTTTCTCCAAAATTCTCACCAAAAGAGGAGGATTAAATGTTATTGGCACAGAAAATGTTGATGAGGTTTTGAAGGTAGCAAATTCTGGGGTAACAAAAGTTGTTTTAATGGACGTATCTTTATCCAACAGTTACTATGAGGGTGAGCCAGTGGATGGTATTAAAATAACTCAATTACTAAAAGCCAATCCCCTCACCCAAGATATTCCTGTTGTTTTAATTACCGCCCATGCTATGGAAGGAGATAGAGAAAATTTTTTAAATCTCAGTGGGGCGGATGGTTACATTACAAAACCTATTATTAATCAAGATGAATTTGTTAGAGAGGTAAAAACTTTTATTACTGGGGAGTGGAAACTTCAAGAAAAAGATTATTAATTGAGAGTTATTTAAGAGACTTGTTGCGAATTAAATATCTGCGTATCTGAAACCCTTGTTAAATTAGGACTGAATCTTTCAAAAAAACTATTTCGCAACAACTCTACTAAATTGTAATGTTCTATGAATAATATATTGTACTATTATTTTTAGATTATATTGAACAATTTAAAACTGTTTCAAGTTACTATTATAAATACGTTTGATCTATAGCTGAGTATTTTTCTGCGAAGAAGAAAAAGAAACTATCTCTTTGCTTTTGCTTATTCTTTATCAACTATTTATCGGTACTTTTTATGTTTATCTTAAATTTCCTATTCTTTTTGCTTACATAAGTAAGTAGGCATAATTAAATCGATTTAGGCAAGGGGTTTAAACCCCTTGTTAATAAGAGTCTTAATAAAATAAGAGCTATAATTAATTTCGCCAACCTACTTACACTAGCCTTAAATAAATAATAAAAAGATAAATCTCAATAATTTGAAAGAAAAGTTTTTCAACCACTTTTTTATCAGTAAATATATTTTTAAAATATGTCTAAATATTTTTTATGTAAAATATAATAAAGACATTTTTTCTTTTATAAATTGCTTTAATGTGTATGTTTTACATATATCATTTTTCTATTTTGTTCATACTTACTTGCTATAAAATTAGGAAGGCTTTCTCTTCATAAAAATTGCGATTGTTGAATGACAAGATATTTATGTTTGCGAAGAACTAATAGAAAAAGTTTTTTGTATATTTCGATACACTATTGTTTTAATACGGTTTTATATCAATTTTAGATTATTTATCCTCGTTTAGAGTGGTGACCACTAAAAATACATAGATTATTGTTTATATATGATTAATAAAATATGTGGTTAATAAAATTAAACTTATCTTTATAAAATCTTTATTAGATCTTTATAAAAAAGGTCGATAATGTTTATTATATTAATATGTGAATAAAAAATAAATTATTCTCAATATTTAACTCCATTTTATATAACTTAAGAATGTCATCAATGCCAACCTCAGATTTGAGTGGTATGTTAAGCTGTTTTCGTGCTTTGTCAGACCCCATAAGACTTAATGTGATAAATTTATTACAGGAAAAAGAGATGTGTGTGGGAGATATTTGTCTTGCTTTGAAAATTGCCCAGCCAAAATTATCTTTTCATCTTCGAGTGTTGAGGGAGTCTGGATTATTACAAACGAGACAGGAAGGCCGCTGGATATATTACCGTCTTAATCCGCTTCAATTTCAGGTTTTAATGAAGTCTTTAGCTGATTTTGCCATGGACTGATAAAATCAAAATGAAAAAAAGGGAGTTGAACAATGGTTGCGATAGTTAAGAATGAGATTGCTTTCCTAGGTTTAGGCGTTATGGGGGCACCTATGAGTGTCAATTTTGCCCATCATAACCTATCTATCAAAGCATGGAATCGTACTATCGATCGCCCCGGGCTAGAAAGTGTTAGGGAATCGGGGGCAACCATAGTCAACTCAATTCAAGAGGCAGTAGAATCTGCCTCAATTATTTTTACCTGTTTAGGAGATATTCCTGACGTGGAGGAAGTTATCTTTGGGGATGATGGTATTGTCAATCATGCTTCTCCCCACAGTATAATCGTTGATTTTAGCACCATCGGTTCTCAGGGAGCAAGGGCGATCGCCCTTAAACTAAAATCCCATAATATTCGTTTTATGGATGCACCCGTATCAGGGGGAGACATAGGCGCAAAAAATGGCACCCTTACCATCATGGTGGGAGGAGACAAACAAGACTTTGAGGAGATTAAACCCTACCTCGAAATAGTCGGCAAAAATATCACCTACTGCGGAGAAGTTGGCAGTGGACAGGCCGTAAAATTGTGTAATCAAGTATTAGCATCCCTCCATATGGTTGCCCTCTGTGAAGCCCTACAACTAGCCAAAACACAAAATATTGACCCTACCCTTATTGTAGATGTTTGTAGCACAGGCGCTGCGGGTTCATGGGCATTAAGCAATCTTGCCCCCAAAATCATTAACCAAGACTATCAACCTGGTTTTATGATAAAACATATCCTCAAGGACTTACGGCTAGTCAAAGAAGTAATGGAAGACATAGACAATTATCCAGGCATAAACCTAGCCCAACAACTATTTAACCAAGTCGCCCACCTAGACGATAACAATGGTTATTTAGAAGGCACTCAAGCCATGATAAAAGCCTATAACAACTACGATTAAGGTAACAAAACCTGACAAAAACTTCTAAAAAGGATTAATCTCCTCTACTTCTGTTAAATTATTAGGCAACCTTTTCAACTCACTCATAGAATTATTTGATGAACTATCTTCCATCAATGACTGATAATAAGGGCATTTTTTCTCACAGTTTTTTATATGCCCAAAATCTAAACTAAAATCAAAGTAGCTATCCATAGACTCAT
Organism: Cyanobacterium sp. HL-69; assembly: GCA_002813895.1. Classification (NCBI taxonomy): domain Bacteria; kingdom Bacillati; phylum Cyanobacteriota; class Cyanophyceae; order Chroococcales; family Geminocystaceae; genus Cyanobacterium; species Cyanobacterium sp. HL-69. The sequence goes on along the minus strand of CP024912.1, from coordinate 2,293,784 downwards.
CTATTTTATCAAGGATATTATTAATATCTTGACGATTTTTTTCGTGCATAGCTTCATTATATTGAATCGTCATACTCTGGAGTTTGTGGGGTAACTTCACAAACCAATAAGTCATGCTCAATTGAGATGGACTATAATTCATCTTCTCCGCTAAAACATATAAATATAATCTTGTCTGCCAATTATTTATTAACTTATCTTTCTTTTCACGTTGTAAAAACGTCTTCCAATCGTAAATAACAGCTCGATCTGGATATAAAATTAAAAGGTCATAAATAACCGTAAAAATATAACTTTTAAACTTTAGTTGTAACTTATATTCTGCCTCCCGTGCCAATACCTCCGAAGAAGTCCAAATATTTTGAGTCTCATTAACAAGGGCTTGCAAAGACTTTTGAAAAGAAATATCCTCATAAACAAAATCATTCAAGGATAACCCTAGATGATACTGTTGCATTAAAAGGTGAAATTTTTTCCCCCACTCACTTCTTTCCTCCTGGGCAAGGTTAGGAATAGTGCTGATTTGTTCTACATATCTTTTTTGAAAAATAGGGGGACAAGTTTCAAAAAGATTAAGATGGGTTTGCGATAAGGATTGATACATTTTCACTGTGATATAGAAAAATGGACAATTGACTTTTTTATTATCAATTATCCATTGTCAATTATCAATTAACCCACTACGCTTTTTCTAAAATTAACTTAGAGCGCTTTATCTCATCAGGAATAGTAATGGGATAATTACCATTAAAACAAGCAGTACAGAAATGTAAAGGATTTTCCTTAGTAACCTTTAACATCCCTTCTTCGGATAAATAGTTAAGGGAATCCACCTCAATTTGTCTTCCAATCTCCTCAATGGACATATTAGCGGCGATAAGATGATCTTGACTATCGGTATCAATACCATAAAAACAAGGGTGAGTAACAGGAGGAGAAGAAATTTTCATATGTACCTCTTTCGCCCCTGCATCTCTCAATGCTCTAACAATTTTACGGCTAGTGGTACCCCTAACGATAGAATCATCGATGATGAGAATTTTTTTGCCTTCCAATACATCCTTGAGGGGATTTAGTTTCATTTTTATTCCATGTTCCCTCATGTGTTGGGTAGGTTGAATAAAAGTTCTACCTACGTAGCGATTTTTGATCAATCCTTCTTGATAAGTAATGCCACTTTGACGAGAATAACCGATCGCCGCGGGAATTCCTGAATCGGGTACACCCATTACCAAATCTACCTGTACGGGGGATTCTTTTGCCAATTGTTCCCCTAATCTGAGACGATAGGCGTAAAGACTTTCATTACCCATGATGCTATCAGGACGGGCAAAATAAATCATCTCAAAAACGCACAATTTTTGTTCAGGGGTTGCCCAATGATGGGAGGATAAACCCTCTTCGGTAATCCAAACCAATTCCCCAGGCTCCACATCTCTGATGTATTCCGCACCGATAATGTCGAGCGCACAGGTTTCGGAGGCTAAAACGTAACGAGTAAGATTATCCTCTTTTAATGCCCCAATCACGAGGGGGCGAATACCGTTAGAATCCCTTGCACCGATTATTCCGTGGGGAGTACCAATAACGAGGCTATAGGCTCCTTTGCACCAAGCAAAGGCACTGATGGCGGCCTCAACCCAGTTTTTACCTTTATCAACTTCACTACCCACCATAATGGCAATCATTTCGGAGTCGGTGGTGGTGATAAATTGACAATCTCTTTTGATTAATTCTGTGCGTAAATCTACGGCGTTTACTAGGTTGCCGTTGTGGGCAAGGGCTAGTTTTCCTAAACGGGTATCAATGATGGCAGGTTGGGCGTTGGCTTGTAAACTTGAGCCTGTGGTGGAGTAACGGGTATGCCCTACGGCTATTTGGCCGGTAAGGTTGGAGAGAATTGACTCATTAAATACTTGGGAGACTAAGCCCATGTCTTTGTAACAGTAACAGTTTTCCCCTTCAAAGGTGGCTATCCCAGCAGATTCTTGTCCTCGGTGTTGTAGGGCATAGAGTCCAAAATAAGTTAGTTTGGCAACGTTTTCTTGGGGGGCATAAATACCAAATACGCCACAGGCTTCTTCGGGTTTATCTGGGCGATAGTCTAGTTGATGGTTAGAGTTCATGTTTAACTTTTCTCTTCCTACTTACTCGGCTGGGGTGATAGTTATTCTCCATCTAATCTTATCATTCTTTACTCTGTTTCCCACTATTTTCTTTAACCTATTCTTAATCGAAATTCTGAACGGTGTGGGGGCAGTGGGCAAGGAGTCAGGAATCAGGCAAGGGGCCCCGTGCCCCTTGTTAAAGGAAGTCATTTTTTCTAATGCTTTTGGGCTATGACAAATCTTTGGATTTGGGCGAAGTCGCTATGGCTTTTGATGGAATGATATTGATGGGTTGATTCTAATATTTTACACACTTCGGGGGATTGTCCTGCCATGATTTCTATAATCAGAAGTCCGTTTTTTTGTAAATATTCTGGTGCTTGATTGATAATAGTTTTGATGTCTTGTAGGCCGTCTTTTCCTCCATCGAGGGCGCTTTTTGGTTCATGGTTGGCAACTTCTGCTTGCAAGGTGGGAACTATATCAGAGGGGATGTAGGGGGGGTTGGAAAGTATGCCAGAAAAGCTATTTTTGAGCCGAGAAAGGGGCTGAAACCAACTTCCGTTATAAAATGTTATTTTTTCTTTCAAGCCTAGGTTATGGGCGTTTTCTTTGGCGATGGATAGGGCGTTGGGACTTTTGTCGATGGCGTGGATATGGGCTTGGGGAAATGTTTTGGCTAGGCTAAGGGCGATCGCACCGCTTCCTGTACCCAAATCCGCCCAATGACCAGTTTTGAGCATAGGAAAATCCTGGGTAACTTGTAGGGCTATATCAATTATTAACTCCGTTTCGGGACGAGGAATGAGAACATCAGGGGTTACTTTTAACTCTAAATCTCGCCAATAGCATTTACCAATTAAATATTGAATAGGATGTTTTTTTTCTGTCCTTAGTTTCCATATTTCTTTTAGTTCTAATAAAGTTTTTTTACTTAAAATCTTCTCTCTATGTTGATAATTTTGTAACCTAATAGAAAGACTATCTAAAGCGGTAAATTCCTCTAAAATATAATTCAATTCTCCTATAGATATAGCTTTGTTAAGGGCGATCGCCTTTGCTTCTTTGTACCATGAAAATAAATCACATCCAGAAAATTCTTGTTCAAACATGAAAAGTTTTTTTTAATTAAAAATAAAGTATGAAAATTTTAAAAAGTTATTTAGTAAGGAGATTTTAAAAAATAAATAATAAAAAATCGACCTATTTTCTACTTCTCAATTTATCGTTTTATATCCTCTCCTATTCCCAATGCCGTTAATACTTTCAACATTCTCCCATTCACTACCCCACTAACACCCTTATCCATGGCAAAAAACAAATAACCTATTGTAAGATACAATGATTCCCAGACATTTTAACCCTTAACCTTTTTCTAAATTATTTCATGGTTGTAGCTCTCAAAAAGCATTGGATAGTATTACAAAAAACATCTTTTTGGTCAACCGCCCAACGATACCTAGAGTTATTGGCCGTGTTAATACCTCAAAACCTTCATACCCGTTACAGAGGCTCTTTTTTAGGGGTATATTGGTCATTGTTAAATCCTTTAACCATGACGGGGTTATATACAGCTATTTTCGGGGCTACTTTTGCTTCCTATTATGGAGACTCTATTATTAACTATACCTTGGCGGCTTTTACAGGGTTATTAATTACTAACTTTTTTAGTGGCTCTACTAGCCAAGCCTTAGGTAGTATTGTAGCCAATGGAAGTTTACTTAACAAGATTCGTTTACCCCTACCAGTATTCCCTTTGACGATGATTGGGGTCAATGTATTTCAATTTTTGGTAGGCTCTTTTCCTCTCCTTGCCATTGTAACCTTGGTTAACTCCCAGAATATTTTTTATGTACCTTTGTTATTGTTACCGTTTTTTGCCCTTGTGTTAGTGTGTACGGGGGTTGGTTTGTTAATGTCTGCCCTTTATGTATTTTTTAGGGATTTAGGTTACTTTTACGAAATTGCTACTTTTATTGTCTGGATTACTAGCCCTGTTTTTTATCCTGCGGAGATTGTGCCAGAAAATATACAGCCTTTTTTACATCTCAATCCTTTAGTACCGATTATTGAAAATTTGAGAGAAATTAGCCTACAATCAACTATCCCTAGTGTGGAATCTTTTGTGAGAAGTTTTCTCGGTGGTATAATTATTCTTGCTTTTGGTTGGTTCTTTTTTCAACGGTGTAAATCGGCTTTTATTGATTTACTTTAAATTTTGTGTTTTTATTTTTGATCATAAATGGAAATTATTAGATTGGATAATGTGGGGTTGTGGAGAAGAACCCAAGAGGAGTTTAATTATGATTTGAAAAAGACGGTTTTTTCTTTTTTACAGGGTAAATATACTAAACCAAGCAAAAAAAAAGTTTTAGATAATATTGATTTAACCATTCGATCAGGACAAAAGATCGGTATTATTGGCTCTAATGGTGCAGGAAAATCAACCTTACTGAAAGTTATTTGCGGAATTTTACCGCCCACGGAAGGCACGGTGAGGGTTAGGGGTAATATTGCTCCTTTGATTGAGTTGGGGGCAGGTTTTAACCCTGATATGACGGTACAGGATAATATCATTCTTTATGGGGTGTTGTTGGGTTATTCTCGTCAAGAGATGAAGGTAAGAATTCGGGCAATTCTTGAGTTTGCAGAATTGATGGATTATGCTCATATTCCTGTAAAGGGTTTATCTTCGGGGATGATGGCAAGGTTAGGTTTTGCGATCGCAACGGATGTACAACCTGATATATTAATTTTGGATGAGGTATTATCAGTGGGAGATGCTAAGTTTTCCCAAAAATCCCATCAAAGAATTGAGTCATTATGGGAACAAAGTAGTACCATTTTATTTGTATCCCACAGTTTGGAATCTGTAAAGGATCTGTGCGATCGCACCATATGGCTAAAAAACGGTACTATTGCCTTTGATGGAGACACAAAAACTGCCATCGAGATGTATCTTGACTCGGTGGGTATTGCCCATTAATGTTACCTAACACCTAACTTATAATACTTGATATATCTCCACTGTAAATGTCTCAAATTGTAGTTATAGTTACTCTAAATGAAAATGAAACACTACCAGATTATAAAAGATTTATAGAATAGGGATTTTATACCAAATCCTATTTAGATAGTATATTTATTTACTTGAAATCATTGAGATTGATGATAGTTATTAGTCTACTTTTAATGTAGGATTTGGTATTAGCTGGTGAAACTGTCTCAAAACTCACTTAAATAACTATATCTTCAATAATTTCTGTTTAATCTCAAAATGAGATGCGATCGCACTATATGGCTAAAAAAATGGGGCCTTTAACAAGTCGTATCTATTTAAAGCATCCTTCGGAATCTGTCAAGGGCATTACAAGCAGAGAGATAACGAACTAAATATCTGCCACGATTAGTGCCATAAGTATCACCGTAGCTAAACACCTCACCTTTGGCCGAAGCAATGCCGATATACACTAAACCCACTGGCTTTGTATCTGTGCCGCCCCCAGGTCCGGCAATGCCTGTAATACCTATACCCCAATCGGTGCCAAGACGTTTGATAACTCCCGTTGCCATTTGTTCAGCAACGATCGCACTTACTGCCCCCTCCTTGGTCAAAACGTCCTCAGACACCCCTAGGAGCTTCATTTTTACCTCATTACTATAGGCAATGACCCCCCCCATAAAATATGCCGAACTCCCCTCAATATCTGTGAGCATTGCCCCTAAACTGCCCCCTGTACAAGACTCGGCAACGGCAATGGTTTCTCCTTTTTGTTTTAAGATATTACCCACCACAGAAGCTAAGGTATCATTATCACTACCAAAATAATCTTGCCCTGCAATGGCTTTTATTTCTTCGGCAACGGGTTGAATTATTTTTTGGGCTTCCTCGGCAGTTTTTGCTTTAGCCGATACCCTCAATTTTACTTCCCCATGGGAAGCGTAGGGGGCAACAGTAGGGTTAGTTAAATCAAATAGGTGGTTAACTTTTTGAGCAAGGGAAGATTCCCCAATACCCCGAAAACGCATCATCTGACTATAAATAATTTCCTGTCCCCATCCTTTATTTTTGAGAAAAGGCACGGCGGTATCCTGCCACATTTGTTTCATTTCTGAGGGTACACCTGGAAAGGTTAATATAATTTTGCCTTCTTTTTCCCATATCATCCCCGGTGCTGTGCCTGTTTTGTTGGGTAATACTAATGCCCCTTGGGGAATAAGGGCTTGTTTATGATTGTTAGGTGTCATTTCCCTGCCCCGACTAGCAAATTTGATTTTTATATCGTCAATAATTTCTGTATTTTCGATCATTTTAGTCTTAAAATAAGATGCGATCGCCTCTGTGGTTAAATCATCGGGGGTAGGGCCTAAACCACCAGTAAAAATTAAAATTGAGGATCTTTCTAGGGCGGTTTTAATTACATTATGAATTCTACTTAAATTATCTCCTACCACGGTTTGATAATAGTGAGGAATCCCTAAATTTGCTAATTCTTGGGCTAAATATTGAGCGTTACTATTAAGAATATCACCCAATAAAATTTCTGTTCCGATACAAATAATTTCTGCACTCATGAGTTTAATAATTGATAATGGATAATTATGGTAAATTAATTGTTACTTTCAGTATTTTGCAATACTTTAAATAATAAAAATTCGGTTTTTTCTGTAGAATACTTGAAGTTGTTGTCGCTAACTAAAATTAAACTTTGGCTACCATCAGGCAGTCTAGGCCCGAAAGTCAACCCCTCTAAGTTATCAAAATTTATCTTTAAATCTTTTAAATTTAAAACTAATTGTTTCTTAATTAAATTAATATTATCAATATTTCCTGCTAAACTTTTTTCTGCATAAATATCCGTGGCATTTCCCATAACTATTTGAAAGATTTTTGCTCCAAAACCCCTTAAGCCAAAAGTTCTTTCTAAAGACAATAAATAACCTTCTTCTGGCAGGGCATATAATTCATTTAAACCGTTATAAATTACCCCAAAATCTGCTTGACTAACAGGGTATAAATTTTCGGATATTAACACAGGTTGCCCAAAAGGATTTACCACATAGTGCATCAGGCGACTACGTAATACAGTTTCGGGAATATCTTCATCAAAATCTTGAGTTAGGGCTAATTCAGTGCCTGTGAATAGTCGAAAAGGGTCTTGAGCCATGGTACCATTGGCTTTGATGGTCAAGGATTCAAAACCCAAGTTATCTTGGATGCCTTTATTTTCTTCCTCATCATAGATATATCTTTTGGGGATAGGTACTTCCGAAAGCAAGTTGCCTTGTAAGTCGTATTCGTTGATAAAAGGGGCAACCCCCAAATGGCTAATGCCTTCGCTGGAGATAAAAACGCTGTTTCGGGGACTAAGAGCGATCGCCTCTGGATCGATGGTATCATTAGCATATAATTCCCCTTTACTATCTTTTAATAATGTCACATCTTCTATACTGATATTATTAATGTTATCGTTTTCTAAGTCCATTTTGAGGGTATAAAAACGAGCAGGAGAGAGACGAGAACGATCATCAGAAATAACGTAAAAAATATTACTTTGTTGATCATAAGTGATACCAGAAAAGCCTCCCACCTTAGTATCTTTATAATCTTGCATTTCTAGTTCATAACTATCTAAATACTCTAAAGAAAGATCTAAAAACACCCTTTCTTGGGCAAAAACTGCTTTACTATCAGTAAACAAAAAACTGTATATTAGAATAAATAAAGTAATAACTTTTAAGATTTTATTAAACATATTTTAAACCATATTATTTGATTAATTTTCAAAAATAAATTACATATTTAAATTATTTTTCTCCTCCTATTAAGTAGGTTGGCGAAATTAATTATAGCTCTTATTTTATTAAGACTCTTATAAACAAGGGGTTTAAACCCCTTACCTAAATCGATTTAATTATGCCTACTTACTTATCAATTATCCATTCTCAATTAACTACCGTATATTAACAATCATCAGAGAAATTCTTTCATTGCTACGGGCGATCGCCTGTGGTACAGTACCTAAAGCAGACCTACCAATGAAATGATTATCAATAGGATTAACCAAAACCAATAAATCTCCAGTTTTCAACTCCTCCAACACCCTTTTCGTAAAATTACCGCGCATCTGTTGCACAGGTAATTCCGCTAAATCTTTATTCACCATAGGACTAGGCTTACCCGACAGCACATGAATAATAAAAAACTCACTTTGCAATTGAGAAGATAAAGCCTTAGTAATATCCAATACTTCAGGAAAACCAGCCATATTATGCTGATTATCGGCAATAGCCAAAATAACCCTCTGAGTATTTTTTATCGGCTTAGTAAAACGAGTAATCAACACCGTCACAGGAGAATAATTAACTAAATTATCGATAATACTGCCAAACAAATTGTCTCGATAAGTAGAAAAACCCTTCCAACCACAAATCACCAAATTAGCATTGCGCTCTTGGGCAACATGAATGATACCCTCATCAATAGAACTATCAATACGGGCTATGGTTTCCACAGGAGTAGAAGTTGCATGGGCCGTCATCTCCGCCGTTGCCAACAAATTTCCCTGATTTTCTTTAGTATTAGCCGAGATGGGTTCTCCCTGATCCACTAAAATATTTAAAGGTAATAAAGTCCCCTTAGTCGCATTAACCAATAACAAAGCCAAATTAAGTAAGTTATCCTCCGTATCAGGATTTGCCACAGGCACCAATACTCGATAAGCCTTTGACTTTCTATCCTCTTTCTCCATAGAATCTGAAGAAGCATCATCGCCATCTAAAGCCTTTTGTTGAACTTGTTTTAACTGTCCTCCATAACGCTCCGTTACCCAAGGAGAAACTATACTGGTAACTAAAATCATTGCAATAGTGCCATTTACCGTAAACTCATCCACCAAATCTATGTCATAGGCAACAGTGATGGCCGCCAGAGTAGAAGCAGCTTGGGCTACTGATAAGCCAAACATCACCATAATACTGGGTAAAGCAAATTTAAAATACTTCCCAATTACCCACGCAGGAATAAATTTAGCCACAATAGCCGTTACTATCATGACTACAGAAACTAAAATTGACCGAGGTTCTTCTATCAAGGTAGCAGGATTAACTAACATTCCCACAGAAATTAGGAATAGCGGCACAAACAAAGTATTACCGATAAACTGAATTCTATTCATTAGGGGGCTAAGGGGAGGAATAAGAGGACGAATACCAATCCCTGCCAAGAATGCCCCGATAATAGGCTCAATTTCGATTAATCTTGCCACATAGGAAACCACAAACAGGGCAGCAATAACAAAGGTAAATTCAGCCCCTTCATCTCTGCCAAATTTTTTGAAAAACCATCGCCCCACAATGGGTAAACCGAAAAGGGTGGCGAAGGTATAAACTGTTAGGGTGGGAATAAGAAATAACCAAAAGCCTAAAGTTAATTCCCCTTGATCTGCTTTTACCACTACTGCTAAAACTAAAAGAGCAATGATATTAACAATTAGTGTACCCCCCAAGATAATCGTTACCACGGGGGTGCGCATTATGCCCTGTTTGATAGCAATGGGCAAAGCGAGGAGGGTATGGGAAGCAAAACAAGAGGCGACTAAAACGGAGGCAAGAAGGCTATAGTCGAGTAATAAAAAGGCTAATGTACCTATTACCATGGGTACCAAAAAAGTCCCTAGCCCAAAAATAGCTGCTTTTTTCCCGTTTAGTTTTAAGTCATCAAGGCTGGTTTCTAACCCTGCCATAAACATCAGAAACAACAAACCTACGGTGCTAAATAGTTCAATGGTATTATCTCTTTCTAAAATACCTAATCCATGTTCACCAATAAATACTCCCGCTATGATTAAGCCGACAATGCCGGGGAGTTTTATTTTTTCAAAGACGATGGGGGCGATTAACAATACCGCCATCATAACCAAAAAAATGGCTACGGGATCTTCAATAGGGCCTGGTAAAAAGGCAAAAAGTTGGTTAAGAATCATGTATTTATTTTTAATAAATGAAAACTATGAAATCATTAGTTGTGAAAGAAGAATCATTAACAATTAAAATTAACAATCAGGGTTTAATTGTGCGTTATTTATTTTATTGTCAATGGTCAATTATTTCTATTTTGTTTTTCTTCTACAAAATTATCTAAACTTAGGAAGTTATTGCTAATAGGATAGGCAATTTTTATATCTTCTTGTTGATAATTTTTATAAAGATTTTTAATAAATTCATGGGTGATAATTAGTTTATCAAAGTATTCATTGATTTTTAAATAAACGACAAACTTGATGGCGAAGGGGTCAAATTTTTCATACCTCATAAAGGGTTCATATTCTTTTTTACCTCCTTTCACATTTTCCATGACATATTTTGCTGTTTCTAGGGTGATTTTTTCTACTTTTTCCAAGTCACTATCATAACTAATACCAATCTCTATGGGTAACAGCATGGATGAATCTTCGAGGGTATAGTTTTTAAAACTACCGTTTACTACTTGACTATTAGGTATGACAGTAATATTTTGATAAATGTCTTTGACCACGGTATAACGCAATTCAACATCTACTACATAGCCTTCTTCCCCTTGTCTTATTCTGATGTAGTCTCCTACTCTAATTTTTCGGGCAAGGATGATATTTACCCCAGAGATAAGGTTGCTAAGGGTATTTTGAAAGGCTAAACCGATGGATAAACTACCTACCCCAAAGGCGGTGATAAGGGCAGTAATTTCAACCCCGATGGATTGGATAATTATCAAAAACCCTGTACTATAAATGATTACTTTGGTTAGGTATTCAAATAGGGAGCTAAGGGATACGGTACTTTCGTTTTTGAGGCTATAGGCTTGTATTATGCTGACGGCTAAACGGGAGGCGAGGATAGTGGCAGCACCGAGGACTACGACGATTAAAACGGTTTCTACTAGGGTATTAATAGACCTTGGCAGATCGATCATTGGTAATATAAGAGCGATCGCCCCTGCCACTGACCATATAAATATGATACCATTGAAAGACTTTAGGACAAAACTATACTGCCCTAAATTGGGTCTAGTTTCTATGTTTTGTACAATACTTTTGAGTCTATTTTCTACTATTAAACCGATAGCAATAATTACTATAAAAATTGATATTGGAGTTAAAAATCTGAGTAGTAAAGCTATATTTAATGATTCCACGATATTGTTTTAGAATAAATAATTGATGACTATATTTTTTATAAATTAGCAAACAATAATAATTTACTAACTATATTTTGGCTGTTATAAAAATCCTATTTTATTAATGAAATATTAAGAGTAGTAATTACGCAGTTATTAGGTAATAAAAAGTTTGAAAAACTACTCATAAATCATTAAAGACGGCTATACCATGCCATTTTAAAGGATGAATCGTCAATTTTTACCTATTAATTTTCATGGAATTATTCACTGACTAAATTTAGAAAAACAGTTGCTTGTCTCACTCCATTTTGTGAACCTTCACTGGTAATGGTAAGGGATTGAAGATTATCAAATAAAGGTTTAAAGCCTAATTCCATTACTCTAACAATGGGAAATTGACGGTTTAGATAAGGTTCTAAATCTTGCCACTGGACATATAAATAACCATTATTTTCTGATGGTAGTGCCTTAATAGTAGATTGAAATTCTGAATTTTGTAATAAATTTTGAGAAGGGTTGGCTAATATATCACTCAAAACATCTACCGAGTTGGTAACAACCTCATAGGGAGCAATATCAGCATGGACTCCTTTTAATTGCGCTTCTAATTTAGCAAAGCTATTTTCTGAAGTGGTAACTAATTTTGTCCAGGCGGTGATGGTGTTATCGGCAAGGGGTAAATCACCGACGCTTAATCCTCGGCTTTTGGCTATTTCATCGAGGTTATCGCTCAGGGAGTCGGTTTGAGTATCATTGACAAATAACCAGTTGAGTTGTTTTGTCATCTCATCAATGGAAAGGGAAAGGGCGTATTCTCCTTTTACATGGGGAAATATATCTTCTCCGAAGTTTAAACCGCTGGATTGTTGGAGAGGGTTTAGACTTTGATTAATTATTTGTTGAAGAGGACTATTGGTTTTTAAGCCATCGCTAATTTGTTGCCAAAATTGATCTAAATTGATACCACTGGCGGCAAAAATACTATTTTGAGGAATGTAGTTAAGGGCGCTGGGGGGAGTTTCAAGACTGGGGGCTTGGTTTTCTTCCCCTTCTACCCCAGAAAGGGCGGTGGAGGCGATTAAACCTTGTTCATTGACGGCTAAGGAAAGGGTGAGGGTTTGTTCAATAAAATCTTCTTCAAGAAGGGGTTGATTGGTAATCCAAGCGGAGGTGGAGGGGATGTTGATATAGGCTAGGCTTACTCTGGGTTTGGTGATAGTGGCGATCGCCTTTTGATATGGTTGATAATGTTCTAGGTTTAAATTAATGGCCTGAGCATTGTTTATGGCTTCGGTTAGTACGCTTAAATCATTGGCAAATAATACATAGTCAGCCACTACGGCAGCCGCCACTTGTTTAATGTTGGGGTTATCTTGGGTTGGTTTTTGGTAAACGATGTTTACCCCTTGATAGTCGTCAAAAATTAATTTGGCTTCGGTGGAAACCGCTTGTTTGGCGTAATAATTTTGTAAAAATTCCCTTGCTAGTTGGGAGTCTTTGTTTTTTACTACTAATAAATAACCTGGTTGGGCGCCATTTTCTCGATTATGATCTAAATCTAGGGATGTGACAGCGAGGGTGATTTCATCCCCTAACCAGTTTTTTAATTCCTGTACATCATCTACCTGTACTTTATTGAGTAACTTTGTTCTTAGCTGTTCAACGGCTTGAAAGACTTTTTTCTGCTCTGTGTTGAGAGGTAATACACCACTAATGCTACTAAGTTTTTCTGGATTAACCAACAATGACACCATTAAGGGTGATTGACGGGAGACAAAAATTGTCCCCTCTGGGTTATTGGTTACTCCCCCTTTGGCTAGGTAGTTATTAAATTTCTGGTTAATGGTGATGATACTGATAGTAGCAATAAGTGCGATCGCACCTAGCACAAGAATTAATTTTTTCATAGTTTAAAGACAAACCCCTTCTCACTTTTCTAATCTATTTTTCCACACTTTCGGAAAATCGATCAGTTTTGATGGGCAAAGGGGAATGGGAAATGGGGAATAGTAAAAAATCCTGCCATACTGAATCCGTAAAGAATAGTATACTAATAAAACCAACAATGGGCTTAAGCCCATTGCCAAAAACAATAAACAAATAAATCGAACTTAGTATCAATTATTAATAGTAAAGTTTTTCAATCGTAGCATCTAAAACCCATCTCCCCACATTACCTTTTAATAGCTCTAGCTTCCCCATAATTAAGAAGGTTTTCGATAGCCACAAGGCGATTTTGCCAAGATTCAACCTGTAATGGTCGTGTATTGCCATGCTCTCTGGTATAACCAGCAAATCCAGCCTTAAAACGTCGAAAATTATTTTTAGCCGTCTTTAAGTTGCCCTCCGTAGGATTTTCGGCTAATTGTTGTAAGGCTTGGTTAAGGACATCCGCATTGACTGACCAATTATCTAAGTTTCCAGAGGCGATCGCCATTTGATTATTTAATAAAAGGAAATTCCACTCTTGCACCAGAGCTTGATAACGTTGGGCTGCCACCTTAAAAGGCTCACGATGGGGGAGAAACTGAGGAATAGTAGTGCCATTTCCCTGGGTGCGCTCGAACATATTCTCTAAATTAGAGTTTAAATTCTCCGCCGCAAATAGAGCAAAGCCAGAAGTAGGTAAATTGCGCAATAGTTGTACCTGATCTAGTGCTTCTGTATGGGGTACATTGAGAAGACGAATGCCTGGGATAATCAAACTAGAGCTATTATTTAAATTTTGATCTCTCAAGGATTGTAAACGACTCTCAAAACTACCCGTATCAAGGGCATAGGTCATCAAAACCATCATATCCACAGACTGATTCCGAATCCAATCCTCCCAATTTTGTTGCAAAACATTTAAACGCTCATTTCTATCCATGGGAAACACTGCCGCCGAAATGGTCACATCAGGATCAATGGCCTTAAGGCGATCCGATGATTCTTGTACAAAAGTGTCCACCTGACGAATACGGAAACTGAGCCATTGGGACCACAACGGAGAATTAGGGGTTAAGGTTTGGGGGTCAACTCCATGGATGTTCTGAAAAGCACGACGACTCCCATCGGTATAACCAAAGTTTTGGCGAGTGGTACGATCTTGGAAGGGATAGCGAATATAGTCATATTGAATCCCATCGACATCATAATTAGTGACTATTTCTTCTAAGAGTCGATGTAAATATTCTCTGGCTTGAGGATTGGCAGGATCGATAAATGCTTTCTGAAATCCGGGGGTACGGTTAAAGGCTTGACCATCTCGATCTTTTAAAACCCAATTTGGATTACGACTCAACACAGGTCCTAAATAATTATCAGGTTGATTGAGTAGGCGATTGTGTCCTTGGTTTGCCCCTGCAAAAATCCACGCCCAAGCGTGTAATTCCATATCCCTTTCGTGGGCTAGTTCGATGGATGCTTGGAGGGGGTCCCATCCTCTAGTCATGGGGTTTTGTTCGGGAGCTACTTTACTAGGATAAACGGGATAACTGGCGTTGACAGTTTCAAAAAAGATGGTGTTAATTCCTGCTTGGGCGAAACGGTCAAATAGTGGTGCTAAATCTGCCTTTGATTTTGCTTTGACGATAGTTCCCCTATCTAGCCAGATAGCTCTTACCTCTGATTGGGCAAAATGGCGATCCACGGGGTAGTTATCCCAAAGACGGCGACGGGCATCTAACCAATTTTGTCGGGCGTTGTTAAAGTCTCGACTGGCAAGTTCTGGAAAGTTCTGGACAATTTTTTGGGCTTCGGTAATGGCATTGTAAGCAAAAATGTTGCTATGGATCAAACTCCTTTCTCTCCCTTTTCCCTGACTTAGTTGTTCTACCACTTGAGCCATGGTAGTTTTATATGTTTCGTTTTGGGAGTCGGCTTTGATGAGGGTGTTTTCCACTCGGTGCAATAACTGATTGAGTTCTGCCACCATTTGATCTACCTGTTGCCTAGGCATATTGGCAGAAAATAGGCTATTTTGGGCGACGGGGGTAGGTTGGGGCAAATTTGAACTATTTTGGTTGGTAGAAGGGCGATCGCCCCTTAGGGGTTGCATGGCAGGAACATCACAAGGGGATACCACCCCCGTCCTAGACAGTGAAGTAACATTAACTCCGTAGCCTCGGAGAGAATTATTTAACCAAGCCACATCAAAATCGCTGTTGCTGATATTATCTACCCCCCAACGCCACCCAAAGAAAGTGGCGTTATTGCTACTGATTACCGCAGGGGGATTACCACTCATCGACCAAGAAGCCTCTGTTTTGACTCCTGTGTCAGTGGGTACGATAACCCCCCCCCGCAGACTACTAGACGCTAAAATATTAGGATTATTTTCAGAGTTGTTTAAAACCAGAGAAGAGGGTTGGGAAATGGGAAAACCCCAATAACCACCAAAAATATCTCGTAGGGTATTTTTTACCTCCCCTGATGATGATTCTCCCATAGGGCCTGAGGCAATGACTTTTCCACCATTCTCTACCCAAGTTTTGAGAGCGTTAGCCTGAGCGCTATTGATACTATTAACATTGGGCAAAAATAATACGTTTACTGATGCTAAATCTTGAGAGCTTTCCCAGTCTCTGGTGTCCAACACACAGTAATTGATGGAGGCGTTATCTAATCTTGAGGTGATTTGCTCCCACTGTCCTATGTTTTCTCTACTGACTACCACCCCTAACTTTGCCTCCGAGGATTGAGCCATCCCCGTGGGGGAATACACTGTTCCTCCCACAAGTAAAGTTAATCCTATTTTTGAAGCGCAAAATATCCTGTTCAGTTTTAACATTTTCTTTAAATAATCTAATTAACAATATAAGTTTTAAGAAATATTAAGCATAACCGCTCAAATATCATAGCAACTGATAATCCTACATTGCACTGGAACGTTAAGGGCGATCGCCATGGGTAAAAAATAAAAAATTATCAAGAGTAATTAAACTTACCTTAATCTTGATCATTTACACTTTATATCGTAGGCTGTTAATACTTTTGAATGTAACCATCTAATTTAACTTTTACCTGTGGTAGAAGACAATTATGGGGAGTTCAAGTTATGATAACAGATTGTTAAACCAAAAAGGTGTGAGGATTTTTTTAGCATTATGTTAAGAGAAATAAAAAATTACAAAATGGCAACTCCCGCAGTAATCGCCATGGCATTACTAGCAGGAACCAGCATCGAGTCCGTCCAAGCAAACGAATTAAACAATGCCGAGCTAACCCTCGAACAAATCAGTAACTATTCTTCAGATACCAACGTTCAAGGTCAAGTTACCTCCGTAAATCAACTCAGTGACGTATCTCCCACCGACTGGGCATATGAAGCTCTCAGAAGTCTGGTAGAGCGTTACGGTTGTATCGTTGGTTATCCCGATCGCACCTTCCGTGGCAACAGAGCCTTAAGCCGTTATGAATTTGCCGCTGGTTTAAACGCCTGTATGCAATCTATTGAGCGTTTAATCGGTACTGGTGGAGTAGGTGATGAAGATATTGCAGCCCTCAGAAGATTAATTGCTGAGTTTGAAACCGAACTCGCTACCCTCGGAGCAAGGGTTGACAACCTAGAAGGTAGAGTGGCTTTCCTAGAAGATCATCAATTTTCTACCACTACCAAACTAAGCGGAGAAGTGCTTTTTGGTTTAGTAGCTCAAAACGACGAGGTTGGTGGTGAAGTCACCTTCAGTAACCGTGTTCGTTTATCCCTTGATACTAGCTTCACTGGTAGAGATAGATTAAGAACTCGTATCGCCGCAGGTAATGTACCTGGTCTTCAAAGCCTCAGCGGTTCTGATATGACTCGTCTTAACTTTGCCCAAAACACTGGAAATAACGTAGTTTTAGATAAACTTTTCTATCGTACCCCCGTTGGTGACAGAGGAACCTTTGCGATCGGTACAAGTTTTGAATCCGATGATATTCACGAAACTTACAGCCCCTTTACCTCCAGCAGTGGTAGTGGTTCCCTTGCCCGTGGTACCCGTTATAACCCCTTAATTTTCCGTCAAAACTCTGGAGGCGGTATAGGTTTCAAATATGAATTTAGTGACCGTTTCGACATCGCTGCAACTTACCTCGCTGGTGATGCTGAAAATCCTAACGATGGTAACGGTATCTTTGACGGTAGCTACAGTGCGGTGGTTCAACTTGGCTTTAATCCTTCCGATAGTTTCGGTTTAGGTTTAGCTTATGCCCGTAGTTACTTCGCTGATGGTCCTAACCTTACTGGTAGTACGGGTAGTCCTTTCACTAACAGACCTTTTGGTAATGTTGCCACTACCTCTGATAATTTTGGTCTTCAAACTAGTTGGAGAGTTAGCCCCAATATCAACGTAGCTGGTTGGGTTGGTTTTGGTAGTGCTGATGCCCAAGATGGAAGTGGTGCTGATGCTGACCTATTTACTTGGAATGCTAACGTATCATTCGTGGATGCTTTAAAAGAAGGTGCTGTGTTTACTGTGGCCGGTGGTCAACCTCCTAAAGTAACTGGCGGAACTTTTGGTTCTGAAAGAGATAGTTCCTTTATCTTAGAAGGTCAATATAAGTATCCCATCAGTCGTAGTGTTTCTATTACCCCTGGTGTATATGCAATCTTCAATCCTAACCATGACGATCGCAACGATACCGAGGTGGTAGGTGTTATTCGTACCCGATTCACTTTCTAGTCACATCTAATTTTTTGATGACATCTCCCCTAGTCTTTTATGGCTGGGGGATTTTTTTTTAGAGAGGGAAGGGGGAATGGGGAATAGGCAATGGTGATAATATTTTAATCATTATTATGGGTTTGGCTTTATGATTTTGATAGTAAAAATATTTAAATCCTATAGTAACTGTGACCAAGAAAACCACCTGGAGCGATCGCTTTGAAACCTCTTTACATCCTATCATTGCTGAATTTAACGCCAGTATTGGCTTCGACATTGAACTGATCGAGTATGATTTAACTGGCTCGGTAGCCCATGGCAAAATGTTGGCAAAAACGGGTATTATCACCCCCGAAGAAGGAGAAACCCTTGTAAGAGGATTAGAGCAAATTCGCCAAGAATATCGGGCTGGAAACTTTAATCCTGGGGTAGAACAAGAAGATGTCCATTTTGCCGTAGAAAGAAGGTTAACGGAAATTGTGGGTGCGGTAGGTAAAAAGTTGCATACAGGGCGATCGCGCAATGACCAAGTAGGGACGGATATTCGTTTATATTTACGGGATCAAATCAAGCAAATTCAAGAACTATTGAGAAATTGGCAACTAGCTCTTATAAATCATGCTGAAAACCACGTGGAAACCCTCATCCCCGGTTATACTCACCTCCAACGGGCGCAACCTATCAGCTTGGCTCATCATCTCATGGCCTATGCCCAGATGGCGCAGAGGGATTGGCAAAGATTAGCACAAATTTATGATCGCACTAATATGTCTCCCCTCGGTTGTGGTGCTTTGGCAGGTACTACCTTCCCCATTGATCGCCATTATAGTGCGGAGTTATTGGGTTTTGGCTCTGTGTATGAAAATAGCCTTGATGGTGTCAGCGACAGGGATTTTGCCATCGAATTTTTGAGTGCCTCTAGCTTAATTATGGTACACCTCAGCCGTATTAGTGAGGAGATGATTTTGTGGGCTTCCCAAGAGTTTAACTTTATCACCCTCAAAGATAGTTGCTCCACGGGTTCTAGTATTATGCCCCAAAAGAAAAATCCTGATATTCCCGAATTGGTGCGGGGCAAAACAGGGCGAGTATTTGGACATCTACAGGCTTTGTTAACCATCATGAAAGGTTTACCCCTGGCTTATAACAAAGACTTACAGGAAGACAAGGAGGGTATCTTTGATACGGTGAAAACCGTTAAGGGTAGTTTACAGGCCATGACCATTTTACTCTCTGAAGGGTTAGAGTTTCGCACTGCAAGGCTAGAGCAGGCAGTAAACGAGGACTTTTCCAATGCTACGGATGTGGCGGATTATTTAGCTTCCAAGGGTGTACCTTTCCGAGAGGCTTATAATTTGGTGGGTAAGGTGGTTAAAACTTCCCTCAGTGCTGGAAAATTGTTAAAGGATTTAACTTTATCAGAATGGCAAGAGTTGCATCCTGCCTTTGAAAATGACATTTATGAGGCGATCGCCCCTAAACAAGTAGTAAAAGCTCGTAATAGTTACGGAGGAACAGGTTTTGATCAGGTACACCAAGCCATAACAAATCTTAAAAACTTGATTAACAAGAGCCTTGATTAACAAGAGCAATGGTGAATAGTAATTGGTTTTAATGGTTGATAGGCGATCGACAAATTAATCTATTTTACCAAGTATCTTTTGTTAAGACGGATTGAATAAGTACAATAATTATTCATTATCAATTATTAATTATCTTTCCCCTGCTTTCACAACTAAACCCTCCTTGTTGCCAAAAATCGAGATCTACTTCTGAAAGTTTGATCACTTTGTCACAGGGGGGGTTAATAAATTGTCCAGCCCATGCCCATAAAAAACTACGAGTGACATCCAATGTTGTTTTTAAATCACTTTCGTGGTTAGCAGGGATACCATCGATTTCGGGAATGCCATTGACATCTACCGCAATTCCCTGAGCCATTAAACTAATTTTTCCCATAATTCCTGCACGGGGAAGATGGGTATCAGAGGTAATCATTTCTACTTTCTTGACGCCCCAACTTTTGAGAATGGGTACAGAAAAAAAGAAATTATCAAAGGTAGAATCAGCACAAGTTTCTAACCAAGTATTATCAAGTCTTGCCCCCTCCCTATCAAAAATCAAAACTATACAGGGATCATCGGATCCCGTAGAAATGATAATCGGAATATCAGGATTCATAGTGGCAACTTTCGCTACATATATTTCCCTTGTGATGCTTCCCCCTAATACGAAGTAAGCACCGATGGGTTGGGTGGCATTTTTTTGGGCTTGAAAAAGGTTATTAGCCAAGCTGAGGGTAATTATGATAATTATCCCCATAGTGAAGAATAAAATAATTTTTAACAATTTTTTTAGGGTGAGATTGCTTTTTTTAGCTCCAATCTTCTTCTTCATTTGTTGCTTGTTTTTTACCGTATATTTTCCCTTGGGTGTGTAGTTTTCGGACGTGGGAAAAAAGTTCATCTTCCGTCATATCCCACTGTTGCAAAATTACATCTAAATCCCGCTGAATATCCCTTGCCCCTGGAAAGTTGCGGTAACGAATTCTTAACCTAGCAACTTCTGCCATGTGATGATCGGTTTTATCTTCTACGAAAATTTTTTGTACTATTACCCTATCAATGTGGGCTTGGGGATGTTGTTGATCTCTGATCATGGATTTTCGCTTAATAAACCTCTACTTCTTTGCCAAAGGTCGATTCTGGTATTAAAAGAACCTGTGGCCAAAATATTACCGTCGGGACTAAAGGTTAGGGTTTGAACCCAATCTCTATTGTAGGGGATAAAGGCTAGTTCTCTGGTGGAGTCAAAGTCCCAAATTCTTACTCCGTCATTGCCTCCACTGGCTAGGGTAGAACCATCGGGGGATAGGGCGATGGTTCGAATGCGATCGCCATGGAGTCCATATTCTGCTACTTGTAAACGGCCTTCTAAATCCCACATTTTCACGCTTCTTTCCTCGGCACTGGTGAGAATTCTGTTGCCATCGGGGGTAAAAATTAGCCCTGTAATTCTACTGCGGTGAGGGGTAAATTCTCTAATTTTTCGGGCGGTGGTTATATCCCAAAGGGTTACTTTTCCTGAGCCATCGCCACTGGCTAAAATTCTGCCTTCGGGATGAATGGCTAGGGCATAAGTAGGATTGCCGACACTATTTAAAATATAAGATAGTCTTCTAAATTCTAAGTTCCAAACCCTGATACCGTCCAATGCTCCACTCACCAAGGTTTTACTATCAGGACTAATGGCGATCGCCATTACATTATTAGCATGGCTTAATAAAGTGGTTTCATGTTCCCCTGTTTCTCCGTCCCAGATGCGTATATCGGAGGCTTGACCCGTAGTAACGATGGTTTTACCATCAGGACTGTACAGAAGGCTACTGACAGCGGAACCATGGGCTCTTTGATGTTTAAATTGTCTCCCAGTTTCTACTTCCCAAAACCTCATACGAGGATCGTTATAACTACCGACACTAACTAAGTTTTTGCCATGAGGATCAAATGCTAAACCATTAACAGGGGATGTATGCTCTTCTAAACTGCGTAATAATTCTAAATCTTGCCAACGGTTTGTTACATTGCCAAGGTCTGGGTTGCGATAATAAAGTATTTCCGTATCATCTGGGGAAGTTTCAGATTCTGCTTTATTTTCTTGGGAAAAAAAAACATTCCATGACAAAAAAAGGAGAAGGAATAGGGTTAACTTTGTCAATTTCATTGCATTTTCAATGATTAATAATGGTTAGGATAACATTTTATCTTTATATTACTTATTAACAAACAATTGCTTTTGAGATTAGCTATCATTATTTTGATTGACAGATCATTAGTTACGTTTATACTTAGGTAGTAATATATACTCTAAAACTCCCAAGGGAGAATACATATAAAATGACTAATTTAATTGACAAACCCGCCGTTTTTACTCATATTGAATCTGTGGAAAAACCTGATTATAGGATTTCTAAGGCTTGGAAGGTTGCCCCTGATGTATTTTCTAGCTTTCGCTTTGCTTGGACAGGGGTGATTTATACCTTCAAAACCCAACGTAATTTTAGAATTCATACGGCGATCGCCCTTTTAGCCATATCTTTGGGATTAATCCTTCATGTAACCATGACTCAAATGGCTATCCTTGCCCTTACCTGTGCTTTGGTGATGGTCTTAGAATTATTGAATACCGCCATTGAGTCCGTGGTAGATTTAACCGTAGGGAAACAATATCATCAGGGTGCAAAAATAGCCAAAGACTGTGCCGCAGGAGCAGTGTTAGTCAGTGCGATCGCTTCCGTATTTGTTGCCTGTTTTATTTTGTTACCCTATGGGTTACACTTAATATTTTCACTGCTATAAGGAGATCCATAGTTTGATTCTAGTTATCGATAACTACGATAGTTTTACTTATAATCTGGTTCAATATTTAGGGGAATTAAGCACTGAGTTTGCCATTGCCAAAGATCTAGTGGTTTATCGTAACGATCAAATTACCCTCGAACAATTACAAGAATTGAAACCAGATGCGATCGTTATTTCTCCCGGTCCTGGAAATCCTCAGAGTGCGGGGATTTGTCTCGAGCTTGTCAAAAAAATGGGTCAAGATTATCCTATCTTGGGAGTATGCCTAGGACATCAAACCATCGGCGAAGCCTATGGCGGAAAAATTGTCTCTGCCCCCAGTCTGATGCACGGTAAAACTTCCCCCATCCTCCACAACAATGCGGGGGTATTTAAAGATATTTCTTCTCCTTTTCAAGCCACCCGCTACCATAGTTTGATTGTGGACAAAAGCACTATGCCCTCGGTATTAGAAATTACCGCTTGGACGGAAGATGACATTATTATGGGTATTCGACACAAACAATATCCATGGATAGAAGGAGTACAGTTTCACCCCGAGAGCATCTTAACGGATTCTGGGTTACAATTGTTACGAAATTTCCTCAAGTCTATTGCTAAATATGATTAATCGTCGTGACTGGATGCGCCTGACAGGGGTAGGAGCTTTAACTTCTCTCCTTACCGCTAAATATTCCCCCCAAAGGGCGATCGCCCAAACCTCCACCACAGGAGTAAATATCCAATGGCTAGGCCATAGTTGTTTCCTTTTTACAGGCAATAACCTCAGAGTATTATCCAACCCCTTCGAGCCTATCGGTTGTACCGCCAACTACCCCGCTCCCCGAGTCAATGCCGATGCCGTCATGATTAGCAGCCGAATGCTCGATGAAGGAGCCGCAGGGGGACTCCCTAACAACCCTCAAATAATGGTGGAATCAGGGGTATATGAAGTAGGCGGAATACAATTTCAGGGCATCAGAACACTTCATGATCGCCAGAGGGGTAGAAGATTTGGTGACAATATCGTCTGGCGTTGGAATCAAGGAGGAGTAAACATCTTACACCTAGGGGGCATCGCTTCCCCCATCGATGTCGAGCAAAGAATTTTGATGGGTAGTCCAGATGTTGCCCTCATTCCCATCGGCGGAGGCCCAAAAAACTATAACCCCCAAGAAGCCATGGATGCCATTAGAGTATTGCGCCCCAAAGTCGTATTTCCCACCCAGTACCTCACTTCCAACGCCGATGCCAGTAGTTGTGATTTAGTAACCCTAGAGGAGTTTTTAACCCTTGCCCGGGCAGAAGAATTAAATATTGGCACTGTCAGAGGAAATCAAACCACCATCCGCCCTCAAGACTTACCCCAAAGAGGTACTTTAATTCGAGTTTTTAGTTAAACCAGGGCAAACGCATACTAAAAATTTATGAGAAAGTGATATGGTAAACATCATAGAGGAAATTAATAGCCGTGAGTTCTGAGAAATCATACTTGTGGAAACATTTTGAAAATATTGAAGACCCACGAACCAGTTACTTAATTGAACATAAATTAGTTGATATAGTCAATCAAAATAAGACTGAGACATTTAGCTAGTACAATAATTATAAATTATTTCATCTAAAGTTATTGTACTATCGCTATACATTTTTGCTCTTTTTAAAGCACTAAAATCGTGTTCAATATCATTTAAATCTGGTGAATAAGTTGGTAAAAACATTACTAGATGACCTGCTTCTTCTACTAATTCTTTTATCATATTTTTTCGGTGGATTGGTGCATTATCCATTATTAGTATTGAAAATTGTTTTAGTGATGGTAATAAATACATTTTTAGCCATGATTCAACACTTTCTGCATTTAAACTTCCTGTAAAGATCATTGGAGCAATAAAATCTTTTTCTTTCTTTCTTCTTCCTGCTACTAAATTTTCTCTTTTTCCTCGTTTTCCTTGTTTCTCATCATAAATTTTTTTTCCTTTTTTTGACCACCCATAAATGCAAGTGCTTATTTCCTCAAATCCTGACTCATCAATAAATACCATACTCTTACTTCCGTATTTTTTGACTAATTCTCTTAATTTTTGTAAGTATTCTATTCTTTGTTTTCTATTTCTTTCTCTATAACGTAACTGTTTTTTTTTCTTGTTATGTTCATTTTTTTGAATGCATGAGATATTGCTGACATTGTTACTCCAAATTTTTTCGCTCTATCTATTAATTTATCATCTGGATTTTTCACTACATCTTCATATAGTGCTGATTTATCTAATTTTCTTTGACGAGTTTTGACCACTGTTGGTCTTAAATCTTTTCTATTCAACCATCTATATATTGATGCTCTTGATATTCCAAATATTCTCGATGCTTTTGTTACGTTACCTCTATTTTCTACATAGTCAATTACTTTTTGTCTTAATTCTATATCATGGGGCATTATACTTAAATATAAAAATAATTACTTCATCCATTATTTTACCCTTGATTGGTTCATACTTAAGTAAAGTGACTATACTTCAGATTTTGTCTGCTTGAGTATGCGTTTGCCCTGACTTTTTGGTAAAAAAAGGCTAAATCAATCTACAGTATGCTTTGATAAAACAGTGGAGTGGTGATTATTGATAGTTTTATCGAAATAATTGACGTATTTTCACCCATAATTCGGGGCGACTTTTGAATAGATGAAATAGGTAAAAGCTGATGATAACCATAAAACAAATATTGCCCAAACTAACATAGGTCCCAATAATTTGGTTAGCACTCCATCCAGAGTAATCGTTCAAAATATTTAAGTCTCCTCCCGAATCACCCCTACCGCCCCACAATGTACCCCATGGGATATTGTCTCTACCGACTTTGATGTTATGCCATTTGGTGAAGCTACTAAAGAAGGTTATGGCACCTATAGCAACGGCGCCGAAACGCCAAAAATCCCAGTAAAATTTTTCGGGTAAACGCCAATAAAAAGCGATGATTAAGAGGGTACTAAGGTAAAATTCTCCTCCAATGCCACCGAATGCCATGAGGGTTACATAATCGGAATAGCTTACTATCCAGGTGAGGATAAATTGGAGCATGATGAGTGTGACGGCGACAATCATGGGGGAGTTTTTCTTTTCTTTCCATCCTGTGTAGAAGGTTAATCCGAGTAGGAAAAGAATGCCAAAGTAAACAAAATTTGATTTTTCTAGGGTGGTAATGGTTGCTCCGAAGGTAATCATGGCTCTATATCCTGAAAACCAAGCTATGGTGGCATGACCAAATTCATGTACCCACATCCCTATAAACCATGTTAGCACTTCAGCAAAACTAAAAGCCAGTGCGATCGCCCCTGCTATGGGTAATACATAAGTATTTAAAGTTTTTTCTGCCTCTTGTAAAAGGAGGTAATCGTTAGAATAAACTTGATTGTTTCTATTAGGAGTAAAATTAATATCTTCTTGCCAAAAATGAGTTTTAACGGTTTTTTGCGCCACCACTTTAACGAGAGTATGTTGGAGAATATCTGACGACTTGAAAGATTGATAGATAAGATTGAGAATAGCTTTCTTTTGATGGGGTTTACTACCTCTAATTTTTATCTCGAGATGATCAACAAACGCCTCCACCTTGATCATCAAAGACATTCCCCGTAAAGCCCTAGCGACATTGTTCGTAACTTCCTGCTCATAAGACCTCTGCCCCTGAGCCGATTCTTCTTCCTGTTGACTTTTACGGTGATTTATTAGTAGTTGATAAGCATTTTTGACGGTTTCAATCCTTTCTTTCTCCCCCCGCTTTAAACACTCCCCTACTATGCGGAAATAAGCCTTTTCTATGTCCTCTACTTCCGCCGACTCATCTACTTCTAAAACTTGATAACATTCTTCTAGGTTGATGTCCATGATAATTTTTCTCGCTTGACAGTATCGTTAGCACGAAATCCCACTAAAACTGCCTCCCCATCTTTCACAAACAAAGGTCTTTTTAATAGCATAGCATCCCCAGAAAAAGCATCGATCCATTGTTCATCGCTCCATGTTTTTTTCTCCTCTCCCAAAGCACGGTAAGACATTCCCGAGGTGTTACGCATGGATTTAGTACCCAAGGATTTTACCCAATTAGCAATCATTTCTTTGCTAGGGGCATTTTCTTTGGTGTTGATAAATTCATAGTTGATGTCATTGTCTTCTAACCACTGCATGGCTTTTTTGCAAGTACCACAGTTGGGAATTCCATACACTAATATCGATTTCATTTTTTAATATGCTGAATTTAAATATAATTTACAATTTAGGCGGGGAATGGGGAAAGCCCATAATGCTTCAGAGTTGAGGCAAGGAATTTCAAGTAAGGGCAAGGGGCTTCGGGTTTCAGGCAAGGGGCTTAAGCCCCTTGTTATCTATCACAGATTAAGATTATATTTCCTAACAGGAAGCCAAGTGAATGATAGCATCCCCCTGATTGACAAGAGGATTTTGTACATGACCAATTACTATACCGTTAAATGGGGCTTTGATGGCAACGCTTTTGTTACCAAAGGGGTCAGTAATTTTACCTAAAACCTGTCTTTTTTGCACTTCAGCCCCTAATTCGGTTTCTAAGAGATAAATTCCGCTACTAGATGCCCTTATCCATTTTGATTTATCGATCATGATAGATTTTTTTTCGAGGTCATGGTTATAAATGTTGTACATATTCAAGTAATTCATTACCCGCAAGATACCTCTGACTCCCATATCAATGGATTTCCCATCAAATCGGAGGGCTTCTCCCCCTTCATACAAAAGGATAGGAATGCCTTTTTTACTAGCCGCCTGACGCAAAGAACCGTCTCTCGTGGTAGCATGAATCATTACAGGGGTGTTAAAGGCGATCGCACATTGTCTAGTTTCCTCATCTTCTAGGTTAGCTCGAACTTGGGGTAAATTAATACGATGAATCGCCGCCGTATGTAAATCAATACCATGGGTACAATTCGCCACAATTTCCCGCATAAAAAGTTCCGCCAAACGAGAAGCCAGCGAGCCAGATTCCGAACCTGGGAAAGAGCGATTCAAATCTCTTCTATCAGGCAAATATCGTGATTGTTCAATAAAACCAAACACATTAACAATAGGTACCGCAACCACACAACCCTTCAACCTCTGAGGATTGATTAACGAAACCACCCGACGGATAATTTCCACCCCATTAATCTCATCCCCATGAATCGCCGCACTCAACCACAGTTTTGCCCCATCTTCCTTACCATTAATCACCGTTACAGGCAAAGACATCATCGTTTGAGTAGGTAACTTCGCCACAGGAATTTGTATCTGCTTCACCTGACATGGGGCAACTTCGTCCCCAGCAATTTTGATATTACTCACAAGAATAATTGATATTTATTAATTTTGAGGCAAGGAGTTTAATCCTCTTCTATCACTTAAAGTCTTTTTTTACCCTTAAAAGGGAAAATGCCGAAGGCCGGGGGTGGGGATTTAGGTGGCTAAATCATTTCTCTAGTCTTGAATATAATCCTCTCCAGTCTTCAGGGCAATCTCCGCCCTCACAAACTCCCTACCTAAATAAGCCGCATGATCAAACATACTAACAGGAGGTTTGTTAACTTCCTCAAAAAGTTTAATACAAATTTCCTTAGCAGTTTTACCCGTAAATAAAGTTACTGCTTGACGAGGTTTTGCCCCCTTACAGGCTATCACCTCCCCCGTGTCTGGATCAACCGCCAAACCTTGATCATTAATAGCATTACTATAATGCTCTGCACAAATCAATTCTTTTTCTCGGTCTATGGAAATGATAAAATATCCTTCAGGGTCTAATTCAATGAAACGGTTAGATAATCTATTATCGGACTCGGAAAACTCTAATAATTTTGTCATTAATACTGAATTTTTTTACGCTCACAAGTGGTATTGACTATCCTTCCATTCTCTATTACTTCTATATAAATTGTCAAATACAATACAATCAAAACTTAATATAATGGCAGATTAGTTAATTATTCAAACAACCAAAAAAGCAAAAAGTAAAATAGACAATAATATTGATAACTATTCACTCTAAATAATGAAAGACAATTACCGTCAAGAAAATTTAAATAAATTTTGGTTGTCGTTATATTTAATGCCCATAGTTGGTATTTTTTTCGCCCTCATTAGCGTCCTTTCTAAATCGGAAAATCAGTTTCAAACAAAGAAAATTAGTCGTGTTTCTCTTCGATTAGGATTAGGTTGGCTAACTATTTATAGTAGTTTATGGTTAGGAAGTGTATTAACCAATGATTTATTTTCTATCCGTTTAATGTATCTTAACGGAATGTTTACCACTGGTTATTTTTTGGTCTGTTTATTTTTTCTAATAAAACTATGGGGCAGTAAAACAGAATAACAAGTTGACATTTTATTCACTAAATAGTTGTTATATTAATGGAAAACAAAGAGCCATTATTTTCATAACAAATTTATGTCATCCATTACAAAAACAAAAACAAGTTCCCGCCAACGAGAAATAATAGAAATTGTCTTGGGTAATGGCTGGGATTATATGCGGGGCATTTTGACGGGGGGTAAATCAGATAAACCCCAACTGCCTACCCCAGAAGTTTTGAGTCGTATTTTGGTTCAATTAGGCCCTTTTTACGTCAAGTTTGGTCAGTTATTAAGCACTCGTCCTGATTTGTTACCTCCCAAGTATATTGAGGCTTTAACGGCATTACAAGCCAATGTCCCCCCCGTATCGTGGAGGGAGGTAGAACAAAGTTTAGAGGAGCAGTATAATCAACCCTTAGATAAGATTTTTTCTACTCTTAATCGTGAACCCATTGCCGCAGGTTCCATCGCCCAAGTACATCGTGCTACCCTAATATCGGGGGTTGAAGTGGCTATCAAGGTACAACGTCCGAACATTGAGAGAATTGTTAATCAGGATATTAATATTATTAAGGGTATTGCGGATTTGGTTGCCCTTAGTGATTTTGGCAATGATTATGATGTAGTGACATTGGCTGAGGAATTTACTAATGCTGTTTTGGCAGAATTAGATTTTAGAAAAGAGGCAACTTTTACTGATAAATTAAGGGAAAATTTAGCTAAAAGTAAGTGGTTTGACCCAAAAAAAATAGTAGTTCCTCAAATTTTTTGGGATTACACAACCAAGAAAGTTTTGGTAATGGAATGGTTAGATGGTACTCCTATTTTAGAGGCTGATATTCCTACCTTTGAAGAGAAACCCGATGATAATATTAGGACTGAGTTAAGCACTGTTTTATTTAGGGCTTTTTTCCAACAAATATATATAGATGGATTCTTTCATGCTGATCCCCATCCTGGTAATATTTTTTATCTTGATGATGGTCGTCTTGCCCTCATTGACTGCGGTATGATAGGAAGGCTGGATCCTCGTACTCAACAATTATTAACGGAAATGTTGTTGGCTGTAGTTGATATTGATGCCCAGAAATGTGCTCAATTAACTTTAGAATTATCGGAAAATATTTCTCTGAAAACTAATATTGCTAAACTAGAAAATGATTACAATATTATGTTGAGAAAATACTATAATCTAAGTCTTTCTCAGATTAATTTTAGCGAGGTTTTTTATGAGATTTTGGAGGTAAGTAGAGATAATAAGGTGAAGCTACCTGGTAATATGGGATTATATGCCAAAAGTTTGGCTAATTTAGAAGGGGTTGCTCGTCAATTTAATCCACAAATTAATCTTTTGGATGAAATTAAACCTTTGACTATCGATTTACTTCGTCGTCAGTTGTTAGGAGAAACTCCTTTGCAAACGGTATTTCGTACTGTTTTAGATTTAAAATCGGTGGGATTGCGATCGCCCCGTCAACTAGATGTAATCTTAGATAGACTAAGTTCAGAAACCCTACAATTTAACCTGCAAATTAGAGAATTAGACAATGTACGTCGTAGCCTTGATGATTCTGCTAACCGCCTATCTTTTAGCATCGTGGTAGGGGCGCTGATTGTGGGGGCGGCTATTATTTCCACAGGGGCAGGTACTGCTCAATTGATGCTATTGAGTAATATATTATTTGCCGTAGCCAGTTTACTCGGCTTATGGTTAGTCATCAGTATTTTACGCTCAGGCAGACTAAGATAATTATTAAACCATGGGGGTTGAATATTCTTCAACCCTTTTCAACCAGTACTTTAATCTTTAAGAAAATTTTGCAAATGAATAACTATTCCCTCATCTACTGGGTAAATAGAGGCGTTTAAGGAAAGACATATCAACAACATTGCTAAAATTGACACTAAAACCAACATTAACCTTTTCCAAACTCCTTACCAACCACATTGCCCCATCCTTAGAAAAAGACTCATAGTGATTAAAAAGAATCGAAAATCTTTTCTCTAAATAAGGCTTCAATCTAGTGCAAGTTAAAACCAATTTCAAAAAGACACCAATAGTTTTTGTTGTTCCCATATTGCTAATCATATCCATAAATACTAAATGATTAGGATTTTGAGGACTTTCCACAATTAAATAATTAAAAATCTGACTATAGGTGCGAGTTTTTAGAAATTCATCAGGTCTTTTATTATTATACTCAGGGTATAATCCTTGAAATTGTTCATAAAGTCTTTTATTAAAACTATTTTTGCCATATTTCCCATCGATGGACTGGCTAATGTATTCATAAAGATTATCCTTAAATATCTGATAGTTGCGCACCCCCTCGGTATGGGCAACAAAACTACGGGATAATTCCTTATAAGAATAACCATTTTCGGCTACCCCGACATATTCCTTTAAACTACGACCTAAATCTCTTTTACTCAGTAAGGTAGGATTCTCTACAGGAGTAATAATACGAGAATCTATGGGTTCTCCATTTTCCCTTTTTTGGGCTACTCTCAATTGATAGGTAACAAAACGGGAAAGATTAGTATCAAATTTTTTTTCTAATTCATGTTTAACTTTATATACGGTTTCTTGTTGTTCTATACTACTACCAACCCCGAGTAAACAATGATCATAAAGGTAGGGGTAACGATTGATGAGATTGCCGAGGATTTCTTCTTTTTTCTCTTCTTTCCTAATTTTACCCTCACCGATAACACTGGCGAGACGTTTTAATTGAGTATAATAATCGCTATCTATAAATTGTCTTACACATCCGCGCAACTGTTCGGTAAAACTGCGTACATAGCCACGGTGAAGGCTTCGGGGAACATATTTAAAGCAGTTAATTAAATCTACTATGTAGCCTTGGGTTTGGGGAGACAGCTGCCAACGGTTAACGAGAATATGACAACAACGGTTTAGAGTTAAGGGAAATTGTTCTGAAGATTTGGGATTGCCGATAATATTAGCTAAACATTCCCACACTTTTTGATCATCATAACCTTGAGCCTGAATGAATAGTCTATTGAATCTTTCGATTACTTGTTCAGGGGTTTCGGTTTTGACGCAGTATAATAAGTGATCAAAAAGGTATTGTTCTCCGCCACCATTATTAAATTGTTTGTTTTTTGACAATTTTGGGATATTCACGGCAGTTCATGGTATGTTGTGGGTGGGATATTTATCTAATTATGTATCTATTTTAAACGTTAATATTATTTTTTATCTCTGTTAAATTACCCATTTTTTACCCCAAAAGGTTATCCTATGTATCAGTTAAAATACTGAATTTTACTAGATTTTTTTTATGAATTTTTCTTTAAATATTGCTACTATCGGTGAAATTACTGATTCAGTTTGTGAAGGGGATAATGGCTCGATCTTAACACAACAATGTAGGGGCATAAGCACTGATACTAGAAGTTTAGGCACGGGAGAAATTTTTGTGGCTTTGCGAGGGGAAACTTTTGATGGTCATGATTTTCTGATTCAAGCAGTGACTCAAGGAGCGATCGCCCTTATCATAGATGAAAATCACTTAGGTGAAGAGGAATTAAAGGTCCCAATTTTTAGAGTTAAAGACAGTTTAGAAGCCTATCAAAAAATAGCCCATTGGTGGCGAGAACAATTAAATATTCCCATTATTGGGGTGACGGGTTCGGTGGGTAAAACTACTACAAAAGAATTGATAAGTGCGGTATTAAATACTCAGGGAAAAGTATTAAAAACAAGGGCTAATTATAATAATGAAATTGGTGTTCCTAAAACCCTTTTAGAAATAACAAAAGAGGATGATTTTGCTGTAATTGAGATGGCCATGAGGGGAGAAGGGGAAATCGCTTTGCTCACCGACATCGTGAACCCGACCATCGGCCTAGTTACTAACGTGGGTACGGCCCATATCGGCAGGTTAGGCTCCCGGGAAGCCATCGCCAGAGCAAAGTGTGAACTTTTAGCAAATATGAACCCGGATGGGGTTGCCATTTTAAATGCGGATAATGAACTTTTGATGGAAACAGCGGGGATGGTATGGCACGGAAAAACCGTCTCCTATGGCTTGGAAAATGGTGATTTTCAGGGTCAAATTATCGATGATGATAAAATTGAGGTAAACGGCGAAATCTACCCTCTCCCTTTGCAGGGTCGCCACAATGCCCTTAATTATCTAGGGGCGATCGCCCTTGCCCACGTCCTCGAGTTGGATTTAGAACCCCTCAAAGCAGGAATGGAGGTAGAAATGCCCAAGGGAAGAGCCAAACGTTACCACCTTGATAACGACATTGTCATTCTCGATGAAACCTACAACGCTGGTTTTGAGTCCATGCTCGCCTCCCTCGAACTGTTGCAAGATACCGCAGGAGAGCGTAAAATTGCCGTTCTTGGTACCATGAAAGAATTAGGGGAATATTCCTCAGCCCTCCATCATCAGGTGGGAGAAAAAGCCGAGCAATTGGGGCTGGATATGGTGTTGATTTTAGCTGATGAGTCCGCCACCGAAACCATTGCCTCCGGGGCAAAGGGGATTCCCACCGAAATTTTTGATAACCATGATGCCCTACTAAACCGAGTAAAACAAATCATGACCAAGGGCGATCGCATCCTATTTAAAGCTTCTAACTCCGTCGGTTTAAGTGCGATCGTTGACCAAATTATTTAACCCCCAAGGGTAGGTTTTCCCTACCCCAACTTCTATCTCCCATAAGGTCGAAATAAGCCATAAAGTAGTATAATATTAAGGTGTAAGTCGTATAAAAGAGCTTTCACAGGAACTGTCATTAAGCTATGCTAGAATCGCAATCTCCCAAACTCAACATCAACAGTAATTATCCTCACCATATCAACGCTACCAGAACCGAAAACATAGTCAACAACGCCACCGTGCCTATGGTAGTAGAATCCTCTGGCATGGGGGAAAAAGTATTTGACGTTTATTCCCGTCTTCTGAGAGAGAGAATTATTTTCCTTGGCACAGCCATTGATGACAAAGTAGCCGATTCTGTCGTCGCCCAACTCCTCTACCTCGAAGCAGAAGATCCTACCAAAGACATTTACATCTACATCAACTCCCCTGGAGGCTCCGTTTATTCAGGTTTTGCCATCTACGATACCATGCAACAGATAGAGCCAGACGTATCCACTATCTGCTACGGTATTGCCGCTAGTATGGGAGCTTTTTTACTAGCAGGAGGAGCAAAAGGAAAAAGACTAGGTTTACCCAACTCCCGTATTATGATTCACCAACCCTTGGGGGGCGCTCAAGGTCAAGCCAGTGACATCGAAATTCAGGCCAAAGAGATTTTGTACATCAAAAAAAGATTAAACGAAATTATTACCCATCACACAGGACAACCCTTTGACCGTATTAGCGAAGACACAGAAAGAGACTTTTATATGTCTTCCACCGAAGCCAAAGAATACGGCATCATTGATGATATTATCCGACGGGAAGGGGTGGAATTACCCCTAAATCGTAAAGATATTGATTTATCCGAAGCCTTCTAAAAAAACCACGGTAACCCATCCTCCATGGAGGATGTTGCCTTTTCCGTCTTCCCAAATAACACTTGATAGTCTTCCATTCCTAAATATTTTTCTCAGAAGTCCATTGTTAAAATAGTAAAAAAAAGCAGTTTTATGTCTAAATACGACTCCCATTTGAAATGTTCTTTTTGTGGGAAATCCCAAGAGCAAGTACGCAAACTAATTGCAGGGCCAGGGGTCTATATTTGTGATGAATGCGTAGAACTATGTAATGAAATCTTGGATGAAGAGTTGATGTCGGCACCGCCACCGCCAGGGAAACCAGCCCTAAAAGGAAAACCAGTTCCTGCAGGTAAACAGTCTAATGCCCTAACTCCCCTTTCTCTCGAAGACCTTCCCAAGCCCAAAGAAATAAAAGCCGAGCTAGATGAGTACGTAATCGGGCAGGATGAAGCAAAAAAAATTCTTTCTGTGGCAGTATATAACCATTATAAACGGTTGAGCGTTAAGGAAAATAACAATCAAAATACCCCCGAAGAAGATAGTATTGAGTTACAAAAGTCAAATATTTTATTAGTCGGTCCCACAGGATCTGGTAAAACTTTATTAGCTCAAACCCTAGCGAAAGTCTTGGATGTACCCTTTGCGATCGCCGATGCCACCACCCTTACTGAAGCAGGTTATGTCGGGGAAGACGTAGAAAATATTTTGCTCAGACTTCTGCAAGTGGCAGACTTAGACATTGACCAAGCCCAAAGAGGTATTATTTACATCGACGAAATTGATAAAATAGCCCGTAAAAGTGAAAACCCTTCGATCACAAGGGACGTATCAGGGGAAGGAGTACAACAAGCCCTCCTCAAAATGTTAGAAGGCACCGTCGCCAATGTCCCCCCCCAAGGCGGTAGAAAACACCCCTACCAAGACTGTATCACCATCGATACCAGTAACATCCTTTTTATCTGCGGTGGAGCATTTAGCGGTTTAGACAAAATCATAGAACAAAACCATCAACAAAAAATCCTTGGTTTTGAAATCCCCAACGAAAATCAAACCAAAGAAGAAAAAGTTGCCAACGCTGCGCGACAAATGCAAACTGACGACTTAGTAAAATTTGGCTTAATTCCCGAATTTGCAGGACGTTTACCCGTAGTAGCAGTGCTAGACTCTCTCAATGAAGAAGCTCTTATGGCTATTCTCACCCAACCCCGTAACGCCCTTGTTAAACAATATCAAAAACTTTTGGGCATGGATGATGTTATTCTCGAATTTGAACCCGAAGCCATCAAAGCCATTTCCCAAGAAGCCCACCGCCGAAAAACAGGGGCGAGAGCCTTGCGAGGTATAGTAGAAGAAATTATGTTAGATGTAATGTATGAGGTACCCTCGCGCAAAGACTTAAGTAAATGTTTAATTACCAAAGAAATGGTTGAAAAACGGAGTACAGCTGAGTTATTATTACATCCATCATCCTTACCAACTCCAGAGTCTGCTTAAGTATATGGTAACTACCCGAAACCCCGTACCTCCATCCCAAGTCGTTCAACACCGTGACAAATTACGAAAGGAGAGAGCAAGGCGTAATCGTATTGCGGTCTGTCGCTTTTTTGTGGCGGTAGGTGTTACCACGGGGGTTTTTTGGGTTATTACCCATCCTAGTTGGGTACTTAGAAGTGGCGAACAAATTAATATTGAAGGTAATGAACTATTATCAGACAAAGAAATTCGTAGCTTAATTCCTGTTCAATATCCCCAGCCCATCTTAACCCTCTCAGGGCAGTATCTGGCTGACGAATTAGGGGAAAAAACACCCCTCAAAAATATAACTATTACTAAAAAGATAGCTCCCCCCAGTCTAACTATCACCGTAGAAGAAAATCCTCCTGTTGCCATGGCTTATGGCCCAGAAGACAATGAAAATGGGCAAGTTGCCATCAGTCACCTAGGATTTATCAGTGCTGATGGTGTCTTTATGGAAAAGGATATGTATGAAAATTTGGAGCAATATCCCGAAAAAATTCCTTCTCTCAAAATATTTGGTAATCAAGGGTTATATTTATCTTATTGGGAGGAGTTATATCGTTTGTTAGCCGTTTCCCCCATACCTATTACGGAGATAAATTGGCAAAATCCTAATAACATAATTCTAACGACGGATTTAGGAAAAGTTCACCTAGGCCCCTATACTTCAAGGCTACCCCAGCAGTTTGAAAAACTGGGCAAAATTACTTCTATTACTCAACAAATTCGCCGAGAAGATATTATTCATATTGATTTAATTAATCCAAATCAACCCTTTGTTAATCAAAAACCTCCATCAAAAGAAGAAGAAAAGTCTATTAATTGATATTTTTGCGGTGAATATTGAGGGATTTTAAAAACTTAAGGTCGTGCGAATAGTTCCCACGTAGATAGGATCATTACTCGCATCATTTTCTGGGTGAAGTAATAAAACTAACCCCGGTGTAATGGCAATGTTATCGTTAATCTGCCAACGATAAAAAGTTTCTAGGTGTAATGTGGCATCGGATTCACGATCGCCATATTGATTCTGCGTTACCCGTAAGGGTTGACCAGCAACGACTCCCAGTAAATTACCCTCCCCTGCTAAATCCTTCCAGCCCAGTAGCACAGCCCAAGTGAATAGATCAGCTTGGGGATCGTCTTTCAAATCTTTGGCGATCGCCTGAATATATCCCACTCGTCCGCCGATGGTAAAGTTAGGGCTAACATTTACCGAGGCTTCTGCACCAAAGGAGTTGGCAATGATGGCATCAGAATCATCCTCAAAGGGATCACTGGCTAAGGCACTGCTAGTGCCTGTATCCATACCATTAAACGATCGCACGTAGGTAAAACTCAGTTGAGCAAAATCCGTAGGCTCAATGGTTGCTTGAGCGATGGCAGCGTAGGGACCTTGGGTAATGCCCACCTCGGGATCTGTTGCCCCTCTGGCGATATATCCCAGTTCTAACAAAATGTCGTCAGTGAGTTCATAGGTGAGTCCAATACCCGGAACACTACCCTGTCGGCGAATGGGATTCTCACGGGCAAATAGGGAAATAGCACCATCTCCACTACCACTAAATAAAGGATTAACCGTAGAGGCATAATCCCCTAAACCTCCTCCCACAAGGCTGAGGATAACGGAGGCTCGTTCACCAATGTGAGTTTCGTAGTCTAGGCGATCAAGTTCGATATTTCCTTCCGTGGTGCCATCAAATCCGAGGTTTGCCATTTGAGTTCCCGTGGCATCTTCAAACTCGGGAATATCACGAGATTGTAAACGCATCCTTAAGCGATCAGAGCCGTTAAAGCTGGTATTCAATTCCAGTCGAACCCGTTCCCCTAAAACAATGTTGTTATCAATGGATTTATCACGGTCATCTACTCTACTCTTACCACCTACTCCCGCCAGAGCAAAAATCACTTCTCCTTCAAATTTTGTGGTGGGGGAAAACCGCTGGGCTGTGAGGGTAGCTGTTCGGGCTTCTAAATCATCCACTTGATGGTTAATAGTTGCCAATTCGGTGGCAAAATCTTGTTGAAGTCGTTGCAGTGTAGCCCAGTCATCCGAGTTCATGTTATCCCTTGTGAAATGTTCATTAAGCCTAACGATACAGGGAGATAAAGCCGCAGCAAATTCATAACGACTTAAAGGGCGATCGCCCTTATAACTGCCATCGGGGTATCCTATGATACATTCATATTTGTTGGCTAAGGATTGTAATGCCTGAAAAGCCCAATCATCATGGTGAATGTCAGATAATTGAGCCACCGATGGACTGATTTGATTTTGGGAATACTCTGCCCATGGGATGGTTTGGCTATGGGCGATCCCAGGAAACCAATATAAAGCTACCATTACCCAGATCCCTAAACTTATTTTTCTACTAATCATGATGGCTTAAAGATAGTTGTAATTTGCTCAATGCGACATAGTATGATGTCAATCTTTTCTAACCAGTTAAATTCACAATGACGAAATGGCTCAGCCACTAATCGAAATAATCCTGCGGCGGTATAAAGTTGAATATGTTCGTCTAAAATTGTCTCAGGGGCTGTAGTACTGTATCCAGCAATAAGAGCCATGGCCAGTTTTTCACATTGTTTGGCGGATAAGATTCCCCGTAACTCATCTCGGATTAACTTAGCAATGAATGAACCTAAATCCATGGCTGGATCACCACGCACAGCACAATCGAAGTCCATAAAAGTGATGTCATTACTATTACTAAATAAAACCTGTTCCCCATTAAAGTCACCGTGAATGGGACGATAGGTGATAGGTGCATTTAATAGAGCGGTAGAAAGTTCCACAGCTATATTTTGAATGCGATGTTTCCACTGAGGACAAAGCCAAGTTAAATCAGACGCAAGGAGCAGTAAATTTTTGGCTTCATCACTACGAGATAATGGTTTTAGATTCTTGGGATCTTGTTGATGTAGTAACCCTAGCGCCGTTCCCGTTAAGATAAATTTTTCGGTATTATCAGGGGTCATGGTAATCAAATCAGCTAAAGTTAACCCAGTAATCCAAGGAAAAGCTAAAAGGCGATCGCCATTAGAATGTCCTAATTTTGACAAAATTTGTAATGGTGCCATGGACTTAAAAGCATGGGCGTTGATTTTGGCTTGGGGATACTCCCTATGGCTGTAGGCTTTGACGATAGCTTTGGGTTTTGTTTGTGTTGAAAGTTGGGCAACGTAGCGACGTTCAGGCTTATATCGCAGGGTTTTTAAGGTGAGTGAGGATAAATCATCATGGTCGAGTAAAAGTTGTTGTAATGTTTGCTCACGAGATCGCACATCGAATAATTTCGGTAGTCGTTTCAGGTAACTATCATTAGGCAAAAGAGAAAAAATAACCTTTTCTGGTTTGAAAACAGTGCGCCCGATGCCACAATCTTGGATGACTCCGGGGCGTTGAGCATATTTTTCCAGCTTATCTTGGCTAGTAACCGCTTTGGCATAGCCCAATACAGTTTTTTGAGCAATGGTCAATTCATAACTGACAATACAACTGGTAGCAGGTTTATAACGAATGTAAGTTTTTTTTACTTGACTCAAATCCAAATGGGGAAATTGAGCCACCAGGGTGGTTGCCAAGGCATCGGTATCTAACAGTAAACCTAATCCCACTAGATCCACATCACGGCGAATTAAATAATCATCAGCAGGTAATAGCATCAATAAGTACCTCCTTGAAGTTGGTGACTTTCCTTTGCTTGTAAACCGTAGAGGGTTGCATAGCGACCATTGAGTTTCATTAACTGGTCATGGGTTCCCCTTTCTGATAACTGTCCTTTTTCCATGTACAGAACCAAATCTGCACGGACAGCCAATTCTAAATCGTGGACAATCAAGAAGGTTGTGCATCCTTGAGCTAGTTTGTGCAGGGCGTCTAAGACTTCTTGTTCATTTCCTTTATCCAATCCTGTGGTGGGTTCATCTAATATCAAAATCGGTGCTTGACGAATGGCGGCCCTGGCGATCGCAATGCGTTGTCTTTGTCCCCCAGAAAGGGTTACTCCTCGCTCACCTAGTACGGTGTCGTAGCCTTGGGGTAAGTTAAGAATAAAATCATGGGCATTGGCTAATTGAGCAGCTTTTATGATTTCTTCTGTGGTACTCCCTGGACAACCATAGGCGATGTTATCCCATACATTGGAGGCAAATAAAACGCTATCTTGTAACACCACACTAATTTGCGCCCGAAGGGATTGGAGGGTGTAACTACGAATATCTTGACTATCAATGATAATACTCCCTTTGGTGGGATCATAAAGCCGTAACATAAGGTTAGCTAGGGTAGATTTACCACTGCCAGAATGCCCGACAATAGCCACTTTTTGCCCTGATTTCACCGTAAAATCAATATTTTGTAACGCAGGGTGTCCCGAATCGTAAGCAAAACCCACATCCTTAAATTGCACTATTCCCTCAAAAGGATGAGCTATCATGGCATCAGGAAGATCATATACTTCAGGAGTTTGATCAAGTAAATCTATGATGCGATCGCCTGCCGCCGATGCTTTTGCCAGTCGTCCTGTATATTTAGCGAAATCGCGTACAGGTTTAAAGGCATTTTTAAGATAAGAAAGAAAAATTAATAAATCCCCCGGAGTCAAGGCATTATTCAACACCAATTCTGCCCCACGCCATAATACCAAAGACGTACCAAGACCAATTAAGACATCTACTGTCCGTTCCAAATTTGCCGCTAGGCGTTTGGCTTTTACCCCATCCTTCAGATTTTTTTTATTCTGCCCTGTAAACACAGAAGCAAATTGATCTTCCAATGATAGGGCTTGAACGATTTTGATAGCATTCATGGATTCAGCGGTGGTGGATGCCATTGCCCCTTCTCGGCGACGTTGTTGTTTAGAAACTTTGCGGATTCGACTACTCAGACGAATGGTTACAAACCAAAATAGGGGAATCATTGCGAAGGTAAGCAGGGCTAATTGAATATTAAGCCAGAACATTATGCCCACCATGCCGATTAAAATAAAACAGTTTGCCAACAAAGGTAGTAGGGCGGTAACGGTTATTTCTTGGAGTAAACCCACATCACTGATTACCCGTAAAGTTAAATCTCCACCACGGGAACTGTTATGAAAGGATAGGGACAGGGTTTGTAGATGACAATAAAGGACACTACGAACTTCCGTTAATACACGATTACCCACCAAGGCAAACCCCACCGTATTCCAATAGGCTGCTAAACCTCTTAAAGCCGTAATGAGAAATAGGGCGATCGCCGAACCTATAATAAGGATGCGAGTATCTAAGGTTTCAACATAGGGAAAGTTATTTAATGTTCCGTTGGTTTGTTCTGCAAAAATCTCATCAAAGACAAATTTTAACGGTAAAGGCTCTATTAATCGCAGTCCAATTTCACAAAACAATGCTGTCATGGAAATTAGGATTAATGGTTGTTGTTTGCGTATATAAGGAGAAAAGCGCTGTAAAATTCGCCATAAACTGGGTATGGCTTCTGTTAACTTTTGTGGACGACCCATTAAACTGTTACCTCCTTTTGCTTGTTGGTTGGGGTGAGGCTTAAAATTTTTTGCACCGCTTGTGTCCATGTGTGCGATCGCACTATAGTCATCCTCGCATTTTTGCCCAATTGATAGCGCAATTCAGGTTGTTGTCTCAAAGAATCTAAGCAATGGATTAACTGCTCACTATTACCAGGCTCATACAATAAACCGTTAATACCATCTTCGATCACAGCTTCAATTTGCCCAATACCACTAGCCACAATGGGCAACCCCGCTGCCATATATTCATACACTTTGAGGGGGGAAAAATAAAAATTTTGCTCTGCAGGATAGGGGGCAACTGTCACATCCATGGACGCAAGGTATCCAGGCACTTGGGATGGGGGGATTTTGCCTGTGAACTCTACAGCATCTTCCATGCCATGATCCGTAAAATGCGCTTCTAAGGGCGATCGCACCGGCCCATCTCCGACAATTAACAAACGAGTCTCAGGATAACGATGGTGTAATTGAGTAAAGGCGTCCACCAGTATGGGTAAACCGTGCCAAGGTTTCATACTACCCACAAAGCCAACGGTAAATTTTTTACTAGGTAAAGTTGGGTTTAAATGAAGAGGAAAACGATCAGGGTTGACACCATTAGGCACTATATGGACTTTGTCCTGAGTTTGGGGATAACTTCCAAGATAATTCGCCACACTCTTGGAAACAGCGATTAACACCGTTGCTTTCTTGAACACCAACTGAGTCACTACTTCTGCTTTGTGCCGATCAATTAAACCTCTATGGGTTACTTGTTCTTCAATTAATGGTGCATTTACTTCCAGTATCCCCGGAATGCCTTGAGCCTGAGCATATTCCATGGCGGAAAAACTCCATAAGGCATAACGCTCATAAACAAGATCAAAATTACCAGCTTTTTCCAAAGTTTTTAACAAATCTCGGTTATGGGCTAACAAAACTTGTTCTCGCCAAGCAAGGTCATTT
Organism: Cyanobacterium sp. HL-69; assembly: GCA_002813895.1. Classification (NCBI taxonomy): domain Bacteria; kingdom Bacillati; phylum Cyanobacteriota; class Cyanophyceae; order Chroococcales; family Geminocystaceae; genus Cyanobacterium; species Cyanobacterium sp. HL-69. The sequence goes on along the minus strand of CP024912.1, from coordinate 2,251,721 downwards.
CCCTTGGGGGCTTTGGGGAGTTTATGTTGTGGTACAGATGCCAAATCCGTAGGAGGTTCGCCCCCCCAACGCACCGCAAACAATTCTACTTGATGCCCCTGTTGCATAAGGCTACGGATAACTTCTTGGACATGGATGGAACATCCTTTGCAACCAAATACGGGAATCCCCGGATCATTACAAATATAAGCAATTCGCATTTATTTTCTCCTAAACTTTTATTTATTTCTTCGATGTAGCGTTACTAAAGACTGTGCGCAATTTAGCCGCATTACGATGAATATCAAATTTTTGTTCCATGAGTTGCCTGGCTTGGGTTGCTAGTTCTACTCGCAAATCGGCATTTTCTAGCAATTGGGCGATCGCCTCTGCCAAAGCAATGGGATCATTTTGCTCCACCATTAATCCCGTTTCTCGGTGCCGTAACACCTCTGGAATGCCTGTTAAATTGGTAGAAATGCAGGGGGTACCCAATGCCATGGCTTCTAATAAAACCGTGGGTAAACCATCTTTGTTACTGTCTCCTCCCACCACACAGGGGGCGGCCATCACCGATGCCGACTGCATCAATTTGGTTACTTCCCCTTGGGGACGAATCCCCAGTAACTTTACCTGCTCTTGTAATCCTAACTTTTCAATCTGTTGACGCAAATTAAGTTCTTCCTCTCCTGCCCCTGCGATTTCACAGGTGAAGATAACACCACGCTCTCTCAAAATTTGACAGGCATCAATTAACACTCCAAACCCCTTTTTTTCTACCAATCGCCCCACTGCTACAATTTTCGCAGGACGATGTTGGGGGGAAGCAAACTCATATCTTTGTAAGTCCAAGCCGTTATAAATAAGTTGCACTTTTTGGGCTGCTGCACCGTAAGTTTGCTGAAGATAATCGAGATTATATTTGCTGATGGTGACGGCAGCCGCCGCATCGGTTAGTTTACTCGCATATTCCGTTGGCACTACGCTTTCATGAAAAATATCTTTGGCGTGGGTGGTAAAGGTATAGGGAATTTCGGCAAAATGACTGGCTAGTCTAGCGACAACGGTGGCGGAGGTGGCAAAGTGGGCGTGTAAGTGGGTGAAGTTTTGTTCTCGGGCAATACAGGCTAGTTGAATGGCTTTATGTAGTCTGTGTACGTCTTCTCCTTGGGCAAATTCTAGTTTCTGCCAAAAATTGGGAATAACATAACTTGCTTTGTCAAATACATCCCATAAGGTACTTCCCCTGAGATCATGGGAAAATAAATAAGTAACGGGCGATCGCACCTTAGCAATAATATCTTGAAAATGTCCATCTAGGGGAGGATGAAGGGCAAAAATTTGTATTTCTAATGCCGCCGCCTCATGGGCAAGAATTTCAGAAACTACAAAGGTTTCAGAATAGCGAGGATAACGCTTGAGGACATATCCCACTTTCATCGGATTTTTTATAGATGTGGATTGATTCATCTTTTTTTAACTGTACTGGTAATTAAATAAAAAAATAAAAAATAATTATATAGATATTTGTTATGAATATATATAATAAAAATATATGTTATAAAAAATAATTAAATATTAACTAATACTTTTTTATTAGAAAAGTTTTTATTTTCTATTTGATCACAAATATTACTTAAATATAGAGGAATCTTTTTCAATCCTTGAAAGTCAATATTTTTATGCACTTGGGGGAATTTTTTTTCCGTTTTCAACCATTTAGTCAATGATTCTGGAGTTAAATTATCAGGATGTAACATATCCACTAATCCTAATTGTTCTAATCTTTGAATGCGAATTAATTGTTCTTGCCGGGGATTTACTCTTGGTATGATTAATGCTCTTTTTTCAAAAGACAAAATCTCACTGGTGCTATTGTAACCCCCCATAGAAATTACCCATTTTGCCTCTTTCAAGAGTAAAGTAGGCTCTTTTACATATTTCCATACCCATAAATTAGACCTAGTTTTTGCAAAATCGAATAATTCTTTTTGAACCTCCAAGGGCATAAATGGGCCCGTGATAATTATTCCTTGAACATCTTTTGGTAAAGTTGTTTCAGCAAAAGTGAGAGCTAAATCAGCCCCGTCTTGTCCTCCTCCCACCATGCACAAAGCCAAGGATTTATTATTGAGATTAAAAGTTGATTTATTTGATGTAAACTCTAATCTTGTGCGTTGGTCTAAATACCCTGTATAACGGAATTTTTCAAGAATATCTGCTGAAAATTTATACTCTTTGACTGCATCATAAATATTAGGATCTCCGTAAATCCAAACTTCATTATAATAGTTACGAATTATTTTTTCATTCTTCGCTTTTTTCCATTCTTCCTCAACAGTTTTTGGGTCATCTAATATATCTCTTAAGCCAAGAATGCGGAAAGTTTTGGTTTCTTTTTTCAGATATTTTAACGTTGGTTTTAATTCTCCCATGGCACCCTTCGGCACATTGTCAACTATTAATATGTCTGGTTTAAAACTTTGAATAGTCGCTAAAATAATGTGCGATCGCATTTTAACTATTTCACCAATAGACATCTGCCAACGCCTAGCCTCGTAACCCCCCTCACTATTTTTATATAAAGCAGGGAGAGTCACACAATCAATTCCCTCAACTGTTTCAACCTCATTACTTTTATTCGTACCCGTAATCAGTAATATATCAACATTTTTTAGAGAGATACCTAAGTTTTGAGCAATCAGCAGATTACGTCTCTTATGCCCCAAGCCCATCGTATCGTGAGAATAAAGCACTATCCGCCATCTCTTACCCATGGATTTCTCTTTGTTACAAATTGCCCGATCACTCAAAGATGTGACACTAATATTACTATTCATAGATAATGATGTAACGAAATATGGTTAACATTTGTTTAAGACGCTAAAAGTATTTAACTTTGTTCCCCACAAATTAGTTGTTATTACGGATACTTTATGAAAACTATATATTTATGAGCAAATTGAATATTTTTTCTCAAACATAGTTAATTGAGTCTCACAATAATCCAACAAAAAAGGAGTAGTACAATGACGATCAACAAACTGGGTACTAAGATATATATGTCTTACGAGCGTCAAAATGGTATAAATTGTAACAGCTTGTCTTTTGTTCTCTCCTACCAATTTAATAAACTCATTTTCTACAGTTTTTTCTTGACCTTTTAAAACGCTAAAATCACCATATTTTCTCAAGCTATATTCTGTAATATGTCCCATAAAATTACCTATATCAAGAGCAGGATTACCTAGACAATATAAATCTAAATCTAATAAATAAAAATGATCTTTATTGACAATAATTTGATCAAAATAAAAATCTCGGTGGATACCACACAAACTATCATCCTCTTGAATATGTTGACCGAGTTTATCACAGGTATTTAAAATATGTGCAACTCGACATTCCCACTCAGGAAAATCTCTTAAAATTAAAGGTAATTTTTGATGAAGAATCGCCAATTCATCTGCAATAACATGGGAACGAAAAGTGGGAATATTTGCACAATGTAGCTTATGGGCAACATGAGCAATTTTTTTTACTATATTTAAATCAATATTCGGGGTAAATAAATCTCTTAAAACTTCTCCCGATACCTTTTTCTGTAACCACATTTGCCACTGCGGGATAATTGCTATCGGCTCAGGTACAGAAATTTTATCTAAACAATCATCATTAAAACCATTTTTCCATAGCTGTTTCTGCAAGTTATAACTTTTAAAATCAGTACCCTTTGCTCGTATTTTTCCTATTAAAGCTAAAGAATTTTTGCCATCAAAGGTGAACTCAATTAAGCAACGTTTTTCAGGTTTATAACGAATAACTTTTATTTCTTCTAACTGATAATTGAAAATTATATTAGGTAAATGTTTAAAAAGATGTTCTTTAACCCATTTTGGAGATAAAAATTCTTTCAAAAAAGGCATTTTTACATCATTATCTAAATCATAATTATTAACAACTCTCATTTTTTTTATAACTATAAATGCTTGTTATCATATTTAAATATATTAACAAAACAACCTTATTTAAACGTGAAATATAGCGTGAAAAATTTTAGGTATTTTTTAGGGTCATAAAAACTTAAGTAGGTTGGCGAAATTAATTATAGCCCTTATTTTATTAAGACTCTTATGAACAAGGGGTTTAAACCCCTTGCTTAAATCGATTTAATTATGCCTACTTACTTACTTTGAATCAGAAACAAAATAAATAGTTAATTGTCCATTTTTAAGACAACCTTTTGGGGAAACCCGACTCAATTGTTTTGTATGAACAATTTTGATAGTATCTTGTTATTAAAGTAAATACTCATCATGTCAAAATATAATCAAACATCAAAATGGTAGAGAACAGGGAAAGCGAATATTACAAAGAGTCAGAAGCAACCAGAGTTAGAGTTTTAAGCGAAGCACTACCCTACATCCAAAAATTTGCAGGACGTACTATTGTTGTAAAATATGGTGGTGCTGCTATGAAAGATGGTTCTCTAAAAGAAGGAGTTATCAGAGATATTGTTTTCCTTGCTTCAGTGGGTTTAAATCCTGTGGTAGTCCATGGAGGAGGCCCAGAAATTAATATTTGGTTAACAAAATTGGGCATCGAACCTCAATTTAAGGATGGTTTGAGAGTTACCGATGCACAAACCATGGATGTAGTGGAAATGGTGTTGGTGGGTAGGGTAAACAAGGAGTTAGTTACCCTCATCAATAATGCTGGAGGCAAGGCAGTTGGTATATGTGGAAAAGATGGTAATTTAATTCAAGCACGTTCTGTCAATCGTGAAAAAGTAGGTTTTGTGGGGGAAGTTACCAATGTTGATAGTTCGTTAGTTGATTCCTTGGTAAAAAGTGGCTATGTGCCTGTTATTTCTAGTGTGGCGGCGGATATTGATGGACAAGCCCATAATATTAATGCTGATACTGTAGCGGGGGAAATTGCAGCGGCTTTGGGGGCTGAAAAATTAATTTTGTTAACGGATACTCCTGGAGTTTTGAGGGATTATCATGACCCTTCTACTTTACTTTATAAGTTATCAATTCAGGATGCCAGAGATTTAATTGATGAAGGGGTGGTATCTGGGGGAATGATTCCCAAGGTGAATTGTTGTGTGCGCTCTCTTGCTCAAGGGGTGAAAGCTGCTCATATCATTGATGGTAGAATTCCCCATGCTTTATTGTTGGAAATCTTTACTGACGATGGTATTGGTTCAATGATTGTTCCTTAATTTTGGGGTATTGGGGGTGAGCTTTGGTTCACCCTTTTAATTTTTTCCCCAAGTTTTAGCGTAAATCAAGAATGTTGTCTTTCAGGTTATCAGCAATACGGGATAAAAATGTAGAGCGGGAATGTTCTTGGGAGTTATTGTTGTTTTCTTTTCCACTGGTCGCTTTCACCACAGATGCTTGTTGATGCTCTGTATTTTTGGAGTGTGACTGGGAAAAAACTTTCATGATATTCATAAGGCAAAGCTCCTATATTTTTTATCAAAAAGAGTGGCTTATTTTACTCTTAGTTTTTGATAAATTAACTAATTCTGATTATCTTGGATGATGGTTTTTTTTTCATGTTTTTGTGATATTTATTCTTAATTTGTTGCATTTCTTCATATGATGAAGCACAATTTATTACATTGACAACTACTAATTTTTAATAAATTGAACTTCATACAATAATTGAATAAAAATATAAGAAATAGCTTATTTTTTACTCTGTACAGCTTGGCGATACATCAATCAAAGGTTAATTAGTAAAAGAAGAATAACTGGTATATCTATTTCTACTCATCGGCAATGGTTAATTTTTCAATATTCCAAAAAGCACCACCAAGGGGAGAATATTCTACTCCTTCTATACGATTTCTGACGGCGGATAGGGAATAGGGATTGACTAAATAGATGAGGGGTAAATATTCCATGGCTAGTTGTTGGGTTTGGTCATAAATTTCTTTTCTACGGTCAAAATCTAATTCCCTCGCCCCTTGCACATATAAATTGCCGATTTCTTCTTCCCAATCGGCAACTACTCGTCCTTCAATGTCTTCTCTCCCTGCTTGGGGTTTTTGGTTAAACAAGTGTAAGTTTCCGTCGGGATTCCAAAGGTTGATGCCCCCATTTGGTTCGTTTCCCCCAGTAAAGCCAATGATATGGGCTTCCCAATCGAGGGAGTTACTGAGTTTATCGACTAATACGTTAAAGGCGATGGGGGTAAAGTCAACGGTGATACCAATTTTTTCTAAGTCTTGTTTGATTTGAGAGCCTAGGGATTCTCTGATGCGGTTTCCTGCGTTGGTAAGAAGGGTAAATCTGACGGGGTGGTTTTCGGCATCGAAAAGGTTGCCGTTGTCGTCGTATTTAAATCCTTCTTTTGTTAAAATTTCTTTGGCTAATTTGGTGTTGTATTCATAGCCTTCGACGGTAGGGTCATAAAATGGTGATTGTACGGAAATAGGGGAGTTTTGTTTTTCTCCTAATCCTCTGTATATATTATTGATCATTCTATCACGATCAATGCTATGGGCGATCGCCCTTCTAAACTCCACATTATTAAACCACTTGGATTTATAAGACGTTACCAACGGATTACCATCCCTCATACCTTGATTGAGATTAAAAGCCATAAAAGTAGTACCATAGGCGGCCCCACCATTGTAGATAGTAAAATCCCCCCTTTCTTCCTCCCGTTTAAGCAGGGAAAAATATTCAGGAGAAACCCCAATGGAATCTAAACTGCCAGAGCGAAATTGTAACAAAGAAGTGTCCGTTGATTCCACAATTTCCCACACCACATCTTCAATATAAGGGAGGGAATTGCCCTGCTCATCTGTTTGCCAATAATAGGGATTTTTAGTAAAAATAACTCGCTGAGAAGTAGAATAACTTTTTAATTTATAACGACCATTTACTATTAATTGATCAGGCGGAGTATCCACACCCCAAAAAGAAAGAAATAAAGGGTTTCCATCTCTGTCTTTTTCTATTACTTTTTCTTCTAAAATATGTTTAGGTAAAATAGCTAAACCGGTACTTTCTAAAAAAGGTGCAAAAGGTTCATTAATTGTAAATCTAACTTGTCTATTATTTACCCTTGTCACCGTGGGCAAAGCACGACTTTCTCCCACTCTCAAACTATCCCTTGCATTACTAGGAATTTCCTCATTAAGGTATAGTTGATTATAGCTGAATACCACATCATCTACGGTTAAAGGCTCTCCATCAGACCATTTTAAATTCTCTTTGAAAGTAAAAGTAATATTTAATTGATCATCCGAAAATGTCCAAGACTCCGCTAGGGCAGGTTGAATTTCCCCCGTCATAGGATTTTCTTCCACCAATCCATCGTAGGTTAAACCAAAAATATTAGGAGACTCTTGAGATAAAACGGCGTTAAATGTTTTAGGATCACTTAATATCGCCTGAGTTATCTGAGATTCTGGCATTCTAGCCTCTGCCATGTCATTCCTTGCACAGCCTCCCAAAAAAGTTACACTTATCAGCAAAACCAGAGTGATATTGACTACCTTAAATAACCGAGAAAACATACATTAAATTTAATCAATCTTTTTTTTACTTTCCCCATGTTATCGTATTATTTGCAATACTAATGGTAAGAGGGAACTTAACAACTAATATTTTTGTGAACAATTTTTACCTATAAAATTACAAAGAAAATTGTTAAAGAATGGTTATATCATCTTTTCCCATAGTTACGGGGTTAAAATTGACTAGAAATAATCACTCTACTTATAAATTACCAGTATAACTATTAATTATTTCACTTATTTTTAATTTATTAATTATTTCATGGATTTTACTTTAAATGAGTTATTTAACATTTCTCCTAATTTACGAAGTTTACTAACTGACATTGCAATTGTTATTGTTATTTTAGGAATTAGTTATTTTATTCTTAAAGTTGGTAAAAACTTATTACTTAGACAACTTAGAAAATTTACTCGCAAAACGGAAACTGATCTTGATGATCAAATTATTGAAATTGTTAATAAACATATCATACCCATCGGTTATTTTATTATTTGTTATCTAACTTTTAAGGAAATACAAATAAATGAGACAATCTTGGGACTTGCTAGAACTTTTTTAAGTATTGCTATTACTTTTTGTACGTCACGATTTTTAGTTGATTTATCCAGAGTTGTTATTAAATTTTATAGCAAAAAATATCATTATTCTAATTCTATTGTTGAGAAAAATATTGATGCTCTTTTTCCTGCTATTCGAGTAGTTATCTGGACTTTAGCGGGAATATTTATAGTTAGTAATCTTGGATTTGATATTGGTGCAATTGTTGCAGGACTTGGGATTGGTGGTGTTGCGATCGCTCTTGCATCCCAAGGAATATTACAAGATTTGTTCAGTTATTTCGCTATTTTATTTGACCGTCCTTTTGAAATATCGGATCTTGTTTCAGTAGATGAATTTACAGGATATGTACAACATATTGGTATCAAAACCACAAGGATAAAAGCCCTAACGGGGGAGGAGTTAGTTTTGGCAAATACCGACTTGACTAACTCTCGTCTTAGAAACTATAAAAGAATGCAAAGTCGCCAGGCGAAAATAAAATTGGGCATAATTTATGAAACTGATAATAGTCTTTTACCTAAAATTCCTACCATCATTGAACAAGCCCTAACTCCTTTAGAAAATATTACTTTTGATATTGCTTATTTCTCTGAGTTTGGAGATTTTAGCTTAGATTATGAAGTTATTTACTTTGTCCATAGCAATAATGAATTAAAGATATATCGTCAAGCTCAACACGAGGTCAATCTTGCTATTAAATTCGCATTTGCAGAGGCTGGAATTAAATTTGCTTATCCCACCGCCCTTCACTATGTAAATCAGGTTAAATAGAGTTATTTAACCTAATTTCAGGATAAGAAAAAGAACAAATAGTAAGCTAAAACTAACAACAAATTTAAATTACTATATTGTTCTATATCTAATTTAATAGAACACTCTCGTCATCATTCACCAGTTAATTTTTGTACTAATCTTCTTTGTGAATTAATTGCTTATTGTCATGTACTAGAAAATCCTTCTGTTCATTTCGACTGGCTTGTACCTTAATCTGCTTAACCCTAGCCGACCTTAACTATCAATTATTTACCATTCTTTTTTTTGCTAAAAATCTAATTTTTTCTAAGTCTTTTGCTGACATTTTTTCCAAATGTTTTAACACTAAATTCATCCTGCCTTGGGTTCGTAATTTTTCTTCATGCCTAGCCAAAAAATCCCAATATAAATAATTAAAAGGACAAGCATCTTCTGTTAATTTTTCCTTGGGTTTATAACGACATCCCTTGCAATAATCACTCATTTTATTGATGTAATTAGCCGAAGAAGCATAGGGTTTTGATGCTAAAGTACCCCCATCAGCAAATTGTCCCATACCCAAAACATTGGTTTGCATTACCCAATCATAGGCATCAATGAAGGCACTATGAAACCAGTTTTTTAACTCTTGGGGGGAAATTCCTGCCACCAAACCATAATTACTCAAAATCATTAATCGTTGAATATGGTGGGCATAACCAGTGTTTTCTGTCTGTTTTAAGACTTGATGTAAACAATTCATATCAGCTTTTTGACTATCCCAAAAAAAATCGGGGACAGGATTTTGATGATTAAACCAATTGCTAGTAAAATAATCATCATCTACATGGTGATATAGTCCATACATATATTCTCGCCATCCAAGTATTTGTCTGATAAATCCTTCTACAGAATTAAGGGGATAATCTCCTTTATGATAGGCATTTTCTACTGCTTTAATTACTTCTAATGGTTGTAATAAGCCAATATTTACATAGGGAGAAATTAAACTATGCCACATAAATTCTTCTCCTGTAACCATGGCATCTTGATATGTTCCAAACAAATTTAATCTATGATTTATAAAATGTTCTAATACTTTGAGAGCATCTTCTCTTGTTACTGCCCAAGTAAAGTTATCAAGTTTTCCGTAAGTTTTATCCTTAATTTCTTGTACTTTTGTGATAACATCTAAAGTTATTTTATCTGGATCAAAAAATAAACTAGGGGGAGTTTGCAGATTTTTTTTTGGTGGTTGACGATTTTCTTTATCTAGGTTCCATTTTCCGCCGATGGGTTTATTTTCTTCGGTTAATAAAATATTAAATTTTTTGCGGCTTTCTCGATAAAAGTCTTCTAAGATTAATTTTTTTCTTCCTTTTGCCCACTGGTTAAATTCTTCTTTTTGCCATAAAAAGTTACTATTGGGAAAAAGTTTGATATGACAATTTATATCTATTTCTTTGAGGAAGCTAAAAAAAGATCTATCATGGTTATTAGATGAAACAATAGTGTTATTAAAAGGTATAGTGCGATCGTCACTGGGATTCATTAATCTTAATTCTGTAATTTGATGGGTTGTTATCCAATCAATGAGAGATTGCTGAAAGTTATCACTAATGGCGTAGGTTACTGGCCAACCGTTTTTTTTCAACTCTTCGGCAAAATGACGCATTGCAGACCAAATTAACACTAATTTTTGGCAATGATAGGTATTTAAAGAGCCTAAATTGAAGGATTCTACTAAAATAATCGGAGTATCTTTTTTAATATCTAAACAACTTAATAAAGCAAAATTATTTTTATTTAATTGATCTCCTAAAATCCAAATTCCTGTAGTCATAATAATTAATTTAAATATTTATTTACTTACTATAATCTAATGTCAGTCTAAAACTATTATAGTTACTAACTATCAAAAAAAATTAACCCATAAAGTTTCTTCTTAATCATTCATTTTTCCTTATCAATCAATAACGAATGTCCACGGATAAAAGTCCTCAACTCATGAAGCACAAAGTCTTAAGTAATAACTATGTAACGGTAAAACTAGATGCCAGTTTATTAGATGTTGTTGAACAATTAAGTCAAGTAAAACCAGATAATTTAAAGGAAGATACTACTTCTAAATATGCCCGTGGAAATAGGCATTTTAGTTGTGCTTTAGTTGTCAATAATGAGCGTTTAGTAGGATTAATTACAGAGAGAGATATTGTTAAACTTTCGGCTCAAAATTATTCCCTAGAAGAGATGGTGGCAGCACAAGTAATGACAAGGAATGTAATTACTTTTGAGGAGGAAAAAGTAGGAAGTGTTTTAGAGTTAGTAGATATTTTAAAAACCCACAAAATTAGACATTTACCTTTAGTCGATAAACAATCAAGGGTAGTGGGTATTGTCACCCCAGAAACCATTAGGGCAACTTTACAACCCCTTGATCTTTTGAAGCATCGTCATGTAGAAGAAGTAATGAGGCGTAATATCATTTATGCTTTTCCATGGCAAAAATTGACGGAGTTGGTGCAGTTAATGGCAAATAATTCCATTAGTTGCGTAGTGGTAGTTGAGGAAGGAGAAAATAATCAGGTTAAACCCTGTGGGATTATTACAGAAAAAGACATTGTTAGGTATCAAGCCCTTCGTTTGAATATGGAGGAGTTGGAGGCGCAGCAGGTTATGACAAAACCTTTGAAGGTGATTAATGGAAATTCTTCTCTTTGGGATGCCCATAAGTTGATGGAAAAAAAAGGTTTTCGCCGTCTGGTAGTGGTAGATAATGAGGGCTATCTTCGAGGGATTATTACTCAGAGTAGCGTATTGGAGGGAATTGATCCTCGTGAATTACAAGATGTTATAACTGTATTGGAAAAACAAGTTGAATTGTTAGAAAATAAAAATACTGAGTTATTAAAACAGGTTGTTAGACAACAACAGGAAAGTTTGAAAGAAGCGGAGAAAAGAGAGAAGTTATTACTAGATATATCGTTGCGAATTCGCTCATCTTTGGATTTGAAGGAAATTTTACAAAGGGCGGTGGATGAGGTAAGAAACTTATTGTCGGTGGAAAGGGTGGTTATTCTCAGGGTATCTGAAAATTGGGAAAATCCTTTTTTGATTGAGTCGATTATTGATTCAAAGTATTCTTTGAAGGGAAGAATAATCCGTGATGCTTGTTTTGAGGAGTTGTGGTTAAATTCCAAAAATGTTTTTCCTACGGTTGCCATTGAGGATATTTATGATAGTGATTTAACTGAATGTCATGTGGATTTGTTGGCGAGTTTTGGTATTCGGGGTAATTTGGTAATTGGTTTGGAGGTAAATCAGTGTTTGTGGGGGTTGTTGATTGCCCATAGTTGTGAGGAAATTCGCCATTGGAAGTCAGAGGAAATTGAGTTTTTAGATAAGTTGGCAATTCAGTTGTCTATTGGCATTCAACAGGCAAGTTTGTTAAATCAGGTGAAACAAAATAGTGTGGAGTTGGAAAAAAAGGTGGCTATGCGTACTTTGGAGTTAACGAATCTTAATCAAGAGTACCATGAGGAGTTGATTAAATCTAATGAGATACAAATGGAGTTGGAAAAAACGAAGTCAACTTTGGCGGGTATTTTGAATGTTGCCCAAGATGGCATTATCTCTATTAATCATGAGCAAAAAATTATTATGTTTAATCAAGGGGCAAGTCAGATTTTTGGTTATACTCTTGAGGAGGTTTTGGGTAAGCCTCTAGATATTTTGTTGCCTGATAGGTTTGTGGCTTCTCATCGTCACCATGTGGAAAATTTTGATGGGGCAAGGCAAGTAAATTCTTGTTGTCGTATGAGTGGTGATAATGATGATAAGGATTTTGTCATGGGGAAGAGAAAAGGGGGTGAGGAGTTTCCTTTGGAGGCTTCTATTTCTCGTTTGGTGACTCAGGAGGATACTATTTCTACGGTTATCTTACGGGATGTAACTCAAAAGAGGGCTTTGGAGGCGGAAAGAAGGAAGTTAGCCCATTATTTGGAGGTGAGTTTGAATGAAATTTATGTTTTTCGTGCGGATACTTTTTTGTTTGAGTATGTGAATCAGGGGGCTTTAAATAATATTGGTTATAGTTTGGATGAATTACAAGGTATGACTCCGATAGATGTTAAGCCTGAATATACTAAGGATAGTTTTTTGGAAGTTGTTAATCCTTTGTTGACGGGTGAGCAAAATATTGTGGTGTTTAAGACGATTCATCGTCGTCGAGATGGTAGTTTGTATCCTGTGGAGGTACATTTACAATTAGTGGATGAGGCTAATGATAGGGTATTTGTGGCGATTATTTCGGATATTACGGAAAGGGAAAGGGCTGAAAAACAATTGAAGGATGAATTGAATAAGAGTTTGTTGTTGGGCAATATTACGGATAAGATTAGGCGCACTCTTAATCCTGATGATATTTTTGCGACGGCAGCGCAGGAGATTGGTATGGCTTTTGAGGTGAATCGTTGTTTGATTCATGATTGTTTGTTTCAGCCTTTCTTTTCTATGCCTTTACGGGCGGAATATTCTGCGGGGGATTATCCTTCTATTATGTCTTTTCCTGTGCCAATTCAAGGGAATGTCCATCTTAATAAAATTTTATACCAAGAAGGGGCGATCGCCTCTAATAATGTTTATCAGGATGATTCTTTTCAACCGATAATCGGTTATTGTCGCAGTATTCTTCTCAAGTCAATTTTAACCATTGGTACTTTTTATCAGGGCAAAATTAATGGTGTTATTATCCTTCATCACTGTGATTCTTTCCATGAGTGGACGGCTGAAGAGCTTGATTTGATTGAATCCGTGGCGGCTCAGTTGGGAATTGCGATCGCACAATCTAACCTTTTAAAACAAGAAAAAAGACGACTAAATCAACTAGCATTTAAAAATCATGAGTTGTCACAGGCAAGAAAGGAGGCGGATTCGGCTAACCGTGCCAAAAGTGAATTTTTAGCCATGATGAGTCATGAAATTCGCACTCCCATGAATGGAGTCATTGGCATGACAAATTTATTAGCTGATACTCCTTTAAATCCTCAACAAGAAGACTTTATTAAAACTATTCGTCATAGCGGAGAAAGTTTATTAATTATCATCAATGATATTTTAGATTTTTCCAAAATAGAATCAGGAAAATTAGAGTTAGAAAATGAGCCATTTAATCTACTAGAATCAGTTAACAGCATCATCGATTTAATGAAATTTCAAGCCCATGCTAAAAATATAAAATTAATATATAAAAAAGAACCTTTAAAAAGCGAATATTTTAGAGGAGATGTTACTAGACTTCGACAAATTCTATTAAATTTAATTAGCAATGCCATTAAATTTACCAAACAAGGTACTGTAACAATTAACATTACCAGTCACACAGTTCATGAAACAAAATGTATCCTCAAATTTACCATAAAAGATACAGGTATTGGTGTTCCTAAAAATAGACAAAATAAATTATTTAAACCCTTTTCTCAGGTAGATAATTCCATTAGTCGCCATTATGGTGGTACAGGGCTAGGATTAGTTATCAGTAAAAGACTAGCAGAAATGATGGACGGGGAAATGTGGTTTGAAAGTCAAGAAAATGTCGGCTCAACTTTTTTCTTTACCGTTGTTTTACCTATGTCTAGTAACCCAAAAGATATTATAAATAATAACTTAGGTAACCAAGTTTTAAATCAATCAAAAAAATACAAAATTTTGTTGGCTGAAGATAATAAAGTTAATCAAAAAGTCGCCATGTTGAGCTTAAAAAAAATAGGCTATAAATGTGATATAGTTGCTAATGGTTTAGAGGTAATTGAAGCAATTAAAAAAGTAAATTATGATATTATCTTTATGGATATACAAATGCCAGAAATGAATGGTTTAGAGGCAACTCGTTGGATTAGGCAAAATAGCACCCATCAGCCTCATATTATAGCTATGACAGCTAATGCCATGGAAGGGGACAAAAATATTTGTCTTCAAGCAGGAATGAATGACTATCTCACTAAGCCTCTTCATTTAGATGAATTGAAAGAAGTATTAAATAAGGTTTGATGATAAAGTCAAAATGCTTGTCAAGTAAAGCCACTATTAATAAGACAAACTTAAAAATAGTACAACCTCATTATTCTTAATTCTTAATTACCTTTTGGTGCAATTGTCACAGACACCACAACGAAAAGAGGGATTTAAATTATTATTAAAAACTCCCAATAAAAAAGCCCAGCGACAATGCTTAGTAGTTAAATAATCCTTCATTTGCATCATTAACTGTTTTTCATGATGAATCATCTTTTTTATTACCTTTTCAGGCTCGTTTAAACATAGTTTATACTCAAAAGGATTTAACCATTTTAATTGTTTTGCTGTGGTTAATATGCCCAAATATAATTGATTGTTGTCAGTCATTGAATGGTGAGATTTATTAGATAGTTTTGTTATTAATACTTCTGTTTCTTGGTAATATTTTAAAGTTTGGGCAAGGAAAAAAGCCCGTGTTTTTTTGTCAGTGGGATCAAATAATCCCGTAAATTCGCTGATAATACTTAGGGCTTGGCTAGGTTTTCCATCTCGTCCTCCCCTTCCTATTTCTTGAAGATAATCGGACAATAATAGAGGTACTTGATAATGGATTATCCATCGTAAATTTGCTTTGTTAATACCCATCCCAAAAGCATTGGTACAAACCACAAATTTTACTTTTTCTTCTAACCAATCTTGTTCTATTTTTCTTCTTAGGTTGCTAGGTAAACCACCATGGTAGGAATAATTATTGTAACCTTTTTGATGAAGATAATGGGAAATATTTTCGGCTTCTTTTCTAGTTCTAATATAAACTAAACCACTGTGGTTTTTTTTACTATCTAAAAATTTAATTAATTCTTGTTTCCTTGCCTTTGGTGTCCAAATTTGTTTTACTTTCAGTTGTAGATTTTGACGATAGGGGCTAAGGATAAATTTCTGGGGATTGATTAAACCTAGGGTGTCAGTGATAATTTTTTGGGTAGGTAAGTCAGCGGTGGCGGTGAAACAAGCGATCGCCATTAGGGGATGATTATGCTTTACTGAAAGTAAACTAGGGCGAATGGTGCCTAAACGGGTATAGCTAGGGCGAAAAGTTTTGCCCCATTGCACCAAACAATGGGCTTCATCGATAATCAGGCTATTGATAACCAAATCGGGGCGACTAATAATTTGCCATATAGGGGGGCTAAGGAGGGTTTCAGGGGAAAGGTATAATAACTTTAATTGCTGCTGTTCCAACCTATATATTACCCCAGTGCGATCGCCCCTAGCCATTTCACCGTGCAAAAAATCTGCAGCCAAACCCTTACCCTTCAACTCCCTAACCTGATTTTCCATCAACGCAATGAGAGGAGAAACCACCAAAGTTAAACCATCCTGAAGTAAAGCAGGTAATTGGAAACAAATAGACTTACCGCCCCCCGTAGGCATCACCACCAGACAATCTTTTTTTGCCAAAAGAGACTCCATTACCTGTGATTGAGGGTAACGAAAATCATCATAACCCCAAATAGTTTTTAACTTCCCACGGAGTAAATTAAGCTCACTAACCATGATACAGCGAATTTACAGAAGAAGGGTTAGAAGGACTCTCCGAAGACTTTGACTGATAAAACACCCCCAAAATAATGCCCACAAGCACCAAGAAAAAAGCAATCCAATACTTATAACGCTCAAAAAAATCATCCTTCTTCGCCAAAGTCACCGCCGATAAATCAGGCTGGGGTAAATCAGGCAAAACTTCTCTCAACGTAGCCCAAGATAATCCTCTTTGTTTTTGAGCATCCATGCGCAATATCTGACAATGGACTAAACCAATGGTGACATTATCATGGCCATTTTTAGTTAAAGCAATATCCAGTAAATGGGCAATACTTTCAGAAAGAGAAACTTTTTCCCCTAAAATCGGTAAAACCTCCTGACGCCAATATTGTTCAACCCTTTCAAAATCTGACAAACCATCAGAACATAATAACAAAACGCAATCCTCATCAGGAATAATTCGTTTAATGTGAGGACGAATATTTTTAGCGTAATCTGTACCCAAAGCCTGAATCAAAGCCCCCGCTTGGGGATTACTGGTCATTTCTCGATAAAAACTATAACCCAAACGCACCTCCCTCGATGCTAAATCATCATCCACTGTTAATTGATGACAGCCCTGAGAAGTGATGAGGTAAATCCGTGAATCTCCCACATGACCAAAGTATATTTCATGATCTAAGGCTAGGGTTAAAACTACCGTAGTACCCATTCTATCTCGATCTTTACTTCCTTGTGCATTATTAATCTCTGTAATTTGGTCATTGGCTTCGGATAAGGCAGAGAGGATCTTTTCTTTATCAATCAAAGGCGTCCAATTTTGGCTATAGAGGGTATCTTTTAGTTGTTTTTGATAAATTTGAGTTAATTCTTGTTCTAGGGTCTTTATAGCTAAATTAGAGGCTATTTCCCCGCCTTTTTGCCCCCCTAGTCCATCACAAATAATTGTCAAAGTATTTATTCCTGAAACGTTTTCTTTTAATTCTAGGGCAGGGGGATAACAAGCGTCTTCATTATTACCTCTTTTCTTGCCTGGATCTGTGGTGGTCAGAATATGATATTTTCTTTGATAGTATTCTTCCCCTAGTATAAACAGGGCTTGATCTAATATTTTAATTAGTTCTCCTGTACTGGTAATGAGTTTTTGCTGTAAGCTGAGGACAATATTTGTTAAAACTTCTTGGATTATTTCTTGGCTATCTTTTACGAAGGGTTCTAATAAATTGCCTAAGTCTTGTAAGCTGGGTTTGTTGTCATTGTCGGGGCTTAATTCCATTATTTTGACAATGCCACCATCTACCCTCAAATTATCTTCTGCCAAGAAACTAGATAAGACTTTTTGCTTTTTCAAATAAAACCAAAGTTGTCCTATTTGCCATAACCAATTTAATTGTCTGAGGGAGGAAGCCTCTGCCCAACTACTGTGGAGGGTGGGAAAAATGTGAGGATAAACTAACTCACCAGAATCATTTATGGGGGTGCTTTGATGTTCTAATAACCAAGTATTTGCGATCGCACTATATACTTGAGGTAGGTGCAATTTTTGGGTAAATAAACGTTGATAGGGAATTATTTCTGAGGGAATATCATCTCCAAAAGTAGGAATTTTCTGAGGTTTAGTATCTAAAACAACCTTATCATTAATCACATAAAAGCGATCGTCAATGAGAGTCTGAATCTCGAAACATTGAGCCTCCCCATCCATCACCCATAGATAACGCCGAGTAGTAGGAGTATTGCATTCCTGACAGATACTTTCATCCACCGAATTAGTAGCATTACATTGAGGATTGATGCAGTGAATATGGCTCATAATTCAAGAACAGCAAAAGTGAAAAAATGAAAATAAGATAGTCTCATTGTAACTGTTCCCATAAACATCCTCAAATTTATTTACTCAGTCAAAAAGTTTAATTGAGTAGCAACTATAACCACGAAATGTGACAATAAAATACTCAATTAGGCTTTTTTTTCTTACTGGGGATGATGATAGTTAATAAGATTTTAATTTATTGTGTTTTGCTTGTGTTGATCTTTCTATCAGCTTATTTCATTGGGTAAAGACATTTGTAGATGTTTAACCAGAGTCTCATCAGGTAAAGCCGTTTTGAGGTGACTCCAGGGCAAAACCTGCTCTAACTCCCAATTATCATGAACATAATAGTCTAAACTAGGTAACTGTCCTTTTAATTCCTTAAATGCCCGTTTATAACTACCCAGAGTATCTCCATAAATACGAGTTAATAATAACAGTTTAGTTAAGCGGCGATCGCCCCTAGACATTAACCCTTGAATCACAGACCAATTATAGCTCTCTGGGCGAAAATCAACCCCTGCCTTTGCCAGATTTTTTTGTAAATACTGTAAACGCTTTTTCGACTGCTTATTTACCCCAAACCACTGGAAAGGAGTATGAGCTTTTGGTACAAATGTACTACAGCCGAGGGTAGTTTTTAACCGTGGCGAAGCCTTTTTAACCGCCCTCATCATCTCAATGGTGGCATCTAAATCGCTGTTATCCTCTTGGGGTAAGCCTACCATGCCATAAAACTTAATCGCCCTTAAACCACCCTTTTCCGCATTGATAGACGCCTGGATAATTTCCTCATTTTCCAACTTTTTATTAATCATTTGGCGAATTTTTGCCGAACCACTTTCGATGGCGATGGTAATAGACTTGGTATCTCTTTTGGTAAGGGTTTGAGCTAATTTTTCCGTCACCGTATTCGTACGCACCGAAGCAATACTGAGGCGTACATCATCATATTTTGGTTGCATGATATAGTTTAACAACTCCTCAAACTCTGGGTGTTGAGTAACCGATGCCCCCAACAACCCCAAACGGTTAGTATATTTCAACCCCCTTTCAATGGCAGGAATTAACGAACCTTCTAAACTAGCGGTGCGAAATGGTAAAGTAAGATAACTTGCCAGACAAAAACGACACATTTCGGGGCAACTGCGCACCACTTCCACCATGAAAATATTTTCCCATGCCGCCTTTTCCGTGACAACGGTAGAAGCCGACAAGACATTTCCTCGATAGGTTTGTTTTTCCACCACCGCAGGAATGCGCTCATTAATGGGGGTAATAGATTTAATTTTTCCCGTTATATCTTCATATTGCACATGGTATAAATTAGGGCAATAAATACCAGGGGTTTGGGCTAAATGGATTAATTTTTCTTGTCTATCACCGTTTCTAATTTCTTGGAAACTATCAATAAAATTATCAATTAAATTTTCTCCATCTCCTAATAAGATAACGTCAAAAAATTCGGCAAATGGTTCGGGATTAGCGGTTAAAACAGGGCCTCCTCCAAATACTAAAGGATGGTTTTCTGTTCTATCTTTAGCATAGATAGGAATTTGTAATTTTTCTAATAAATCAAGGATATTAACATAATCTAATTCCCATGAAAAAGAAAAGCCTAATATTTCAGGATGACGGGGTAATTTTTCCTCAATATCAGTAAATAAACGAGTAACTTCTACATCTTCACGGGTACTAAAGTTTGCCCAAATTAATTGATAACCTAGGCTGGTAATTCCTACGGTATATTCATTGGGAAAGGCGTAGATAAGGGAGATGGGATTATGGTTTTTGGAGGTGGGGGTAAAGAGTAGTTTTTCTAAGGAAAATAAATCCATGTTGTTATTTTAGACAATAGGGAATGGGCAATGGTTTGGCTTTTTGAAGCCTCAATTTGGGGAGAATTTTTGTAATTTTTAATGTTGTGAGAGAGGCTTAGGAAGTAGTTTCACCCCCTAAATCCCCCAATTACGGGAGACTTTTTTGATTTTTAAAGTTTAAAATATACAATTTGTATATCTGTTTAATATCATGCTAATACTTCAGAATTATTAGGAGTTTCATCAGTGGATAAAGAGGGGCGTAATATCATATATATTAAAGTACCAAATAAAGGTATAAAAGCGATCGCCCTTAGCACGGGATTATTAATATTACGTCTTGCCAAATCATCTTTAATAAGTACAGGGAAAAGTAAGCATAACAGACAAAAATCAAGGCTCATCACATGGATAAATTTACTATTTTGCCATTGATAAACAAAATCACTAAAGTTACCATTTTTTACCCCTGATACCACCAATATAGTAGTACCGATTATAAGGGCGATCGCCGTTAACTTACTTTCGACAATTTTAATAAATATCGTTTTTTCCCCCACAAAAGTATTATTAGATTCCCGCAAAGCAAAATAAGGTAAAAGAGAAAATGCCCCGAGGAAAAAACTACCCACCATAAAAGGAGTCGCCATCAATTTTTGCCCCCTACCATCAACCAAAAGTAAACAAGCATAAATCATCGGTAAGATTCCCATGAGATTAAACAAGCTGATAATATAGGGGTTGATACCATCCCAACTCCCCTTAGAAAGATTAATGATTAAATCCATAGTCTCAGGATTATCAGGAGGGGCAAATAAAAATCCGTAACCTATAAATAAAATCCAAATAGTAAAAAAAACAACTTTATTAACCATAATAAAAAGAGAAAATATTAATTATATATAAATATACATAAGGGCAGATTATTGGGAGAAAAAGATAAAAAAGTTAGTCCTATGGATTGACTTCAACAAATATCCTTGCATTTCTTGTTAAAAAAGATTTGAATAAAATAAAACCTATAATCAATTTATCCAATCTAGTTAACCACTAAAATAAATTAGTTGAAAATTAATTAAATAATCATCCATTGAATGAGTCCATATGAAATTTAACCGCAGTACCATATTACTAAGTATATTTGCTGTTAGCCTTGCCTCCATTATTTATCTTGTAGAAATTCGCCCTCAATCTAATGTAACAAACAATGACAACGAAAATTTAGTACCACAGGGCGATCGCACAGAGGCACTTCGTGATCGCCTTTTCCCCTTTGACGCAGAGCAAATAAAAACCATCACCATTGACCCCCCACAGAGCCTAGAAGATACTCAAACCTTAGTTTTTGAAAAAACCCAAGCAGAAGTGCAACCATGGCAAATGATCGAGCCAGAATTGGTTAAAGCCAACGATGCCTCCATTTCATTTTTATTAAACCTTTTTCCCCAAGCCACCCGACAGTTAGAAGTTCCCATGGGTGAAGTATCCTTATCAGAATATGGTTTAGAAACTCCTAGAGCTAAAATCATCATAACCCTAGACAACGAAGAAACCTATGAAATAAACATTGGAGGTAGTAACTTTGACGATAGCCAAATATATGGCCTAATAAAATTTCCCGAATCGGCTTCCCAATCAGAAGGGGTTTTTCTCCTTTCCAAAAGTTTCTTATTTTCCCTAGAAAGACCATATGAAGACTGGAAAGACTTACCCATGGAAAATTAACCACTAATTATCCATTATCCATTACCCATTACTTACTTATCAAACTATGTTTAGCTTAAGAGACGCACTTTTCGCCTTCGTAATTTTATCAATCTTCATATTAGTAGCTAGACTGATAAAACAAAAAGCCCGTTGGATTCAACAACTATACCTTCCCGAATCAGTGGTGGCAGGTTTTTTAGTCTTGTTGCTAGGGCAAGAAGTCTTGGGTGCCATAATAACCAACCTAGGAGGAGAAAATGCCCTTTTTGCAGGGGGTTTATTTAGTCAGCCCATACGCACCGTTTGGCAACAATCCCCGGGGGTATTTATCAACGTTGTCTTTGCCGCCCTTTTCCTAGGGGAATCCATACCCAATCCCAAACAAATTTGGAAAAAAGCAGCCCCTCAAGTAGTTTTTGGGCAAACTTTGGCATGGGGGCAATATGTGGTGGGAATTTTACTCACCCTTCTAATCCTTGTACCTGTATTTGATATGAATCCCCTTGTGGGCAGTCTCATCGAAATCGCCTTTGAAGGAGGGCATGGCACCGCCGCAGGAATGGAACAAACTTTTATTGATTTAAATTTTCCTGAAGGGGGAGATTTAGCTCTCGGATTAGCCACCGTTGGTATCGTTTCAGGGATTATCACAGGAACATTATTAGCTAGTTGGGGCAGAAAAAAAGGACATATCAAAACCTTTAAAAAAGAAGGTCAAAAATTTTCTACCTATGAGGGTTTATCTGCCTCAGAAATAAAAGAAAAAGAAGAAAAAATAAAATTAAAAAGAATTCAACTCTATAAAAATTTATTAATTGATCCTCTTTCCTTAAACTTTGGTTTTGTCGGTTTAGCTATTGCCATTGGTTGGTTAATTTTAGAAGGATTAAAATTCATTGAATCGATGACATGGGGAGCCACAGGATTAACTTTGATGAATTATATTCCCCTTTTTCCCATGGCTTTAATTGGAGGTATTATAGTTCAAATTACCTTAGAAAAAATAGGTCTGAAGGAATTAATAAATCGTCGTTTAATGAATAATTTGGCTGGTTTAGCCCTTGATATAGTGGTGGGGACGGCTCTTGCTTCTATTTCTTTACAGGTTTTGGGAGCCAATATCATCCCTTTTTTATTACTAGGAATTGTTGGTATAATTTGGAATATTTTTGCTTTTGTAGTAATTGCCCCTAAAATCATTCCTTCCTATTGGTTTGAGCGTGGTATCTGTGATTTTGGTCAATCTATGGGAGTTACGGCTACGGGAATTTTACTTTTAAGAATGGTTGATCCTGATAATAAATCTGGTGCTTTTGAAAGTTTTGCCTATAAACAATTATTTTTTGAACCCATTGTCGGAGGAGGTTTATTTACTGCGGCAGCCCCCATTTTAATTAATGAGTTTGGCTCTTTGTCCATTCTTTTATTGACTTCTCTATTATTGATTGTCTGGCTAGGATTGGGTTTTTTCTTTTTTGGTAAAGATTCTAAACAAGCACGAATTGCAGAAAAGATTAATCGATAAAATAAAATCTAGTTAAAATTAATTCAGTCTATAAATATCCTTTTGGTCAAATTTTATGGGTGATTCTAAACTGGTTTTTATTGTTTCTTGTTTATGTGGGTATTTAGGCTTAAATAATTTCGGTTTAAGTCCGTGGGTTTTTGCTTTGGAAAGAATAGAAAGTAATCAAATTTCTGAGGAATTAAATCAAGAAGTTTTTTTGTTATCTCAGTCAGAAAATGATCGAGGGTTGGCGACAAGTATTAGGGTTGAGGGTAATTCTATTTTTGGGGCAGAAATTGCTCAAATTATTACCTCCTATGATGGTCAAGAATTTACTAACCAAGATTTAGAAAAAATCAGTGCTGATATTACTCAGTTATATCTCAATGATGCTTATTTGACGACAAGGGCTTTTGTGGCAAATATAGATAGTGATAGGGTGGCCATAATTAGGGTAATAGAAGGGGAAATTCAAGCTGTAGAAATTGAGGGAGGAGATAGGTTAGAAGGTTACGTTTTGGATAGAATTGCCCTTGGTACTGAAACGCCTTTTAATTCTGATAAATTAGAAGACCAATTGAAGTTATTAAAATCTGACCCTTTAATCGATAATGTTGAAGCTAGTTTAAGGAGTGGAAAGGGCGTTGCGCAAAGCATTCTCAGTGTGCGGGTGACGGAGGCGAATCCTTTTTCTGGCTCGGTGGCTATTAATAATTATTCTCCCCCAAGAGTGGGAGATGTGCAGGGGGATATTGATTTACGCCATGGCAATGTGTTTGGTTTTGGGGATACTTTTTCGGTGTCGTTTCGTCCTCGTTTTGAGGATTTTTTGAGTACTTATGATCTGAGTTTTACCTATTCAGCGCCCCTTAATCCCATCAATGGCACTCTGGATACAACGGTTAGTTTACAACGAAATCGCATTGTTAGTGGCCCGTTTGAGGTATTGGATATTAGTGGTAGTAGTGAGTTTTATGAGGTGAGTTATCGTCAACCTTTGATGCGCACTCCGTTGGCAGAATTTGCCCTTTCTTTGGGGATGACTTATCGCACAGGGCAAACTTTCACTTTTCAAGGGCCTACCCCTTTTGGCATTGGGCCGGATGAAAATGGTATTTCTCGGACGAATGTATTGACTTTTGGGCAAGACTATGTTAGGAGAGAGCAGTTTGGAGCATGGGCGGTGCGATCGCAATTTAGGCTAGGTATGGGCTTATTTGATGTTACCACCAGTCAAGCGCCGAATAATCCTGACGGTTACTTTTTTGCTTGGAATGGGCAGGTGCAGAGGGTGCAACTATTGGGGCGAGATCACTTTTTGATTATTCAAGGAGATGTGCAGTTAACAGGGGATGCCCTTTTACCCTCGGAACAGTTTAGCATTGGTGGCGGTCAATCTTTACGGGGTTATCGGCAAAATGCAAGATCAGGAGATAATGGTTTTCGTTTTTCCATTGAAGATAGAATCACCGTTTCACGCAATGAGGCGCAGGAGTCGGTATTACAATTAGTACCTTTTTTTGATATGGGGGCGGTGTGGAATGTATCGAGTAATCCTAATTTTTTACCTTCGCAAAATTTCCTTGCATCCCTTGGTATGGGGTTGATTTGGCAACCAAAACAAAATATTTATTTTCGTCTTGATTATGCACCCCCGTTGATAAATTTGGGCGATCGCACCGATAATATTCAGGATGATGGTATTCATTTCAACATGAGGTACAATTTTTAATTTGACAACAATTTATTTAATAAAAGAAAATAACCAAGCACTAAGAATAGATAATAAAATAACAATTTCTAATAACTTAAAATGGGGAGCTAATTTTCCCCATTCTTTAACTATTAATTGTTTAAATTGAGAGGAATTATTAATAATATTCTCCTTCCATAATCGCCAACTATCCTTATCCCTTATCTGTAAATTTACCATAGATAAAAGTAGAGGATAACCGCCTATTTTTACACCCATTAATAAATGTAGAGCGAGGGTTAAAGTTATCACTAATAACGAAATCAAATGTAAATAATACCAAATATGATTTAATTCTCCTTGAGGTAACCATTTTTCATTCATCATTTTCCCAGTAAAAACCGCAAATACTAAACTAAAAATACTAAGGGTATTGACGATTCTATGGAGAGAATACCACCAGATGGATTTATTAAATAACTTTAGTTGATTAGGGGTATTTTTTTGAATTAATTTTGTTTGTCCACGATGGATAACATAAACAGCGAAAACAGGAAATAATAGTAAACTCCATAAACCAAAAGTTCCATGGATACCCTCGATGGCATTCCAATCAGGAAGAAAGTTGATTTTTCCCCATCGGCCATCGTAGGTGTTGTATGTCCAAAACGCAGTCACCATCGCCAAGATAGTAAATATGGCTTGAAAATTGTGAAATATTCTTAATAATAAGGGTTGATAAAGAATAGATTGTTTTTTGGTCATAGGTGGTGATGAATAATATTTATAATTCTGTCATGATAAATTAGTAAGAGTGCGAAAAATATTTAATCCAACATTGGTCAAAATCTGGAATGAAAGAATTTAACCGAGAATTTTCCCTATTATTAAGAGCCTGTTATCCCCTTATTTATGTCTCTAGCAGTGAAGAGGAAAGGGTGGAAAAGGCGATCGCATCTATTATCGAAACCATGGGCAATCGTCATACTTATATCTGGGATTTTGTGGACGGTTATCAAGATAATCCTAATAATACCAATTTTGGCAAACGTAATCCTCTCCAAGCCCTCGAATTTTTGGAGAAATTGCCCCCTAACACAGGGGGAGTATTTATCCTGCGAGATTTTCAAAGATTTTTAGAAGATATTTCCATCTCCCGTAAACTGCGTAACCTTGCCAAAAAACTCAAAGCCCAACCAAAAAATATTGTTATCATTGCCTCGGAAGTCAACCTCCCTGCCGAATTAAGAGAAGTTTTTACGGTGGTTGATTTTCCTTTACCCCAAGCTACGGAAATCAAAGAAGAAATTGAGCGGTTAATGATAGGGCAATCGTTGGATGATGAACTTTTAACTGAATTAGTTAGGGCTGCCCAAGGACTATCCCTAGAACGCATCAGAAGGGTATTGACAAGGGCGATCGCCCAAAATGGCAAATTAGAAGCCGAAGACGTAGAACTAATCCTAGAGGAGAAAAAACAGACCATACGTCAAACCCAAATCCTCGACTACTACCCTGCCCAAGAACAAATATCGGACATCGGTGGTTTAGATAACCTCAAAGAATGGTTACTCAGAAGGGGAGGTTCATTTTCCGAATCCGCCAGGGCTTACGGATTGCCCTATCCTCGGGGACTTCTACTCGTTGGTATTCAAGGCACAGGAAAATCTCTCACCGCAAAGGCGATCGCGCATCACTGGCATTTACCCCTCCTCAGGCTAGACGTAGGCAGACTTTTCGGCGGTTTGGTGGGGGAATCAGAATCCCGCACCCGACAAATGATTAACCTAGCCGAAGCCCTTTCCCCCTGTATTCTCTGGATTGATGAAATAGACAAAGGATTTTCAGGTGCCGACGGTAGGGGCGACTCAGGCACCACCAGCCGAGTATTCGGCACATTTATCACTTGGTTAGCGGAGAAAAAAAGCCCTGTTTTTGTGGTAGCTACAGCCAATAATATTCAAAATTTACCAGCAGAAGTTTTAAGAAAAGGAAGGTTTGACGAAATATTCTTTGTGGGTTTACCGAGTCAAGACGAAAGGGAAGCCATTTTTGCGGTGCATCTCAACCGACTACGCCCCCACAACCTCGAAAAATTTGACATGAAAAGACTTGCCTACGAAACCCCCGAATTTTCTGGGGCAGAAATCGAACAAACCATCATTGAAGCTATGCACCTCGGCTTTAGTCAAAATCGTGACTTTATCACCGATGACATTCTCATGGCAGCTAGTCAAATTATACCCCTAGCCCGTACTGCCCGAGAACAAATCGAATTCCTAGAGCAATGGGCATCATCAGGAAAAGCTCGTTTAGCTTCCCGCAACTATCAATTAAAGATAGATAATTAAAGCATAGTTAACAAAGTATCTACAGTAAAGCTGATAAAAAACAAAGCGACGCAGAAAATTAAGCTAAAAACTAATGCCCCCAAGTTCAACAATTAACTACAAGGGGGGATTTTTGTAAGTAGATTTATAACCAGATGACTTATATCACCTCTGTTTTGAAGATCTCTTTCATTGAGATTTAACAAATAATTATTTTTTAAACTCAAATTATCTTCTAGCTAAATGCCCCATGGGATTAACAGCTCGTCCTCCACGGTGAATTTCAAAGTGAAGGTGAGGTCCTGTACTAAATCCAGTACTACCCATGTCGGCAATTAACTGCCCCTGTCTTACCCTTTGTCCTGCACGAACATGGTTACGGCTGTGGTGGGCATAAAGAGTGATTGAGCCATCAGCGTGCCGAATGCGTACCCAGTTGCCATAACCTCCTGAATTCCAACCAGAGGTAATCACTTCTCCATCTGCGGAAGCAACGATAGGAGTACCCACCGGACCTGCAATATCTATTCCTCGGTGCATTCTACCCCAACGAGGTCCATATCCAGAGGTAAATACTCCCTTTGCTGGCCACATATAGCCATTAAAAGGTCTTTGGGTTTCGGGTAAAAATTGTTCGGGGGAGTTGAGTTGAGGAGGAATATCGGGAGAATTAATATCTCCTGCGGGGGGCATATTTGCTGGGTTATAGGAGTCCACCTGAATACGAACGGGAATTGATGCGACTTCCGTTGGGGGTGTTACTTGGGTAGGATCATTATTGCTGAATTCTCTAGTATTGAAATTAAGTGTTTCTTGATCGGTAATGAGGGTAGGTTGATTATTGCTGGTAAAGCTCTGTACTTGAATGGGTACAACCGCAGTTTCTCTATATTCAGGCTCATATTTTTGGGTAAAGTCTTCTGGAAGATTAGAGGCGTTTTGCGAAGAGTTTTCCGTAAGAGTTGCTTGATCATTGACTTCAAAACTTGAAGAGGAGTTATTATCGTTGATGGTGAAGTCTATTTGTGTGGGAATCAAAACGGGTTGATTCTGGGAGATGTTTTGTGGTGTATTTTCCGATGCAGGAACTATTACTGGAATCGGAATCCCAGATGTAGATTCGGGGCTAACATTTTCTACTGCAATGGGAATGCCTTCTGGAGATGATTGGGCGATGGTTGTTTCTTGATTTTGAGTCAGGTTTAATCTAGGGGTGTTTTGTTGTGTGTTGCCCTGATAGTTACTGATTTGTTGGGGGTTGTTGATATTTTCTGCTTCTTGGTTATTATTTAGTTCAAATACAGCGGACAATTCAGGTTGTTCATTGGCACTAAGTAGTTGTTTCAATCTACGGTTACTGGCAATGTCTAGTTTTTGTCTCTGTAGTCCTTCTGGGGTTGGGTTAAATACTTCGGTATTTTGTATTTCTTCTTTATCTGGGCTTAAGGAAGCTAGTTGCTCTGAGTTACTGATTAAAAGAGTAGGGCTATTAATGGCGGTTTCATTGATAACTACTGCGGATGCTGATTCTGGTATTGCAATAATTCCTAGGGCGATCGCCAATGCTCCTTTATAAATATCCTTAGATGTATATTGAAAATTCATTATTTCGTTCCTGTTACTTAATACTAATCAAAATAATAGACAGAAAACTACAAACAGAAATCAGTGAAATTACTGTTAAGTCATCATCAAAGTCATTAAATCTTAAGAAATTGTTAAGATATTTTAAAGTTAAATACTAACTCAATCTATCAGTAAATGTACACTTTGTGATCGAAAAGATCAAAAAACTGTCAAAAAAAATTGATGATGATATTTTGGTTTAATTAGTCTCGTCTATTTGTGACTGTGAAAATAGGTTTTTGGTTCACAATTTTCGTAATTGGCGACGGGTTTCAAATAAAACAACCGCAACACTAACCGATAAATTTAAACTGCGCACGGTGCCTTCCTCCATGGAAATAAAACTGGTCAAATCACATTGTGCCAGAAGTTCTGGGGGTAATCCGTTGGTTTCGCTACCAAATAATAACCAATCATCTTCTAAGTATTCACAATCTAAATAGTCTTTTTTTCCCCGTACACTGTAACCAATTAAGCGCCCTCCTCGTTGTTTGGCAACCCCTAAGAATTCTTCGATGTCATTATGGTAAGACAATTTAACATGGGGCCAATAATCTAGCCCGGCTCGTTTTAAGTAGCGATCGCTAATTTCAAACCCCAATGGACCAACTAAATGAAGCTCTGTGGCAGTACCTGCACAAGTTCTAGCAATATTACCTGTATTGGGAGGAATTTGGGGATGGACTAAAACAATTTTAGGCATAAATAAATAATTTAAATCAAACTTTTACCAAACAGGATCAGAGTATACATTAATTGTTAACTCTTTTTGTCCAGAGGGTACAGCACTGATACAAGCACAAATCACATCTTCTTGTCCTTCATCGGTTTCTATTTCCACCTCACAGGCGTGACAAGAACCCATTAAACACCCTGTAGGAATAAAAACCCCCGCACGAGATGCAACCTCTAGTATCGGCTCTCCTGCTTGGGCTTCCGCAATCACATTATCTGGTAAAAATTTAACTTTTACGGTCATTTTTGCTTTACTTTTTTAGCTGATTGATAATATTTTTATACCTAAAGTATAGGTCTTCTCCCGGAATCGGCTTTTCAAATTCGGCAGGATGATCAAATTCTGTAAGGGGATAATGGCCTCTAATGTCTTTTGCAGTTTCATAAAAGCTATTCCACAGGGTTAATAGTTCGAGTAGTCTTTGAAATTGAACGTAGAGATCTTGATATTTCCTTTTTAGGGCGATGTATTGAAACATTCTGGCAAAATCTTCATCATTGGTATTTTCAGCAGGAATTTCAATGATATTACTGAGTTTGATAAATTTTTCTCCGTTAATTTTGACAAATGAAACTATTTCCTCAAAGTTTTGTAGATTTTTTGTTAGGAGGTAATCTATCATGTCAGATACTGTTTTTAGTAAGGAGAAATCCTCTAAATTATACTTTTTAAATAGGTATAATAATTTTAAGGCTAGTTCATCTTGACGGGCTGCAGCGGTTAATGTTTCGACGTAGGAATTAACTGCAAATTTTCCTTCTTCTGTTTTTATTCCTGTCAAAATTACATCTTTTTCTGCATTTAATGCTTCGATAAATTCCTCGGCATTTATTTTTTGTTCTAATTTATTTAAAACAAATTGATAAAGTTCTTGTTGTTTGCTACTGCGGTGGGAAAGTTCGATTTGCTCAATTTTTAGGAAGGTACTTTGTGCTTCTATAGCGACTCTGAAAAGGGCGACATAGTTTCTTAGTCCTTTATATTCTCCTATTTCTTGGGCAAATAGATTGGTAATATTGAAGAAGGTAACGAATTCTGGCTCAATAAATTTAGGGTTATCTAAAGCTCTACCAATGGGAGTTAAAATTTTTAGTTCTGACATCACTTGTTCGTGATGTTTTATCACCTCATCAGGGATTTTTTCTTGATCTTTATGGATGATTGATTCTAGTTTTTCTACCATGGTACGATCGCCCCATAACGGACGATTCCACCAAGGTTTTTCTATGTTTTTATCAGAATCATTATTCATTTACTATCTTTTAAAATAAAATTTTATTAATTATCTTCGAGAATTTTTATGTCTTTGTTTGATGTCGTTAATTTCTTTTAAAAGTTCTTGTTCATTTATCAAAGAAAACTCTTGATCTGGATCATTATTTTTGCGATCAATGTACTGTGTCGTAGGATTTTCTTGGGGTGAAGAGATTCCTGCTAAGGACTCATTACCCAAATAATGGGCGATCGCCCCTGTGGCAAATCCTGCGGAAATACTACCAAAAATAACAAACAAAAAAGTAATTACATTTATATTCATAGTTAACGATTATAACAACATTTAATAACTTTAAAAATATCTTAAAAAAAGTAACCCACTAACAATAAAATCCAACAAGCCATGGCATTTTAACCCTACTTTATCCTTTATTCACTCACTAATATATAGTTAAAAATATTATCTGTCCATAGACAATTACAGAGGAATTGACTTATCTTGACACAAAAAAATAACCTTTAAAATTTGACAAAAGGGTACTAATATCTTTTATAATGGTAAAAGTGACCAGGGTTGGCCGAGCGGTTGAGGCAGCGAACTCATAATTCGCCCTAGACAGGTTCAACTCCTGTACCCTGGATTTTTCCCCTTAAGGGATTAGATAGTCGGGATTGGTTCTCAGGGAGTCTCTGAAAGGACTATCCATGTCCCTCGTACGTACCCGAGGAGAGCCTTCTTGAAGTTGTTTGAAATAATCGCTCATAATAACATTCAAGAGAAAACCATCCCTAGCAATGCTATTTTCGGGATAAGAACCTTCAAGACTACCCCTTAAACCTAACATAGAATCGAGAAATCCACTGATAGAGGACTTTTCAAAGAAATCTCCACTGTGATAATGAAAAGTTTTTTCTACTAATTCAGGAAATGTAAGAGTAACCTCAGGCTCAACTACTTCTGGGGAGTTATACCTACTTTGAGCCATCAATTCGACATCCGATGCCCTAGCATCAGAAGGAGGATTAAGAACGCAGGTAAGAGTGGTTAACGCTGCGATGGTGACAAAACGAGAAATTTTTGGGAACATAATTAATTGTTTGCTAAAATCATGTTTGCTCTAATTGTAACGAAAACTAGAATTAAATATCTTTAATATTATGGAAAACAACAGCTTATCTCTCAAACAACAGTTACTGGATATGTTTGTGGAGTATGCCTATCAAGAAGGAGATTTTACCCTATCCTCTGGACAAAAAAGTAATTTTTATTTAAACAGTAAACAAGTTACTCTTAGGGCGCAAGGGGCTTTAGCGGTGGGTAAATTAATCCATGAAATGCTTGCTGATGATGCTCAAGCCGTGGCAGGGCTTACCCTTGGGGCTGATCCCATGGTGAGTGCAGTAAGTGTGGTTTCCGCCTACGAAAATAACCCTATTCCAGCCTTGATTATCCGCAAAGAAGCAAAGGACCATGGTACTAAAGCCTATATCGAAGGTCCTAGTTTACCACAAGGGGCGATCGTTACCGTCCTAGAAGATGTTGTCACTACGGGACAATCGGCTATGTTAGCGGTAGAAAGACTCACCGATGCTGGGTACAAAGTTGATAAAATTATATCTTTAGTGGATCGTCAAGCTGGGGGTGCCGAATTTTATCATTCTCAAGGATTACAATTTGAGAGTATTTTTACTATTTCTGATATTCAAGCTAGACACAAAGAAAAATAGGTAAAATTTCTTGACAAATTAGACATTTTTATATAATATTGTATCTTACGTGAGATTAGTTAGTTTTTTAAGCACTTCAAAATTGCGATCGTTACCTCCCGAGGAGTCTAGTCAGGATTCCCAGTCAGGAAAATTAGAAAAAAGGATTTTACCAATTACCAATATTTTCCTAAATCTTCTTATTTATAGAAGGGTGGCGGTTGATGCTGTAGTGTCAGAAACTAAAACTCTTACCAATACAAATTATCAAAGAGAGTATAGAGTGAGTTGACAAGAATGAATAAAGTGGGTACACATTTAGTGGTAGACGCTTGGGAAGCACCGGCGGATCTTTTAAATAGTCCTGAAAGAATCCGTCAAGGATTATTAGATGCCATCAGTGCTGGTAAAGCGACATTGATTGATATGTGTGTACACCAATTTAGTCCCCATGGTGTAACAGCTACCGTTACCCTCGCGGAATCTCATATTGCTATTCATACATGGCCAGAACATGGTTACTTTGCCGCAGATTTATTTTTCTGTGGTGCTGGGCAACCAAAAGAAGCTATGAAAGTGTTACAAGTAGCCCTCGAAGCCAAAAAAGCCACCATGCGAGAAATCGACAGGGGTTTTGAACAACCAATTCATGAACAATTAACTGATGTTGTCAGTGAAAATTTTGTTTATGATTTACAGGCGGTAGGTTAAACTTTTCTTGTAACATTGTCTAAGAAATCTCTCCTGATAATGTCAAAAAAAATCACTATCTAGCTAATAAATTTTTATGGCATTTACTTCAGGTAAAAACGAGATCTATTACTATGATGATTAGGTATAAATTTACTTTTTTTTAGTTTATTTTATGCCTAATCTCTCGTTATATCTTTACTTTTAAACATCGAGGAAAATATTGTAATAATCAACACAATTACAATGATTTTCAGTAATTTTTTTTTTGAACACTGTAAAAGTATTTAATCAGAGGATTATAAACTTTTATGTAATTAAGTTGATATTAGGAATGTTTCATCTATAATTTTAATATAGTCAATCAAAATAAGACTGAGACATTTAGCTAGTACAATAATTGTAAATTATTTCATCTAAAGTTATTGTACTATCGCTATACATTTTTGCTCTTTTTAAAGCACTAAAATCGTGTTCAATATCATTTATAGTCACTTTCCGAAATAACTAATCGGAAAAAATGAATTTATCCACTGAGAAAATGAATCATACAATTATTGCTGTGGTTCAGTAAATGATTAAACCCTATCCATAATAAATCGCTCTCCATTATTCTTAACCAAGGTAACATTGTGCAAAAGATGAGCATTGGTTTAACCATAATTCGATAGTTAATCAATGT
This sequence comes from Cyanobacterium sp. HL-69, assembly GCA_002813895.1. NCBI lineage: Bacteria > Bacillati > Cyanobacteriota > Cyanophyceae > Chroococcales > Geminocystaceae > Cyanobacterium > Cyanobacterium sp. HL-69. The sequence continues at coordinate 2,217,819 of CP024912.1, read as the reverse complement.
ATTTTTCCAACTACTAAAATCACGCCAATCTTCTGTGATGAAGATTTTCTTATCTTGAGTCTCTACTATTTTTTTTTGATTAATTAAGTCTGTAATAGGTTTAGTTTTTAAGCTAATCATCCAGTAAACACTATTAATAATTTCCCACCATTTTTCTATATCTTCTCCCTTGGTTAAACGATAATCTGTCCAGCCTAATTCTTGTTTACACTGCCGAAATCCATACTCCACCCATGTACGTTGACCATATAAATTTCCCATGGTTTTTTTCTGTTGAGTTCTCGTTTTTTGGATGTTAGTCATTACAAAACTAGTGCTGTTTTCTGGCATAGTTTCTGTGTTAGTAGTAATTTGCCAATAAGTTATTTCTCTTCTGAGACCATAAATAATTTCTCTAATGTATCTATCTTCTTTTTTACCATCACTAAAAATTCGTTTAAATTTGTACCATTTATTCGCTCTTATCGTCTGTGAACTTGGCATCCAAACACCATGGTCTTTTCTAATAGAGACAATAAAATCAAGATTATTTTGTCTCAGTGCATTAATTAAAGTCGATGCTTCCCCATATAAACTATCAGCTAATACTAAATTAATAGAAAAACCTAACTCTACTAAATACTCGATAATTTCTCTTGCTAATTCTATTTTTGTTTTGTAAACATCACCCTCTTTGAGAGTCTTTTTTGGTTTGAATATTCTTGTCACTAAAGGGAAAGTAATATTTCTATAAAGACCATAAACATTTACTGATACTATAATACCTTGATCTATTTTCCCTAAGCTTCCCAAATATTGTCGAGAAGTATAATCTGTGTTATTTCCTTATCTTGGTGCGCGTTCCCTTGCGTCTTTCGCCGATGCGGGGTCGCACCGCTTTTTACGATCTCCTGTTTCATCAATGATTACTGTAATCGGTGTATCAATCAGTATACTTAAAATATATTTTAAACGTACTTTTTCCAAGTCTGATGAATTCCAATTAGATTTTGTCAAAAAATGATGTAAACCTTGAGAGGAAACATTAACAATTTTACTTATTTCTGGCAAAGATTTTCTTTTGAGTGTTGAAATTAATCCTAAGTGTAAATATTTAAAATATTCATAATTACGCACATCGGAAAATAAAGAACGATAAAACGAACAATAGTTATCAATCAGAGGAACTGTTTCTGTGGGATTTCGAGGTAAGTGTTGCCTGATTTGTTCAGCTATATCCATTGCCATAATTGCGTTTCATTTTTACTATCTTTTTATTTTGCCACTTTTTCTCTCGGAAAGTGACAAAAGAGGGATATATGTCTTACGGTTTATTATATGGCTTCTAGGGTTATAATAGCTATAGTGCCGTAATTCAAGTTTTAGTGACCTCTGTTCTACGAAAATTTGGAGTAGTTTACTTTTAGTTAAAAGTTTGCTTTCTGCTCCTGCTAACTGATTGTCCCGATGCTGTCTATCTTCGGATGGAGAAAATAAGAGCACTCTCAGCAACAAGGATGCAGGTATGCTGTTCCAGCGGTTAGTAAATCACTTCCGAGCAAGGAGGAGTTCTTTTAGAGAATTGAAAGCGAGTCTCTCCGTCTGCCTTAACGACATTATTTTGTTATCATGTCATTTATTTTGTTAAGACGACACTAATGTGTTACCGATGACAAATAATTTGTTAATGTACAGTACAATTACTATTTAAAACACTCTTTATAGAATGCGGACGGAGAGACTCGAACTCTCACATCAGAGATACTAGAACCTAAATCTAGCGCGTCTACCAATTCCGCCACGTCCGCTTTAAACAAGACCAAAAACTATAATAACACAAGCTAAATAAAAATTCAAGGCGAAATCATCGATGAGTCCCAAAACGCATTTGTGTAAGGGCTTTTTGGGTTTTACTATCGAGGGAGTTGAATAAAAAGCGCCCTTGGGGTTTATTCCTAGAGCGATGATTGCGTTTTTCTCTTTTTTGGGTCATATCAATCTCCTTTGCCAAGACTTGAGCTGACATCCATTCTGCCCCATAACCAACTACTGTGTGGCGTTGTGCTTGGTCTGAGGTAGCAACTACAATTCTGGTGCTAGTATCGGGGTTTTTGCGCTGAAATGAAGCACAATATTTTTCTATGTAGGTGTCTGCCGTTTCGTTATAAGATGTATAGTGTACCCAGAGGCGATCGCTATATTTATCCTTATAGCTAGGAATTTTTTGGTAATGAGCGTCAAATACTACCTTTGTTTCTAATGCCTTGTAACCAGTGTAATTCACGAGGGTATCTAGCAAAGACTGTCTAGCATATTCTAAACCATTCTTATCCCTCATTTTCTTAAGGGAATTCCACGCCCCAATGATGTTGTAACCATCTACCAGCAAAATAATTTGAGAAGTAGTAGAAACCATTTTCCTGCATATATCCTATTTTATGGGTTTATCTGTCTTGATGTCATAATGTTAAATTTTAGCAAAATTTTATAATTGTCGGTGTATAAATATTGACAACTAAACCAACAATTTATCCCTATCAAAAGTAGAGACGTAGTATGTTACGCCCCTACACAAAATCAACTTTACAGCACAAGTTATCTTGTGTGTCTCAACCTCAATGACTCCACTTTTTCAGCGCCCCTTAGATACCAATGACATACTTTCGCCACTCATGATTAAGATTATCTTTAGTACACTTAACAATTTCAAAATGCAAACTGCTGTAAGGTTTTCTTGGTTGCGTCAATAACGGCATCTCTGCTTCCTTCGGAGTTCTATTTCCCTTACGAATATTGCACCTCACACAAGCTGTAACCAAATTTTCCCAAGTATCAGGACCTTTTCGGGAACGGGGAAGAACATGATCTAATGTTAATTTTTCCCCTCTATAATTACAATATTGACAAGTATGCCGATCGCGCTCTAACACATTCTTTCTAGTTAAAGGAATCTCCTTATAGGGAACCTTGACATAATACCGTAACCTAATCACCGAGGGTAACGGGAATGTCTGACAAATAAATGTTCCATCATGTTCTAACTGTTCCGCCTTGCCTTTAATTAACAGAATTACCGCTCTTTTCCAACTGGTGATATTTAGCGGTTCATAGGAGGCATTTAAAACTAAAACCTTACCCATAAACGTCTTTTTCCAAGGATTTATTGCTGATACTAGCACAAACAATATATTTATTGCACAAATTTAAAGCCATAAAACCGCACTAGGTTCATGTTTCAGACAAATATAAAATGCAATTTGGCAGAAAAAACAACCATTACACCTCATATTTACCGCCCTTATGAGGATCTGTCCAATCACATCTATAATTCTGAGTTTCAGGCACAAAGCGATTCCAAGGAATAGGAGCTACAGAAGTATCGCTAGAATAGACAATATCAAACAGTCCATCATCTCTCACCTGCCCAATGCGCACAGTTTTAGAAATATGATGATTTGGGTGCATGGTAACCATACCATGGGGGGCATTAAACTGTTGTCCGATCGCACTTACCCTAATAGCTTCTAAATCCATCTCACTACCAGCTTTCTCCACCGCTTGTTTCCAAAGATATACCATGACATAAGCAGATTCCATAGGATCATTGGTCACCCTATCAGCACCATATTCAGCCTTAAAACTATCAACAAATTTAATATTTTCTGGAGTTTCCACCGTTTGAAAATAGTTCCATGCGGCATAATGTCCCCTCAAATACTCTACCCCCATTTGCCGAACTTCCTCCTCGGCAATACTCACCGACATCACAGGATATTTATCTGCACCCAATCCCGCCGCGTGAATTTGTTTAAAAAAAGCCACATTACTATCGCCATTGAGACTGTTAAAAATAATTCCCCCATGGGGTAAGGTTGCCTGAATTTTTGAAATGATAGAGCCAACCCCGATATTTCCCAAGGGTAAATAATTTTCCCCCACAGTTTTTCCCCCCAAAGCATCAAGTTGTTGTTTAATAATAAGATTAGCGGTACGGGGAAAAATGTAATCTGAACCCACCAAAAAAAACTCATCCCCTTTATTTTGCAACAACCACTTCACCGCAGGTTCAATTTGTTGATTAGGAGTTGCCCCAGTATAAAAAATGTTGCGAGAACATTCTTGCCCTTCATACTGAACAGGATACCAAAGCATATGATTTTTGGCTTCAAATACGGGTAAAACCGCCTGACGACTCGCAGAAGTCCAACAACCAAACACCGTTACCACCTGATCTTTATCAATCAATTTCCTCGCCTTATCCCTAAATGTAAGCCAGTCGGAAGCACCATCTTCAATAATTGCTTCAATCTGTTTTCCTAACACCCCCCCATTTCTATTAATTTCCTTGATGGCTAATAATTCAGCTTCCACCACCGCCGTTTCGCTAATGGCCATGGTGCCACTGAGGGAGTGTAGTATTCCCACTTTTATGATGTTTTCTTTCGGGGGAATTGTTTCTTCATTACCCATGGGAATGTCATTATGACAACCTTTGAATAACAAACTCGCTCCTAATGTTAAACCCCCATACCCTAAGAATTTTCTTCTGCTGTGGCAAAAATTCACTGGTGTTGAACCTATTACCTTTGATATATGCGTTGACTCTCATATTTTTCCCTAACGAAGATGATAATCTAGCTTTTCTTTTCAATTCTTTTTTGAGGCTATCACCATAAATCCCTGAAAATATTAAAATTATCTTGTACCTGTAAATAGTGTTAAGAAATTTTAAGAAATGAGCCAAGTAATTGATCAAGTAGTAAGCGATCGCATTTGTAAACACATGAATGACGATCATCAAGATGCCATAATCCTTTATGCCCAAGCCTTTGCTCACATCGAAAATGTACAAAGTGCCACCATGATTTCCATTGATCATGAAGGAATGAATATTGCCGTTAACAATGAACCTCAAAACCCCATTAGAATAACATTTGACCACACTCTCACCGATGCTAAGGATGCCCACCATACCTTGGTTGAAATGATCAAAACCGCCAAAAGTAAATAATAAATTTGGCAGTGGCACAAAAAGTGCTTTAGGGTGGATAGGTGTTAGGTTTGAGCATATTCTTCGATATTATTTTCCCATTTTTTGTGACCTATTTCTTATTACTTAAATAAATAAAAACACCAACGAGGAATTTAAGTGTTATAATGGCTTTACAAGAGATTAAAGTATCGGTTTAAAGATTTTGTTGAAGATATTCCCGAATTTTCGAGTTTTCCACTGGCAGTCTTCTCTCCGAATATTACAGATCCTACCATAAGCAAAAAAACACTGGAGACAAGACAATTATGTCAATATATGTAGGCAACCTTTCCTATGACGTTACCGAAGCTCACCTTACCTCTGCGTTTGCAGACTTCGGAGCAGTAAAAAGAGTATATTTACCCACTGACCGTGAAACTGGTCGTATGCGTGGTTTTGGTTTCGTGGAAATGGACACCGAAGCCGAAGAAAACGCAGCCATCGAAGCCCTAGACGGTGCAGAATGGATGGGGCGTGATATGAAGGTTAATAAAGCTAAACCCCGTGAGAACAACAACAACAATCGTTCCTCTTACGGTGGCGGTGGCAGCAGAGGCGGAAGTCGCTTCTAAAAAACCTTAGAAGGTTTTAATAAATAAATCCTCATCTACAAATTAGGTGGGGATTTTTTTTGGGAAAATTTAGCATTTATCTCAACATTTCATAACAAAAGTGCCTAACTCGAAATAAAAATAAGGAAATTTAGACATATTTAACCCAAAACCAAAAAGGTTTGTTAACCTAAGAGCAAGGAAGAATTTGCACCTACTAACAAAACGTATGTATTACGACGGATATTATCCACTATGGTTAAAAAAATATCACTTCTCGATGCCATTTTCTGTGAAATTCATTACAATATCTGAAAGATTTGACCGAAAAAACTTGTTTAACAATCAAGAGTAAAAGGGAATGACTTTTTTTCAAAGCTCCGTAACAATTGATTTTAAAAAAGGGACCATTAAGCACTTAGTGCAGAAAATGTGATGACAATTTATCTCATCCAACCCTCGCAGATATTTCCAAGAAAGATTTACTCCGAATATGGAAATAGACTTCGATAAAACAAGATTTTTCAGTTGAAATTCCACTTCTTAACAAAAGTATTAAGTATAGTTTTAGCGTTTATTCCCATAGGTTTTATGCTGAGGGGAATTATGACAAAACTAACTCTAAGGTTAAGCTGGTTTTTCAAACCGAATTTAATTTTGATGGCAAACAAACTGATGAAAACAAAAATCATCCGAGTTAATTTGTTTGAATTTACATGAAGGTTTTGTCAAGAAACAGAATCACTTTAACAAATAATTTACGACTTTTTCACTATTAATCTTCAAGCATAAAAGGAATAAGAGGAAAACGGCATGACGCAGGCACAAGAAATTTTCGCAACTATCACCCCCACTGACGACATGGAAGCACTTTTAGATTTAGGATCAACATCTAAGGGTAAGAATAAAAGTTCAGTTTCTGTAGATACAGAATTAACAGAAATTATGTCCGATGCAGATTCTATGGGGGGTGTTGAAACAAGTACGAAAAAAGCGACAAAACTTGCTGCTAACCGCCGTCGAACTCAAACCAAGAAAAAGCCTTTTACCGAAGATTCTATTCGTGTTTATCTCCAAGAAATAGGTCGCATCAGACTTTTAAGGGCAGAGGAAGAAATTGAGTTGGCCCGTCAGATTGCAGACTTACTAGATTTAGAATATATCCGAGCTACTCAAATCGAGCATTTAGGACGTATTCCCACCGATGAAGAATGGGCAGTGGCTTGTGATATTCCTAATATGCGTCAGTTTAACCGTCGCTTGCATATTGGGAGAAGGGCAAAGGATAAAATGGTTCAATCAAATTTGCGTTTGGTGGTATCCATTGCCAAGAAGTACATGAATCGAGGGTTATCTTTTCAAGATTTGATTCAAGAAGGTTCGTTAGGTTTGATTCGCGCCGCCGAAAAGTTTGACCATGAAAAGGGTTACAAATTCTCCACTTACGCCACATGGTGGATTCGTCAAGCTATTACCCGTGCGATCGCAGATCAATCCCGTACGATCCGCTTACCCGTCCATCTCTACGAAACCATCTCAAGGATTAAGAAAACCACCAAAATGCTTTCTCAAAAAATGGGCAGAAAACCCACTGAGGAAGAAATCGCAGAAGATATGGAGATGACTATCGAAAAACTAAGATTCATCGCCAAGTCTGCGCAACTACCTATCTCCTTAGAAACTCCTATCGGTAAGGAAGAGGATTCTCGTCTAGGTGACTTTATCGAAGCGGACGGAGAAACCCCCGAAGATGAAGTATCCAAAAACTTATTACGGGAAGACTTAGAAAATGTACTCGATTCCCTTAGCCCCCGTGAAAGAGATGTTCTCAGACTTCGTTATGGTTTGGATGATGGACGAATGAAAACCCTAGAAGAAATCGGGCAGATATTTAACGTTACCCGTGAGCGTATCCGTCAAATTGAAGCTAAAGCATTACGCAAGTTGCGCCATCCCAACCGTAATAGTATCCTAAAAGAATATATCCGTTAGGAATAATCTCTCTTAATTTTTCCCCCATAATAATCAACCATGGGGGATTGTTTTCCCACTATAGAAAAAGCAATGACCACAAAATCAGACAAAAATTGGCAAGAAAAAATAGAAGAAATTGAAGCCGAAATTTATGACGCTACCCCTTTAAATCCTCCGAGTAATGCTCAGGGCAGTTTTATCCCCGTCATCAAAGGATGGTTTACGGCTTTACCCACAGGGGGCAAAGTTATCATTAGTGTGTTTGGGGTGATGTTATTATTTTCCCTAATTAGTACCGTGTTTTCTATTCTTAAGTCCTTACTCAGTATTCTGGTGATTGGGGTTGTTTTTTATATTGCTTATAAGTTTGTTAACAGTAACAGCAAAGAGTAATTGATAATTGAGAATAAAAATTTTATCAATTCATCTTCTTTTCTTCTCTACTTCTACAACCTAAAACAAGATTATCCTTATGACAAAAAAAGCGTTAATATCTGGCATATCTGGGCAGGATGGGGCTTATTTAGCTCAATTGTTATTGTCTAAGGGGTATGAGGTGGCAGGTACTTCTAGGGATGCTCAGATGTCTTCCTTCAAAAATTTAGAGCTTTTAGGAATAAAGGATAAAATTCAATTAGAGTCCATGGCACTGAATGATTTTCGCAGTGTCTTACAGATTTTGATGAAAACTGAACCCGATGAGGTTTATAATTTGGCAGGACAAAGTTCCGTGGGTTTGTCCTTTGAGTTACCAGTGGAAACCTTAGAAAGTATTGCGACGGGTACTTTGAATTTATTGGAAGCCATTCGTTTTACCCATCGCCCCATTAAGTTTTATAGTGCAGGTTCGAGCGAATGTTTTGGGGATATAGGAGTTGAGGCGGCCGATGAGAATACCCCTTTTCGCCCTAGAAGTCCTTATGGGGTGGCAAAATCCACGGCTTTTTGGCAGGTGGCTAATTATCGGGAGGCTTATGATATTTTTGCTTGTACAGGAATTTTGTTTAACCATGAGTCGCCATTGCGCCCTCGTCGTTTTGTGACTCAAAAAATTATTAATAGGGTGATAGATATTGCGGAGGGTAAAGAGCAGGTTTTGTCTTTGGGTAATATTAATATCAGTCGAGATTGGGGTTGGGCGCCTGAGTATGTGCAGGCAATGTATTTGATGTTGCAACATGATTCTCCCGAAGATTTTGTCATTGCTACGGGGGCTAGTTATAAGTTGGAGGATTTTGTGGCTTGTGCTTTTGATTTTTTTGATTTGGATTGGCAAAAATATGTAGAGTGCGATCGCACTTTATTACGACCCACGGATTTAGCCTTTAGTCAGGGCAACCCCACCAAAGCGAAAAAAATATTAGACTGGGAAGCCCAATATAAAATGCCTGATGTGGTGAGAGGAATGATTGAAGCCAAGGTGAATAAAGCTTGATGAAAAAGTGGAGTTGTGAGGGTAGGCAAAAGTTTTTTGATCTTGAGATTAACAATTATAGTTAGTCAACTTATTTATTATCACCAAAAAACTCCCCCATTATGGAGGAATTTAAGAATAAAAAATAATAAAAATATGGTTATGGTTTGATAATGTCTATTCCTCGCTGGTATAACTCTTTAGCGTAATCTGTCCATGTGCCTTGCCCCCAATAGCGAAAACAACTGGTTTGCAATAGTAGATGATATAAAAGGGCTTCTTGATAATCTTGGCTTTTGGTGATTTCAGGATTTTCTTTTACTAAACCATCATATTTTTGATGGAATAAAGCACTTAATTGATTCATGGGTTGTAATACATTCTCATAACCCCTTACCCAGCTTAAATCATTAGTCCACGATGCACCTTCGGTATGGAATTGATGATCATTTTCGGTTAAAAAAGCGATCGCACTTTGTACTTTTTCGGGGGTTATATCATTCCCAACCCGTTGCCAAATCTTGTGTTGCCCCACCCCTTGACACACAGGGAAATCATCTTCATATACCCCAGAGGCTGCCAACAACTCCAGATATTCTGTGCCATTTACCCCCACCACATCAGAATTTTTGATGCCATACCATAGGGGAGGAAAATCCCGAGGAAACTCATTCATCATTACCCCACCATTTTCTCCATCGGCAATTTGGGTTACACAAGGGGGAATCATCACCCCATTTATGGATTGCTTGTCTTTTGTTTTCGCCTCATGGTAGGGTTGCATCTGTGCCACTAACTTAGTATCCGAACCCTGAGTTTTGATTAACGCTGTAATACTGATAGTCTCCCCACGGGAATTTTTAGCTACCAAACGATTAGGAATATATTTCTCATCATGGTATAGTCCTTGTCCATCGAGTCTTTCCACTGAATGCTCTTGTACTAATAACCAACGATAACCACATTCCTTCAACGCCTTGATATATTCATACAAAGTATCAGGATGATTAGGCAGGTGCATCTCAGGGGGGGAAAAACCCTTAACTCTTTTTAGGGCATCTTCTCCGAAAATAGAAGCAAAATGATGTTGCCATGCCTGAATGTGTAACTTAATATCGGGAATAGGAGTAGATGGAATTACCCCATGGGACCACATCGTGCCTAACCATTCTACATAGGGTTGGTAGGTTTTATCTTGAGTAATTTTACGCAAATTATTTAAAATATCCTCCCTGCCCATCTGTTGCAATCCCCATAATAGATTGCCTGAATAGTCCAGCATAATGCGAGGGCTACAACCATTTGCCACTAATTCGGGAATAAAATCCCCCATACGGCTATAACACCAAGCAAATACAGAAGCGTTATGGTTATCCCCTTCCCCCTGATGCTCAAACATATGTTGTAAATTACAGATTAATTCCCCATGTTGCCCTGCGGGGATGGTGGGTTGGTGCATATGTAAGGCACAGGCAAATAGAGCTTTTTTTTCTTCTAAATTAATATCGGTGTTATCTAAAAAAATAGATTCTTGGTGATTAACTATCTTTTCTATATCTAATTCTTTTCCTGCAATGGGGGGAATATCTGTGGTGAGTTGTCTAAACTGTTGTACATTTGTAGCGGTCATGATAACAATGGTTCTCCATGTGAACTATCGCTATAGTATCTTTATTATGTAAGTCTTTTTAGTTTGACTCTCAAATCTTAATTAATTTTTTACATATACCCCCATGTCTAATATTCTAGCACCATGGCGATCGCCCTTAGCCAAAGCATTACATCTAAATAGGGCAAAACCCTATAGCCGTTACTTTCAACTAGCCACCATTTCCCCCGAGGGCTTTCCTACAAATCGCACCGTGGTATTTAGGGGATTTTATGACGATACCAACTGGCTACAAATCATCACCGACATCAGAAGCGAAAAATATCAACATCTACAAAAACAACCCCAAAGCGAAATTTGTTGGTACTTTACCAAAACCAGAGAACAATTTAGAATCAATGGTTATATTGACATTATCACCCACCAAGAAAAAGATCAAAAAATGATCAATGCCCGTAAGCAAGTATGGGACAAATTAAGCGATAACGCCAAAATTCAATTTACATGGGCAAATCCGGGAGAAACACTCAATGATGAATCTATCATCACTCCCGACAACCTTGATAATCCCCTTGATACTTTTTGTTTACTACTATTTAAACCCCAAAAAGTTGATCATCTACAACTTAAAGGCAATCCCCAAAATAGATACCTATACCAACTTGAGGAACAAAATCACTGGGAAATGAGTCCTATTAATCCATAATTGCAAAACATATTTTTCTTTACAAGGAGTTATAGTCACTTTACTTAAGTATGAACCAATCAAGGGTAAAATAATGGATGAAGTAATTATTTTTATATTTAAGTATAATGCCCCATGATATAGAATTAAGACAAAAAGTAATTGACTATGTAGAAAATAGAGGTAACGTAACAAAAGCATCGAGAATATTTGGAATATCAAGAGCATCAATATATAGATGGTTGAATAGAAAAGATTTAAGACCAACAGTGGTCAAAACTCGTCAAAGAAAATTAGATAAATCAGCACTATATGAAGATGTAGTGAAAAATCCAGATGATAAATTAATAGATAGAGCGAAAAAATTTGGAGTAACAATGTCAGCAATATCTCATGCATTCAAAAAAATGAACATAACAAGAAAAAAAAACAGTTACGTTATAGAGAAAGAAATAGAAAACAAAGAATAGAATACTTACAAAAATTAAGAGAATTAGTCAAAAAATACGGAAGTAAGAGTATGGTATTTATTGATGAGTCAGGATTTGAGGAAATAAGTACTTGCATTTATGGGTGGTCAAAAAAAGGAAAAAAAATTTATGATGAGAAACAAGGAAAACGAGGAAAAAGAGAAAATTTAGTAGCAGGAAGAAGAAAGAAAGAAAAAGATTTTATTGCTCCAATGATCTTTACAGGAAGTTTAAATGCAGAAAGTGTTGAATCATGGCTAAAAATGTATTTATTACCATCACTAAAACAATTTTCAATACTAATAATGGATAATGCACCAATCCACCGAAAAAATATGATAAAAGAATTAGTAGAAGAAGCAGGTCATCTAGTAATGTTTTTACCAACTTATTCACCAGATTTAAATGATATTGAACACGATTTTAGTGCTTTAAAAAGAGCAAAAATGTATAGCGATAGTACAATAACTTTAGATGAAATAATTTACAATTATTGTACTAGCTAAATGTCTCAGTCTTATTTTGATTGACTATAAAACCCTTTGCGCCAACTAAACTACTAATAAAATGTAAAACCCAAAAAATTAACAACAAAAAGAGCCTTGGTATAAAACCTTAGCTCTTTTCGTGAGGTACGGAGAGGGAGGGATTCGAACCCTCGTTGAAGTTACCCCCAAACAGCATTTCCAGTGCTGCGCCTTCAACCGCTCGGCCACCTCTCCAGATGACACAGTTAAATATTATAGCTAATCTAAAAAAAATTTACAAGGTAAAAAGGAAAAAATACTTATTAATGATGACTTTTATGGCTTTTACAGGGAAGAATACACAAGTCTCTCTCTCAAAATTTTAAAAATAATGGTTATGATAGATGGGAAAAATATCAACGACTTCCACCAAAGGAATGAATACTACTACATTGTTAAATAATCGTTATCAAATCATCGAGTCTATTGGTAGGGGGGGATTTGGCGAGACTTTTCTGGCCATCGATACTCACTCGCCTTCGGGCAAAAGATGCGTGATTAAGCAACTAAAACCGATTATTAATGAGTCTAGTATTCCTCAATGGATGTATGATCGTTTTGAACAAGAAGCTCGTATATTAGAACACGTAGGGGACGAACAAATTCAAGTACCCCGTCTTCATGCTTATTTTTGTGAGGATAAAAATTTTTATTTAGTGCAAGAGTGGGTAGAAGGAATTACCCTAACTAAAAAAGTTCAAGAGGAGGGTAAAATGCCCCCTGAAGAAGTCGAAAACTTTTTATTAAAAATATTACCTGTATTAGGCTATTTACATAAAGAAAATATTGTTCATCGAGATGTAAAGCCTGACAATATAATTCTTCGGGTAAAGGATAATTTACCAGTTTTAATCGACTTTGGGGCAGTAAAAGAGGCTTTAACTACTTTTGTTTATTCTCAGGGCCAGTCTGCCTATTCTATCGCCATTGGTACACCTGGTTATATGTCTTCGGAGCAAGCGGCGGGACGCCCCATTTTCTCTAGTGACTTATATAGCCTTGGTTTGACGGCAGTATATATGCTGACAGGGAAACCACCTCAATATTTACGTACCGATAGTCGCACGGGAGAAATTTTGTGGCGTGATGAAATTCCCGATTTCCATTCTAACCTTGCGGGGGTAATTGATAGGGCGATTCGTTTTAGCCCCCGAGAGCGCTTTTCTAATTCTCAGGAAATGATAGAAGCCCTTAAGCCGATGACTTCCCATTATCCTACTATAGGTTTTGGGAGCCCTGCGACACCTCCTAAAAATACTCATTCTTCAAAGGCTAATCATAATCATACTGTTAGTTATGATCCCACAATTGCCGTAGGAGGCCGTGCTACCCCTCAAAATTTGGTTGATAATCCTATCAATGGTGGGACTATGCAACGGGGTAATGGTGGCACAAGGGCTGTTAATAATTCCCCATCAGAAGCCTATGAAGAAGAAAAACGGAGCTTTTTTGGCTCTCTATTACCTCTTCTATGGTTATCTCTCATTGCGATCGCCTCTTTCACCCTCGGTTATGGGGTAATTGCCAATATATTTGATAATTCTAATTCTCAGTTGGCCAATGAATCGGGTGACAACGAATCATCCTCATCTCCTGAAGAAGTGGAAACCCCCATTGAGTCTAACCGTCGTAATCCTATCTTCAATCCTGATATATTTCGTCGCCCAGAGGAAGAAACTCCCCCAGAGGAAACAGTAGAAAATGAAGAAACTGAGTCAGAAATTGCCGAAAATCAATCTAATACCGAGGAAACAAATTCTTCTGATAATAGCCAAAATCAAGATTCTTCTGATTCTCCAACGGATAACTCTGGTAATTCCAGAGGGCAAAGTAGGGATAATAATTCTTCGGTGGATGGAAACTCTTTACCTGTTTTAACAACGGGCAATGTGGTAAATGAAATTTTAGGCAGATTTGGACAACCTAATCAGAGAGAGTCAAACTCAGAGGATAACACCACTCAATGGAGTTATGATAATGTTTTTAATAGTAATACTCAAATTAGCTATAAGATTGATGATACTAACGGACGTATTCAGGAAGTAGATTTGTCTTTACCTACTTCTGTGGATATGGAAACAATGGTGGCAACTTTTGACCGTTTATTGCAAGGTAATTTAACCCCTGTAGTAAGAGAAGCATTAAGGCAAGTGGTTGATGGTGAGACTGATTTAAGGTCTTTTAGTGTGGCCAATTGGGATGGTCAAATTAGAAAAGTTGATGGCAAAATTAATATTAATGTTTGGTCACGATAATAGTTATAGTTCGCTGGGAAAGTCGTCTATAAATACTGATTTACATAGATTATGATAATATCTAAGGGCGATCGCACTTAGCCCCAATCTCGCCCTAGATAGGTCTATGTTTTTTTCCTTTACTTCTCCCCAAATACGACAGTTTTTTTCCCATGCCATTAAGGCTTGATACATTTTTTCAACTATCGATAAATAGTTGACTTTTTTTTGTTTATTTTCTGTGATTTCTATACAATATATCAGAGTTTTTACTAAGCCCAAATAACAATCTATGTTGTTTTGTAAGTGATTAAGTTTGATATTTTTTATATCTAAGATATGCCATAAATTTTCAGATAAATTAAGACTATTTAAAGTAATAATATTATGTTCATGGGCTGATATCAAAATAGAACAAAAACGACTATAAATATAAATATGTTTAAAATCTGCTGATTGTTTATTTTTAATAGCATATTCATTATTAAAATAATAACTCGATAAATAGGTTAAATATTCCTCTAGAAACTTATTTGTTACAGTTAATTCTAGCCAACCATTTCCAGATATATGAATTGTTAAATTAGGATAGTATTTAAATTGGTTTTTATCATAAAATCTAACAAAATCCTGTGCTAAAATGTTGCTATGTAAAGAATATATTTTAGCTAATCTTAAACATATAGGACTGTTAAATGTTACTGTATCCTTCTTTTCATTCAAAGTTAAATTATAAAAAATATCATCAGAAATAGAAACAATCTTATTTTTATTTCGTTGCCATTCCCAGTATATTTGACATAAAATATCTCCTAAAAAATTACTCACTAAAAATTTATCCATTTAAAAAAAACTATTATTTCCTCCTACCCTTATAAATATTATTTTCTTGGTTGACGAGGAGACTTCTTCATAGGTGCAAGAATAGAATTAAGAGTACGTAATTGTTCTGCCGTACCCATACAAATCAAAGAATCTCCCTCATCAAGGACGCTTTCGCCGTTAGGGCCAGGTATGAGTCCATTATTAGGAGTACGAATAGCTACCACCAAAGCACCAGATCTCGCTCTTAGCCCTGCTTCTCGAAGGGTTTGCCCCAAACATAGACAATCTTCCTCCAACAGAAATTCCTCTAAATAAAATGACCTTTCCCCACCGCTAAGGATACCATCTACAAAGTCCATTATCTGGGGGCGTAAAGCGGCCGCAGCAAGTCTTTTTCCACCAGTGACGTAGGGGGATACCACAGCGTCTGCCCCAGCCCTTTCTAGCTTTTTTACCGCTTCTTCTGAGTTTGCTCGGGCGATCGCCCTTATGCTAGGATTAAGAGCCTTAGCAGATATTACCGTATAGAGATTATCAGCATCAGAACTAAGCGCCGCAATAATTGCCAAAGCAGTTTCAACTTTTGCTTCTAACAAAGATTCATCAAGGGTGGCATCTCCCTGAAGATGTAGATAACCCAACTCTTCGGCTTTTTCCAACTCACTTTCACTCTTTTCAAGGACGATAAAAGGAGTATTTTCGGCGTGTAATTCCCTCGCAACATGGAAACCCATGCGCCCAAAACCGCAGAGAATATAATGATTTTGTAATTTATCAATCACGTTCTTTTTTTGTTTAAATCTTAGTCTTTCTTTAAAATAACCTTGAGAAATAGCTTCAGTAAAACGATTGACAAGATAACCAAAAATGACAATTCCCATTAAAATGAGAACCATGGTAAAAATTCTAGCTCGATCATCAAGGGTTCTAATTTCCCCAAAACCCACCGTTGATAGAGTAATAATGGTCATATAGGCAGAATCCACCAAAGACCATTGTTCTACTAACCAATACCATAGCGTTCCTGATAATAGTACACCTCCTAGGGCTACAGAGGCGCCGATTAGCTCCCTTTTCATTCGATAATATTTTTGTTCGGAAGCTGAAGGCTTTTTTCCGCTACTCACTCACTTAAACACTCCTGGTTATTTTTGATACTCACGGCTCAAATATGAGCTTAATTTTTTTTGATATGCCCTGACAAAAAAAGATTTAGCTCCGCTTTTTATTTTACCGAAAATTTCGCGTAAAGCCCCTGCCTTTAGGCATGGGGATATAAGCCGACAAATAATAAAAACACCCGAAGGATTCCACAAAAACCAACAAAGTAGTACATAATAATCTTATGACATATAGAACCCATTTGGTATCTCAGGAAGCAGTGAGTCTTTTTAAAAGTAATCGAATAAAACATAAGTTAACTTTTTGGGTGGAGTTGAATAAGGTTCTTTCAAAGTTTTTGACCAAATTTTTACATCTTTCCATCCAAGCATTAGATCTTTCAATGATCCATCTTGCTTTGACTACCACAAATCCTTTTTTTCCTTCTGATTTTTTTTGTTCAGAAGAGATTTTGCCTGATTTTTCCATACGAATTTTCTTTCCAATTTGTGGATAAACTTTTTCTAATTCCCTCATGATAAAATCAGGATGATAACCCGAATCCACGAGGATCGTAATTTTATGAACATTCATGGGTTTGGCACGAAAATAATCTATGTTCTCACTCAACATCATGATTAATCCTCGATCATCGGAAACACTTGCCTTTGTGCAACAAGTGAAAAAAGGAAATCCCAGACTATCCACTGCTAAATGTCTTTTAATACCATTGGTGAGTTTATACCTACAAAATCCTTTACTCTCTACTCCTGCACTACAAGTATTTTGTACTGCTTGAGAATCAATGATTATTAATCGAGTCCAAGTGGATTTTTTTTTACTTTTTCCCTTAGTTGCTTATGAAGCTCACACATCACCATTTCAAAGATACCCTCTTTTTTCCAGTTTTTATAATGCCAGTAAACTGTAGAATAAGGCGGTAAATCCTTGGGTAAATCAGACCAATTACAGCCATTTTTGAGTTGATAAAAAATACCATCCCAAATTTGTCTTTTAGACCACTTTGGTGGACAAGTTCGTTTCTTTTTTGGTAACAGAGGTTTGATTACTTCCCATTCTTCATCACTTAGACTGCTAGAATATGCCATCCTTCTATTTCTCTATGTTTTCATCTCAATATTCTACTAGATACCAAATGGGTTCTATAGAACCCATTTGGTATCTCAGGAAGCAGTAAGTCTTTTTAAAAGTAATCGAATAAAACATAAGTTAACTTTTTGGGTGGAGTTGAATAAGGTTCTTTCAAAGTTTTTGACCAAATTTTTACATCTTTCCATCCAACCATTAGATCTTTCAATGATCCATCTTGCTTTGACTACCACAAATCCTTTTTTTCCTTCTGATTTTTTTTTGTTCAGAAGAGATTTTGCCTGATTTTTCCATACGAATTTTCTTTCCAATTTGTGGATAAACTTTTTCTAATTCTCTCATGATAAAATCAGGATGATAACCCGAATCCACGAGGATTGTAATTTTATGAACATTCATGGGTTTGGCACGAAAATAATCTATGTTCTCACTCAACATCATGATTAATCCTCGATCATCGGAAATACTTGTCTCTGTACAATAAGTGAAAAAGGGAAAGCCAAGACTGTCTACTGCTAAATGTCTTTTTATACCATTGGTGAGTTTATAACCACAGAATCCTCTACTCTCTACCCCCCCATTACAAGTATTTTTCACTGCTTGAGAATCGATGATTATTAATCGAGTCCAAGTGGATTTTTTTTACTTTTTTCCAGTTTTCATAATGCCAATAAACGGTAGAATCAGGAGGTAAATCCTTTGGTAAATCAGACCCATTACAGCCATTTTTGAGTTGATAAAAGATACCATCCTAGGGCGTGTCATCAATTAAGCCATATAACGACTGCGGCTAGATAAATAGCACCAAGAAAATTTATTTTTCGTTTATCATACCTAGTGGCTATGGCTCTATATTGTTTTAATCGGGCAAAAAAGTTCTCAATCAAATGTCTTGCTTGATATAAATACTTATCATATTCTCGTTGTTCTTTTCTATTTCTTTTTGGTGGAATAACCGCTATTTTATCCTGCTTCTTTAGCTTTTCCAGAACTCTTTCATCCGCATCATAACCTTTGTCCCCTAACAAAATATCTGCCTTTATTTCTTTTAGTAAAACATCTGCACCGTCCAAATCACATTTTTGTCCTCCGGTGAGGAAAAAACCTGTAGGATTACCTAATGCGTCAACCGTAGTATGAATTTTTGTACTTAAACCTCCTTTACTTCGACCTATTGCTTCCTCGTTTTTATCCCCCCTTTTGCACCAGCACTATGCTGGTGTGCTCTTACTATGGTTGAATCAATCATGGCATATTCATCGTCACTATCTCCTGCCAAAATTTGAAAAACCTTTTCCCAGACACCTTTTTTATTCCAACGACTAAAACGAGTATGAACCACTCGAAAATCACCAAATCGACTAGGTAAATCTCGCCAAGGAATACCAGCTCGATACCTGTACAATACCGCTTCGACAAAAAGTCGATTATCTTTGGCGGTGACTCCCACTGTACCAAATCGACCCGGTAATAAATCTTTAATTTTTTCCCATTGATCGTCTCTCAAACCATACCTGCGCATCTCTACCATATCCTCACTTTTGTCACAATTACTATCATCCTTATTTTATCTGTTATTCTCTTCTATTTGATGACACGCCCTAAATTTGTCTTTTAGACCACTTTGGTGGACAAGTTCTTTTTTTCTTTGGTAATAGAGGTTTAATTATTTCCCATTCTTGATCACTTAGACTGCTAGAGTAAGCCATTATTCCATTTATCAATTTGTTCCTCTCAATATTCTACTAAATACCAAATGGGTTCTATATGGCAACATCAAACAATCGTTAGGTGATAATTATCATCTAGTTAGGAAGAGAAGAAATGAAAAACAGAAATTGAGCCACCAAAACCATAAGGCAAAGAAAAGAGCTAATTTTCAACAAAAAGGAGAGTCTAATTTAGGAGAATACGTTGATCGTCTCCTTGCCAAATCCATTCTTAAAATAGCTCAGGAATATAAGGTTTCAATCATTGTTGTTCCCCGATTAAAGCAGATGCGATCTATTACTGAAGCAGAAGTACAAGCTAGGGCAGAGGAAAAAATACCTGAGTATAAAGAGAGACAAAGAAAATATGCCAAGGATTATCGTGTCCAAGTACATCAATGGAGCTATGGTCGATTAATTGATAATATCAAGGGGAATTCTTCTAAATTGGGTATTATCGTAGAAGAAGGCACACAACCCAAACAAGGAAGAGTTCTTTTAGAGAATTGAAAGCAAGTCTCTCCACCCCAAATAACACGACATTAAATTGTTATCACGTCATTTAATTTGTTAAGACGATACCAATTTGTTACCGATGACAAGTAATTTGTTAGTGTACAAAATTAGTAACTACTTATTTATTCCTCATATGGGGGTAGAGAGACTTGAACTCTCACGACCGACAAAGGTCAACGGATTTTAAGTCCGCAGCGTCTACCATTCCGCCACACCCCCTCAACCAGTTGAGGTTGTTTTGTGAATCGCTCACAGATAACCATTATAGCAACCATTAAAAAAAAAAGCAAGGGTAACTTGCACAAATATTGATATGGTGTTTATCAATCCTCCATAAGCCATTCACAAGGAATAATAGAAGAGTGGATATAATAAGGATTATCAAGTTTTGAAAGGTTGTACGGATAAACTTAGTTGATATTGCCTTGGGTAATCAGGAGTTATGGCGAAAAATTATTTTGTACTCAGTAATTATCGGGATTTAGATAAAGTCTATAACGATGTAATGTTGTGGTTTAAGGGTAAACAATACCTTGTGGAGGGGGTTTTAAAAAATGGTGTTTATATTGTCCAAGCAAAAAAGAGTGACACGATTCGTACTATTTTAGGAACTAATATCGCTTTT
Source organism: Cyanobacterium sp. HL-69 (assembly GCA_002813895.1). Lineage (NCBI taxonomy): Bacteria > Bacillati > Cyanobacteriota > Cyanophyceae > Chroococcales > Geminocystaceae > Cyanobacterium > Cyanobacterium sp. HL-69. The sequence goes on along the minus strand of CP024912.1, from coordinate 2,197,458 downwards.
AAGGTAAAAATTTACCTTTCCCAAGATAGTGGAGGAGAGTTTATCATTGAAACTTCTAGGGGAAAATGGATTCAAAATATAGCAGGGGCTAGTTTTGGGGCTATTTTTACGGGGGGATTGACTTATTTAACGGGCATTGCTAGCGCGAGTTGGACTTTTGTTTTGGAAAATGAATTGATTAGTTATCTTGAGGGTAGTTGTCAATTAAACAGAGTGCAACCAGTGGCGAAGAAAAATCAAGATTCGGAGGTGTGGTATTCGGATAAATCCACTAACCCTTGTGATTATAAAACTCCTGAGCAAAAAGAGGTGATTAGTAATCTAGAAGCAGAAATAAGAAAGTTAGAGGATGCTTTTGCCAATGATATATTGACGGAAGGGGAATTTAATAAGAAAAAATCTATCTTGGAAAAGCAAATTGATGATTATGAAGTTAATTTTATTATCGAATATAAGGTAAAACAATTACAAGAGGCTTTTGCCCAAGGGATTTTGAGTCAAGATGAATATTCCTCCAAATTGGAGCAGTTAGAGGCACAAACAAGGGATCAAATTTTGCAAGAAAAGTATGCTGAGCGCAATCGGATAAAAATCATTAAGTTAAAGGAAGCCTTAAATAGTGGGATTCTTACTCAGGCAGAATATGAACAAAAAATTGCTTCTCTTTAAAAGGTTATGAAGGTTATTATTTATACTCTTGTATTTCTGATTATTTCTGTTATTTTATCAGAGTTATTTTTAAGAATAAAATGGGGTTTTGGTAATCCTTTAATTTATATTGCAGATCCAGAAATTGGTTATTTACTCGCACCAAATCAGTTTACTAAACGTAATGGTAATTTGATTTATATTAATAGTTATTCTATGCGTTCTGGGGATATTAGCGAAGGAAAGAATAAGGATATTTTTCGTATTATGTTATTAGGGGATTCTATTGTTAACGGTGGTTGGTGGACTGCTCAAGAAAATACCCTTTCTAGTTTATTAGAACAGGCAATAAGTCTAAATAAACTTAACCATAACAAGATAGAAGTTTTAAATGTTTCTGCAAATTCCTGGGGCGCTCGTAATGAATTAGCTTACCTCGAAAAATATGGTACTTTTTCTAGTGATGTTTTAATTTTAGTTCTAAACACTGATGATTTATTTAGTTTTGCCCCCTCTAGCATTCAAGTAGGAAAAGCCCTTAATTATCCAGACAAAAAGCCATTACTCGCCCTAGAAGAGTTTTTAAAAAAAGTTTTACCTTTACCCCTTCATCCAGATTTAATAAATATTCCTAAAGAAAAAGGTGATGTGGTTGGCTTTAATTTAAATGCTGTTAAAAATATTTATGAAATAGCAACAGAAAATGATATGGATTTTTTTCTGGCACTAACTCCTCTCAAAAGAGAAGTTTTACCTCCTTTTTCTAAAGACTATGAAGTAAAAGCAAGGGAAAGATTAAATAATTTTGTCGAGGAATTAAATATTAATTATACGGATTTTTTAGCATTATTCCAAGATTATTCTAACCCTGAAAATCTTTATCATGATCATATCCACCTTAGTCATGAAGGAAATCAGTTATTGGTAAACTATTGGCAAGAAAATATTTCTGTGGATAATAAATAAAAATCCCCTCAAAAAAGAGGGGAAAAGTAAACTAAAAATATGGTAGTTATTATTCCTAGATTTATTCAGAAACAGACTTTTTAAGAATCTTCAATCAGATAGTTAATAATAATTTTTAGGAATTAATGGTTAACTCTTGTTTATTAACTACTGCTCTTTCTTTTTCTATAATGGTGTTAACTTTTTCGGTAACTTGCTCACTTACGACAGAGTCGAGGAAAGTTAGTCTAAATCGACGGGATAAAATATCTTCTGATTTTTGTGCCATTTCATAACGATAAACGTAGGCAACCTCGGCGGTGATAAAAGGATATTGGGGGGCTAATTTTTCTATGCCATACTCTTCAATGATGGCTTGAATGGCGATCGCCCTTGAACCATAATAATTAATTAGATGATGTCTAATAGCTTCATCTTCAATGGTTGCGGACAATTTTTGATCCAAATCATCAAAATCATAATTCTCGCCCCCTGCCACAGAAATTAACTCGGAAGAATGACCAGAAAAACCATTAGGCGAGGATAATTGCTTAATAACTTGGTTGATGGTATCCGCCGCCATTTTGCGGAAAGTAGTCCATTTTCCCCCCGTAATGGTAATTAAACCAGTTTTTGATTTAAGAATGGTATGATCTCGGGAAATTTTAGCGGTAGAATTTGCCGTATGGTTAGGAGAAACTAGAGGGCGTAGTCCACTCCATGCAGACAATACATCCTCACGGGAAATTTTTTCGGTTAGGTAACGGTTGGCATATGCCATCAAGTATGCAATTTCTTCTTCCGTTGCCACGGGATTATCTGTTACTTGGGCTTCTTCGTCCGTAGTACCAATGAGGGTAAACTGACGCCAAGGTACAATGAAAATAACTCTACCATCATCGGTTTTAGGAATCAATAAAGCACCATCCCCAGGGGCATAGGCTTTATCCACAACAATATGTACTCCAGAGCTTACTTTGAGTATTTTTTCGACTTCTGGTTGGTCTAAATGTCTGATACTGTCACTATAAGGTCCTGTGGCATTTACCACAACCTCTGCTTTGATAGGGAAGGTTTTACCACTTAGGCTATCTCTTACCACTGCCCCTCTACATTTATCATTTTCTTTGATAATTTCAATGACTTCGAGGTAATTTGCGATCGCACATCCTTGCTCAATGGCTTTCATGGCTACTTCTACATTAAGCCTAGCATCATCAAACTGCCCATCATAATACATCACACTAGCAATCATACCTTCAGTGTTGAGAGAAGGAAATAATTCCAAAGTATCCTTAAGACTCAATAGGCGACTGCGCCCCAAACTTTGTTTACCCGATAACAAATCATACATTAACAACCCTGTGAAAAAATAGGGAATCTGCCAAAATTGATACAAAGGAATTATCAAAGGTAAAGACTTGGCTAGATGGGGGGCTATTTCAATGACATTTTTTCTTTCTGATAGGGCATCTCTTACCAAATTAAACTGCTCAACGTCCAAACGCTTAAAAGCCTGTTCTAAATATCTTACCCCACCATGTAATAATTTTGTACTGCGGCTACTGGTACCAGACGCAAAGTCAAATCGCTCTACTAGAGCCACTTTTAGCCCTCTCTTATTTGCCTCCAAAGCTGAGCCTGTGCCTGTAGCACCTCCTCCGATTATTAAACAGTCAAATTCTTCATTTTTCAGTTTTTCTAATTGTTTTTGCCTTTCAATTAGCTGTATGGTCATCAAATTAATCCTTGAAACTTCCCTTTCAGTATAGCTGATCCCTTTTTGGGCAGAATCATAAATTATGAATTACCAATGAAATATCTAAGGTTGATAACAAATTTTGTTTCTTTTCATTTTTCCCTTATCTTGCTTTCAACTTGCTAAATGATTTAGGATTAAGATAATTGTTGATTTATTAATTAATGATTTATTTATTCTCAATTTTGTTTTTATCACCTTTGTAAATTATGCGAAAATTATCTATTTTTCTAATTACACTAATTACCATTATTTCTTTTAATTTATTATATATATCAAGGGCGATCGCCCAGATAAACTTAACAGAAATAAATCAAAATATTAATGAACCTAGTAAACTTTTTGAGATTAACTGTGCGGGGTGTCATCTTAATGGAGGTAACATCATTCGCAGGGGCAAAAACTTAAAATTAAAAGCCCTTCAAAAAAATGGTTATGATACCCCTGAATCCATAGCAACTATAATCACTAATGGCAAAAATAATATGTCGGCTTATGGCGATCGCCTTTCAAATCAACAAATAAATGACCTTTCCAACTATGTTCTAAATCAAGCAAAAAATAACTGGAAATAAAAACAATTTATTTAGTTTAATAATTTATATCTAAGATATTTATGAGGAACAAAATTTTAAGATTAGTAAAAAACTAAAACTATCAAGCAACTAAAAAAAATAAAAATCATTTATGGCACATTGTTAGTTATTTTCTTCTTAAATAACAACACAAGTACACCATAGAGGTTATACTAATTTAGTTATATAAACCATAAAAAAACCATGTTATTAGGACCCAGCATTATTACAGTATTTGCTCTTCTAGTTTATTTTGTCACCATTATTAACGTAGGTAGAGCCAGATTTAAATACAACGTCATGCCCCCTGCCACTAGCGGAGACGAAAACTTTGAAAGAGTCTTGAGAGTACAAGAAAATACCCTCGAACAACTTATCTTCTTTTTACCCCTCCTCTGGATTTTTTCTTACTTTGTCAGTGAAATGTGGGGCATGATACTAGGAGGTACGTGGGTTGTGGGTAGAATTCTTTATGCCTGGGGTTATGCCAAAGAAGCTAAAAAAAGAGCCCCTGGATTCGCCATTAGCACCCTCAGCGGTTTAGCTTTACTCGGTGTATCTTTGGTTAAACTAATGTTGATGGCTTACGAAGCATATTTATAATTGATTTACCATAGGTTGGGTGGAGGAAACGAAGCCCAACAAGTCTATTATATTGGTTCTTGTATATTGGTTCTTGAAAACTCAATGATTGATCATAGAGGAAAATTAAGAACTTTTTTTGTGTTATGCCTTCTTTCGTGATATGCTTATAGTATAATGGGAATCTATGCATTTTTAAGTATAGAGAATAGAGTTCCAATTATTTATTAAACAACTCCACCATCTCTCAAAATAAATATAAAGTCAAGAAAAAAAAGAATTTTTGTTACAAATTTTATTAATAATCTGATTTTGACCTAGTAATAGCATCGGCAACCCTAGCAATATCGTACATCGGTGCGACATCATGAACCCTCAAAATATCAGCCCCTTGACTGATAGCATGATAACAAGTCGCCCCTGTACCCCATACCCTTTTTGCAGGATCATTTTCGTTCAATATTTTACCAATAAAACTTTTGCGAGAAGTGCCAATAAGCATTGGAAAACCAAGATTTTTTAATCTTTTAATATTATTTAAAATGTCAATATTTTGCTGGTAATTTTTAGCAAAACCAATTCCAGGATCAATGATAATATTAGATTTACTAATGCCTTTTTGGACACATTGGGCAATTCTATCAAAGAAAAATTCTTCAATTTCTGCGATTAAATCTTGATAATCCGTCATAGTTTGCATGGTTTGAGGATTACCCCGAATGTGCATCAAAATAATCGGCACTTGTAAACGAGCCACAGTATCTAACATATCAGGATCAAATGTTGCCCCTGATATATCATTAATTATATCAGCCCCCGAGGCGATCGCCCTTTGTGCCACCTCTGCCCTTGTGGTATCAATGGAAATAGGAATATCTGTCTTTTCACGAATAGCTTTGATAACGGGAATAACTCGATTTAACTCCTCCTCCAAAGTCACCTCCAGCGCCCCCGGGCGAGTAGATTGCCCCCCAATGTCAATTATATCTGCCCCATCTTTTACCATGACAAGGGCTTGATTTACAGCTTTTTGTAATTCGTTATATTCACCGCCATCACTAAAACTATCGGGGGTAACATTGAGGATACCCATGATGTAGGTGCGCTGATTCCAGTTAAAATTATAATTTCTTATTTGCATTGTTTGATTTTTCAAAAAGTAGGGCTATGCACTGCCCACCGTTAAAGTTAGTTTTTTTTCCTCTAAATCCCCCAAAATTGAGGGACTTTAATCATAACTGTTTATCAAAACATTACACAATCTATCAAATAAATAATTATCAATTCTCCACTATTCCCGCCCAGCTGCCATGCAAACCGTAGGGGATATGCTGCTTGAGGTGTAAAGTTGCCACAGGTTGCGAAATATCTTTGCCGTCAAATATTACCAAATCAGAGCGATGATTTTCAGAATCATAAATTAAATCAAGTATCCAAGCATCATCCTCACCATCAGCATTACTTTTTGGCACAAAAACAGGCTCACCAGCAAAACCTTTAGGGGCAAAAGAATATAATTGTTCTTCTTTTGTCTGTAAATCAAATTTCAATAAACCCTGTAAAGGTGCATTTCTATCAGAGTCATGGGTTGCCCCAATAAACATATAACGATAGTCTCGCCCTACATTTTCAGGGTTGATAAAGGGAAATTCTACACAACGAGTATTGAGTAATTCTTTTTCTACTTTTTGGCTATTTAAATCTAGGGTAAAACGGAATAATTGCCCGGGTGCCAATTCATCAAAATTCACCTCTTTATAACTTTTATCGGGGTTAATTTGACTTAATTTTGCATAGCATACTGAGTCAATAATTAAAGTTTTATCATCTTTTTCAAAGGCATTACCATGATGAAAAATAAACCCTGCATTTGTTTCTAAAGTAATAACATCTTTATGAGGAGCATGGCGAGGAATTAAAATAATTTTAGTAGTTTCATTCTCTTTAAAATCTAAACATTCCCCCGCGCCTTTCATCCCAAATACAAAGGGTAAAGGATTATAACTGGTAGGGTTTTGAAAGAAAATAATATAGTTAGGAGTAATTAAAAAATCATGGATAAAACAAAATCCAGGGGTAATATGGCTATATTGTTGTAATATTTTCCCTTCTTCGTCAAATTCATACACGTTAATAGTGCTAGATAAACCAGGTTTTATACCAAAGTTAATTAAGGAAGGTTTACCATTATTAAATGGTGAATGGGGATCGATTCTAGGGTGCGCTGAAAATACATCACCGTCTTTTAGTATACCATCTAAGTTATCTATTTTTTTTGTTTCTAAGGTTTCTGGATCTAAACTATGGGGCAGTGCAGCCTCCCACAATGCTAGTAGTTTTTTTCCTAATTTTACAACATTAGTATTAGCAATATTTTTTACTCTAATATCAAATATATTTCCTAAAATTCCTCCCGGCTTTTGGCTACCAAATACCCCTCGATAGAGCATTTTTTGAGCTTTTTTTTCTTCCAAATATTCTTTGGTTTTTACATAGCTATTACGAAAATAACACCCCTCATCGGTAAATTTAAACGAGCAAATCATGCCATCTCCATCGAAAGGATGGTTTAAGGGAGTGCCATATACTTCTAATAATCCAGGACCATTACGATATAGTGTACCTCGCAAGTCGGCGGGAATTTCCCCTTCTATGTCTTTTATCCAGTATTCTTTTTCTTGGGGTTGAGATTCGTAACCTTTACGCCAGTCTTCTAAACTATAGGATTTATTTTGTACTGGTTTATTTTCTATTTGTACCATGGGATGTTTTGTTAAAATTGCTTAATATTTATTCATATTTCTTTAGATAATTATAACAACATCATTTTGAGGAATTGATAATTGAGAATGAATAATGGATAATGGCGAGGTCTAGAAATCTTCTCCCAGCACAATTTTAGGTGTGAAATATTATTGAATAACAGCAAATATATAATACTAAAACTATTATTACCATTGCCTATTCCCGAACTAAACTGAAAATCATACCTTAATTCACCAACAGCCAATTTTATTTTCGGCGATAGAAGGGTTTTTTGACGACTCTGGCGGGGTAAAGTTTACCTCTGATTTCTACATCCACAGTTTGCCCTATTTTAGTTAATTCTAGGGGTAAATAACCAAGGGCGATCGCACTGTTGAGGGTAGGAGAAAGGGTACCGCTAGTAACCTCCCCCACGATATGATTATTATGTTTAATGGCATAACCATGACGGGCAATATATCTGCCTTCCATTTGTAAACCCACCAATTTTCTTGTTAAGCCTTCTTTTTTTTGTTTCGCTAAAACTTCACGGGCAATAAAATCATCTTCACGGTTAAGATTAACTACCCAACCCAATCCAGCCTCAAGGGGGGTAGTAGTTTCATCAATTTCCTGCCCATACAAACTCATCCCTGCCTCGAGTCTTAGGGTATCCCTTGCCCCCAAACCGCAGGGGGTTAATCCTTGGGCTAAGTGCGATCGCCACATATCCTGTGCTACATTAGGAGTAGTCATCACCTCAAAACCATCCTCCCCAGTGTAGCCCGTTCGAGCCACAAAAACCTTTTGCCCCGCAAAACTGGTGGTTAAATGCTCAAAAGCCTGTAAATGACTTAAATCCACATCCAAAAAAGATTGTAAATACTCCTCAGCCTTACATCCTTGAATAGCAATTAAAGCCAAATCTTGAGTCTTATCCAATAACTCAACGCCCTTAGGTGCTAAATTTTTATTTAACCAAGCCCAATCCTTCTCACAAGTAGAAGCATTAACAATTAATATCCCCGATTCCAACCCATCATCACCGCTACCCTGATAATAAAAAATAATATCGTCAATAATCCCAGCATTCTCATTCAACAATACCGAATATTGAGCCTTACCTTCTGTCATAGTTGACAAATCCGTTGGCACAAGAAACTGTAAACAAGCCCGTAAATTTTTCCCCCGTAAATAAAACTTACCCATGTGGGAAATATCGAACATTCCAGCATCCCCCCTCACCGCCTGATGCTCTTTTTTTAACCCCTCATACTGCACCGCCATTTCCCAACCAGCAAAATCAGTAAACTTGGCTTTAGCATCCACCGACAAAGAATATAAAGGGGTGCGAAATAATTCAGACTTCATATAAAAAAAGATAAAAAATGAGGAATATTTAACTATCTATTTTCAACGGTGGCAGAATAATTGTCAATTTTCTAGCAATATCTCCCCGTTAGTTACCTTCGTTTGTAACTCACGCCAAAGCCTTATTTTTTCCCTCGTCACCATGCCATCGCTATAAATGGCATTTCTAATTAAATTACTATCTTGACGACTGAGTCGCCTATCAGCAAGGGCATTATCAATCATAGTTTTTATCTTATCTATGTTATCTGTCATTGCAAAGCAAACTAATTTTTATCAACCATAAAGATAACACTAGCCACCAGAAAAAAATCAATTAATTGCTTATGGGGAAAGTGACAACATCCCTGAAAATATTGTTAATTACGAATGGTTTAGGGCATAATCGGAAAATTGCAATATTTTTATGTTAAAAAACTAAATGATAATTAATAGACTTTTTAAACAAACTAAACTTTTTCATTACCCGCTGATTGTTGGCTCATTAACTGCTATGGTGTTGGGGTGTGGACAACAGCCCATTGCGAATGAAGGGCAGGTGGAATTTTGGACAATGCAACTTCAGCCTAAATTTACTCCTTATTTTGAAGGGATAAATGAAAGTTTTGAGGCAGCAAATGAAGAGGCAAGTATTCTTTGGGTAGATGTGCCTTGGGATGCCATGGAAAGTAGAATTTTAACGGCGGTTTCGGCTAATAATGCCCCTGATGTAGTTAATCTTAATCCTGATTTTGCTTCTCAGTTGGCTTCCCGTAATGCTTGGTTAAATTTGGCGGAGGAAATTCCCGAGGAGGTTAGAGGAGAATATTTATCAAAAATTTGGGAAGCAAATCAAATTGAAATTTGCCCTACGGAAAATGATTGTACGACTTCTACTTTTGGCATTCCTTGGTATTTAACCACTACAGTGTCGGTATATAACAAGGATTTATTGCAGCAAGCCGGGGTGGAAAATCCCCCTACAAATTTTGAGGAGTTAGCCCAAGTTGCCCAAAGGGTGAAGGATGAAACGGGTAAGTATGCCTTTTTTGTTACTTTTGTGCCGACGGATTCTAATGAGGTGTTAAATTCTTTGGTGCAGATGGGGGTAAGTTTATTGGATGGGGAAGGTAAGGCGGCGTTTAATACTCCTGAGGGGGAAAGGGCTTTTTCTTATTGGGTTGATATGTATCAAAGGGGTTTATTGCCCCCAGAAGTATTTACTCAGGGGCATCGTCATGGGGTGGAGTTATACCAAGCTGGGGAGTCGGCAATTCTTGGCACGGGGGCGGAATTTTTGAATACCATTGCTACTAATGCACCGACAATTTATGAGCAGTCGGCGGTTGCCCCTCAAATTACGGGGGAAACGGGTAAGCGTAGTGTGTCGGTGATGAATTTAGTAATTCCTCGCAGTAGCAGTAATCCTCAGAAAGCCATTAACTATGCTTTGTATGTTACTAACAGTGAGAATCAACTTAATTTTGCTCAGGAGGCTAATGTATTACCTTCTCATACAAGTGCGATCGCCTCTTACATAGAAAATTTAGAGCAAGAATCGGAGCAAAATATCCTTTTAGAAGCCCGAAAAATAAGCGCCATGCAATTAGAATCAGCGGAGGTTTTAATTCCCCCTTCTCCTAATATCAATCAACTCAAAAGAATTATCTATGAGAATTTACAATCAGCCATGTTAGGGGAAAAAACAGTACCAGAAGCCCTCGATGATGCCCAAGCAGAATGGGATAGTATGTGAATGTTGGGGTAATTAACCTGAATTCGAGTGAAGCAGATTGGAGTAAAAGCCATGCTTAATAAAGAGTAGGTGGGTTTATGTCACTATGCAATCAATCGAAAAAAATTGGCTAATGAGCCATGACTAGACTATTCTATTTGTGGAATATTTTTCAGTTGACCATTGACACCTTTAATAATAAATCTCTTACAAAAAAATAGGCGTAAAAAGCCATGTCTGAAGCTAGGAGATATAAGCCGAGCGCGTGACCAACGCCCAATTATCAATTATCAATTATCATATTAGTTAGGAGTAAAGTATTTGAGCGATGAACATAAGGGAAAATATTATTATCGGTGGCGGTATCATTGGCTTGGCGATCGCCATTGAGCTAAGATTAAGAAATAAACAAGTTACCATCCTCAGTCGTAACTTTAAACAGGCAGCTACCCACGCCGCAGCGGGAATGTTAGCCCCTAGGGCAGAAAAATTAACGGGGGTAATGTTGGACTTATCCCTACAATCTCTTGCCCTTTATCCCCAGTGGATTGAGAAATTATCACACCTTGGAGCCGAAGATGTAGATTATAATCCCTGTGGTATCATCGCCCCTGTATATGAAACCCCCAAAGAAACGAACAGCAAAGGGGGAGTATGGTTAGACAAGAAAAATTTAGCCCACTATCAACCCGACTTAGGAGAAGATGTGGTGGGTGGTTGGTGGTATCCTGAAGAAGGACAAGTGGATCCCCGTCGTCTCGGCAATGTATTATCAAATATCGCTCAATCCCTTGGTGTGGAGATATTAGAGGGGGTAAGTGCGATCGCCTTTACCCGTAGTCAAGGTAAAATAAAAGATGTCATCACCCCATCAGGCACATTTGCCGCGAATAACTATATCTTAGCAGGAGGCTCATGGTCGGGAAAACTGCAATCCCTACCCGTGCGCCCCATAAAAGGGCAAATGCTCAGTTTAAAAATGCCCTCTGATAAACCCCTAGAAAGGGTAATTTTTGGTGAAAACACCTACCTAGTACCCAAAAAAGATGGACGCTTAATTGTGGGTGCCACCGTAGAAGACATCGGCTGGGTAAAAGGCACCACTGCCCAAGGAGTAAATACCTTACTTAATAACGCCATCAGACTTTATCCTTCCCTTGCCCAATGGAAATTAAAAGAAATCTGGTACGGCTATCGCCCCGGCACCCCTGACGAAATGCCCATCCTCGGTTTTGGGGATGCCGAAAATCTCATTCTTGCCACGGGGCATCATCGCAACGGTATTTTACTCGCCCCCATCACCGCCAAAATCATTAGTAACCTAGTGGAAGGCAAAACCGATTCCTTTTTACCATCCTTCAGTTATCTTCGCTTTAATTCCCCCGAAAATCCACCCTTACCCCCCCTTGTGAAAAACAGTAATAAAAATCAAATTATGAATTATCCTACCCCCCAACAAAATAATGGTTACCATGCCTATAGCCATGATGTCAGTGATGATAGTTTAGTCATTGCAGGGCGCAAGTTTAACTCTCGTTTGATGACAGGCACAGGGAAATATCCCAGTATTGAATCCATGCAACAAAGTGTTATGGCCAGTGGTTGCGAAATCGTAACTGTTGCCGTTAGGAGGGTACAAAATAATGCCCCCGGCCATGAAGGATTAGCCGAAGCCCTCGACTGGTCAAAAATTTGGATGTTGCCCAATACCGCTGGTTGTACCAACGCTGAGGAAGCAATTCGGGTTGCCCGTCTAGGTAGGGAAATGGCGAAATTATTAGGGCAAGAGGATAATAATTTTGTGAAGTTAGAAGTTATCCCTGATAGTAAATATTTACTACCTGATCCCATCGGTACTTTACAAGCCGCCGAGCAATTGGTAAAAGAAGGGTTTGCGGTGTTACCCTATGTAAACGCAGATCCTCTACTCTGTAAACGTTTGGAGGAGGTAGGCTGTGCTACGGTGATGCCCCTCGGTTCTCCCATTGGTTCGGGTCAGGGTATCCAAAATGTTGCTAATATTAAGATTATCATTGAGCAATCCAAAGTACCTGTAGTCATTGATGCGGGTATCGGTAGCCCCTCAGAAGCCGCCTATGGTATGGAATTGGGAGCTGATGCTTTATTGGTTAACAGTGCGATCGCCCTTGCCCAAAATCCTGTTATCATGGCTCAATCCATGGGACTCGCAACCCAAGCTGGAAGACTTGCCTATAAAGCAGGAAGAATCCCCATTAAAAACCATGCCAGTGCCAGTTCACCTTTAACGGGAGTAGTAAGCAAATAGTTAACCTTTGTTTGGGATAAAAGTTGTCAGTCGAGGGAAGACAAAAGCCAAGAGGCAAAAGATAATAATTAATTCTTAATTGTCCATTGTTCACCACTTTACAAGACTATAAATTCTATCCCGAACTCAGGTTAATTAATCAACTATTATTAAAAATAACAAAATTGAGTTAAATTTATTTAACGTTCGCTATTAGCAATGAAATTCATTTCATTGTGGGATAATGGTTTTACGCCATAAATCGCTTTGCAATAAATTGACAAAGCTAATAGTAAACGTTCAATGAATTGAACTAATAAAATTCAATTCCACCTCGATAATTAAAAAAACCCTGCTTTTTAAGACAGGGAATCAAATTTTTAACAATTCAACTTCTTATTAAGAATTTGGTTAGCCAATTTAGGCTCTGCCCGTCCGCCTGTTTTCTTCATCAGTTGACCAACAAAAAAGCCCTGTAACTTATTTTTTCCAGCCCTAAACTGTTCTAACTTATCAGGATTTTCCGCCAATACCTCATCAATAATTTTAGCCAACTCATCGGGATCTGAAATACTAACTAATCCTTTACTCTCAACAATCTGTTTAGGAGAACCACCTTTTTCCAACAATTCGGGTAAGATTTCCTTGGCAATTTTACCGCTAATAGTACCATTTTCAATGAGAGTAACTAACTCCGCCAACATTTCAGGTTTGAGGGCAATTTTAGTAATATCCAAATCCAAATTGCTGTTGAGATAGGCTGCAATGTCTTGGGTTATCCAATTGGCTGCCCCCTTGGCACTAGCGCCCCTAGATACTACCGCTTCAAAGTAAAGGGCTACATCCCTATCATCACACAATACCCTCGCATCATAGGCAGATAGACCATATTCGCTTTCATAACGACTGCGTTTTTGGGCAGGAAGTTCGGGTAATTTTTTCTGTAACTCCTCCAATTGAGCATCCGTAATTTCGAGGGGGGGTAAATCTGGCTCAGGGAAATAACGGTAATCGCTAGAGCCTTCTTTTATCCTCATGCTGATGGTACGCTGACTTCCTTCTTCCCATAGTCTGGTTTCTTGGAGGATAGGTTCACCATTTTCTACGGCTTCGATTTGTCTTTCAATTTCGTATTCAATGGCTTTTTGAATGGCACTAAAGGAGTTCATATTTTTGATTTCTACCTTCACACCAAATTCTTTTTGCCCCTCTGGCCGCACGGAAATGTTAACGTCACAACGTAAGGAGCCTTCTTGCATATTACCGTCACCAATGCCCAAATAACGAACGATACGACGCAATTCTTGTACATATTCCGAGGCTTCTTGCCCACTGCGTAAATCAGGTTCGGATACAATTTCGAGCAGGGGAACACCCGTACGATTAAAGTCTACCAGAGAATGGGTCGAGCCTGAGAGGCGATCGCTCCCAGCGTGTACCAATTTACCTGCATCTTCTTCCATGTGTAGGCGAGTGATACCGATAGTTTTGCGGGTAGCTTCTTTGGTTTTAGGATCGACTAATTCAATTTCTAACTTACCATGTTCGACGATGGGAAGGTCAAACTGAGAAATTTGGTAGTTTTTTGGTAAATCGGGATAAAAATATTGTTTACGATCAAATTTACTATAACGGGCAATTTGTCCTTGTAGGGCTAAACCCATCTTCACCGCCGAAGCCAAAACCTCTTCATTTAATACAGGCAAAACCCCAGGATGTCCGAGACACACAGGGCAAACATTAGTATTGGGGGGGCTGTCAAATTCCGTCGAACAACTACAAAAAATTTTGCTCTTAGTATTAAGTTGACAATGGGTTTCTAAACCGATAATCGCTTCATATTTCGTTTTAGTAGCTGTTGCACTCATATATATATTTAATAACTAATAATTCTCTCTTGATTGCTTTATTTTATCCTTTTTAGGACAAGGAACAATGGACAATTAGCAGTTGATAATGTAATTTTGTGTTTATTCCCCCCATCACCCCATCCCCTTATTTCCAAGCCATTGCCCATTGCCTATTCCCCATTCCCTAGTTTCTATTGCACGAAAAGAACAACGATGAGAAAATATATAGCATGACGATTCCCAAGAAATTTTTATAATGTCAGATTTAAAAACCCAATTAAAAGAACAAATTGCCGAAATTGACTGGAAAGATTTAATTCCCCATGCCCAAAGAGATGTCATTATCGTTGTTCATGATAATTTAGATTTAATTGAAGTGGCAAATGCGATCGCCCTTAACGACACCAAAACCATCGAAAACTTAATTAGTGAACAATTAATACAAAAACCTAACACCGAACAACTAAGCCAATGGAATAGTCAACCCACCACCCAATTTCAAACCGTTATCGTACAACCCTTTGTATTAATTAAAAACTGTAAATATTAATAAGGGAATAGGGAACAGGGAATGGTGATAATATCTTGAATAGTAAGTCATTTTAATTGTTAATTATCCATTGTTAACTGTTCATTGAAAAAACTGCTATGGTAAAAATTGAGAGTGGAACAAATAAGCAAAATTAAAGTTTAATTACCCATTATCAATTATCCATTATCCATTGACTTCCCCTTGTTTCAAACCACCCGAAGACGTTTAGCCCTCTATTATACCATTGTTACAGCGGTATTATTAATTATCTTTGCCATCGGGATTTATGGCTATGTCTATAAAACCCTCATTGACAGAATTGATGATACCCTCAAACACGTGGTTGAAATTGTTGAACCTTCCCTCGTGATAGATGATGTCAGCTTAGGGGAAGGAAAGTATAAATTAAATATCAATGCTAGTTTCCGTCAACATCCTGATACTACTAATAAAGTAGAAGATGATCACATTGATTTAGAATGGTTTAGTCCTAATGGGGAGTTATTATGGCAGACTTTAGAAGAGCCCTTACCCATACCCCTTTCCTTCCACTCTGGGGGGAAAACTATCCGTATGTCTTCCGATTACCTATTACGACAAATTACCAAAAGAATAGAAGTAGGGCGCTATGTTTTAGGTTATCTGCGGGTGAGTCATCCCCTTTTTGATGTCATCAAACCCATTCGTCAACTAATTACGGATTTAATTATCGGCGTAACATTAATGATTACTTCTGTAGGGGCGATCGGTTGGTTTCTCTCAGGTATTGCCATTCAACCCGTCAAAGAATCCTACCAAAGTTTGAAACAATTCACCGCCGATGCTTCCCATGAGTTGAGAAATCCCATTGCCACCATTAAAACCAATATCCAAAGTATTTTAGCCTATCCAGATATGGAGCCAGAGCAAAATAAAAAACAGTTGGAAATTGTTGAGCGTTTAACGGAAAGATTATCTAATTTAGTTAATGATTTATTGTTTTTAGCCCGTAGTGATAGCGGTATTATCAATCCCACTTTTCAATCTATTCCCCTTGATTCTTTGTTGCTTGAAGTGGTGGAAGAACAAGTAATTATTGCTAAGGAAAAATCTATTAATTTATCATTGGAGATAATAGATAATATTTCTGAGCCTAACTTAAAGGAATTAGAAGACATTGAAGATTTGTTTACCATAGAAGGAGATTGGGGACAGTTAAGTCGTCTTTTTACTAATTTAATTAGCAATGCAATTATTCATGGATTTGAAACTAATAATAATCAAAAATCTACTATTCAAGTAATACTAAAAGTATGCAAAAAAAATAGTAAACTCTATTATAAGGTTGAAATAAAAGATAATGGAATGGGCATAGAAAAAGAAAATATACCCCTTCTTTTTGACCGATTTTATCGGGGTGATTCTGCTCGTAGTTATCGGGATAATAATAATTCTAATACAGGGTTAGGCTTGGCGATCGCCCGTGCCATTGTGGAAAGTCATCATGGTAATATCAAAGTAGAAAGTAACGCAGGTGAAGGAACTAATTTTATGGTTACTTTACCAAAAAAAATAGGGACGTAGTATTTTACGCCCCAAGAATGTTAACCCATAATTTTAGGTACTCGGAAAAAGTCATCATCCCGAGAAGGTGCATTTTCCAATAAACTTTCCCTATCTTCGTAGGTAGTTTGGGCATCAGAGCGCATAATATTGCTAACATCGATCGCCCTTGTAGTGGGTTCTACTTCACTGGTATCTAACTCACTTAATTGGTCAAAATATTCGAGGATGGCGTTTAACTGAGTGCCAAATTCCTGCTCTTCTTGTTCACTAATATCTAAACGGGCTAAATTAGCCACCTTTTTTACTTCTTCTTGACTAATACTCATAAAAAATAACTAATAAAAAACAATAAAAATCCCCCCTAATCATAACAGGGAACAGGAATTAACAATGGACAATTAAACCTTTGATTATCCATTATCAATTCTCCATTATCAATTATTAAAAGAATACATCCATTTCAGATCTACCAGTGGTTTTAAGCCAGTTTTGAGCCTCCAAATAGCTATTCGGAGAGAGTCTAATGGCTTGTTTCCAATACTCAGCCGCTTTATCGAAGAAATCTTCCGCTTCATCTTCCCTTCCTTCTTGTTTGCATTTGTCTCCCTGAAAGTGGTACAACACCGCAATGTTATTAAGGGCAGAAGGTTTACGGGGATTAAGTTCCAAACATTGATCATAATAGCCTAGAGCTTCCTCTAGTTTACCATTACTAGCATGGATTAAACCCATATTATAAAGGATTTCGCTGCGATCGCTCGGATCATCCTCTAATCTCAATGCTTCCTCATAATTTTCGAGGGCTTCGGCATATTCCCCATCCGCTTGGGCAGACATACCATCACGGTAATATACAAAGGCTTCCTTTGCCCTAGCATTAATAGGTAAAACTTTTAAGATAATATCCGCCATAACGGTAAAAGTTTTATCGATAAAATTATCATTTCTCTGAGATCTAGCCATATATTTGATTTATTAAAAATAAAAGATTTTTCTTGATCCTAATACAAGTATCTATTATGTTGTTGTAAAGATTTTATATCCTAAAACCATAACATTTAATTCCCTCTCTCCCCTTGCAAGGGGAGATGCCGAAGACAAAGGGGTAGGGATTTAGGGGGAGCAATTATCAATTAATTACTTCCAGTTTGCCCAATCTTGGGGCTTGAGGAAGACATCATATAACTCCGCTTCGGGGGTATTCGCTTCAGGGGTGTAACCATATTCCCAGCGCACCAAAGGAGGTAAAGACATTAAAATCGACTCCGTACGCCCATTGGTTTGTAAACCGAAAATAGTTCCCCTATCGTAAACCAAATTAAACTCTACATACCGCCCACGACGATATAATTGGAAGTTTCTTTGGCGATCGCCATAATCCATATGACGACGTTTTTCGGCAATAGGCACATAAGCAGGTAAAAAAGTGCTACCGCAATCTTGCACAAAAGCAAAAATTTCTTCCCAACTACGCTTATCTTGGGGAGGTAACTGATTACTATATTGCGCCGCTGCCTTATCAGGGTGAGGGCCACGATAAATAGGGTCATTTCCATCCTGATAATCAAAGAAAAGTCCACCCACTCCACGGGTTTCATCACGGTGTTTTAAATAAAAATACTCATCACACCAACGCTTAAAGACATTGTAATATTCGGGATGATGCTTATCACAAGTATTTTTAAAAGTAGTGTGAAAATGCTTCGCATCCTCAGCAAAAGGATAATAAGGGGTTAAATCAGCACCGCCACCAAACCACCATACAGGCCCTGCCTCAAAATAGCGATAATTTAAATGTACTGTAGGAATATAAGGATTTTTGGGGTGCAATACCATAGAAGTACCCGTGGCATAAAAACGATGTCCCTCAGCTTCAGGACGTTGCTTAAGAATACTAGGGGGAAGATTATCACCCCATACCTCAGAAAAATTCACCCCCCCCTGCTCAAAAACATCTCCATCAGTCATCACACGAGATCTACCTCCGCCCCCTTCCTCTCTTTGCCAACTCTCTTCCTTAAACTTTCCCTTACCATCAAGGGCCTCTAAACCTTGGCAAATCTCATCTTGAATAGACTGCATAAACTGACTTACCCTAGTTTTTGCATCTTCAGGAGGAAAAGAAGTAGAATTAATGGGGTTAGTATTTTCTTTAGTCGCCGTATTCATAAAATTTTTTTTTAAAATTGCTAAAAATAACTTACAATCTATCAATCTAAACCGTAAGGGGTCTCTGAACTCGAAAATTTTGCAGTTCTTAATATTATGCAATAAAACAACGCCCTCAGCGATAATTGATCAACGCTAACCCTCAATAGTCTATTCCCGAAAGTGAATAAATTATCGGTCAATCATCAATTATCAATTGCTTACCACCATGACTTTTAACTTTTCCTTTAAACTACTTCTCGGAGATGGCGAAAAACTATTATGTCAATGCTCTCTCTACAAAACTTACAGAGTCACCACAACTATCCCCGTGGACGTAGTTTGGCATCGTTTGATTAATTTAGCAGATATGTCTTGGCATCCCCTATTTGTCAAAACGAGATTACCCAAAGGGTTGATACCAAAACCAGGGTTGATTTTTGGGGTAGTTACCCGTCTTACTCCCATTCCTATCAGGGTTTTTGTGGAGAATGTACGCCCCAAGGAATTTTTGAGTATTCGTTTATTAGCTATACCTGGTATCGAACAAAGAATTACTTATCAAATGGAATCAACTCTACGGGGCAGTTATATTGCCTATTCCATCACCCTAAAGGGGTGGCTTTCCCCTGTGGTTTGGTGGTTTATGAAGCCCTATTCTGCTAAGGTGGCTTCTGAGTTGGTAAATGCAGCGGCGAAGTCTTTACCTTAAAAAACTTGTCTTTCAAAAATTATCCTTGTCGGATTTCTCCATCGCAACAGTAGTTGTTGAACGAAAAATCTCCGCTTATCTACAACGGGGAGTATTAATTAACCTCAATTTGGGATAATTATTATTAGTGTGGTTTAGTGTCAGGCTTGACGGTGAAAACTTTACAGCGGTTTTCAAATTGTTAAATAACAGCCAAAAATGGTGGAAAATGTTCACCTCACTATTGCCCATTGCCCATTGCCTATTCCCTGCCTTAACTAGAAAATGTTATCCCGAACTCAAGTTAATTAATTATTTTTCTTTACGGGAAGAATGACCAAACCATGATCTTTTTTCCTGCTCAACAGTGTATTTTTCTTGTAAAAGTTGAGTTACATCTTCAATATTTCCTTCGGGTAATACCCAACCATTATCAATATCTGGAAAATCTAATTTACAATTTTCGCATTTTTTATCGGAATAGAAGCGAATGGGACACCAAAAGGATTCGACATTACGCAACATTTCACTACCTAATGACCATACCCCCGTCATCCAATCACAATACAAACACCAAATCAAATCGTAGCCGATTAATCCTTCAAATTTTTGGCGAGAAACATTAACCCATTCTTTTGTTTCATATTTGGGTAACTTTACTAACCATGTCAAAGGCGGATACACAACAATTTCAGCAAGACGAACAAGCCAAAATAGGGGAATTGCTAGGGCTGTAATCCACACTGCTAAATGGTTACGCCATTTTCCTACCATGGTGCTTAATGTGCTGTGAATATTACTTTTAGGTCTTGTGTGTAACGATTCGTGAGCGAAAATCCAAATCCAAAGACTGGTAAATTCGGCTAATAAGGAAATCCCTACCCCTTGCCAACGGGCTGTAAGTGAACCGATGAGGATAGGAATTAGCATAAAATATGATAGTGCTAAATCTATACCAGGGGCGTAGCAAAGTTTATCAGAAATTTCTTTTCCTATTACCCCTAACCGCGGCAATAAATACAACATAGATATGCCTAGCAATAGAAAAATAACTAGGAAAAAGTATAGTTTTATTAACATTTATTTTTATTAATTAAGAGTGTAATAGTTTTCAGTATAAAGACAAAAAATAAGTATTAGTGTATATCAATAAGTTTTATGACATGGTGTTGGATAAGTAGTACTGTATCCCTTTATTTCTTATATTTTTACCGATCGCCCTTACACCCACATTTTGTTTTAGAACTAATTCCCCCTTGCATAATCTCAGAAAGTTTGTTATACTCGTAAGAGTGATGACGCGGGATAGAGCAGTCAGGTAGCTCGTCGGGCTCATAACCCGAAGGTCGGTGGTTCAAATCCGCCTCCCGCCATAAAATAAAGATTAAGGGGCTAGTAAGTTTTTACCTAGCCTCTTTTTCTTATATATTTCTGCCACTTCAGGCATCCATTGTTCAAAGTGATATAGTAATAGGGTTGCTAAGTCTCGGATTTCTGACTGGGCATCTTTGGGTAATCGTAGGTCACAAAAATGTAATAAGCTACGAGCATTAAAGGATACTACAAAGTGCTGACGGATATTTTGGGTTAATATATCCCTTGCATGTTCTGGGGCGTAACCATCATTATTGATTTTTTCGGCATAATAGGCGATCGCACTTTGAGTAAAAGCAATATCCTTATTACGAGTATCCTGAGAATAAAAATATTTATTCCCCTCTCGGTCAAAATAATGACCAATGGCACGAAAATAAAATAAAGATTCTATCTCATGGGCAATGACATCAAAATCAGCCGATTGCGCTTCTAACTCCTCAATTTTCTGGGCTAAATGTAAAATTCGTTGGCTGGTATAACGTTGAGATTGACAATCAAAACTTACCCCCACCCGATGGGTACGCGCCTGTACCATTACAGAATGGGGAAAATTGATCACATTAAAAGTAATACTAGGATGCTCAATGATGCCCCAGTGCATTTTATTTACACAATTACGGACAATTCTACGTCCTAATTCCGCCTCAGAATAACTAGCTAACTTTTCATATTCCTCTGCCACAAAACTCTCACTATAATCTTGGTGCATTGCCAAATAACAAAGCAAATTAGGGCGATCGGTTTTGCCCAATACTGTAACCTTAAAACGAGGATCTAATAAATGTAAATTATCGGTCATCTCCATCTCCTTGTAACGTTTGATTTTCTTTTCTTTTAAGCAGTTTAGAAATGTTAGCTTCCATCACTTCTTCAGGGTTTAACCCCAATTCATCACACAATCTTGCCCAATACCAAAACACATCACCCAACTCTTTAGTTAATTTTTCTTGGGCTTTTTCGAGAGGAAAATCCTTTCTAATATACTTTTTTACCACCCCACTAACTTCCCCAGCCTCCGAAGCGAGTCCAAGAGTTAGATACTCCAAAAAAGTATCAGGGGGATAAATAGCCGTTTGTTTTGTTAACTCAACATATTCGTTTATATTCATAGAAAAAATTATCTCAACTTAATAAAATAAATACTCATTGTTTTTCAAACACCACAATTCTGCACAACATTTAATCGGAAATATTTTACAGAATTAATCAAATCCTTTAATGACAAAGAATAAAAGAGATTGATTAATAAAATGGTCACACAAAAAGACAACAGACAAGTAAAGAAGTATCTCATTGTCCATTGCCTATTGTCAATTCTTAACTTTCTGCTAACGGCGAGGAAATCGACGACGTTGCAGAAACTCAGGAATATCCAACCCTGCTAGGGGATTCGTTTCCGACTCCGAATCCACGGGCTTTTCTTCCTCATCCTCATCTTTATTAGAAGAAGCTAGGGGAATACTAGGAGGGGTAGAAGGAGAAATAATATTCTGTAAAGAATCATCAGAGACATTTTCTGCGGAAAATCCTGTGGCAATTACCGTAATGCGAATTTCCCCTTGCATACTCTCATCTATTACTGCCCCAAAAATAATATTAGCATTGGGATCAACAATATCGTAGATGGTTTCAGCCACCGTATTAACTTCATGGAGGGTTAAATCATTACCCCCAGTGATATTTAACACGACTCCTTTTGCCCCCTGAATAGAAGACTCGATGAGAGGAGAAGAAATAGCAGCCACGGCACTTTCCTTTGCCCGAGATTTTCCAGAGCCAATACCAATGCCCATTAAAGCCGAACCTGCATCCGCCATAACCGCCCTCACGTCGGCAAAGTCAACGTTAACTAAACCAGGAATGGTGATGATGTCGGAGATGCCTTGCACCCCTTGACGGAGAATATCATCGGCAATGCGGAAAGATTCTTGTAAAGGAGTCTCGGAGGGAATAACCGATAAGAGTTTGTTGTTAGGAATAACAATGAGGGTATCTACCCGACTTTGCAGCGCAGCGATGCCATCATCGGCTTGGGTGGTGCGTCTTCTTCCCTCAAAGGTGAAAGGGCGAGTAACTACGCCAACCGTTAAACAACCCATTTCTTTTGCCACTTCCGCAACGATGGGGGCTGCCCCTGTGCCTGTGCCTCCGCCCATACCTGCGGTGATGAACACAAGATCAGTATTTTCAAGGGCTTTGGCGATTTCTTCCCGAGACTCTTCGGCGGCTTTTTGTCCGATGGAAGGATTACCCCCAGCACCTAATCCTCTGGTGAGTTTTTGTCCGATTTGGAGGCAATAGGTAGCCATGGATTCGGTAAGGGCTTGGGCATCGGTATTAATTTGCCAAAATTCCACCCCTGAGACGTTGCTTTGAATCATGCGGTTAACGGCATTACAACCACCACCACCGACACCAATCACTTTTATTTGAGCCACATTACTAGGTACTATTTGACGTGAATTCATATTAGTTTCAACGGGGGGAGTTTGAGCCTTGGGTTTTTGAGTTTTTGGGGGGGAGTTATTATTTTGATTCTTTTTGATTCCTGATGACTCGATTAGATATTTGGCAAGGTTGAGATCTGATTCATTCATTTTTATTTTAGGCTTATTTTACTTTGGTGTTAAGAATAAATACTATTTTTTTTAGTAAAAATAAAGGTTACATAAATATTTCAATTTTTAGGTACTAATAGCTTTACCTATGCTCACAAAAATTATAACTTAACCTATGGTATTTATCTTTTGGTATGATATGTGTGGACAATTTTACTTTTGGGCAAAAAAGTTTACTAATTCTTGTAATTTGTCCCAAGCACTGCCACTTTTAATAATATTTCTGGCTTTTTCAATGGCTGTGGTGTAATCCCCTAGAGGGGTAATTTCTCCTACTTGTAGGGCTAGGGAAGCGTTTAAAACTACAGCATCGGTTTGGGCTTGGGTGCCTTTTCCTTGTAATACTTGAGTTAAAATGTGGGCGTTTTCGAGGACATCTCCTCCTTTTAAATCGGCGAGGGTGGCAGGGGTTAAACCTAATTCTTGGGGATTGATGGTGGTTTTATTTACTGTGGCATTATCAATAACTGTCATGTCTGTAATGTCTCCTAGCCCTGCTTCGTCTAGCTTTTCTCTGCCGTGAAGGGCGATCGCCCGTTTCACCCCCAAACTATGAAGAGCCTGTGCCATGGGGTCAATAAATTCGAGAGCATATACCCCAATAATTTGCCCTGTAGGACGTAAAGGATTAACTAGAGGGCCTAGTAAATTGAAAATTGTTCTGATTTTTAATTCCCGACGAATAGGGCCCACAGCCTTCATGGCAGGATGCCAACCTGGGGCAAACAAAAAAGTTACTCCTACTTCGTCTAAGGCTTGTTTATACTCTTCAATATCTCCATTTAACTTGACTCCTAGATGCTCCAAAACATCCGCTGAGCCTACCTTACTAGATGCCGAGCGATTACCATGTTTTGCCACCTTCACCCCTGCGGCTGCCGCCACAAAAGCCACTGCTGTAGAAATATTAAAAGTAGAAGAGCCATCACCCCCCGTGCCACAGGTATCGATGACGGGCACAGAATGACTAATCAAATCTGATTGTAATGATTGAGATTGCAACACCTGAGCCATCCCTGCCAATTCAGCCCCTGAAACTCCCTTGGCTTGTAGTGCCGCCAAAATAGCTCCTGAGAGTGCTGGACTAATTTCTTCTTTTAACCATCCTTCCATCAGGGTTGATGCTTGACTTTGACTCAAGGATTCTTGGGCGAGAAGTTGTTGTAATAATAAAGTCCAGTCTGTCATTTTAATTGATAGGGTAATTGCAATATTGGCTAAATTTTATCACCGACATTACACACTATCAACTTTTTATAAAAATTTTTGGCAAGGGTGTTAGGTATTTGGTATCAAGGGAGGCAAGAGGCTTAAGCCCCTTGTTAAGAAATTACAAAAAATTTATTTAACTTAATTTCTCGTATTCACTTCCTTGATAGTTTGACAAAGGCTGGTCGTATTTTAAACCGGCAACCTAAAACCTAACACTGATTTACCCATTAATTTAAAGGCGGGTGTTACCATCTATCAAAGAATTCATCCCCTCAAGGGTAGATACAATACTACTAGGATCCATAAACATTACCTTACTACTTTCACTACTACCAATAACCTTACCCGTTTCTAAATATTGTTGGGTGAGTAAAAACTGGAGTGCTTTTTGGGCTAGAGTGTCTCCCCGTAACTGATTGACCACAATTTGCAAAGCCTCGGCGGTGGCTTGGGCTTGGAGGATTTGCTGTTGTTTTTCGGCTTCTGCTTCCAAAATAGCTGCTTTTTTCATGGCTTCGGCTTCCAGCAGTTTAGCTTCTGCCCTACCTTGGGCGGAGTTGATGGCGGAGTCTCTTTCTCCTTCGGAGGTGAGAATGGAAGCTCTTTTTTTCCTCTCTGCCGTCATCTGTTGTTCCATGGACTGTTGTACGGCAATAGAAGGGGTAATGTCTTTTAGTTCTACCCTCAATACTTTAACACCCCAAGGATCCGTGGCGATGTCTAATTCCCTTAGGAGAATGTTGTTAATTTCGGTTCTGGCAACGAAAGTTTCATCTAGTTCTAATTTACCTATTTCTGAGCGAATTTGGGTTAAAACTAGGTTTTGCATGGCGGACTGGAGATTTTCGATTTTGTAATAGGCTTTTTCCATATCCACGATACGCCAATACACCACAGCATCAACACTGATAGAAACGTTATCTTTGGTGATGCAGGATTGGGGCGGTACGTCTAATATTTTGTCTCTGATGGTATCTTTATAGACTACTTTATCTAGGAAGGGGACGACGAAGTTGAGTCCGGGGGACAATTTTTTGTTATAGCTTCCTAAGCGTTCGACTAAATATTCGTTTTTTTCGTTCACAATTTTGACACTACCGAAAATGGCTGAACCTGCTAAGGCGACGATAAAAAATAGTTGTTCCATGGGTCTTTATTTTTGATAGTTATTTTTATTTTAAAGATAAATCTTTATTACTAAATAGTATTAGTTAGTAAGGTATTTTTTTGTTAAAAAGAAGTTAAGACTTCTGTATTTTTTTGTATTTTTATTAGGGTTAAAGTTTTCTGGGTAGTACGGATAGGGTGTTGCCATGACGACTGACTATATATACTTTTTCATCGGGATTTAGTTCGATGGTTTCGTCGGCACATACCGCCTGCCATGAATTTCCTTCATACATGACTCTTCCCATTTGCCCCGGGGCGATCGCCGTTATGGTCACCCCTTCATCGTCTTCTAATAATAAAAGTTCATTTTTTTTAGGAGAAAAATATTTTTTAGCCAAAAAGATTAAAGTGAAAGAGAGAATCATCCAAATGACAATTAGAGCATTATTGTAAGGAAATATAAGGGAAATACCTGCTACAATAAAAGCACTTAAACCCATCATAAATTCTACAAATGCGGTGGGAAATATAAGCTCCATCAAACAAAATAGTGAGCCTACGATAAGCCATAATAGTACGGGTGATGACATAGAAAACTATTTCTGATTACTTAATTTTATAAACTGAAATTTAAAAAAGTAAACGTTAGCGATGGTGCATATAATTTATTTTTTTATGATTATTTTTATTATATTATAAACTTCTTTGTTATTTTCGATGATGACGATTAGGTTTGATCTAAGCTGAAAAAATGTTGTACTAAAGTGTTTTGTTTTTCTAAAAGTAAATCAAAACCTGTCATCATATTCCTAAGACCATGGACTAAATAGTTTACTTGTTATGTCTATGATAATATGCAAAATTTATCTCAACAAAATTCAGAAGAAAGAGCCATGTCATTATTACTAGATCTTTAACAAACTTAATATTATGTTAAAAATCTGACAAAAAAGATAGATCACTAATAAATATTCTTATAATATAAAGAACTAAAAATAGAGAGAAAAAGAAAGTTAGACTTAATATTTTCTTTATATTTGCACGAATCAACACCGACAATTTAGGAAGCAATTATGACCGTAAATAATATACCAAAAAAACAGGGATTATACGATCCACAAAATGAACATGATGCCTGTGGTGTAGGCTTTGTAGTGCATAAATACGGGAAAAAATCTCACGACACAATACAACAAGCATTAACCATTTTAATCAACTTAGACCATCGGGGGGGCTGTGGTGCCGAACCCAATACAGGAGATGGTGCAGGGATATTAATGCAATTACCCGATGGCTTCATGCGTCACGAAGCCGAAAAATTAGGTATTACCCTACCCCCCACAGGAGAATATGCCGTAGGGATGATGTTTACTTCTCCCGACGAAGAAAAAAGATTAAAAGCCAGAGGCATATTTGAACAAGTAGTGGCAGAAGAAGGACAAAAAGTCTTAGGTTGGCGGGATGTACCCACCGATAACTCTGATTTAGGTAAAAGTGCCTTAGTCAATGAGCCTTTTGTACAACAAGTATTTATCGCCAAAAACCCCCAAATTGAAGATAATATTGACTTCGAGCGCAAATTATTTGTGATTAGGAAGCGATCGCACAATGCTATCAAAGCTCCTGAAATAGATGAACATTGGTATCCTGCCACTATCTCCAGCCGTACCATCGTCTATAAAGGAATGCTCAAGCCTGTGCAAGTAGGCAAATATTACCTCGACTTGAACAATCCAGCCCTAGAAACCGCCCTCGCCCTCGTCCATTCCAGATTTAGCACCAACACCTTCCCCAGTTGGGAAAGGGCGCACCCTTACCGCTACATCACCCATAACGGGGAAATTAACACCCTCAAAGGTAATACCAACTGGATGCGCGCCCGACAAGCCCTCTTTGAATCCGAATTATTTGGGGAAGATATGGAAAAAATCCAACCCATTATCAACATCGATGGTAGTGACTCCCTGATTTTTGATAACGCGCTCGAAATGTTGGTGTTAAGTGGTCGTAGCCTTCCCCATGCCGTCATGATGATGATACCTGAACCTTGGACGGGGCATGAGTCCATGAGTGCTGAGAAAAAAGCATTTTATCAATACCACTCCTGTTTAATGGAGCCTTGGGATGGCCCTGCCTCCATCGCTTTTACTGACGGTAAACAAATCGGCGCAATTCTCGATCGCAACGGCTTACGTCCCTCGAGATATATCGTCACCAAAGATGGCTTAGTGATCATGGCATCGGAAGCGGGAGTATTACCCATCGAGCCAGAAAGGGTAGAATCCAAAGGAAGATTACAACCCGGGCAGATGTTTTTGGTGGATATGGAAGCAGGGCGCATCGTAGCGGATGAAGAAGTAAAAAGGGCGATCGTCACTGAAAAACCCTATCAACAATGGCTCGACAAAAATCTATATACCCTCGAGGATTTACCCTCACCCCCAACCCCTCTCCCCAAGGGCGAGGGGAGTAATGGGAATCTCATACCCCTCCAACAAACCTTCGGCTATACCTTTGAAGACTTGCGGATGCTCATTGCCCCCATGGCAACCAACGGCGTAGAGGCGATCGGGGCCATGGGTATTGATACCCCCTTAGCGGTGTTGAGTGACAAGCCCAAACTTTTATACGACTACTTTAAACAACTTTTTGCTCAAGTTACCAACCCCCCCATCGATTCCATCAGAGAAGCCATTATCACCTCCGCCGAAACCACCATCGGCAGGGAAGGAAACTTGCTCAATCCTGAACCCGAAAGCGCTCACCTCATCGCCCTAAAAACTCCTGTTATCACTAACGAGGAATTGGCTAAACTCAAGAATCTT
Source organism: Cyanobacterium sp. HL-69 (assembly GCA_002813895.1). Lineage (NCBI taxonomy): Bacteria > Bacillati > Cyanobacteriota > Cyanophyceae > Chroococcales > Geminocystaceae > Cyanobacterium > Cyanobacterium sp. HL-69. The sequence continues at coordinate 2,168,945 of CP024912.1, read as the reverse complement.
ACCCCCCCCTTATCAAGGGGGGATGGGGGGGATCCTTCTCACCAATTTAAAGCCCATACCCTCTCAATCCTGTTTGACCCCAAAGATGGCGAAAAAGGTATGGAAAAAGCCCTAGAAGCGATTTTTAATCAAGCAGATCAAGCCATCAAAGAGGGATGCACCCATATTATTTTGAGTGATAGAGGGGTAGATAAAAATAATGCCCCTATCCCTGCCCTCTTGGCGGTGTCAGGATTACACCATCATCTGATTCGCAACGGTACTCGTACCCTAGTAGGGTTAATTCTCGAATCTGGTGAACCGAAGGAAGTCCATCACTTTGCCCTCCTCCTCGGCTATGGTTGCGGTGCCATTAACCCTTATCTCGCCTATGAAACTATCAACCAGATGATCGAAGAAAAGCTCATCACAGGAGTTGATTATGACACCGCCGTATATAACTACATCAAATGTGTCACCAAGGGAGTTATCAAAATTGCTTCTAAAATTGGTATTTCCACTATCCAAAGTTACCGAGGGGCGCAAATTTTTGAATCTGTGGGTTTAAATGATACCGTCATTGATAAATATTTTTCTCGTACCGCCTCCCGTTTACAAGGGGTAGGTTTAGACGTAATCGCCGAGGAAACCGCCATGCGCCATAACCACGGTTTCCCTCAAAGACAGGTAAATGGACATACCCTTGATGTGGGAGGAGAATATCAATGGCGTAAAGACGGGGAAGCCCATCTTTTCAATCCCCAAACCATTCATACTTTGCAACAAGCCGTCAGGGAAGGAGATTATCAAATATTTAAAGCCTATTCCCAAATGATTAACGATCATGGCAAACACTACTTCCGTTTACGGGATTTATTGGAGTTTAAACCACAAGAATCCATCCCCATCGAAGAAGTTGAGCCTATCGAGAATATCATGAGACGGTTTAAAACAGGGGCGATGAGTTATGGTTCTATTTCTAAAGAAACCCACGAATCCTTGGCGATCGCCATGAACCGTATTGGTGGAAAATCCAACACAGGGGAAGGAGGAGAAGATCCCGAACGCTACACTTGGACAAATGAACAGGGAGACTCAAAAAATAGTGCCATTAAACAGGTAGCCAGTGGACGCTTTGGGGTAAATAGCCTTTACCTTTCCCAAGCCAAAGAAATTCAAATCAAAATGGCCCAGGGTGCAAAACCAGGAGAAGGGGGACAGTTACCTGGTAAGAAGGTTTATCCTTGGATTGCTAAGGTGCGCTATTCTACCCCGGGGGTAGGTTTAATTTCCCCTCCTCCTCACCATGACATCTACTCTATCGAGGATTTAGCTGAGTTAATCCATGACTTGAAAAATGCCAATCGCAACGCTCGTATTAACGTTAAATTAGTTTCAGAAGTGGGAGTCGGTACCATCGCCTCTGGGGTTGCCAAAGCCAAAGCCGATGTGGTTCTCGTTTCTGGTTATGATGGTGGTACAGGGGCATCTCCCAAAACTTCTATCAAACACGCTGGATTACCTTGGGAGTTAGGTTTGGCGGAAACCCATCAAACCTTGCTATTAAATAATCTCCGTAGCCGTATTGTGGTAGAAACTGACGGACAGATGAAGACAGGAAGGGATGTTATCGTTGCCGCCCTCCTCGGTGCAGAGGAATATGGTTTTTCCACCGCCCCCCTAGTCAGTCTTGGTTGCATTATGATGCGTGTATGTCATCTCAACACCTGCCCTGTGGGAGTTGCTACCCAAAACCCCGAACTCCGTGCTAAATTTACAGGAGATCCAGCCCATACCGTGAATTTCATGAAGTTTATTGCCCAAGAAATGCGGGAAATTATGGCAGAATTGGGTTTCCGTACTATTGATGAAATGGTAGGACGTACGGATGTTTTAGAGCCGAGAAAAGCCGTTGACCATTGGAAGGCAAAGGGTATCGATATATCTCCTATTCTCTATCAGCCGAAAACAGATCCTAGTATGTCTCGTTACTGTACTATCAAGCAGGATCATGATTTGGATAAATCCCTTGATATGACTACTTTATTGGATATATGCAAACCAGCCATTGAAAAAGGAGAAAAAGTTAAGGCGACTCTACCTATTAAAAATACTAACCGTGTGGTAGGAACCATTTTAGGTAACGAAATTACGAAAAATCATTGGCATGGCTTACCCGAAGATACCGTAAATTTACATTTTGTCGGTAGTGCAGGGCAAAGTTTTGGGGCATTTGTACCCCAGGGCGTTACTTTAGAATTGGAAGGAGATGCCAATGACTATATAGGTAAGGGCTTAAGCGGCGGTAAAATCATCGTTTATCCTGACAAAAAAGCCACCTTCAAAGCCGAGGAAAATATCATCGTTGGTAATGTTGCCTTTTATGGTGCTACCGGTGGAGAAGCCTATATTTCTGGGGTTGCAGGAGAACGTTTTTGTGTTCGTAACTCTGGGGTAACTACCGTGGTCGAAGGTATTGGCGATCATGGTTGCGAATACATGACTGGTGGTAAAGTGGTTATCATCGGGGCTACAGGACGTAATTTTGCTGCTGGTATGAGTGGCGGTGTTGCCTATATTCTTGATGAAAAAGGAGATTTTGCTACCCGTTGTAATACGGAAATGGTAGGTTTAGAAACCCTCGATGATGCTTCGGAGATTGCGGAGTTGAAACAGTTAATTACTAATCATCAACAGCTTACTAATAGTAAAAAAGCGGAAAAAGTCCTCGCTAATTGGCAGGAAAATATCGGTAAGTTTGTGAAGGTAATGCCCCGTGATTATAAACGGGTTTTAGAGGCTCTAAAAGAGGCTATTGATTCTGGTTTAAGCGGTGATGATGCTCTCAATGCAGCATTTGAAGCTAATTCCCAAGATGTTGCCAGAGTAGGAGGTAGTTAATATTCTGATGAAAATTTAGTCTATTTACAGTGGGTTTATTAACCTACTGTTTAGGCTTTAATTATCCTTTGTCTTGGTGGGCATTGCCCACCATAACCTAAATAATGTGCGTTCGAGTGAGTTAACAAAGCCCTGCAAATAAAGCTTTTCCATCAATAAAACCGAGTCCATCATCACTAGCCCTTTCAGGATGGGGCATCATTCCTAAAACGTTACCTTTTTTGTTGGTAATACCTGCAATGTTATAACATGAGCCGTTGGGGTTGGATTCTCCGTTAATTTCGCCTTTCTGGTTAGAGTAGCGGAATAAGATTTGATTATTATCTTCTAATGCCTTGAGAGTATCTTCATCAGCGTAATAATTTCCTTCACCGTGGGCAATGGGTAAACAAATGACTTCTTCTGATGAATAATTTTTTGTCCAGATAGAGTTATTATGTTCTACTTTGACAGGAACTTGATCACAAATAAAATGTAAATCTCGGTTACGAATCAGCGCCCCAGGGAGTAGTCCAGCCTCTGTGAGTACCTGAAAACCGTTACAAATACCTAATACTAACTTTCCTGCTTCGGCGTGTTTGATGATACTATTCATGATAGGAGAAAAACGGGCGATCGCACCACAGCGCAAATAATCTCCATAACTAAACCCCCCAGGCACAACAATGATGTCAAGGTCATCAATATCAGTGTCTTGGTGCCACACAAAACGGGTAGGCTGATTCAAAACCCCCTCCGTTACCATGGCTACATCGCGATCGCAATTTGAACCAGGAAAAACAACAATACCAAACTTCATAACCTAAGCCTCCACAGGATTTAACTCAAAACGATAATTTTCAATGACAGGATTACTCAAAAGTTTGTCACACATTTCATGTAAATCCGCCTCAGCCTTTTCCTGACTCTGTGCCGTCACATTCAACTCAATATATTTACCAATGCGCACCCCCTCGACTCCTTCATAGCCCAACTGGTGTAAACCTGACTCCACAGCAGTTCCAGCCGTATCAAGCACAGAAGCCCTTAAAGTTACATACACACGCACAGAATACTTTTTCATAACCAATCAATTAATATAAAAATAAAAATAACTTAACTTAAAGTCCCTTTTTTCCCATCTAAAGGAAACATCCCCACAAGCAAGAGATTTCAGAAGATTTAGGGCAAGGTAAACACCTAAAACCTTCTCAATTGTCCATGGTCAATTGTCCATTGTCAACTATCAATGTCCCTACGCCCTTCCAAAGCCCTAGCCAATGTCACCTCATCCGCATATTCCAAATCACCCCCCATGGGCAAACCAAACGCAATGCGAGTAACCCGAGTAAAAGGCTTTAACAACTGTGCAATATAAAGAGTAGTTGTTTCCCCCTCCACACTAGGATTAATAGCCAAAATAACCTCCTCCGTCTTCTCTCGGCTTACCCTTTCCACCAATGCCGTAATATTAAGTTGCTCTGGCCCTATGCCATCCATCGGCGAAATAACACCCCCCAAAACATGATATTTTCCTTGATATTCCCTAGTCTTCTCTAGGGCAATAACATCCTTAGAATCCCCCACCACACATATAATCGTCTCATCACGATTAGGATTACTACAAATATTACAAATAGGCTCAGCCGAAAGATGAAAACAACGCTGACAGAAACCAACCCTTCTTTTTGCATCCACAATGGCTTGAGCCAAATTTTCTGCATCTTTATCAGGACGTTTTAGGATATGTAAAGCCAATCTTTGAGCGCTTTTAGGGCCCACACCAGGTAACTTTTGTAACTGTTCAATTAAACGAGCAAGGGGCGGGGTATAAATAGTGATTTATCTCCGTAACGAAAATCCACTCTAGTTTATCCTAGATTTTATCCCAATGCACCCTTTCTTGGATTAGATCTAAAGCAGGAAATTTAGGGCGTGTTATCAATTAAGCCATATAACGACTGCGGCTAGATAAATAGCACCAAGAAAATTTATTTTTCGTTTATCATACCTAGTGGCTATGGCTCTATATTGTTTTAATCGGGCAAAAAAGTTCTCAATCAAATGTCTTGCTTGATATAAATACTTATCATATTCTCGTTGTTCTTTTCTATTTCTTTTTGGTGGAATAACCGCTATTTTATCCTGCTTCTTTAGCTTTTCCAGAACTCTTTCATCCGCATCATAACCTTTGTCCCCTAACAAAATATCTGCCTTTATTTCTTTTAGTAAAACATCTGCACCGTCCAAATCACATTTTTGTCCTCCGGTGAGGAAAAAACCTGTAGGATTACCTAATGCGTCAACCGTAGTATGAATTTTTGTACTTAAACCTCCTTTACTTCGACCTATTGCTTCCTCGTTTTTATCCCCCCTTTTGCACCAGCACTATGCTGGTGTGCTCTTACTATGGTTGAATCAATCATGGCATATTCATCGTCACTATCTCCTGCCAAAATTTGAAAAACCTTTTCCCAGACACCTTTTTTATTCCAACGACTAAAACGAGTATGAACCACTCGAAAATCACCAAATCGACTAGGTAAATCTCGCCAAGGAATACCAGCTCGATACCTGTACAATACCGCTTCGACAAAAAGTCGATTATCTTTGGCGGTGACTCCCACTGTACCAAATCGACCCGGTAATAAATCTTTAATTTTTTCCCATTGATCGTCTCTCAAACCATACCTGCGCATCTCTACCATATCCTCACTTTTGTCACAATTACTATCATCCTTATTTTATCTGTTATTCTCTTCTATTTGATGACACGCCCTAAAACTTGAGATAAGATTAAAGATAAAATTGGGGGTCAAACCATGAGTCAAAAATTGGAAGCCGAAAAAATTATTCGTACCCATGTACTTTGGGCTATGGGAGGAGGTTTAATACCTTTACCTTTAGTCGATTTTGCCGCCGTTACTGCCATTCAACTAGAAATGTTGCAACAATTAGCGAATCTATACGGGGTGAGTTACTCTCAAAACATGGGTAAAACCTTTGTTTCTGCACTCAGTGGTACTACTTTGGCCAGTTTAGGTTCAAGTTTTATTAAGGCGATTCCAGGTATTGGTAGTATCATTGGCGGTGCTTCTATGTCTGTAACTTCTGGGGCTTCTACCTATGCGGTGGGGCAGGTTGCTGTTAATATTTTCTCTGAGTCAGGCTCATTATTAAATTTTGACCTCGAAAACGCTAAAAAGGCTTATGAGTCAGCATACAATCGGGGAAAGTCTTATGTTTCTGATTTGGAAGAAAAGAATAAGGATGAGGCGTTAAATATTTTTGAATCTTTGGAAAAGCTAGGAAAGTTAAAAGAACAAGGTATTTTGTCTGAAGAAGAATTTAATAAAAAAAAGCAAGAACTATTAGATAGACTTTAAGTATTATTGTTATTTGTGTTTTTAAATAGCTGAATAATATAGTTGATTTTTAAATAAAATCTGTTTTAAATATTTGATAATAATAGTTTGTTTTTTATCGTAAATGTTTACATCATACTATTTCTGAAATGAAAATATTTTGTACAATATTCATCCGACCATCAAATATGTTGTAATTTTTATCACAAAGTAAGTTACTTACCATATAAAGATGGTGTTAAGATCGGGTAAGCAATAATAATTATTAATCATCCCATGAGTAAGAAAAAAACTTTAAAAGAATATCAACAGGAAGAAGAAAAGCTGAGAGAAATTTTAGTTTTGTTAGAACAGTTATTTAAAAGAGAAGAAGCCAGTGCTAAAGCTATTATTGGTTGTCTCTATGACATAGCAACTCTTAATTTAATAAATAAATACTGTCCTTTGTGGGGCATTAACTCTACTTTAAAATATATTAGTCGTTTTCCTCGTCCTGTGGCAAAATATCTGGGCTGTAAATTATATTTACAACCAAAATGCCCTCAGTTGATTACGGATTGGCTTTATACTTTGGTGGAGTTTCCTGAATCGAAAGGCACAGAGGTGGAAATTGTGGAAGATTTGGCTTTACCAGCACAGACGCAAATTAAGTCTTTACGAGGAAGGGTAAGGGTTTTGACAGGAGCGTTAGTTGCTTCTTTTGCTGTTTTTATTGGTGGCTTTAGTTGGATTGCTTATAATTTACAGGTTACTCCAGCGGAGTTGTTAACTACTACCCAAACACGTTTAAAAAACTAAATAGAGGGTTAGCTTTATTTTATTAAGGTGTAGTTTTTTGGCTATAAAATAATACCAGATTCTTTGTTTTATATTCTTGTTATTATAATTCTTGAAATTTTATTGAATAAATATTTTAAGTTTTTTTAAAGCTATATTTTCATCTAAATTACTAGGGGCGATCGCCCCTAAATGTCTTATTTTTCTAAACCAAAATTAATTAAAACTTCGCCAATATAAGCGGTATTTGGTAAACTTAAAACGGTACTAATTACCTTGGCAACATCTTCGGGCTGAGTCATCATTTGAGGAGCAAGATTAACTTCTTTTACCATATCTGTGTTGACAAAACTAGGACAAATTGCCGTTGCTCGAATACCATCATCCCAGCCTACATTGCGCATACTCTGACTGAGGGCAAGAAAAGCAAACTTACTGGCGGAATACCCTGCCAAAGTACCTTTTACCCTTTTTCCCGACATGGATACAAGATTAATGATTCTTCCTTCCCCTGACTGTTTCAGATAGGGAAAAGCCGCCCTAGTGAGTCGCCAAGGGGCTTTAACATTAATTTCCCAAAGACTATCTAACTCTTCCTCGTTATCATCCTCAAACTGTACTTTTTTCAAAATTCCTGCACAGTTAATCACCCCATCAATGCTTCCAAACTTATCAACGGTAGCTTTTACCCAATCCAGAGGAGATTGTTTATTGGTAGCTTCGTAGGGATGAATTAGCACCCTTTCATGGTTAACAAAAACACTATTATCCAAATCAGCAGGATTTCTCACCCCAAGACTGAGGCAATAATTTTCCTTTATTAATTGTTCAGCAACTTTTAAACCGATACCTCTACTTGCACCACTAATTAAAATTACTTTCATGGTATTCTTTCTTACTATTCTACTGCGGGAGGCTCTAGGGGCAACTCTTGCTCTAACTCTATATTTTCTTCCCTTGGGGGAGTAGGCTCAAGATTTGGGTCACTAATTTCGTTAGGTAGAGGAATGAGGAAAAGGGCGATCGCACTCAGGGCAAACCCTGCTAAACCAAACACTGCGGGGGTTGATTGCTCCACCAAAGAAACCTCCATCTGACGATAACGACGAGACACAGGGGAAAGACTATCATTCAAATGAGGTAAAGTCGAACTATCCGCCAAAAACTGATCCAAAGTTTCCAATAAATCAAATAACTGTACAGTGCTTAACTCAATCTCCAACTGATTTTCCGTATCCTCCTTTTTTTCCTGCCATACCAAAACATGGCGATTTTTCTGAGGAATTTTACGCAAATAAATATAATCATTCTCATCATCCGCTGTCCAAGAATGAGTTAACCCACTCAACAATTCCTGTCCATAAGCACTAACTGCGCGAAGCAAATTAGCCACAAAAGTAACCCCTCCACTCAACACCGTAGGATTACCCAAAATTTGACACTTAGCTTCAGTTAAAACCGTCATTATGGGGACACCATTAGACAGATTACTACTATCATCACTAAAACCATGTAAAGAGAATGTGCAGTTAGGGGAATTGTATTGACGTTGGATGGGGATACTCATGGATAACTATCAAAATGATCAGCTTATAATTATAGCACTGGCTGTTAACCGCCAATATTATCTCCGAAAATTGTTCCCTCTATCAAAGCCTGTGCCAAAGTAGTTTTAGTCAAATTTGCCTTCATTAAATTTGCTCCTGTCAAATCAGCACCAATTAGATTCGCCAAGGCTAAACTCGCTGACTGAAGATTAGAAAACCGTAAGTTTGCCCCCTCCAGATAAGCACCACTCAAATCAGCACCATTTAACTTCGCATAACTAATATTAGCCTCACTCAAATCCACATCCGTCAAATCAGCACCCCGAAGATTAACATATTTAAAATCTGCACTACTGAGTTTTAAACCACTCAAATTTGCCCCTGTCAAATCTCCCCCAGCAAAATCAACCAAGGGATTTAAACCTGCTATGTGCGCCAAATCATTAAAATCATCTTTCGGAGTTTGATAAATAATCTGTAAAATCTCTTTCAACTCCTCCAATAAATCTTCTTCTTTTTCCTGATTTATCTGGGATGGTACAATTTCATCAGAACTAAAAATTGTTTCACTCACAAAAGGTTTTAAATTAGTTTGCCAAATAAATTTAGCTAATTTTCTTTCTAAAACAGCGTGTTTGTTGGGGGTAATATCGTGGCGCCACAATCCCTCTATTTCGGTTAAATAAACATGGGCTAGTTTACTTTTCAAAGTCGTTGTTAATTTATAAGGGGCTTCCTCAATTTCAACAGTACCTAAGATAACATTGTCTAAATGTCCTTCTAAAAATTTACTCTCTATTAAATGCCTAATTTCCCAATAGGGCAAACGAGACAAGGGATTATCAATCTTTTTTATTAAAGGAGATTTTATATCCTTCGCTTCTACTAGACGTATATTTTCTAAATTTAAATGTAGTCTAACTACCCTCAGAGCAAATTTAACATTACCATGAAGAATTTTTTTTTCTAGGGGGGTAAACTCAAGATTGAGACAAATTTGGAACTGATTGGCAGTACCTGTCACAGGGATAAGTTGTAATTTCATGGATAAACAATCACAATATTGACTGTGAGAATTTAAAATTTGATACTCTGCCATGGGTCTCAATCTACTTGCTACTATTTAAACTCACTTTTTAGAATATCACTTCTATGAGTTAAACTCTTGAGAGTTATAAAATTTAACATTGTTTCTCAAAAATCACAGATAAATTATTGCTAGGCATTTCGATAATTTCTTGTAAATTTAACTGATTTTTTTTTGCCACTTCGACAACAGTTTCAAGGTTTCTGACTCCCCATGCAGGGTTTCTATTTTGTAAAGATTGATCAAATTGTTGGTTACTAGAGGCTGTGTGTTGATTTTGGCGTTTATAAGGGCCATACAAGTACAATTTATCACCGTTATTTAATATTTCTTTTGCTCCTTCCATTAGCCCTAAACAGGCATCCCATGGGGCAATGTGAATCATGTTAATACAGGCAATCGCCCTTATGTCTTGTTCTCTCAAAGGTTCATACCATCGAGGTTTTGTCACATCGATAATTTTAGGATTTTGAATATTTTGATGTCCTGATTCTTGTTTCCATGTACAAATACTGGCGATCGCACTTTCACTTATATCCGAAGGAATCCAAGTGCATCGAGGAAAATGAGGAGCAAAATAAACACAATGCTCCCCCGTACCACTAGAAATTTCTAAAATACTACCATCTTGGGGAAAAACCTCCCTTAAAACATTTAAAATCGGCTCTCTATTTCTAAGAGTAGCAGGCGCATATTGTTTCATGAAAAAACTTGATATATAAATAAAGTGCAAAGTGGGCAACGCCCACCATCATCAATCAACCCTAGTTTCCATCCACCGTTAAAACATCCCTTCTCAGATAAGGACGCAAAACTTCAGGTACAACCACCGAACCATCAGCCCGTTGATAATTCTCCAACACCGCTGCCATAGTACGCCCCACAGCCAAACCAGAACCGTTGAGAGTGTGGACATAACCAGTACCCTTAACCCCCTTCTCCTTAAAGCGAATATCAGCCCGTCTAGCCTGAAAATCTCCACAATTAGAGCAACTAGAAATCTCACGATAAGTATTAGCCGAAGGCAACCAAACCTCCAAATCGTAACACTTATTCGCACTAAAACCCAAATCTCCCGTACAAAGTTCTACTACTCGATAAGGTAACTCCAAAGCCTGTAATATCGCCTCTGCATCCCCTACCATCTTTTGATGCTCATCCTCGCTAGTTTCAGGACGCACCACCTTAATCAACTCCACCTTATTAAACTGGTGTAAACGAATCAACCCCTTCACATCCCTACCATAACTACCCGCCTCCCGACGAAAACAAGGAGTATAAGCACAATGATGAATCGGTAAACTATCACTATCCAAAATTTCTTGGCGATAAAAATTAGTAACAGGCACCTCCGCCGTAGGAGTCAACCATAAATTTTCTCCCTCACACTTAAAACTCTCCTCCGCAAACTTAGGTAACTGCCCAGTGCCTTGCAAAGAATCAGTATTAATCAACACAGGGGGCATCACTTCCAAATATCCCGCCTCAATTTGACGGTCTAACATAAAATTAATTAAAGCCCTTTCTAAAGCCGCACCCATACCAATTAAAGCTACAAAACGACTTTGGGCAACCTTTACCGCCCTTTCCGAATTGATAATCCCTAACTTCTCCCCAATCACATCATGGGATAACGCTTTATCGCTAGATACTCTATTTTTAAACTCATCTCCCCATCGTCTTACCTCAATATTTTCCTCCTCACTAGCACCCACAGGGGTAGTCTCACTAGGAAGATTAGGTAATTCTAACAATCTACCCTCAATTTCTGCCTTTAATTCTCTCTCTTGGGGTTCTAAATCCGCCAATTTTGCCTTAACTTCATTACCTTCCTGCTTAAGATTGGCAATTTCTTCTCCTTTTGGATTCGCACCATCACGGATTTTTTGACCAATTAATTTACCAATTTCATTACTTCTGGCTTGTAACTCCGTACGCACCGATTGAATATCTCTTTGTTTGTTATCCAATTCAAGAAGGGAATTTAAATCATAGTCAGAATTTCTTGTTTTTAGTTGTTGTAAAATTTGCTCAGGGTTTTCCCTAATTTTTTTTAAATCTAACATTATTATTTACAATCAAATAGTTATTTAAAATAATTAATTGGCACTTTAAAATAGCTTGAAAAATTAAAATCAGTTTTTTAGCAACCTAGTATTTTTTCTCACAAACTCTTTATAAAAGATCAAAAATTGCTACCAATTAACAAGGGGTTCAAACCCCTTGCCTGATTATCAATAATTGTGTGTTCACAAATTGTTTAAGATTGCTATATTGAGAAGAATTAAATGAAATTTAAAACAATAAACTTTTTATACACTCTAAAAGCTGATGATACTGAGGTAAAATTAGTCAAAAAAAACCTTAATTAGCCTCTTCTTTTTGTTCAGTCTTTTCCATGTTAATTCTTTTCTTCTTACTAGCTTCGATAGTCTCCGCAATTACAATCAACATTTGATTGATTTTATCTAAATTACTACGATATAAGTCAACATCTTTTTTCAACTTCTCCACTGGTAACTTTAGCTTTTCGGCATAGGGTGCGATTAATTTAGCCAATTTTTCTTCATCTTTGGCTATTTCAGAATCAAGTTTATTAATGATGGTATAGAAACCAATGCCAAATAAACGACTATATTTAAAATCTTCTCGCTCGGTGATAGACTTTAAAGAATTAACGATATTCTCGTCCAAACCATTCTCAGAAACAGGATTTAATAACCAGTTAATTAAATCTTCTGCGGATTTGCCTTCAATAAAGTTTAAAAAAGTTTCTGATTGATAGCGATAGTCGTCTGGATTTGCCTCAACGGCTTTACATAGAGCATTAAAAATAGAGCTTTTGTCCTCTTCAGGCTTATAACCAGTCATAAACTGATCAAAACTTTCGGATACTCCTACGCAGTATATAGGATCTTGTTTAAAGTTTACATGAACAGAAAGCAAGTGCATTTCTACCATCAACTCTTGGACTACTTGACGATAAATAGAGTTAATGGGGCGAGTATGATAATGATAAAACGCTCTTCTGGTGTCTGAAACTGTACGAATTTTATCCACGAATTTATAATAACTAAGTTAATATTTTGTTAACAATAGTTAATTATCTCATCAAATTGGACGAGTGAAGCCCCTAATCATCGATTAATTATAAATGCTGAATCGCACATTTTCTCTGTAGAATCTTGTTATCATAGGACAATTCTTGAAGTTTTATCATCGTCAAATGAGTAATTGGTTAGAGCATAGTGTACAAATCGAAGTAAACGCCCCCATTGATTTAGTTTGGAAGTTATGGTCCGACCTTGAAAAGATGCCTTCTTGGATGAAATGGATTGAGTCTGTGGCTATTCTTCCTGAAAATCAGGATTTATCTCGCTGGAAGTTGGCGAGTGGTGGCTTTGAGTTTAGTTGGTTGTCTCGTATTGTTAACCTCGAAAAAAATCAAATTATTCAGTGGGAATCGGTGGATGGTTTACCTAATAGGGGGGCTGTCCGTTTTTACGATCGCCATGAATCTAGTATTGTACGTTTAAGCATAGCTTATTCTATTCCCGGAGTTCTCGGTCAGCTAATGGATAATCTTTTCTTGGGTAAGATAGTAGAATCTACTATTCAGGCGGACTTGGAAAGGTTTAAAGTTTATATTGAAAATTTGTGATTGATGTTTGCACAACGTAGGGTATGAAAAGGTGTGATTAAAAAATCTAACTAAATTGTTGTTTTGTTGGTTTATGTTTAATTCTTGATAAGAAAAACTAGAAAATGTTATATAGTTTTATTATTTAAAGTAAACTTAATTGTTGTAAAAAAATAAAAGTTCATTATCTCTCATAAAGTCATATTGTCTTCTAGTACAAAATGATATTAAATTTAACTATTATCTATTTTGCAATAATTGTTATCTTAGTTACAGTCTAAACACTTTACTATAGTAAATCATCATTATAAAACCACCATGACACAATACGACCAGCCCATTAATAATAATTTAAAACCAAGACAAAATGAGCAGATAGAGCCTACCATTGATGACATGACCTATCCTGTTAATGAGGCAATCATCAATCTGGATAATTTACTATATCAAAAAATAAATATCCCTTTTACTCGTAAAGTCATCATCGATGAAAAGGAATTGTCTCAACAACTCGATCAAATCAGAAGAAGTCTTCCTGATTGTATTCAAGATTCTATCGAAATTATCGATGAAAGAGACTATATTATCAATGAAGCCCAAGACTATGCGACAAAGTTAGTGGATAACGCCAAAAGGGAAGCGGCTCAAAGATTGGATGAGTCTTTGTTGGTACAACAGGAACAATTTCAGGCGAATCAGCTTAAGAGAAAAATATATCAAGAGTGTGAAGATAAACGTCGTCAGACGGAAAAAGACATTGAAAAAATGGTTGAAAATGCGGAAATACAAGCTCGAAAAATTTTAGAAAGGGCTATTATGGAGGCAGAAAAAGTTCAAACTCAAGCGGATGATTTTGTCGATCAACAGTTGTATGGTTTGGAAAAAGAATTAACAAAAGTATTGCAAACTGTTATTACTTTAAGTAACTACAGACAAGGGGAAGTTCAAGCTCAACAAAATGGTCAAGGAAATACTAAGAGTACCAAAACTAAAGCCCCTTTGACTGAGAAAAAAGCATCTTAGTAATAGTATTTTCCTAGGGCAATTACTGCATTTTGTCCTCCAAAACCGAAACTAAAACACAGAGAATTTGTGAGGGTATAGTTTTCGGTTTTTTTTACCCAATTAAGGTCATATTCTGGCTCTTTTTCTTGATAGTTAATGGGTAGTTTTTGGTGATAAATAGATAATAATGTTAGGGTAGAGGCGATCGCACTGCTTCCCCCCAAAGTATGACCAGTAGAAGCCTTAGTATGGCTTATTTTTGGGCAATGGGTAAATAACTTTTCGATCAAAAGGGCTTCCCGATGATCATTTAATTTTGTTGCTGTGCCATGGGTTTGAATATGGTCAATATCACCCAGACTTAAGTTACTATGGGTGAGGGATTGTTTGATGGCATAGATAGCCGAGTTTGCCGACTCCTCTGGGGCTGTTATTCCCTCGGCATCACAACTCATGCCCCATCCCTTGATTTCACCGTAAATGGTAGCCCCTCGCTTCAGGGCAGATTCTTCGGTTTCTAAGACTACCATGGCGCCTCCTTCTCCCAATACCATACCTTCTCGCTCTTGGGCGAAGGGATAACAAGCATTTTTGGCAAGGGCTTTCATTTTTTCAAAACCCACCATGGTTAAGGGGGTGATGGGTGCTTCCACTGCCCCTGCCATAACCTGTTTACAATAGCCCTGTTTGATGAGTTCGTAACCCTGTGCGATCGCCCCTATCCCCGTAGCACAAGCCCCCATGGGAGCAAATACAGGGGCAAATGAGCCAACATATTGAGCGGTGAGGGTAGAAGGCTGAGAAGGGAAAGTATCTAACCAGTTTTGAGGGGATGATTGATTTTCTAACCATTGACGGGCAAAAGTTTCCCAACTACCCTGACAACCACGACTCGAACCCACTACCACCCCCATATCAACGAGGGGAGGAGATAGTTTTGCTGATGCTAAAGTTTCTTTGATAACCTTTAAAGTTATCTCTTGGATGGTGCTAGGATGCTGATTTATTAATCCCAGAGGATACTTTGGCAAAAAATCAAAAGGTTGAGATAATCTAATACCTGATAACCCCTTGCTCATTTTATCCCAAGTTGCTTCGGTATTCCCCAGACAAGAAACTAAACCAACACCACTAACAACAACCTTCATTCTTCAATTTTTGGGTACTTTAAACCATTGGCAAACTTTAAGTTTAATTCCCCCCTTAATAAGGGGGGCTAGGGGGGATCAACTATTAATTCTCCATTACTATTCCTATCGTTGTAGATTTTCAATACCGCTGATAACTTCAACAGACTCGATGCGATCGCCCTGAGCAATACTTTCAACTACATCCATACCATTAGTTACTTTACCAAACACTGCATAACTACCATCAAGAAAAGGTAAATCAGCTAGGGTGAAATAAAACTGAGAGGAAGCAGAATCAGGCATCTGAGAACGTGCCATGGCGATCGTACCATATTCATGGCGCAACTGGGGAGGCATATCCGTAGTCTGACTATAGATAATATCAGGGGGGGTTGCATCCTCCGCAGAATCATCATATTGAGGTCTAATTTCCAGGGGAATATAACGCTGGGCATTGGTATCAGGATCTGTATAACCCCCAGTACCTAAAGCACTAGCAGGAAAATTAGGATCTTTTCCTTGAGGATCTCCCCCTTGTGCTACGAAAGGTTGCGGATCAGTTACAACTCTATGAAAAACTAGACCATCATAAACCCCTTTATCTACTAAATCGAGAAAATTACCAGCGGTAACAGGTGCATTGTCGCCATCTAATTCGATGGTGATAGACTGCCCTTTAACCTTCATTTCAACGATCGCCTTTCCTTCTAATCTTGGTAAACTCATTATAGTATCATTTATATCGGTGGACTCGTTTTCGGCTACATCAGCAACAGGATTTTCAACCTCTTCGTTACTACTACCACCTGTTACGGCGGTGTCTGATGTGGCTTGACATCCTGTTAGGGTAATTAAACTTACTAAGCAGATGGTCAAAAAAATACGCCAGTGATTATTATTGGTCACTAAGTTCATATGTATTTATACTTTGTTATTATTAGTTGATCTTAAACTATTGTCAAGAACACTATAACTAATTAAGCATTGAAAATTGAGAATGGATAATAGGAAAATTAACTGCTAATAATAAATTAATGTCACTATTTCCCATTACCCATTGCTCCAAATTAACCGTTAATTCCTTGTCCGAAAAATTTAGGAGGTTGTGTGATGGTGTAAACTTCCGTTTCATTTTTAATGGCTTGACGGATATATCCAGGGGTTTGTAACATCCCTAACAAGCTGATACCATCAAAAGAGCGAAAATCGTTGGTGGTTTTTTGTTCGAGGAGACGATCAATTTTTTCGGGGTTAGGCATGGTGTCGAAACTTTGCTCAGATGCGATCGCAAAGCCCCAAGCCGAGCCATAAGTACAGGTAGGGGTAAAATAAGAGTGAACATTACTAAACACAGCTTTGAGGGTATTTACCAACCGTCCATGAATATGTAAATTAGCAGGGGCAACAGGTCCAGCCTGAATTACCACAATACCATTATCCCGTAAACATCCTTTTAACTGAGCAAAATATTCCTGTGTAAAAAGTTGAAAAGAAGGGCCTTCCTCGATAGGATCAGAAAGATCAGAAATAATTACATCCCACTGAGCCTCACTATTATCCAACACATTAAAAGCATCCCCAATAACTAATTCTAAACGAGGATCATCAAAAGAACCTTGGTGCATTTCGGGTAAATGTTCCTTACAAGCCTCTACCACATCTCCATCAATGTCCACCATCATCGCTTTTTTTACCCCAGTCCAGCGAAATACTTCTCTGGTGGTAGCGCCTTCACCGCCCCCAAGGATTAAGACATTTTCGGGGTTAGGGTGAGCTATCATGGCAGGATGTACCAAGGCTTCATGGTATAAAAACTCATCCCCAGTGCAAGATTGCCATTTACCATCTAAAACCAAGGCTTTACCATAAACACCGCTTTCGACGATGGACATATCCTGATAGGGAGTTTTTTTGTGGGCTAAGATATTGGTGATCCCATGAACATATATATCGTAAGGGGTTATATATTCACTAATCCAAATGTCTGCGTTTACCTGAGATCCTGCCATAATTTGATTATTTTTCTGTTACTGTTGTTACCGTTCGCATCGAAATCGACTAATCTTATATAATAACCTAAAAAAACTTTTAGGGCTATGGGATAGGTAGAAAATTTATTTCTCAAAGGTGAGTTGCTAGGGATTTGAGGTTAAGTTTAAGGAAATTATTAAAAAACCTCAATTCGGGATAATAGTTATTAGTATGGTTTGATGTTAGGTTTGACGG
The DNA here is from genome assembly GCA_002813895.1 of Cyanobacterium sp. HL-69. Lineage (NCBI taxonomy): Bacteria > Bacillati > Cyanobacteriota > Cyanophyceae > Chroococcales > Geminocystaceae > Cyanobacterium > Cyanobacterium sp. HL-69. The sequence goes on along the minus strand of CP024912.1, from coordinate 2,151,309 downwards.
TAAAAAGTGGCATTGCTTAATTATCGTATGGAATATGATTGAACGACACCAGAAAATTAGGCATCGAAATATTATCACCATTGCCTGTTCCCCGTTCCCTATTCCCCACCTCAACTAAAGGCTTTTTTCATCAAACCCCAATTATTGAGATAATAAGGCCTCTACAAACTCAAAACTAGAGAAAGGACGTAAATCTTCCATACCTTCCCCCGCACCAATAAAGCGGATAGGGAGGTTTAATTGTTGGGAAACTGCGATCGCCACTCCCCCTTTTGCAGTACCATCGAGCTTAGTTAAAACCACCCCTGTCAAATCTGCTGCTTCTGAAAAAACTTGAGCTTGACGAAGTCCATTTTGCCCCAAGGTAGCATCCAATACCAAGAGAGATTCCACATGGGCATTAACAGCTTTTTTGTCAATAATACGGCGAATTTTGGCTAATTCCTCCATTAAATTCTTTTTATTTTGCAGTCTTCCAGCGGTATCTACCAATAATAAATCAGCATTACGGGCGATCGCCGCACTGATGCCATCAAATACCACCGCTGCAGGGTCAGTATTTTTACCAGGGTTAGCAATGACGGGGGTATCAGTCCTTTCGCCCCATACCTTCACCTGTTCCACAGCTGCTGCCCTAAAGGTATCCGCTGCTGCAATTACACAGCTATATCCTGAAGTTTTGGCAAGGTGAGATAGTTTGCCTATGGTGGTGGTTTTTCCTGCCCCATTTACCCCCGTAAGTAGCCATATATTTAACTTTCCCTCTTGGGGTTCAAAGGATTTATCCTCAACATTTTCCAAGGGCTTGTCTAACAGAGTTTGTAAAATTTGTTTCAAATAGGCGATCGCCTCTTCGGGGGGTAAAGCCTCCTCTCGCAACTTTGCCTGTAAAGTAGAGATAATATAATCCGTCGCTTCCACACCCACATCAGCACTTAATAATAATGCTTCAATTTCCATCACCGCATCATCATTGAGGGGGCCTTGCCCTACCACCGATTTTAATTGATTGATTAGGTTTCGTCTGGTTTTTCCTAACCCCTGCCTCAATTTTTTGAGCCATTCAAACTCCTCTGCACTGACATCATCCGCACTTCTACCCTGAGAAGCCAACACCTGTGCCGACCACATAAAGTCCTCATCCAACTCCTCCTCCGTGGTATCAATAGCCGTCTCTTTGAGGGTTTCGAGGCGATCGGATTTTTGCATCCAAGCAGGAACATTTTCTTCCATTGCAGAAGACTCTTCCTCTGTATCTGTAGTAGTTTCCGCCTCTATTTCCGAGGTAGTTTTTTCCTCCGCCACTACAGGAGTATCATTTTCCTCCACTGCTGAAGACTCTTCCTCAGATTTGGACTCAGCTTCTTTTTCAACCCCAGCCTTTTGTTTTTGAATATTATTAAAAGCAGTTTTTGCCCATTCCAAATATTGCTCATCAGGGGCATCAACCTTCTCCTCAACCGCCTCCTCCTGAGTCTCAGGGGTTGGGGTAACATCCTGTTTTACTTGCTCTTGACTATTATCTTTATTGCGACGAAACCAATTAAACATATAAAATATAAGTGCTATTTTAAACTTAATCTTTTACTTTATCTTAATATTTGTAACTCCCTATGTCTAATTTACCCTACCTCAGAATCGGTACAGCCGTAATTGTTGATGATGAAGGGTTGATTCTCATTGACAAAAGAAGAAATAAAGGCAGTATGGCTAATAAATGGGAATTTCCAGGAGGCAAGTTTGAGGAGGGAGAAAATGCCCAAGAATGTATTGTCAGGGAAATCAAGGAGGAGTTGGGTATTGATATTGAGGTGGGAAAACATTTGATAAATGTCAAACATGATTATCCTCATCTTTCCCTTACTCTTATGGTTTATTATGCCCGTATTATTTCAGGAAAACCTCAAACCATTGAATGTGCAGAGATTCGATGGGTAAAACCTGAAGAGTTAGATAATTTTGATTTTCCCGATGCCAATTATCAAATTATTGAAAAAATAAAAGCTGATAGGGGTTTAACAGTAAGGTAGTCTTTGGTGGGCAATACCCACCCCACTGCAATTATTTTTGTTGGGTTTCATTTTTTAACCGAACTAACTTAACTACAAAGTAAGAGTTTGGGCATACTGTTAAAAAACTATTCCCCCATTACCCATTCCCTATCCCCATGAAAATGTTTTATGGGGCGTACCCTAATAGTTATGGACAATAGAGGGTGTCACGGGTATTTCTACCAGTAACGGGATTTGTGCCAGAAGCCACTTCACACAACATTTCTTCCACATCAGGACGTAAAAGTACATCGGTAAAATCTGCCCCTTCAATGTTAGCTTTTTCAAATTTGGTATTAGTGGCAAATGCTCCTTCTAATATGGCATTGTGTAAGTTTGCCCTCGTCACCCGTGCAGAGTCTAGGACGGCATTGGTTAGGTTTGCCCCTTCTAGGTTGGCGGAGTCAAGGTTAGCACCAAAAAAACTAACGTTGTATAGGTTTGCATTGGTGAAATCGCTACTGCGAAGGTTTGTTTTGTTAAAAGTTGAGCCGCTTAAATCTTGTCCTGAAAAGTCTGATTCTACTAGGTGGGCTTTGGTGTAGTCTAATGCTGCTTCTACAGGGTTTATGACACTCAGAAAAAGAATTATTAATGATAGGGCTAGTTTTATTAGTTTGGATACCATAGGACGATCAATTTTTAGCTAAATTTAGAATGATTATTTTTTCATTGTATCTTTAACTGTTCTTTTGATTTTTCAATTGGGGGAATAAGTCTTGGGGTTTACCTTTTTTTACTACCCGTCCTTTTTCTAGCAAAAAGTAACCGTCGGCGTATGCCAATTCCTCGAGGCGGTGAGTTACCCATAGGGCGGTAATTCCTCTTTGTTTAACGATTTTTTGCACTAGGGCAACCAATTCTATCTGGGTATCTGGATCTAATAATGCGGTAGGTTCATCTAATAGTAATACTTTACAGTGACGGGCGATCGCCCCTGCAATGGCAATTCTCTGCTTTTGTCCTCCCGATAGGGCATAAATAGGTCTTCTTTCTAAATCAAGGAGATTAACTGCCATCAAAGCCTCTTTAACCCTTACTTTCACTTCTGGTAAGGTCAACTTTTCTTCTACCAAACCAAAGGCAATATCCGCCGCCACCGTAGGCATTACCAATTGATGATCGGGATTTTGAAACACAAACCCCAAGGGGTTGTCAATGTCAATGATGCCCTCGTCAGGGGATAAAATACTGCCAATGAGTCTAAGTAGAGTGGATTTGCCACAACCATTATCCCCCAACAACATCCAAAACTCCCCCTCTGGCACAGCTAAATCACAGCCATTCAACACAGGGGTTTGAGAATTCCAGCCAAAATGAAGCTGTTTTACACTAATACCAAAAGAAGGACTATTCAAAATTAATATTAAAAACGATAACCATACAACCTAACACTATCCACCCTACATTACTTTTCTTGTAAAGCGGCAAAGAATCCAGGTACTTTTGAGCCAGTATTGGCACCATCTCTTTGGGAGATAATCACTCCCGTAATTTGATCGCTCAAGATGGCCATTTTTTTATCTTCTTGCTTATCACAGGTTAGCTCGATGATTTCGGGGGTAGAGCTTTTAATTTTTGTTAAAATGTCTTGATAAAGAGCCTGAGCTTCTGTTTCGTCCTTTTTTTGCACCGATATGGGCATGGGAATGTATCTGACAAGTAAGTCAATGGTAAACATAGATGATAACTATTTAATCCTTATTTTTAACTTATTTTAACGCACACAGGGTCTTCTTTCATTTAATAGGGGCGATCGCACCTAGGGTTAAATTTTTATTACGAACCTTCTCATATTTTTATAATTTCTTAATAATAAACTTGTCAAAGGCGTGGGTTTTCATGTATGATGGTTATACAAAGAAACGTTAAGAAAAGTAAAGTTTTCTGAGAGGGTAGTTAAAAAAGCCCTAAATAAAGAAAGCATATATACTTCGTTTTAGAAATTATAAACATTCGGAGATCACTTTATGACAATTGCAGTTGGACGCGCGCCGGCGCAAAGAGGGTGGTTTGAAGCCCTCGACGACTGGCTCAAAAGAGATAGATTTGTATTCGTAGGTTGGTCTGGTATCCTCCTATTCCCTTGTGCTTATATGGCATTAGGTGGTTGGTTAACTGGTACTACCTTCGTAACCTCTTGGTACACCCACGGTTTAGCTAGTTCCTACTTAGAAGGTGCTAACTTCTTGACCGTAGCCGTATCTAGTCCTGCAGACGCTTTTGGTCACTCCATCCTATTTTTATGGGGACCTGAAGCCCAAGGAGACTTCACCCGCTGGTGTCAAATCGGTGGTTTATGGTCTTTTGTGGCATTACACGGAGCTTTCGGTTTAATCGGCTTTATGTTACGTCAGTTTGAAATCGCTCGTCTGGTCGGAATCCGTCCTTACAATGCGATCGCATTTTCTGGTCCTATCGCCGTATTCGTTAGTGTCTTCTTAATGTATCCCCTCGGACAGTCTAGCTGGTTCTTTGCTCCTTCCTTCGGAGTAGCTGGAATCTTCCGCTTTATCTTGTTCCTACAAGGATTCCACAACTGGACTCTTAACCCCTTCCACATGATGGGTGTAGCTGGTATTCTCGGTGGTGCGTTACTTTGTGCCATTCACGGTGCAACCGTAGAAAATACCTTATTCCAAGATGGTGAACAGGCAAACACCTTCCGTGCATTTGAACCTACCCAAGCAGAAGAAACCTACTCCATGGTTACTGCTAACCGTTACTGGTCTCAAATCTTCGGTATTGCTTTCTCCAACAAACGTTGGTTACACTTCTTCATGTTGTTTGTACCCGTAACTGGTTTATGGATGAGTTCCATTGGTATCGTTGGTTTAGCATTCAACCTTCGTGCCTATGACTTCGTATCTCAAGAGTTGAGAGCGGCAGAAGACCCTGAATTTGAAACCTTCTACACCAAAAACATTCTTTTGAATGAAGGTTTACGTGCATGGATGGCTCCTCAAGACCAACCTCACCAAAGATTTGAATTCCCTGAAGAAGTATTACCTCGTGGTAACGCTCTCTAAGAATAGATTGATAATCGTCTAAATTCAAGTAAGTCCCCTACGGGGGGCTTATTTTTTTGTTTTAATTACGATAAATTTTGGCAATGGGCTTAAGCTCACTGTTAGTGCGATTAGTTTACTTTCATGTACAGATTCAGTATTAAACTTTAACTATATTCACCGCACAGGCTTTTAACTCAGGTTGCTTTGAAATAGGACAGGCTACGGGATGACTAAGGTTATTAGCTTCGGTATTTTCTCCCCACAAAAAACCCCAGTGCATTGGTACAAAAAGAGTACGAGGGGCGATCGCCCTTGTAACCAAAGCCTTAAAAATAGCCTTACCCCGTAGAGAAGTAATCGCCACCATATCCCCCGACTCAATGCCATATTTATTTGCATCCTTGGGATGAATTTCCAACAAAGGCTCAGGGTGCATCTTATTAATTTTGGCAATTCTACCCGTGCGCGTCATGGTGTGCCAATGGCCGTAAAGTCTGCCGATGGTTAACACAAAAGGATAGTCAGGGTTGGGAGGCTCGGCCAATCCTCTACTATGCACCGCAATAAACTGTGCTTTTTGGTTCGGGGTATGAAACTTTAAATCAGTATAAAGCCTTCTGCCATATTTATCCTCAGAATTTGCTCCTTCAGGGAAAGGCCACTGGATGGGCGCTTGTTTTAATAAAGCATGGCTTAACCCCGACATATCACAAGGACGATTTTTGGTTAATGACACAAATTCATCATATACTTGAGCTGAATTTTCAAAGGTGAAATACTGCTCAAAACCTAACCTTTTTCCCACCTCTGCAAAAATTTCCCAGTCAGCTTTTGACTCCCCCACGGGTTCAGTAAATGTAGGACAATAGGTAACTACTCGCTCAGAATTAGTCATCGTTCCCGTTTTTTCACTCCATTGACTAGCAGGAAGCACTAAATGGGCATAGTAAGCGGTTTCTGTGGGAAAATAGGCATCTTGATATACCGTAAAAGGGGAATTGAGCAGGGCTTTTTTTGTCCTTTCCAAATCGGGCATACTGACCACAGGATTAGTAGCCGCCACCCAATAAAATTGCACCTCTCCAGTTTCCAAGCCTATGATGGTTTCCCATGCAGTTTTACCAATTTGGGGAGAAATAGAGTTTTCAGGCAGGTTCCATAATTGTTCTACTTCTGCTCGATGCTGAGGATTATTCACAAGGCGATAACCGGGGAGAATATGGGCTAAACCCCCCGCCTCTCTGCCCCCCATGGCGTTGGGTTGCCCTGTGAGGGAAAAGGGGCCACATCCTTCTTTCCCAAGGGTACCTGTCATGAGATGGAGGTTGATGAGGGTGCGAATTTTGGCAGTACCTTCGGAGGATTGATTTAAACCCATGGACCACATGGAAATAACCCGATTCGACTGCGCCCAATAGGTGGCGACGGTGATTAAGTCGGCTTCGGTAATGCCACAGATATGGGCAACTTTTTCGGGGGGATAGTCTTTGATAATTTCTTGATAGTCAGCAAAATTATCGGTATGTTGGGCGATAAAGTTAGGATCAATTTTGCCCCATTTTTCTAGTAAATAAGCAATACCGTTAAAAAGATCAATATCGGTGCCGGGTTGGATAGCTAAATGGAGATCGGCGGCTTGGGCGGTAGCTGTGAAACGGGGGTCAATTACTACCATTTTTACATGGTCATTTTTCTTGTAATATGCCCTTAAACGGTTAAATACGATGGGATGACAGTCGGCGGTGTTGGTACCAACCAAAAAGGCACAGTCGGTGTTTTCTAAGTCAGCATAGTTACAGGGAGGCCCATCGGCACCGAAACTTCCTACATATCCTGAAACGGCGGAAGACATACAGAGACGGGAATTAGCATCAAAGTTATTGGTACCTAGGCATCCTTTAAAGAGTTTTTGGGCGATATAATAATCTTCGGTTTGAAATTGCCCTGAGCCATACATACAGATACCGTCAACCCCTATGGTATCTCTTACTTTGTTGATTTGATTAACTATTTTCTCGAAGGCTTCTTCCCACGATATACGCTGAAATTCTTGGTCTAGGGTTTCTCGCCAGAGGGGATATTCTAAACGACTTTCTTTGATGGCTTCCCCCACCGTAGCCCCTTTGACACATACTTTCCCTAAACTGGAGGGGTGAGTGCGATCGCCCATAACCTTCCCTACCACCATGGATTTTTGCTCAGAAACCGATTCGGGGGGATTAATTATTTCTAAACCACAACCGACACCGCAATAAGGACAAACTGTCTTTACTTTCTCACTCATAATCTGACAATGACAAGGGGATACCCATTTTATATCACTCTCATCCTGTCATTTCTGCTTGGGATTAAAGGTATTTTCTGATACTTTTTTTCAAAATCTATGTATTTTTAGTATTTGGGATATACGATTAGTACATCAAGGATAATTGACGATGGATAGTGAATAAGTCAATTGCTCCTCATCTTGACCAGAAAATTGTATCCCAAATTCAACTTGCATAATTTAGATCATGGGGATTTATTATCCATTCTCAATTCTCAATTATCAATTCCTCTCCCGCCTACTGACTGGATGTAATGCCCCTTTCTTCTAATTGACGGATAAAGTAATCTTCGAGGGAGTCGCGCACAAGATTTATACTGACTAACTCTCCCTTGGTGGTGGCAAGGTGGTTAATAAATTCTTGGGGGTTGCCTTCTAATTCGCCCCGAAAAATATGATTTTCTTGGGTGATATTAGTTAACCAGTCTTCCATGTCCTTTATTTCACCATTTCTGATGGTGGCGTGGTAGGTTTCTTGGGTGCCTAAAATATCATCCAAAGAGCCTATATTTAATAATTCTCCTCGGGCAAGGATGGCAATGCGATCGCAAATTTTCTCTACATCTGCCAACACATGGGAGTTAAAAAAGATAGTTTTTCCCTGCTCTTTGAGGGATAATATAATTTGTCTTACCTGATAACGTCCCATGGGATCTAATCCAGACATCGGTTCATCAAAAAAGACTATTTCGGGATCATTTATGAGAGCCTGTGCCATGCCTACCCTTTGCATCATCCCTTTAGAATATTGCCTTAATTGCTTTTTCTGGGCAGTTTGTTTGGCTAAACCTACTAAATCGAGAAGTTCTAAAATACGTTTATTTTGTTCATGTTTAGGAATCTGGAATAAAGAAGCGATAAAGTGTAAAAATTCCCATGCGGTTAAAAAATCATAGTAATAAGCGTTTTCTGGTAAATACCCTAATCTTTGTTTAACACTATTATCTCCTAGAGGCTTTCCTAGTAACTTTGCCCGGCCAGAAGTGGGTTTAACAATACCCAGAAGGGTTTTAAGAAGGGTGGTTTTTCCTGCACCGTTAGGCCCTAGTAAGCCGAATGTTTCCCCTTTATAAACTTGCAAGGTACAATTTTTGAGGGAGGGTACTTTTTTATTGAGCCAAAATCCTGTAAGGTAAATTTTTGATAGTTCGTAGGTTTCGACAACTACGATTTTATTAGTAGTTATATTTTCGCTAGGTAAATTTGTGGTGGGGGTCATTTTCTGTGTGGCAGTTATCGGTTTAAGATGAGAATAGATAAACAGAAACTTGTCAGTATTTATTATAACCCTAAATATTAGTTAATATGACTCAAATTCCTCAATCCCTCGAAAGTGCGATCGCACAGGCTCACACAGCCACCCTAACGGCTTTAGAAAGCGGTTTTAACCGTCTTCAGGTAGAATTAATCATCCCTGAAATCGCCCTCAAAGGTCAGGAGTTAGCTTTTGCATTTGCCCAGTTATTTAGCGATTATGGGGCTGGTTTAAAGGTCTTTTTCCCCGATACTGGGGCAGCGGCATTAGCAAGAAGAGAATGGGGAGAAACAGCCTTTCAGGTTTCGGATTTGGGTAGTAGCAGAAGCCCCATTGAAAATCGTGTTAGTGACACCGACGAGTTTTATTTGGTCATTTCTCCTTCAGCGGTAGAAGTAGCACAGGTAGAAAAGTTATGCAACCTTGTGGGCGATCGCCCTGTAATCCTTATTATTCCTCAATTAGAAGATATTTCTGTAGTCGGAATTGGTTATGCAGCCCGACAACTAAGGGAAAGATTTTTAAGCACCCTCGAATCAAGTTACTATTATCGCCCCCTTGACGAAGCCGTAGTAATCAGAACTTTTCCTGGATTATGGCAGGTATGGCGAGAATTAGAAGGCAATCAATTTGAACTAATTACCGAAGTACCCCAAAAACCCCTAGGAGAAGCATTAGATAGGATTTTAATGGGGAATCAAGAGGAAGAAGAAACCAGTGTTAAATCTGCCTCTTTAGGATTATTTGCCACCATGAAGAATTTTCTCAAAGCATTAAATAACTAATCTTTTAATGAGATAATCATTGATTACACACCTTGAGATATTTCTTTGTTGTTATTGTTTGACCATCGAAACTTACAATTTTACTATTTTATCTATCAGCATTTTTTATCCTTACCATACATAAAAGTCTATCAAAACGTATTAAACTATAAATTACAAACTATAACCACCATTGATTAAACTGTGTTAGAAGCATTCATCTTAATAACAATTCTCTGCGGTTTCTTTGGCACGATTTTCAAAAAAAATTTAGTCATGAAAATTATGTCCATGGACGTTATGAGTACGGGGGTAGTAGCCTATTACGTCTGGGTAGCATCACGAACGGGAGTTTTTACCCCGATTCTAGTAGGGCAGATAGATAACGATACCATAGAATACGCTGATCCTGTACCCCTAGCAGTAATTTTAACCGCCATTGTAATCGGCTTTTCTATCCAAGCCTTAATGTTAGTGGGAGTAATGAAATTAGGCAAAAATAACCCCACCTTAGAAAGTAGTGAAATAGAAAAAAATAACACCCCATGACCAATTTAACTATTATTGCAATTTTTCTTCCTTTATTTTCTGGTTTTTTAATTTATCTCATTCCCAAAATAGATAGATTATTTTGTCTGTTAACCGTTTCTATATCAGCTATTTACTCAATCTATATTATTCTTAATAACGTCAATTTATCCATCCAATTACTGGATAACTTTGGCGTAAAACTATTAGTTAATAATTTAAGTGGTTACTTTATTTTAACCAATGCCCTTGTTACGGGGGCTGTAATTCTTTATTGTTGGCAAACCGAGAAAAAAACATTTTTTTATACCCAAGCTATTATCCTTCACGGTAGTATGAATGCCGTTTTTGTTAGTGCTGATTTTCTCAGTGTTTATGTAGCCTTAGAAGTGATTGGAATATCCGCTTTTCTGTTAGTATCATATCCTCGTACAGATCGTAGTATCTGGGTAGGATTGCGCTACCTTTTTACTAGCAATATTGCCATGTTGTTTTATCTTATGGGAACCATTTTAGTATATAAAAGTAATCAGTCTTTTGCCTTTGAAGGATTGATAAATAGTACTCCGGAAGCCATTGCTTTAATTTTTCTTGGTTTGCTAACCAAAGGGGGAATTTTTATATCAGGTTTGTGGTTACCCCTTACCCATGCAGAGTCTGAAAGCCCCGTATCAGCTATTTTGTCGGGGGTGGTAGTGAAAGCGGGAATTTTTCCTTTATTACGCTGTGCCGTGATAATGGAAGACTTTAATAACTTTATCCATATTGTTGGTGTTGCAACGGCATTTTTTGGTATTTTTTATGCTTTCTTTTCCCAAGATACTAAAAGAATCCTCGCTTCTAGTACCGTATCTCAACTAGGCTGGATTTTAGTCGCCCCAGAAGTGGGAGGTTATTACGCCCTTGCCCACGGATTAGCGAAGGCGAATTTATTCATGGTAAGTGGAGTTTTGCCTAGTCGTAGCATTCAAGAGTTACAAAATAGAGCCATGAGTACGAGGTTATGGTTAACATTGGTGGTGGGTAGTTTATCTATTTGTGGTTTTCCCCTATTTTATGGTTTTTGTGCCAAAACCCTCGCTCTCAAAAGTCTATCTTCCACGGAGGAGTTATTAATGAATATTAGTGCGGTGGGTACTGCGATGATTTACGCTAAGTTTATTTTTTTACCTAGTGATGGCATCGACAGGGTTAAATCAAATTTATGGTGGGGTGTAATACCTTTGATGGGGGCTATTTTCATGGCTAATTTCTTATATCTTCCTGCTTATACTCCCCTTAATATCCTAAAAGCTTTGGGGTTAAATGCGATCGGTTTTGCACTGCATCTTTTGCTATTTAAAAAAATGATTTTTACTTTATCCCGATATTTTGAAGAATTAGAACAAATTATAGGGGTAATGATCTTAATGTTAGTTGTATTATTTTGGATGGTAGTATCATGGTCCCCAGTATCCTTTTTCGTTTAGTCCTTTGGTTTTTATTAACTGCTGATTTTGGCGTTGCTAATGTCATCATCGGTGTATTAGTAGCAATGCTTTTGCCTCCCTATAACATTTTTAGTAAAACAAAATCAAATACTTCGGGGGAAACAATAAAAGAATTATTAACCATTTTTAAACATATTATTATTGCGATTCCTCAAGCCTATAAAGAATCGATTGATCTAATTTTACATCGTCACCGTCATGAAGAAACTGTCAGGGAGGCAGTCGCCCCTAATCGTTCAAAGTTGCTTATTTTTCTTGATACTTATGTGATTACTTTTACCCCCAAAGCTGTGGTGGTTAAATATAATCATAGGGGATGGTATGAGGTACATTATGTAAGAAGAAAGGCTGTAGAGAAAAAATAAAATATTTATAATATAACTAAGATTTAATTATATAAAAAATGAATAATACTAACGATAAATTCTGCTTTAGTACCCTCGCTTTAGGAGAAAGGTATAGAAAAATGACAAAAACATTAGCAGAAGATTTAAAAAAATATTCTCCGGGTACCATGCTAGTGGTAGGGACTGATAAACCCAAAGATTTATTATCTCTAAATAATGTTATTCCTTTTAAATTATCTCAACAAGGAATTCTACATTGTTACCATGATAAACGTTTTGTCATTCTTAAAGCATTATCCAAATTTGATAATGTTATTCAAATTGATGCAGATACTCGTATAGTTGATACTATACCTCAAGATTTGAGTTTTTCTAAAGGAGTAATTGAAGGTTTTAATGAAAATTTAGTTACCCATGTTAATAAATACACCCCTGAAAGATTAGAAAGATTAAATAAAATTGCAACAAAGATTGAAGTTGATATATCACAGGCAAATTTTGTCTACGAATCTTTATTCATTGTTTCGAAAGATAATGGTAAGGAACTTGAATTTATCGAACAATGGGGCAAAATAGGGCTTTATCTTGAGTTAAATCGCATTCACTCTGGAGAGGGAAATGTTATTGGGATAACCGCACTAAAAATAGGCTTAAAGACTTCTCTAACTCCATCTTGGGAAAGACTAAAAAATGTTACGAAGCATTTTGATGCTTCTACTACGAGAAAAAGTAGTTATATTGATAAATTTAATAAAAGAGTAAAATATCACTATAGATTGAATAAAAATAGATTATTTGCGTTAAAAGATTTTGATTTCTTTTATAAATAATTTATCTATTTTTATCTGTATTTTTCTTGATTAGGCACAATAAATATTGATATGAATTTATCTCTTTTATCCATTCAAAATCTAAAAATTGCTTATAAAAGCAATTATCAAAATAGTGAAGAGAACATAAATTGGGTAGTAAATGATGTTTCTTTTGATGTGGAGAAGGGGGAAATTATTGCATTAGTAGGAGAATCAGGTTGTGGTAAGTCAACCATTGGCAAGGCGATTATGGGTTTGTTACCGGCCCAAACAAGAATTGAGGGAAATATTCTTTTCCAAGAAGAATCGGTTATATCTTATAATTTCCGACAGATGCGCAAGTTTAGGGGCGAAGGGGTAGGGCTGATATTTCAAGATCCCATGACAAGATTAGATCCTTTGATGACTATTGGGGAACATTGTCGGGAAACTATCAAAGCCCATCGTCCTGATTTATCTTCCCAAGAAATAAAGGAAAGGGTCATAAATACTCTGGAGTTGGTTAAGATACCTGAGAAGCGTTTTAGTCAATATCCCCACGAGTTTAGTGGTGGTATGCGTCAACGGGTGGCGATCGCCCTTACTCTTGTACTACAACCGAAATTAATCATAGCCGATGAGCCGACAACCAGCCTTGATGTTACTATTTCTAATCAAATTTTAAGGGAGTTGACAACCCTTTGTAAAGAACAAGAAATGGGTTTGATTTTGATTTCCCATGACTTAAATATGGTAGGGAAATATGGCGACCACATTGGGATAATGTATCAAGGAAAGATGGTGGAAACTGGCATGGTACAAGATGTTATGAATCAACCTAGCCATGATTATAGTAAGATTTTGTTAAATTCTGCTCTACATAATCAAGAAAAAAAAGAGCATTATTTAGATAAAGAAAAAGAGAAAAAAACAACTATTTTAGAATTAAAAAAAATAGACAAATACTATAGCTTAGAACCCAATTTTATTGAACAATTATTAGGTAAAAAAACAGAAATAATTAAAGCTGTTGATAATATTAATTTTCAATTATACGAAGGGGAAATTTTTGGTTTAGTAGGAGAGTCAGGATGTGGCAAAAGTACCCTTTCTCGGACAATTTTACAACTAATTAAACCTACTTCAGGGCAGGTAATTTTCCAAGAAAAAGATATTAGTATATTGTCACCACGATCAATGCTTAATGTGCGTAGGGAAATCCAGATGATTTTTCAAGATCCCCTCGCCTGTTTAAACCCTCTCATACCCATCGGCAAGGCGATCGCAGAGCCTCTTATTATCCACAAATTGGGCAACAAAACAGAAATCAGGTCAAAAGTAATCCAAATGTTAAGTAAAGTGGGGCTATGTCCTCCTGAGGATTATTTAGATCGTTATCCCAAAGAAGTTTCAGGGGGTCAACAACAGCGAGTGGCGATCGCACGGGCACTAATTACCAATCCTAAATTAGTGATTTGTGATGAACCTGTGAGTATGCTTGATGCGACAGTACAAGCCCAAGTGCTTAAATTGATGTTGGCATTAAAAGAAGAATTTAAACTCACCTATCTTTTTATTACCCATGATTTGAGTGTGGCGCGGTATATGTGCGATCGTATTGCAGTAATGAATCAAGGGAAAATAGTTGAGTTAGCCATCACCGAGGAAATTTTCACTAATCCTCAACATTCTTACACTGTACAATTAATTAACAGTTAAATTAAATAAAAATACGGCGTTGGTGAATGAGGGTCTGAGAAAAAGGGGAAAAAGTGAAGTGAAAAAATATGAAATGTCCAGAATGTGCTTCCAAGGGTATCAATAAAAATGGAAAACAAAATCATATTTGTGTTGATTGTCGCAGACAATTTATTAGTAAAACATACATGACCAGAGTAGAGGGAGAAAATACGAGATTAAGACATTGTCTTGCCAGACTAGATCAAAAACTTTATGTTATTCAAAACCCATGGAGATGTTCCAGTGTTTTGTTTCACTATTGATTCACTATCTCAAATTTAAAGATGTACTAATTCCTTTTAGTCTTTTTCATACCTAGAATCAGCAACGCCAAATATTATTATAATGTCCAAAATTTTTTATTCTGCTGGTTCAATGGTACTGGTTAAACCACGACTTTTAAGGCTCTCGCAGTAAAATTCTGCGTGTTCTAAGGCACAGGTTGTAACTAAACCAACTCCAGTTTGATGGGTTTCCATCATCACACTAACTGCTTGAGGCTCACTAAGGGAGACTGTTTCCATTAATACCTGAACTACATATTCCATAGTGTTGTAGCTGTCATTATGTAGTAATACTTTGTAACCCGGATCATGTCTGCGTTTCGTGTTAGACTTCGTATCTGGTTTATTGATAACCTGAGTGGACATTAAAAAACCTCCTAACTTTTTGTATTTTTATATAGATGATGTATTTTATTGGGAGCTGGTCTTTTATTTCACAGTTAACCCTAGGATATATATTATCAAAAAAAATTAGGTGTAGAGTTTTTTGGTATGGTCAAATCCTATTGGAGATGGAGTTTTTTACTCAGTTTCTTAAAAAAATTAATGGGTTTGGTTTATGAAAATACTTTAATGTGACTTTTTTTGATCAAAAATCACTCCTGAGAGGCCATAGCAGAGAAGTTGTCAACTCCGTTAAAATAAAAGGGTTAATCTTAATGTTTCTTCACAAAAATTGATGATGATTGCTCAACAAGAATATGCTCAACGCCGTGAACTTTTGATGTCGAAGATGGGAAAGGGGGTGGCTATTTTTCGTAGTGCGCCTATGGCGGTAATGCATAATGATGTGGAATATGTTTATCGTCAGGATAGTGATTTTTTCTATTTGACGGGGTTTAATGAGTCGGAGGCAGTGGCTATTCTTGCGCCTAACCATGATGAGCATCGTTTTATTTTGTTTGTACAGCCGAAGGATTTGGCGAAGGAAATTTGGACGGGTTATCGTGCTGGGGTGGATGGGGCAAAGGAGCATTACGGGGCTGATGCGGTTTTTCCCATTGAGGAATTGGATGAGAAGTTGTCAGAATATTTGATTACTGGCGATCGCATTTACTACCATTTAGGACGAGATTCTGCTTTTAATGAAAAGGTAATTAACCAGTGGCAGAAGTTGGTAGGGAAGTATCCCCGTATGGGTTATGGACCAAAGGCGATCGAGGATTCTAACTATATTTTGCATCCCCTAAGGATGGTAAAAAGTTCTACGGAAATCGAGATGCTACGTAAAGCCACCGCCATATCAGCCAAAGCCCACATTAAGGCACAAGAATTTGCCGTGCCTGGCCGTTATGAGTATGAAGTTCAGGCGGAAATTGAGCATATTTTCAGATCTCTTGGTTGTGAAGGCCCTGCCTACCCTTCCATCGTTGCTTCTGGGGCTAATGCCTGTGTCTTACACTATATAGAGAATAATCGCCGTATGGAGGAGGGAGATTTACTACTCATCGATGCAGGAGCTAGTTTTGGTTACTATAACGGTGATATTACCCGTACTTTCCCTATTTCTGGAAAATTTTCCCCCGAACAAAAAGCCATCTATGATTTAGTACTAGAAGCACAATTAAAGGCGATCGCACAGGTACAACCGGGAAACACCTATAACCAATACCATGATAAAGCCGTAGAAGTATTAGTAGAAGGACTAAAAGAGCTAAAACTACTCCAAGGAGACACCGAAGAAATTATTAAAGAGAAAAAATATCAACCCTTCTATATGCACCGCACAGGGCATTGGTTAGGCTTAGATGTCCATGATGTCGGCAACTATAAACAAGACCAAGAAAATTGGCGAACCCTCCAAGCCGGAAACGTCCTCACCGTTGAACCAGGAATTTATATCTCTCCCTATATTACCCCCGCCGAAGGACAACCCGAAATACCAGACCATTGGAAAGGCATTGGGGTAAGAATAGAAGACGATGTGCTTCTCACCAAAACAGGTAACGAAATTTTAACCTCCGCCGTAGGAAAATAATCCAAACTTTTTCCATAAATTAATAATCATTTCACCATAACAAGGGGTTCAAACCCCTTGCAAAAATCGAAAAAACTAATACAAAAAAATATTGAAAAAAAAAAATAAATAAATTATCGTTTAGAATCCCTAAAAACAAAAAGCATTATCCCCTAAAATAACCTCTTATTAATATTTATTGCTCTAAAAAAAGATCAGCATTTTAAGCAATTTATGATTAGTTGGTATAAAAAGTTACAAAAAGAAATCAAAAGTAAATTTAGGATAATACCTTTGAGAAGGATATTTCATCGAAAACTATTAGGAGAATTTATTAATGGCTAAAACTGCCCAAGAAGTCTTACAGATGATCAAAGATAATGGGATCAAAATGATTGATCTCAAATTTATTGACTTACCCGGCACATGGCAACATTGTACATTTTACTACGATCAAATAGACGAAACCGCTTTTACCGAAGGTGTACCCTTTGACGGTTCTAGTATTCGTGGCTGGAAAGCCATTAATGACTCCGATATGGCCATGGTACCTGATCCCAACACCGCATGGATCGATCCTTTTTACAAAGAGCCAACCCTCAGCATGATTTGCCGTATCAAAGAGCCTCGCACGGGGGAATGGTACTCCAGAGATCCTCGTAGCATCGCTTACAAAGCCCTAGACTACTTAGCTTCCACTGGTCTTGGTGATACTGCTTACTTCGGTCCTGAAGCCGAATTTTTCCTCTTTGATGACGTTAGATTTGACCAAACCGAAAACAAAGCCTACTATTATGTAGATAGCGTTGAAGGGCGCTGGAACTCTGGTAGAGAAGAAGAAGGGGGTAACTTAGGTTACAAACCTGGTTACAAACAAGGATACTTCCCCGTATCTCCCACCGATACCATGCAAGACATTCGTACGGAAATGTTATTAACCATGGCAGAATGTGGTGTACCCATCGAAAAACATCACCATGAGGTAGCCACTGGAGGACAAAATGAACTAGGTTTCAAATTTGGTACTTTGGTAGAAGCGGCAGATGACTTGATGACTTACAAATATGTCATTAAAAACGTAGCTAAAAAATACGGTATGACTGCTACTTTCATGCCCAAACCCTTATTTAACGATAATGGCTCTGGAATGCACACCCACCAGTCTATCTGGAATGAGGGTAAGCCTTTATTTGCTGGAGATAAATATGCAGGTTTGAGTGATATGGCTTTATACTACATTGGTGGTATTCTCAAACATGCCCCTGCCCTCCTTGCTTTTACCAACCCCAGCACCAACTCCTATAAGCGTCTTGTACCCGGTTTTGAAGCCCCTGTAAACTTAGCTTATTCTCAAGGTAATCGCTCTGCTTCTGTGCGTATTCCTTTGTGTGGAGAGAATCCCAAAGCCAAGCGTTTAGAATTCCGTTGTCCTGATGCTACCTGTAATCCTTACCTTGCTTTTGCTGCCATGCTTTGTGCTGGTATTGATGGTATCAAAAATAAAATTGAACCGGGAGAGCCTTTGGATGTGGATATTTATGATTTATCCCCTGAGGAGTTGAGCAAAATTCCTTCTACCCCTGCATCTTTAGAAGGTGCTTTGGAAGCGTTGGAAAATGACCATGATTTCTTAATTGATAGTGGTGTATTTACCATGGAATTTATCGAAAACTGGATTGAGTACAAGTTAGATACTGAGGTTAACCCCTTACGTCTGCGTCCTCATCCCTATGAGTTTGCTTTATATTATGATGTATAAAATTCTTTTGGAAATTTAGGTTTTAAGGGGCGTAATGCAATGTTGCGTCCCTTTTTTTTGCGACTCTTCATCGTTTCACTTTTTCATCAAAACCTAGGGAATAACGATAATAAACTCTCTAATAGTGTTCAAAATCCGTTAAATTAGAAAAAAGAGCATAACAAAACTTAAAACTATGACATCATCTTCTATCGCTGTTAGAGAATTACCATTGTTTCCTCTACCTGAAGTGGTTTTATTCCCAGGGCGCCCATTACCTCTACATATTTTTGAATTTCGTTATCGTATGATGATGAATACCATCTTAGAGTACGATCGCCGTTTTGGCGTACTAATGATTGATCCTACTAGCGGAGAAATTGCTAATATTGGTTGTTGTGCGGAGATTATCCATTTTGAGCGTTTACCAGATGATCGCATGAAAGTTCTTACTTTAGGACAACAAAGGTTTAGGGTATTGGAATATGTGAGGGAAAAGCCCTACCGAGTGGGTTTGGTGGAATGGATAGAAGATAAACCAACCCAAGAAAGTTTGCAGGGGAAAGCCGATGAGGTGAAAACTTTACTAACGGATGTGGTTACTCTTTCTGCTAAATTAACGGATCAAAAAATTGAGTTGCCTGAAAATTTACCCACTACCCCCATGGAGTTATCTTACTGGGTGGCAAGTAATTTATATGGTGTGGCAGTAGAGCAACAGGTATTATTAGAAATGCAAGATACTGCGGAGCGTTTACAACGGGAGGCGGATATTTTGGTAACTACTAGGGGAAATTTAGCGGCTCGTACTGCCTTAAAAGATGCTTTTAATTAATTAAATATCTCAATAAAAAATGTTATAGTCAATAAAAATAAGACTGAGACATTTAGCTAGTACAATAATTATAAATTATTTCATCTAAAGTTATTGTACTATCGCTATACATTTTTGCTCTTTTTAAAGCACTAAAATCGTGTTCAATATCATTTAAATCTGGTGAATAAGTTGGTAAAAACATTACTAGATGACCTGCTTCTTCTACTAATTCTTTTATCATATTTTTTCGGTGGATTGGTGCATTATCCATTATTAGTATTGAAAATTGTTTTAGTGATGGTAATAAATACATTTTTAGCCATGATTCAACACTTTCTGCATTTAAACTTCCTGTAAAGATCATTGGAGCAATAAAATCTTTTTCTTTCTTTCTTCTTCCTGCTACTAAATTTTCTCTTTTTCCTCATTTTCCTTGTTTCTCATCATAAATTTTTTTTCCTTTTTTTGACCACCCATAAATGCAAGTACTTATTTCCTCAAATCCTGACTCATCAATAAATACCATACTCTTACTTCCGTATTTTTTGACTAATTCTCTTAATTTTTGTAAGTATTCTATTCTTTGTTTTCTATTTCTTTCTCTATAACGTAACTGTTTTTTTTTCTTGTTATGTTCATTTTTTTGAATGCATGAGATATTGCTGACATTGTTACTCCAAATTTTTTCGCTCTATCTATTAATTTATCATCTGGATTTTTCACTACATCTTCATATAGTGCTGATTTATCTAATTTTCTTTGACGAGTTTTGACCACTGTTGGTCTTAAATCTTTTCTATTCAACCATCTATATATTGATGCTCTTGATATTCCAAATATTCTCGATGCTTTTGTTACGTTACCTCTATTTTCTACATAGTCAATTACTTTTTGTCTTAATTCTATATCATGGGGCATTATACTTAAATATAAAAATAATTACTTCATCCATTATTTTACCCTTGATTGGTTCATACTTAAGTAAAGTGACTATATTTATAAAACTTTGTGCATAGAAAAATTTGACTTTGCGAAGGGAAAAACTACGATAAAATTACTAGAATTGATTTTCTTTTATTTCATTAATAGCTTTAAATTCCTGCAAAGTCAAAAGATAAAATAGCTTATTATGCTTCGTTTTTTCCTGTTTGAATATATAAAATTAAGAGAAAAACAGTAGGCACAAGCACAAATAGTAGAGTGGCAACAAAACCTAAATCGTTAACTTGCATTTTTTTATTTCTCAGATATTAAACTAACGGTAACTAGAATATCATAATTTAGCTTTTTAGATTTAATCAACCGTTACTATATATGGGTTGTAATTGTTAAGAAATATTACGAATTTAGTAAAGAGGCGATCGCCCTTTGGTACTGTAAGTCAACATCGGTACCTATTTCAAAATAGTTAATAGGCTCTTGGGATACCACCAAATCAGGGGCAATACCTAGTTTGTTGATGTCCTTATGTTTCGGGGTTTCATATTTAGCTACCGTCACCGCCAATCCAGCCCCATCGGGAAGCTCAAATAAAGATTGAATTAACCCTTTACCGTAGGTTTTTTTCCCCACTAAAACAGCCCTGCCATTATCCTGCAATGCCCCTGCCAAAATTTCACTGGCACTAGCGGTACCTTGGTTAACCAATACCACCAAAGGCGCTTTGGTAATAGGCTCTCCGAGGGCATCATAACTGCCCATAGTACCCTGTCTGTTTACAGTATAGACAATGGTGCTAGGCTCCAACCATAGACGAGCGATTTCGACTCCTGCCTGTAGTAAACCCCCTGGGTTGTTGCGCAAATCTAAAATATAACCCTTAACATTCTGTTGCTCAAACTGTGAGATCGCATGGGCTAAATCCTTAGTAGCACTGCCACTAAACTGATTCAACCGTAAATAACCCACAGGAAAATCAGGGTTAGAATCATCCAAACGACTCATTACAGAACTCAACGAAAGGCGATCGCGCCTTAAATGATATACATTAATAGTATCCTTATCTTGGGGCTTAATCTCCAAAGTAACCTCCGTACCCACCTTACCCCGAATGCGACTAGCCGCCTCATCCAAAGAAAGAGTATCAGCCCTCACCCCATCAATACTAATCACCTCATCCTTAGGGTGAATACCAGCATCTTCCGCAGGGGAATTAGGCAAAGGAGAAACCACTTCAATATGCTTAGTTTCAGGATTTATACTAATTTGTAAACCAACCCCCGATAGTTCCCCAGAAGTAGTGATTTGTAAATCATGATAGCGCTCAGGGGGCAACAAACGAGTATAAGGATCATCCAAAGTTGCCAACATTTCCTGAATTGCTCCATAAGTTTCCTCACGACTGCCTAAAGGTTTTCTTAAAATTTTTTGGCGTAAAGTCCACCAATTTTGACCATTGAAAGAATTATCCACATAGGCTTCATTTACCAACCGCCAACATTGAAGTACCAATTTTTCTTCCTCGCTAAAAGCATAGGCATTAGGCACTCCCACAATTCCCGAAAGTAAAATATAAAAAATAACTAAGCAACAAAGAACAAATTTTTTCATGGTAAATCTTAACAGTACAAAAGGAGAAAAATAGAGTGATTTTATCTTTTAAAACCAAGGCAATTAATGGCTAATGAGTCATGACAAATAGATACAGTAAACTTAACCGAAAACTTGTATCAACGTCTAATAACCAATACCTGCAATTTATTTATTTACCGTCAGAATTTCTACCCCTTCCTTTGTTACCGCAATGGTATGCTCAAACTGGGCCGATAATTTACGGTCTTTTGTTACCGCTGTCCAATTATCATCTAATATATCCGATTCCCATGTACCTTCATTAATCATAGGCTCAATAGTAAATACCATGCCGGGGCGAATCTTTTTCCCAGTGCCTTTTTTACCATAATGAGGTACTTGGGGCGCCGTGTGAAAAACTCTGCCAATACCATGCCCTACAAAATTACGCACCACAGAAAAACCACAACTTTCCGCATACTCTTGAATAGCCGCCCCAATGTCACCAATTCTGCCATTAGGTTTAACCGCATTAATACCACGATATAGACACTCTTCCGTCACTTCTACCAACTTTTTGGTACTAGAGGAGGGAGTACCTACAAAAAACGTTTTGGAAGTATCCCCATGATAACCGTCTAATTTGGGAGTTACATCAATATTGATAATATCTCCATCTTTCAAGATATGGCTTTTACTAGGGATACCATGACAAATTACCTCATTAACACTGGTACAAATAGATGCAGGAAAAGGAGGATTACCATAGTTTAAAGGTGCGCTGACAGCCCCTTTGGCTTTTGTCCATCTTTCCGCCTCTTCGTTAATGTCATAGGTGCTAACCCCCGGTTTAACCATGGTGCCTAAATGTTCTAATAATTGCGCCGCTAATTTTCCCGCTTGACGCATCTTTTCAATTTCCCTAGAGGATAAAAGCACTATATTTTCGTTACCCATTTAATTTATCTCTTTCTAATTGTAAATAAAACTTAACTATATTCTTATTTTACCGAAGAGTTTGATTTTTCAGGGAAGAGGATAATTTAATGACGGTGTGATTTAAAAACGGTTTAATGGGGGTAATTGAGAATTAAGAATTAAATAACTAAGAATAATAAGGTGTTACTACGGTCGTGTTGCATTTATAACTTTATACTTTTAACGGTGTTTTTGCCAAACAAAGTGTTATTTTTAAGTATTTTTTTGTATATCTGTAAACCCTTTTCATTTGTAATTTTCGTTTTATGTAGGGCACTCTATTCCATCTTCAAAATATGATTACTATTCTCCACCTCAACCGAAAATGACAGCTAACCTCAGTTTATTTCAATATGTAATATATAGTGTCCTAAGTTAAGGTTATTCGTCCATAATTCATAGTCAATTCTGAGAGATTCTGGAATGTTGCCGCCAATGGTGGTTAGGTTGCGGGTATAGTTACGCAAATATATTTTTTGATTATGGAGTTTTTCTTCTTTGGTATTTAACCAATATCTACTAACTCCATAAACGCCTTTTTCCCAAAAGTGTCTATAGTTTAGTTGGCTTTGATGTTGTTGAGTCATGATTACTCTGTAGGGAGAAATTTCAAGCCAAATTAGGTTTTTATGATTGGTTTTGGAGGGAATTGATTGTTGATTGTCTCCTGTATGTTTTTCTACACCATGAAAGTCAACGTTTTTGAGGACTAAATGACAGGTATCTTCTTGGCGTTGATAGATAGTGGCAATGGTGGTAAGCTGTGCCAATAGATTGAGATTGGTGGATAAATAGGAGATGGAAACGGGGCGATGCTGGGTTAACATGGGGGTTTGTTGGTTAATGATTCAATTTTTAGCATAAGCTAATTTTTGGCAGTTTGAGGTTGTTTTGAAAAAAAAGATTATTTTTACCCTTGATTTTTTTTAAGTCACTAGCTATAATAAATAAATGTGAAGAGCAATCCTCGATAGCTCAGTGGTAGAGCGGTCGGCTGTTAACCGATTGGTCGTAGGTTCGAATCCTACTCGGGGAGTTAATAATTGGATTTAAAATAAAATAAGAGAATCCATCTCTTGTTTTTATTATTACTACCATCCATTTTATCAAGAATAGACGAAAATCTACGGATTTATTAGTAGGAAAGTTCAAATAGTGGTGTTATCAAAATCGTATATCTAAGAGAGAAATCACAGTTAGATTTAGTAAGGCTTGGGTATTAAAACACCATGGAAGTTTATAATAATCGAAAATTGATTGTTGTAGGTTTTTTTATGATAGTTGTTGGTTTGATGAGTGGTACTTCGGTGGATGGCATCGATGCGGTGGCAGTGGATATAGAAGGTGAGGGTTTAGATTTGGATGTCCGTTTATTAGCAGGGCAAACTTTTCCTTATCCTGACGATTTACGCTCTCAAATTTTGTCGGTGTGTGAGGGTGCTAGTATCTCCATGGAGGAGTTAGCACGGTTAGACGGGGCGATCGCCTCTTGTTTTGCTGATGCTACTATAAATGTTATCCCAGAAAGTGTGAAAGTTGAGCTTATTGGCTCTCACGGGCAAACAGTATTTCATCAACCCGCCCATAATCATCATCTCGGTTATAGCCTTCAATTAGGTAGAGGAGATTTGATTGCCCATCTCACCAACATAAAAACCGTCAACAATTTTCGTCAAGCAGACATCGCCATGGGAGGCCATGGGGCGCCCTTAGTATCTAAGATTGATTTGTGTCTTTTTTCTCACCCCAAACATCATCGCTGTTTACAAAATATTGGGGGTATCGGCAACGTTACCTATCTTCCGCCCACCCATCAACCCCAATGGCAAGATTTCATTATGGGTTGGGATACAGGGCCTGGAAATGCTTTAATTGATTTGGCCGTACAAAAGTTTACGAATAATCAAAAAACCTACGATTTTAATGGGGAATGGAGTCGGCAGGGTAAGCCTTGTATGCCCCTAGTTAAAACATGGTTAAAACAGGATTTCTTTGGGCAAAAACCACCAAAATCCACTGGCAGGGAATTATTTGGGCATCTTTATCTGGAAAAATGTTGCCATGATGCCCAGTCTTTTGAATTATCAGAGGCTGATTTTTTAGCCACCCTCACTGAGTTAACCGCCGCCTCCATTGCTTACAACTATGACAAATTTTTACCTCAGTTACCCCATGATTTGATTTTAGGGGGGGGAGGTAGTAGCAACGGTTATTTAAAAGAAAGACTACAGGCAAATTTACCCACGGTTAACCTTTTAACCACTGATGACTTTAACGTTAGCACAGAGTTTAAAGAGGCGATCGCCTTTGCCATCTTAGCCTATTGGCGAGTTAACTCCTTTGCAGGAAACTTACCAGTAGTAACAGGGGCGAAAAAAGAAACCCTTCTCGGAGAGATTCATCACCCCTGCCCATGAAAAAAAATTAGTCATCCCAGGTTTCTACTACCAGAATATCACTCACAGGGTCTTGCATCGAAAAGCCGTAAGAAACTAATTCCGACCTAAAAAATGACCATTGATCACCAAATAAAAGTGCAATCTTGCCGATACTATCATCAGGCTTAATAATCTGGGAATTTACCAATGATACGACTTTTTGTTGCAACTTCACCATGGGATGAATTACTTGCTTCTGGGACATAAAATTCCTAATACTTTACTAATACGATAAAAGTGATTTGATTGTTGAGTAATCTATCGAACCAAGGAAAACTATATATTTTGCTTAGAGAGTAATTTTTAGTCTTCCTACTCCATTATTAGCATATTTTATTACAGTTGGCAACCCTAGAGAATTTTCTGAAACTAATAAGTATTGCAATAGTATCGATTATTACAATATTTTCTAAGGTTGTCAAAAGAAGATAATAATTGACTTAGTCATTAAATACTTAAATTAGTTTTGTCTTTGGCTAAAAATTTTCAATCATCATAGTTTTTTTCAACACAACTTCTAATCGATAGTTATTCTAGGAATAGATTTATTACTACCTTTACCATCCAACAATTTAGCAAATAATTCATTTAAACTGGTGTTGTTTTCCACAGAAACTAACCTATAGTCAATCGAAATAAGACTGAGACATTTAGCTAGTACAATAATTATAAATTATTTCATCTAAAGTTATTGTACTATCGCTATACATTTTTGCTCTTTTTAAAGCACTAAAATCGTGTTCAATATCATTTAAATCTGGTGAATAAGTTGGTAAAAACATTACTAGATGACCTGCTTCTTCTACTAATTCTTTTATCATATTTTTTCGGTGGATTGGTGCATTATCCATTATTAGTATTGAAAATTGTTTTAGTGATGGTAATAAATACATTTTTAGCCATGATTCAACACTTTCTGCATTTAAACTTCCTGTAAAGATCATTGGAGCAATAAAATCTTTTTCTTTCTTTCTTCTTCCTGCTACTAAATTTTCTCTTTTTCCTCGTTTTCCTTGTTTCTCATCATAAATTTTTTTTCCTTTTTTTGACCACCCATAAATGCAAGTACTTATTTCCTCAAATCCTGACTCATCAATAAATACCATACTCTTACTTCCGTATTTTTTGACTAATTCTCTTAATTTTTGTAAGTATTCTATTCTTTGTTTTCTATTTCTTTCTCTATAACGTAACTGTTTTTTTTTCTTGTTATGTTCATTTTTTTGAATGCATGAGATATTGCTGACATTGTTACTCCAAATTTTTTCGCTCTATCTATTAATTTATCATCTGGATTTTTCACTACATCTTCATATAGTGCTGATTTATCTAATTTTCTTTGACGAGTTTTGACCACTGTTGGTCTTAAATCTTTTCTATTCAACCATCTATATATTGATGCTCTTGATATTCCAAATATTCTCGATGCTTTTGTTACGTTACCTCTATTTTCTACATAGTCAATTACTTTTTGTTTTAATTCTATATCATGGGGCATTATACTTAAATATAAAAATAATTACTTCATCCATTATTTTACCCTTGATTGGTTCATACTTAAGTAAAGTGACTATATTTCTTTTCTTTGACCATAAATAATTTCTCTTATATATCTATCTTCATTTTTACCATTACTAAATACTCTTTTAAATTTGCACCATTTATTTGCTCTTACTGTCTGTGAGCTAGGCATCCAAACCCCATGATTCTCTCTAATGCTAACAATAAAATCAAGATTATTTTCTGTTAATGTCTTAATTAAAGACGATGCTTCCCCATATAAACTATCAGCTAATACTAATTTAATTGAGAAATCAAATTCTAATAAGTAAAGTATCATTTCCTCTGCTAATTCAATCTTTGTTTTGTAAATATCACCCTCTTTTAGAGTCTTTTTTGCCTTGAAAATTCTGGTCATTAAAGGGAAGGTAATATTTTCATAAAGACCATAAACATTAACTGAGACAATATCTTGATCTATTTTTCCTACATTTCCTAGATATTGTCGAGATATATAATCCGTAGTATTTCCTTATCTTGGTGCGCGTTCCCTTGCGTCTTTCGCCGACGCGGGGTCGCACCGCTTTTTACGGTCTCCTGTTTCATCAATAATAATTGTAATAGGAATATTAATAAAAACATTTAAGATTGAGTGCAAACGAGTTTTTTCTAATTCCCATAAATTCCAATCAGCACAAGTGAGAAAATGATGTAAACTTTGAGAAGAAACATTAACGATGCGAGAAATTTCAGGAAGAGATTTTCTTTTAATATCAGAAATTAATCCTAAGTGTAAATATTTAAAATATTCGTAGTTACGCACATCAAAAAACAAGGTAGAGTAGGCAGAACAATAATCATCAATGACCGGCACCGTGTCCATGGGATTTCTAGGTAAATGTTTTCTAATTTGCTGAGCTACATCCATTGCTGTGAGTACCTTTAATTTTTATTATTATTCTACATTTTTATTCCTCTTTTCGGAAAGTGACAAAAAAGGGATAAATGCTATGACATAAAAAGTATTCTTGGTTATATAAAAGGGGTTTTCAATTAATAGGATAAAAACACGATTAAAGTAGTCTTTGCGATAACGCCTGTAAATATTAAACTCCTTATCCAAAAAGGCGATCGCACTTATTGTTAATCTTTCGGAAATAGCAATGAGAGATAAATCTGCAAAATATCCAAGCAAATCCTAATAAGTTATATTAAATTATTGGATTCTCTGATAATCAGATGATGTCAAATGTTCGCAAATCAAGACTGCATTTTCTAACACCCATACAAACTCATTTTGTACTTTCATTTCTGGTGCAAGTAACCACATTACTTTCAGTAACACAATCAGAGATGGTGGGCATTGCCCACCCTACTCAGTGTCTTAAATCTTAGTTACTTTCCAGGTGAGCAATAATTTGTTCATCTACACTAAAATCAATGTCTTTTTTATCTCTTTGGATTGCTAAATAATCATTTTCAAAAGACTCTTTTAACCCTGAAATTAAATCATATTTAGGTTGCCATGATAGCTCTTTTTGGGCTTTAGAAATATCGGTAAAAAAGTGTTGCATACGAATGGGAAATGCTTTTCTATTACCCACATCAATTTGATTGGGGTCATAATATCTAATATCGATGTCGTGGGGATTTTTGCCCATAGCCGAGGCACAGGCAAGGGCTAATCCTGTAAATGTGGTAAAACGATCGCCCGATATATTGTATATTTGTCCTATGGCTTCGGTATTTCCCAATAAGGCCATCATAGCTGATGCTAAATCTTCCACATGACCAAATTGGGTAATATATAAACCATGGTGAGGAATGGGGATGGGTAAATCCCGCACTAAACGATCAAAAAACCAGTTTTCCAGATCATTATAATTTCCTGAGCCGTAGATATATACAGGGCGAATGGAGGTGAAGGGGATGCCCGACTGTTTGAGGTAGGCTTCGGTTTCAAATTTACCTCGGTGACGACTTTCGGGGTTGAGAGGGTCATCTTCTCGGTGGGGCATCTGATGGGATGGTAAGTAAACCCCCGCGGAGCTTACATAGACAAAATGGGATACTTTGTCATAAAATAAATCTACAAGGGGTTTTGTATCTGATAGGGTGCGCCCGTTGTTGTCAAAAATTGCGTCAAATTTTTCCCCTTTTAACTTCTCTTTTAATTGTACCGCTGAAGTGCGATCGCCATGAATTTGTTGAATACCATCTACGGGGGCGGGGTTATTACCTCGGTTAAATAAAACGACTTCATGTCCTTGGTTTACTAACATTTTGGTGAGGGAAACGCCAATAAATCTTGTCCCTCCCATGATTAAAATACGCATATATAAATTTAAACTCTACAATGCCCATTCTACCCCCTTGGGTTTGAAACCATTGATTTTCGGTATCAGCAGACACAAAAGTTATACAGAGAGACGAATTTGAGAGCCTTCGTTGGTTTTATATACCTCAATGCGAGATTGGAAAGCCTCTTTAAATTGGGGCATATGGGTAACGGTGAGGATACAGGCAAAATCATCAGCAATAGCATTTAAAGCACCTA
This sequence comes from Cyanobacterium sp. HL-69, assembly GCA_002813895.1. Taxonomy (NCBI): domain Bacteria; kingdom Bacillati; phylum Cyanobacteriota; class Cyanophyceae; order Chroococcales; family Geminocystaceae; genus Cyanobacterium; species Cyanobacterium sp. HL-69. The sequence continues at coordinate 2,122,226 of CP024912.1, read as the reverse complement.
TGAGGCGATCGCACCCTGCATCATCCTGAGTACCAAAACCCTCATCGATAATAAGTAATTGTAGCGCAGTGCCAGACCTTTGGGTCAAGATACGAGAGAGGGCAAGACGGATGGAAAAATTAATCCGAAAACTTTCGCCCCCTGAGTAGGTTTCATAAGACCTTGTTCCTTGGGCATCAGAGATGATAATATCAAGGGTATCTTTAAAATTTGAGTCAGATTTTTTTGATTTACTAACCTTTTCTTTTTGGGTAACAAATTGGATATGTAATTGATTATTACTAAGACGGCTCAGAGTTTGATTTGCTTCGGCTTCTAATTGAGGTAAAAGGTTTTCTATCATTAAGGCTTGAATACCGTTTTTCCCGAATGCTTTTTGTAATTCTGTATAAATGCGATAGTTTTTCTCTATTTGCTCTACTTCTTTACTGATAGATTGTAATTGTTTTTCATCTTTATTTATATCATCTAAAGATTTTTCTATTCCTCCTTTTTGACTTAATAATTGATTAATTTTATTTCTTTTAAAAACTACTTCTTGTTCTAATTTATTTAGTTCCTCTCTATGGTCAAAAAGTGTTGATAGTTGTTCCTTTAGTTTATTGATTTTAACTTCTTTTTCCTCTATTTCTTTCTGATAATCGATAGTTTTTTGTTCATATTGACTAACTTTATTTTCTAGTAAAGGTAATTGTTTTTTCGCATCTTCTAATTTTGCATATTGGAATTGATAATGTTGTAATTGCTGAATTTTTTTTCTAACCTCCCCATGGTGTTCGTCACTATAGTTAATTTCTTCTATGGTTTTATTTATCTTTTCAATACTTTGTTGAATTTCTGAATCATTTTTTAAGTCCTCTAATTGTTGAGTAAAAGTGATTAATTTTTGCCCTAAATTTAGGCGACTTAGTTCTAACTTAGCCAGTTTTTGCTCCGCCTCTTGCAATCGTTGATAATTGGTTTCTGCCCAGCGATATTTATGATCATTTTCCCTAACTAAACTGTAGGTTTCGGGGCTATATCCTAACCCTTTTATCTTTGTTTTTACCTCCGTTAACTTTATCTTAATTTCTGGGAGATATTTTTGAGAATTTACTAACTCTATTAACTCATCTTTTTCCGTGGTAATTTGCTCTAATTGTTCAAGAATATCATCCATACTATTAAGAGAATTTTCTAAACTAGCATAGTTTTTTTGTAAACCTTCTTCTCTAGTTAATTTATCTCTTAAATCTTGATATTCCTTCTCTAAGGTGGCTAAAGTGCGATCGCACTGTATAATATCAGAATCATACTGCCAAGAAGAATTCTCCAGATTTTTCAACTCCTTTAAGCCGCTTTCGATAACATGATTAAGATGATTTTCATCCAAAGGAGATTCACATACAGGGCAACTAGCATTATTATCCACCCGCAAAGTATTCAACTTTTGGTTAATTTCCTCAACCTGTTGAGCAACATTATTTTTATAATCCAACAACCGTTGTTTAGCTAACAATTGACTAGCCCTTTTTTCCTCTATTCTCGTTAAATAAACCTTCTCATTATGAATAACCTTTAACTCTTGAGAAACATGAAAATATTTTTTTCTAATATCAGGAATTTGCTCTAACTTTTCCTCTAAAGGTAACTCTTGTTTAGCTAATTGTTCTATCCTAGAAGATAACCTAGCTTCCTCCTTTTCTAACTCCTTAACTAAAACAGACTGCTCCTGTTGTAACAGATTAAAATCATTTCTAACTAAATCTAATTGAGCCAACTTATCACGATAATATCTAAACTTTTCGACATCATCAACGATTTTATCCTTATCAGCAAGAACCTTTTCAAAATCTAACTTATTATCAGCCAACTCCCCTAACTTAAAATTAACCTCTCGAATATTTTGCTCTAAACCATAAACCCCTTGCCGTAAACTTTCCTCTAAATTATTTTTCTCACTTATTAATAACTTATACTCATCATATTTTGTCGTTAAAACTTTATCCTCATTCAAATATCCTTGCCATAATTGATAACTATTAATAATCTCTTCTTCTTTAGTTAAAATAAGGCTTAATTCGTCCATATCTTGACGTAATATTTTCTTTTCATCAATCAATTGACTGAGTTTATTCTTAACCTCCGACAACTGATTACTTTGCCATACCAACTCCTTCTCAAGGGTATCCCGCTGACTACTAAGAAGTTGAACTTGTTTTAAATTTTTCTCTACTTGGCTATACTCATTTTGATGATAATCCAAATCCTGACCAATATTTGTAAGTTTAACAAGATAATTTTCCTTCTCCTCCAACTTACTCTCCAACAACTCCCACTGCCCTTGTAAGCGATTTTTTTCCTCCGTATATTGTTTCGCTAACTCCTTCGCTTTGTCCACAATTTTGTCATAATCATCCAACTTAAGTAACTTTACCAACACATCCTTTCTTTGAGCCGCCCCATAAGTCATAAACTTATCCGCTTGCCCCTGTTGTAGATAAGCCGAATTAACAAAAGTCTCATAATCTACTTTTAAACAATCATTAATTCTATCCTGAGTTTCCGTTACCCCTTTCGCTGAAATAGAATTAAAATTATCATGATTAAAGATTTGAAAATCTAAAGTAGAACCTCCCTTACGTTGTTTAGTGCGGATAATGCGATAAATCTGTCCACCATAACTAAAATCAAAATCAACCCTCGTATTTTTTTCTCCCAAATGAATCACATCCTCACTAGCTTTTGTCCTTGTTTTGCCCCAAATCGCCCAAGTGATAGCTTCCAGCAAAGATGATTTTCCAGCGCCATTAGCGCCACATATACAGGCAGTATGTAAGCCATCAAAATCTAAACTAGCCTGACGGTAACTAAGAAAGTTTTGTAGTGTAAGTTTTTTGGGAATCATAACAACAGGAGGAAGAATAAAACATACATGATGATTTTTCAGAGTAAGTTATCTAAATGTTGAATAAAATACTTTAGAATAATCTCTCTATTCGATTTATAGCATGAAAGACTAATTTCTTTTTCCTTCCGTTATATCTTCACTATTTAATTTATGATTAGAATATCAGGGCTTTATTAATATCCATGACATTTATTAAGTACAAAAATTTGTTAACTTTATCCCTTGGTGTATCTATGACGGGGATTTCTTTTTTTCTTTTTCACTTGCTAAGTGTTAGAGAAAGAATGCAAATAGAGCAACAAATTTCTGCCCAGTTAATTACAACGGAAACAAAAATTCAAAATAAGTTACAGTCAGAAATAAATGCCCTACAAAGATTTGTTAGGGGTTGGGAGTTTAGGGGTGGTTATAATCGTTTAGAATGGCAAAATGATGTTTCTAATTATTTACTTAATCGTTCAGGTTATCAAGCCATACATTGGGCTGATAGAGATTATTTTGTCCGCTGGATAGTTCCAGAAAAAGGGAACGAAATGGTCTTAAATTTAGATCTTTCTTTTGAGCAAAAAAGACTAAATTCTCTTAATACTGCCAAAGAAATAAGAGATAGTTATATTACTCCAAAAGTAGATTTAGTACAAGGAGTTAAAGGTTTTATCATCTATAATCCTATCTTTATTAATGATGAATTTGATGGATTTATCATCGGGGTATTTAATATCAATTCTTTATTTTATTCCTTACTAAGGGAAGAAAGTATTAAAGGTTATCAAGTTTTTATTTATGATAATAATTCTTTAATTTATAGTACCACTCATAGTGAGGAAAAAGATAACTTATTATGGCGTAAAAATAGTAGTTTTAGTTATCGAGGCATTCAATGGGAGATAGTTTTAATTCCTAATAATACTTTAATTCGGGAAAATAAATCTCCTCTTCCTCTGGTGGTATTAATTGCCGGGGTGGTAATTTCTTGGTTATTGGTTTGGGGTTTAAATTCTTTGTGGCAAGCTAGTAATCGTAATGTTTTACTAGAAAGGGCAAGGGCGGAAGCTGAAAATGCTAATAATGCGAAAAGTCAGTTTTTGGCGATGATGAGTCACGAAATTCGTACTCCTCTTAATGGAATATTCGGCATTCTTAATCTATTAAAAGATACTTCTTTGGATGATGAGCAATATGATTTTATCCAAACCATCGAAGATAGTGGTAAAAGTTTATTGTTGATTATTAATGATATTTTGGATTTTTCTAAAATTGAATCAGGGCATTTAGATTTAGTTTTGGAAGATTTTAATTTACAACAGTGTGTCAAGAATGTTATTGATTTACTTAGTTTTCAAGCTAAAAATCAAGGTTTGGATTTGAAGTTATTGTGGGCATCTAATACTCCTGTATATGTGCGGGGAGATGTGGGTAGGGTAAGACAAGTATTGATTAATTTAATAGGCAATGGTTTAAAGTTTACTCAACAAGGTAGCGTTACAGTAATGGTGTCTATGGATGATGAAAGTAAGGATGGGCAGGATGATTGTTTAATTCAATTTTTGGTAAAGGATACGGGCATCGGCATTGCGAAGGAAAATCAAGACAAATTATTTAATCCTTTTGTACAGGCGGATGGGGCTATAAATCGCCGTTATGGTGGCACTGGTTTAGGTTTGGTGATTAGTCGTCGTCTGGCTAGGTTGATGGGGGGTGATATTTCTTTTACCAGTGAGTTGGGAGTTGGCTCGAGTTTTTATTTTACTATTAAAGTGCTAAGGGTAACTTCTCCTATGGCAAAATCCAATGCTATTCTTCCATTAGTTACTAACTCCATAGGGGATGAAAAAATACTACCAAAGAATTCTAATAAAAAAGAAATAGTCTCCCATTCGTCATTACCAAAAACAATAACCACCGATAATAATAATCCAGTAGAATCACCAAAAAATCGAGATAATACCCTGCGTGTGTTGGTGGCAGAAGATAACCCTGTGAATCAAAAAGTAGCCCTTTTACTACTCAAAAAACTTGGCTATACTCCCCATTTAGCTGTCAATGGTTTGAAGGTGGTAGAAGCCTTTGAAAAAGAAGAATGTTACGATGTGGTGTTGATGGATATGCAGATGCCTGAAATGGATGGTTTAACTGCTACTCAATGGATTAGGAATAATGTAAATCATGCTGTGCAACCTTATATCATTGCTATGACAGCTAATGCTACTAAAGCGGATGAAAAACTTTGTTTTGATGCGGGTATGGATGACTATATCAGTAAACCCTTTGACTTTCAAGTATTAACGGAAAAATTAAATCTTTTGGCTATGGCAATGGCTGAGGATATTTCTTAAGTTTTGGGTTAAAGTGCTTTGGTTGAGGTTGGGAATGGGGAATAGTAATCATATTTTGAATATCCCATACTTATGATAATAATTCCATAGTATTTTGTCTCCAGATGAAGCAATACTCAAAAGTTAAATAGCTATATGCAAGTATTTATTTCATCCTAAGAAGCTGTTTGAAAAGTTCAGAAGTGGGTTAGATATTTTGAGATTGACGCTCAAATTTTACCGACTGACTATCAATACTACCGGCACTAGGTTTTGGGTTTCTTCCCACTTCTATTCGTACTTGTTCCCGTAGTTGCTGATTAATTCCACGCCATGTACCATCAGATTCCCAACCTCGAAAATAAGTGTAAACCGTTTGCCATTTGGGAAAGTCCTGAGGCATTGCCCTCCATTTAATTCCATTGGCAAGAAGATAAAAGATGGCATTAAGTACCTCTCTAATATTCACAGAGCGATTTCTGCCCCCAGTTTTAGCCGGAGGAATTAATAATTTTAAAATTTCCCACTGGTAATCAGTGAGGTCAGTATCGTATGATAGTCTTGTCATTTATTTTTTTTTGTCAGTTTTTCACTGACATATTCTACATCAAGACTTTTCAAACAGGTTCTAAGGTAAATCAAGAGTTTAATATTCTTTTTAGCTACTTTTCAGACCACAGGGCTAATAAATAAGAAGATGGTCAATAATTCGTGTAGGATTATGATGTAGTTACTTAATCTTCATCATAGCACCCCACTTCGGTTATTAATGAGTCAAATTATAGTTATTAAAATAGGTACTTCTAGCTTAACCGCTCCCGACACAGGAAGCCTTGCCCTATCTACCATTGCCACCCTCGTAGAAACTCTGACAAATTTAAGACAACAAGGATATCAAGTAATTTTGGTGTCATCTGGGGCGGTGGGAGTTGGTTGTGCTAGGTTAGGCATTAGCAAACGTCCTCAAAATTTGAACCAAAAACAAGCTATTGCAGCGGTAGGGCAAGGGCGCCTAATTCGTATCTATGATGATTTATTTAACAATTTAGGACAACCCATCGCCCAAATTCTTCTTACTCGCCACGACTTGAAGGAAAGAAGCAGTTATGTAAATGCAAATAACACCTTTCAGGCTTTGTTAGATTTAGGAGTTATTCCCGTGGTAAATGAAAATGATACCGTGGCAACCGATGAGTTAAAGTTTGGGGATAATGACACCCTCTCGGCTTTGGTGGCTAGTTTGGTGGGGGCTGATTGGTTGTTTTTGTTGACCGATGTTGATAAACTATATTCTGCTGACCCTCGTTTAGTACCTTCTGCTACTCCCATTGATTTGGTTGCTAGTGATGAGTTATCTAATTTAGATATTAGTGTGGGGGGTAGTGGTACAAGTTGGGGTACAGGGGGGATGATGACAAAAATCACCGCTGCGCGCATTGCTACGGGGGCAGGGGTAACCACCATAATTACCAATGGTAAACATCCTACTAATATCATTGATATTTTAGCAGGAAGGGCGATCGGTACTCGTTTTGAACCGCAACCAAGGCCAGAAAATGCCCGTAAGCGTTGGATTGCCAATGGTTTACTCTCCACAGGTAAAATATATCTTGATGATGGGGCCCTTAAGGCTATTTGTGAGCAAGGAAAATCATTGTTGTCGGCGGGAATTGTCAGGGTGGAGGGAGATTTTAATAGTGCTGATGCGGTAGATTTATATTCTTTGAATGATTTAAAAATAGCACGGGGTATTGTGAATTATAGTAGCCAAGAGTTGCAGTTAATCAAGGGGAAAAAATCTCAGAATATTAACAAAATTCTTGGTTATGAGGGGGTAGAAACGGTCATTCATAGAGATAATTTAGTGATTATTAGTTAGTTATTTTTGATAGTTGGTTTTGAGAACAAGTTGCCCTAAATTGTGATTTATGAAAAAGATTTTATTGATTAGTAATGGTCATGGAGAAGATTTAAATGGTAGTTTAATTGCGGAAGCAATAAAAAAAATTGAGCCTAGTTTGACGGTGGATGCTTTTCCTGTGGTGGGTCAGGGAAAAAGCTATATTAATAAGGGTTTTAAAGTGGTAGCACCTACCTTAACTATGCCTTCGGGAGGAATGTTCTATCTTAATATTTTAAATTTTATTAAAGATTTATGGGCAGGGTTATTAGGTCTTACTTTTCGTCAAATAATAACGTTATTTAAGATTAAGAATCAGTATGATATTTTTGTTGGTATAGGTGATATTTTACCTTTATTATTTTGTTTTTTATTGAGAAAACAATTTTATATTTTTTTAGTGGCATATACGAGTTATTATAGTGACAAAGGTAAGTTGGGTTTACCTTTATTTAGTCGCTTTTTGTCAAATTCTTCTTTATGTTTAGGGGTATTTACTAAGGATAATTTCACGGCGAAGGATTTTAAAAAACAAGGTATTAAAAGAGTTAGTTGCCATGGATACCCCATCATGGATGCTCTAAAATATGACTCTGATAGGTTAAGTTTTGATTATCTAGGTAATCCTTTTGATGATAGTTACAATGCTTTTATGGTAGCTCTTTTACCAGGTAGTAGAGTTCCTGAAGCGGTTAATAATCTGGAGTTACAAATTCAAGTTTGTGAAAGGTTGATTTATTTATCTTCCGAATCATGGCGTTTTTGTGGGGCTTTAGTTAATGATATTCTTCACAATGATGTGGCAGTGATTGCTAAGAATTTGGGGTGGAGTTTTTATTTTCCTAATGAGTTAAGAAAAGGAGAAAAAATTGATTATATTTCTCTACGTGAAAAGCCAGAAAAGTTGATTTTAACAAAGAAGATTAAGGATAAAAATATAGTAATTGAACTGTTTTATAATACTTTTGCAGAGATTTTAGTTAAAAGTGATGTAATATTGGGAATGGCTGGAACGGCTGTAGAGCAAGGGGTTGGCTTGGGTAAGCCTGTGGTACAAATTGTTGGGGCAGGGCCTCAATTTACCTATCGTTTTGCGGAGGCTCAAATGCGTTATTTAGGCCCCAATGTGCGCACGGTGACTGAGTTTCAAGATTTGGATTTGATGTTTAGTCAGGGGGCACGGGAAATAATGGAAATTGTTGAGGATGAGCAGTATTTGGCTGATTGTCGGGAGAATGGTTTGGAAAGAATTGGCTCGGCGGGGGCTTCGAGGGCGATCGCCCACACCATCATCAACTATAATAAGTGTTAGGGCTGTAACTCGTGGAGAATAGTAAAGGAAACATGATTAATAGCCAACTGCCCGATAGAAGTTTTTTCCTTGCTTACGGGTAAACCTTCACTGATGAGGGTTTCAAAGGGCATATCCTTCGCCATTTCCACGTGATACCATGATAAACCCATAAAAAATCTGGTAGGATAAGGGCCCCCATCATCCAAGTCATCGGGGTTTGATTCCATGGGCAACCAACCGATATTGGGCAAATAAAACTCCATCCACACATGGTTAAAATCAGGTACTAGGGGAATATTAAAATGTAGCACTTTCATAGGACATTTATAACGCCCTACCGTACGAGAAGCGATACCATTGAGACGGGCAAGGGCAAGGAGTAAGCCTAAATACTCACCGCAAGAACCTACCCCCCTTTTCAAGACTATATCAGGGGTATCAATATGGGGTTTTATACCATAGGAAAGGCGATCATAAACGTAATTACGGATACTATACATTTTCCTCAGAGGATTAGTTTCGCTACCCCTAGCCTCCTCCGATGCCCTCAAAATAATCTCCGTATTCATGGACAAATCATCATCATCAATCAAATACTTTGTTTCAAATTCAGGGGTGAGGGGGGGTAAACTTTCGCAATCTTTGGGGGTAATTTGATGTTTTATACTCCAAACCTCTAACACCGCGCGCCAACCAAAAACATAACGCTCATTAGAATTAAACTCAGGAAATTTAAATAAAGCTACCCTTTGCCCATCATAATCTTCCTCTGTGTAGGGTAATCCTACCGCTTCGATGCTTTGTATTTTTTGGCGGGGGCTTTCTGTGGGTAAAGCAATGCGCCATTCCAAATCCTTTAACTTGATTTCATCCAAAGGAGAAACTTCCTCCAGATAACTCATTTCAATGAGAAACCCATTAGAAAGGGTACACTTATTTTCTGGATCATATTTAAAGTATAAAGGATGGATAAAAGTGCGATCGCGATATAATAGTTCGTGATTAGGTTCAGCGTTCGGATTATCTCTGATATAAGGTTCTTGATCAGTATAAGCGATATATAAAACCTTTTCCCCCGTTTCCTTATCCTCATAAAAACTCAGCCCACTAGGGTACTCAAACGGAGTCAGAATCGTGTATTTAGTCTTTCCCGTCGCCCTATCGAGACAATAAACCGTCTGCTCAAGGTTATCACACAACCATATTTCCTCATCATAGATAGTAATATTTTCATCACCGATGCCAGGAGCATAAAACCTAGTAATCTCCGTGCCATCATCTTTACTATAAACCCCGATAGTGCCAGTTTTTTGGCAGGTGATATAAATAGTTTTTTCCCAAATAGCGATACCATTGCAAGGATAAGAAAGACTGAAAAAATATTTAGGGGCAGAAATAATCTTTAACTCCCCCTCCTCCCATTCAATGAGTGTATAATAAACACTACTTTGAGTCACAAACCATATTTCCGTATCGGTAATACATAAGCCTCTTGCCCCAATAAAATCTCGCCAGTAATTACTATTGATAATTTTAGAAACACTGGTTTCTGGATTGATATGTAATAGATAACCATTGCGAGAATCGATCGCATATAGACTATCATTTTTAAAAGCCATACCATCAAGAGAAGTAGCAACGAGAGGTCTGATGGTGGGGTAAAATTTTTGACCAGAGTTAGAATTAGAGATCATGTTTGCCGATAAATACCTTAGGGTTTGTTTTACAGATTAACTGCCTTTTTTATGTAGCCTTTCAAACTATCTACACAAGTTAGTACATCATATATCAACTACCCCATGAGAGTAACAAAATAGTTCATCCCCAATTTGCTTATCATGAACAATTAATCAAAAAAAATCAAACTTACCCATCTCCACAGGCAACCCCAACCATTTACCCAGAGAGTCTCAAACTCCTGTATAATTTATCACTGTTGACTTGCACAGAAGTAGAAGGAAAAAATGGGCGTCGAATTACGTAGTTATGTATATTTAGATCGATTACAACCCCAACACGCTGCGTATATTGGCACAGTAGCCCTCGGATTTTTACCCCTACCAGGAGACGCTTCTTTGTGGATTGAAATATCCCCCGGCATCGAAATTAACCGCATTACCGATGTTGCCCTCAAGTCAGCTGTCGTGCGCCCTGGAGTTCAATTTGTAGAAAGATTATATGGTTTATTAGAAATCCATGCCACCAATCAAGGGGAAACCAAAGCCGCTGGTAGAGCAATTTTAGATGCTTTGGGGGTAAAAAGGGAAGACTCTCTCAAACCTAAAGTTGTCTCTAGTCAAATTATTCGTAATATTGATCCTTATCAGGCACAAATTATTAACCGTAACCGTAGGGGGCAAATGCTTTTGGCAGGAGAAACCCTATATGTATTAGAAGTGCAACCAGCGGCTTATGCAGCCCTTGCGGCCAACGAAGCAGAAAAAGCGGCCTTAATTAATATTTTAAATGTACAAGCAGTGGGTAGTTTTGGCAGACTCTATCTAGGGGGTGCAGAAAGAGATATAAAAGCAGGTGCTGCGGCTGCCCTTACTGCCATTGAGTCCATGGGGGGTAGAGGAAGTTTGAAGGGCATCGAAGAATAATAGATAGGTTATTGTGTTTAAGTAGGTTGGCGAAATTAATTATAGCTCTTATTTTATTAAGACTCTTATGAACAAGGGGTTCAAACCCCTTGCCTAAATCGATTTCATTATGCCCACTTACTTAAAGAGTACAAAAATATTGACCCTAAATAAACTGTCAAGTAATTTTTAACTATTAATTATCCACCATCAATTATTACTTTTTAGTATGAGTAAAGAAGTTAACTGGAAACTTTTAAAAAGAGACATAGATAAATGGAATCAATTAAGACAATTAAACCCAGAAAATAATCAAAAAATTGATCTTTCAGGAGTAAACCTGAGCAACATGAATCTGGAGAAAGTAAACTTAAGTCATTGTAATTTAAGTAATGCCAATCTTATCGGCAGTAGTCTTCGTTTTGCAGATTTAAGAGGAACAATTTTAAGTCAATGTAATCTCATTGGAGTTAATTTAAGACTAGCTAATTTAAGAGAATCTTATATCATCCAAGCAAATTTAAATAGAGCCAATTTAAGTGAGGCAAATATGATTGGTTGTACTCTCAATGAATCGAATCTAAGCTATGCAAATCTTTATGAAACCGAACTGATGGGGGCTTATCTTTATAAAACAAATCTTAGTCATGCTCAATTGGTTAATACCCATTTAGCCAAAGCATATTTAGTTGGTGCTAATTTAGACAATGCAACCCTAAATAATGCTGATTTAAGGTGGGCAAATTTATCTCAGGTGGATTTGTCAAAAACTGTGATGGTTTAACGTCAAAATAGAGGCAAGGGGTTTAAACCCCTTGTTAAAAGATATTTAAGATAAAATTGTAATTATTTTCTAACTTCATCTAAAATTGCTTGTAATTCCTCATTAGCTAATCTAGGGCCAAAACTGGTGACTAATTTGGCGGAGGCGAGGGAGGCAAGTTTTCCCGCCGTTTGCCAGTCTAAGCCATTGGTGATGCCATAGAGAATACATCCTGCATACATATCCCCTGCCCCTACGGTATCGACTGCTGTAACAGGATTGGCAGGAATTTCTATCAGTTTTTCTCCATCAAATATTAATGAGCCTTTTTTGCCGAGGGTAATGGCGAAGGTTTTGGCGATGGTTTTGAAGTAATCAACGGCAACATTTAAATCCTCTGTATTAGCCATTTTAAAGGCTTCGTCTTGGTTGGCAAAAAGTAAATCGACTCCTTCTTCTCCGATAACTTTGTCAACCCCTTCACGGAAAAAATTAACCATGTTGGCATCGGAGATAGAAAAGGCTACTTTTACCCCCGCTTCTTGGGCTATTTTTTTGGCTTCTATGGCGCTTTGTAATGCGGTAGGGGATGATACTAAATATCCTTCGATGTAGAGATATTGGGAATCTTTGATGGCTTCTTTGTTTAATTCATTCTGGCTTAAATCCCCTGTAATGCCCAAAAATGTGTTCATGGTGCGATCGGCATCGGGGGTTACTAATACGAGACATTTTCCTGTAATGCCTTCTGGGCGGTTATCTTGACTAAGGTTGGTATCTAAACCACAATCGAGTAAGTCTTGGAGATAGAATGCACCGCTATCATCATGGGCTACTTTGCAAGAGTAAAAACCTTTTGCCCCTAGTTGACTGATGGCGACTAAGGTGTTAGCGGCCGAACCTCCACAGGCTTGTTTACAAGGGGGTGGTAGTTGTTCTATTATGTGTTTTTGTTGGGTTTCGTCCATTAAGGTCATAACACCTTTATCGATTTTTAGTTGGCTGAGTAATTCTGGGGTGACTTCAAACTCCATGTCCACCAGAGCATTACCCATGCCATATACGTTATACTTTTTGGTCATTGTTAATTTTTGTTGCAATATTCCTTGATCATCTTATACGGGCGATGTTTCGTCAACTGAATATGGAATTTTCTTGGTGATGAGAGTAAAATCATGAAATTGCCGATCGCCCTTATGATGTATATAGAATAGTAGATCTAATTTAATGTTAATTTCCATTCGTATTGATAATTTTGCCTTAGTTGATCATTTAGATTTAGAGTTAGGACAAGGATTAAGCGTTTTGACGGGGGAAACGGGCGCTGGAAAATCGATTATTTTAGATGCCATTGATGTGGTGTTGGGGGGCAAGGCAAGTAATCGTATGATTCGTAATGGGGAAACAAAGGCCATAGTAGAAGCGACTTTCCACAGCAATTCTAATTTGGAAGCATGGTTGGATGAGCAAGAATTAGATTCTTTCCACGATGGCACGGTGATATGTAGTCGGGATTTGACGTTTAAAAAAGGTAATTTTCGCTCCCGTAGCCGAGTCAATGGGGTAATAGTTAATAAACAGGTTATCACAGCTCTGCGCGATCGCCTCTTAGAAATTACGGTACAAGGGGAAACAGGGGAATTATTCGCCACGGCTACCCAAAGGGATTTGTTAGATGCTTATGGGGGTAAAAAACTGTTAAGCCAAAGAAAACTGGTAACAGAAGCCTTTGTGGAAATGGATAACGCCCATCAAGCCCTCATCGCCCGTCGTCAATCGGAACAACAACGACTGCAAAGGTTAGACTTACTAAAGCATCAGATTAAGGAGTTGAATAGTATTCACCTAAGGGATGCCGATGAGTTGGAACAATTGGAAATAGAGAGCGATCGCCTTACCCACGTGGTAGAATTACAACAGTTAAGCTACCAAGCCTATAACCTTTTATATCAGAGTGAAACCGAAGAAAATGCCACCGCTGATATTCTGGGCAAAGCTGAAGCCGTATTAATTGATATGGCTAACTACGATAAAGAGTTAACCAGTATTTTGGAAATGGTACAAGGGGCGCTCAATCAAATCGTCGAAGCTGGACATCAAATCCATAGCTATGGTTCTTCGTTAGAAGGAGATCCCGATAGATTGGAGGAGGTAGAAGAAAGAATTAGGACTCTTAAGCGTATTTGTCGCAAATATGGTCCTAGTTTAGCAGAAGTGATTAAATATCACCAAGGATTAAAAGAAGAATTAGTACAACTAGAAAGCAATGAGCGCTCCATTGAGGAGTTAGAGGCAGAGTATGAGCAAATCAACACCAAAACTCTCGATTTGTGCCAAAAATTAACCGCACTGCGCACCGCAGCCGCTTCTAAACTGGAAAAACAACTCACCTCAGAGTTAAAACCCTTGGGCATGGAAAAGGTACAATTCGAGTGTCGTTTAACCCCCACCAAACCCACCATAACAGGCTGTGATCAAATAGAATATTATTTTAGCCCGAACCCAGGAGAAGATTTACAACCCCTAGCCATGACAGCTTCAGGGGGGGAAATGAGTCGTTTTCTTTTGGCTCTCAAGTCTTGTTTTTCGGGTACTCAAGTTGATCCCAAAACCCTTATTTTCGATGAAATTGATGCAGGGGTATCAGGAAAAGTAGCACAGGCGATCGCCCATAAACTACATAAATTAAGCCTACAACATCAAGTAATCTGTGTCACCCATCAACCCCTCGTCGCTGCCATGGCAGATAATCATTTTAGGGTATCAAAACACCTCACCAAAGGGGATAAAGATGTCAAAGATATTCGTACCATCGTTAAAATTACCCCCCTTCACGAACAAAATGCCCGTCGTGACGAATTAGCCGAACTTACGGGAGGACATTCTGCCACCGAAGCCCTCGCCTTCGCTGATTCTTTATTAGAAAAAGCAAGTAAGGAAAAAAAGACTATTAATATTTAGGGTGCGCTGAAAAATTAACTAAAATTCCCCTAACATTCTAACTTCAGGATGAAGCAAAATTGACCAACTATTTTGAACTTGCTCTTGGACATGGCTAATTAAGTTATAAATATCCCCTGCCGTGGCATTTCCTCCATTAAGAATAAAATTAGCATGGCGATGGGCTACTTGCGCCCCTCCAATTTGGTAGCCTTTTAAGCCAATTTGTTCGATTAACCATCCCGCAGCTTGGGGTTGAGGATTACGAAAAACACTACCACAACTGGGCTTGTCGTAGGGTTGAGTTTGTTTACGGTGTTTAAAATTGTTACCTGTGATTTCCATGACACTTTCTCTGGTGGAAGTGGCACTTAATTTAAGGGTAGCACTCAAAACAAGGGCCGATTCTTTTTGTAGTCTGGAGGTGCGATAGGAATATTGTAATTCTTTGCCTGATAATTCTTTGATAGTACCATCGGGGTAAGCAACGATCGCCTTTACTAAAACATCAGCCATACAGCCCTTATGCGCCCCTGCATTCATAACCACAGCGCCCCCAAGAGTGCCGGGGATGCCCACTGCCCACTCCAGTCCTTCCCAGCCTTTTTTGGCTACTTGCCAAGCTAGTTTGGGCAAAGAATAACCAGCCCCGACGGTAATGGTTTGGTTAGTTTCATCCACGGTGTATTGATTGAGGTGACGGGTGTTGAGGACTAATCCTTCGATACCACCATCACAAATGAGTAAATTTGAACCTTTACCAAGGCAGGTAAAAGGAATTTGCTGTTTGTCAACCCAATGAAACACTTCTTGAATGTCTTGCCATGCCTTAGGTTCGGCATACCATTGAGCTTTTCCCCCCACTCGATAGGATGTGTAGGGGGCAAGGTGAACTTTTTGATGAATTACGCAGTCTGTATGAGGGAGGGTGACGGGATTGGTAAGGGAGTCGGAGATGGGTTGATTAGGTGCGATCGCCATTTTACACAACAATTATTAAGCTAAATTACAAAAAAGGAGAAGATAAAAGCCCCATAAGGGCAAGGAAAGAGTTAGGCCACCAATAATGATTCTTCCTCAACGGGTAAGAGTTGAGGTATTACTTGGTTAAGGTTTCCTGCCCCTAGGAATAAGGTTAAATCTTGGGGTTGAAGAAAATCTGTCAGAAAATCTTTCAAAGAAGACAATTCGGGATGATACAACACTTTATTATGGTATTTTTCCATGGTTTGTGCCAGTGTCTGTCCAGTAATGCCTGTTTCATTTTTCTCCCCCGCACTGTAAACATCTGTCAAGATGACTACATCTGCAGACTTAAAACATTGGGCAAAGTCATCTAAAAATGTCTCGGTGCGACTATAACGATGGGGCTGAAAAATAGCCACCACACGACTGGCATCATATTGAGGTAGTCTGGTACGGGCCGCCTCAAGGGTACAACGGATTTCGCTAGGGTGGTGGGCATAGTCATCGATGAGGGTAGCCCCCTGAAATTTTCCCCTATACTCAAAGCGTCTTTTTGCCCCGTCAAAACTGGATAGGGCTTCGGCAATGGTAGCAAAATCAACTCCTAGTTTACGTCCAATGGCGATCGCACTTAGGGCATTACTAATATTGTGATTTCCCGATAATAGCAAAGATACATCCCCTAATAATTCCCCATTTTCCCATACTTGAGCCTGAGAACCTTCGGGCTTATGAACAATATTAGTGGCGATATAATTTGCGCCAGAGTCTGGATTAATGCTATAGGTAATGTCAGCTTTAATATTCTCCTTCACCACAGGACAATCAATACAAGCGATGGTTATATCTGACTGAGAACTAAATTGATTAAAAATATCTACTAACTGACTTAAATCTTTGTAATGATCAGGATGATCCAATTCAATATTAGTAATGATACCCATAGCGGGAGAATGTTTGACCAAAGAGCCATCAGACTCATCAGCTTCCGCCACCAATAAATCACTATCCCCTAACCTCGCATTACCTCCCCAAGCGCTCACTTCACCGCCCACAATGACCGTAGGATCTAATTTACACTTAAGTAACATATAACCAATCATACTACTGGTGGTAGTTTTTCCGTGGGTTCCAGCCACTGCAATGCTGTGATAATCTTTGATGAGGGCGGCTAATAAATCAGAGCGATGAAACACAGGGTAGCCTTTTTCTATTACCCCTTGATATTCTGAATTATTCTCATTTATGGCAGTAGAACATACTACCTGAAGATTTTTGTGTGCTTTTGCTCCATGAAGATGGTACAATTGATCTAGGTTACTGGCTTCTTGGGTGAAGAAAACCTTTGCTCCCATGGACTGTAAACGCTCAGTAATATGAGTAGATTTGAGATCTGAGCCTGAAATCGGAATACCTCTTTTTGCCAACACATGGGCGAGGGCAGACATACCGATACCACCAACGCCGATAAAATGAAATGGTTTGCCGTTTAGATCTATGGTATTCACTTTTTCGCTCTCCTCAACACTACACTAGTTGATATTAATAATTTTGCTTATAATGATATACTGATTTATGTAAATCTTCTCAATATTTTTATCGGTATCATTAATTAAATTGTTAAAAAAGACTCTTTAACGGTTAGATTGTATTTTTTACCTTATTTTTAACTCTTTTCAAAAAAGTAGAGTGCGATCGTCAAAAGTGTTTTTTATAGTAAATATTTACCCCTTAAAAAGTAAAAAAAGATAAAGCTAAAGCCTTATAAAATAGGTACTTGAATGAATAACAACTATGAATTAGAAAAGGAATTAATTCGCCAGAATAAAAAATTACGTATTCACCCCTTCGATGCTCGTAATTATATTCACCGTGGTATGACCTATTTTAAACTAGGTAGGATGGTGGAATCTCTTAGAGACTACAACAAGGCCGAAGAATTAAACCCTCAACTAACCCCCTATCTCTGGCAAAGGGGTTTATCTTATTATTATTTAGGTAAATATGCCCAAGGGGCAAGACAGTTTGAAATAGACTTAAGCGTTAACTCTCAGGATGTAGAAGAAACTATTTGGCACTTTCTTTGTATTGCCCAATTAGAAGGAATAAAAGAAGCTCAACAATGTCTTTTACCAGTAAAATATGATCCTCGCCCCGTGATGAGAAAAATATATCAGGTGTTTGCTGGTCATTATTCCCCCGAAAATTTGTTACTCTCGGAAAAAACAAATACCTTGCGGGATAATCTTTATACTCATCTATATCTAGGGTTGTTTTATGAAGCCCATCGGGGGGAAATTCCTATCCTCGAAGTAGGGAAAACTATTGCTAGTAACATAGAAAAATCTCGTTTTCATATCAACGAAGCGATAAAATGTGAAATTGATGATTATATGTGGTATTTGGCTAAAATTCATCAACGGTTAAGACAGACAAGAGTAGAGTCTTGAAAGATATTGCCGCTAAAATAGCGACTGTATTTCAGAACATGAGAAAATAATAGTATTCAATCTAACATTTTTAGAGATAATGACAGAGAATCTTAAAAGTCAATCGATTACGAAGGGAGTACAAAGGGCGCCTAATAGAGCGATGCTCAGGGCGGTAGGATTTGGTGATAATGATTTTACTAAGCCTATTGTGGGGGTTGCTAATGGTTATAGCACTATTACCCCTTGTAATATGGGTTTAAATGATCTTGCCATAGAGGCTCAAAAGAGTATCAAGGAGGCGGGAGGAATGCCTCAGATGTTTGGTACCATTACCATTAGTGATGGTATTTCTATGGGTACTGAGGGGATGAAATATTCTCTTGTGTCTAGGGATGTGATTGCGGATTCTATCGAGACGGTATGCAAAGGACAAAGTCTGGATGGGGTAATTGCCATCGGTGGTTGTGATAAAAATATGCCTGGGGCGATGATTGCCATGGCAAGAATGAATATTCCTGCTATCTTTGTCTATGGTGGTACTATTAAACCTGGTCGTCTCAATGGGGAAGATTTAACGGTAGTTAGTGCTTTTGAGGCGGTAGGGCAGTATAGCGCTGGAAAAATAGATGAAGCCCAGTTGACAGCGGTGGAAAAAAATGCTTGTCCGGGTGCTGGCTCTTGTGGTGGTATGTTTACGGCTAATACCATGTCTTCTGCTTTTGAGGCCATGGGCATGAGTTTGCCTTATTCTTCTACCATGGCGGCGGAAGATTATGAGAAGGTGGAAAGTACCCAGAAATCTGGGGAGGCTTTGGTTAATGCTATCCGTAAGCAAATTTTACCGAAGGATTTACTCACCCGTAAGGCTTTTGAAAATGCGATCGCCGTTATTATGGCGGTGGGGGGATCTACTAATTCTGTACTACATTTATTGGCGATCGCCAATACCATCGGCGTAGAATTAACCCTCGATGACTTTGAAACCATCCGTCAAAAAGTACCCGTCATTTGTGATTTAAAACCATCAGGACGCTATGTCACTGTGGATTTACACAAAGCAGGGGGAATCCCTCAAGTAATGAAAATGTTACTAGCTAATGGCCTACTCCATGGGGATGCTCTCACCATCAGCGGACAAACCATCGCTGAAGTTTTGGCAGACATTCCCGACACCCCCCCCACCAATCAAGAGGTTATCCGCCAATGGGATAACCCCCTCTACAAAGAAGGACACCTTGCTATCCTTAAAGGAAACCTTGCCTATGAAGGCTCTGTGGCCAAAATTAGCGGTGTTAAAAACCCCGTTATTACTGGTCCTGCTAGGGTATTTGAATCCGAAGAAGAATGTCTTGATGCCATCCTCGCAGGAAAAATTGTTGCTGGAGATGTAATAATTGTTCGTAATGAAGGCCCTGTGGGCGGCCCTGGTATGCGAGAAATGTTAGCTCCCACTTCCGCCATTATCGGTGCTGGATTAGGCGACAAAGTCGGCTTAATCACCGATGGACGTTTTTCTGGTGGTACTTATGGTTTAGTCGTAGGACACGTTGCCCCTGAAGCTGCCGTGGGTGGAAATATTGCCCTCGTGAAGGAAGGAGACAGCATCACCATCGATGCCAAACAAAAACTATTACAAATAAACGTCCCCGAAGAAGAATTAAATAGTCGCCGTCAGCATTGGCAACCCCCCGAACCTCGTTACCGTAGAGGTATCCTTGGGAAATACGCCAAATTAGTATCTTCTAGTAGTCTTGGCGCTGTTACTGATTTAGAGAGCAAATAAGGAGGAGATGCTGAAAAAGTAGAGTTTTGGCACAATGGGATGATCAAAATTTAATAATAATTCACTTCTTTCTGCCTTTTCTCTCTTTACGAATTCAGCGCTCCCTAACCATTATTTTTATATTTTGATTTTTTACCTCACTTAGTGGTGAGGTTTTTTTTTACAAAAATTTGCGATATTACCCCATAAATATACTGATAAGGTTATTACGTATTTTTGCTCAAGCAAATTAATAATTATTTTCGCTATAGTTTAGTAAAACTAAGGTTTAGTGACCAAAACCTGTTAACAAAACTTTAATAAAATTTTAAAAAACTCTTTTTTTATAGTTACAAATACTGATTTATATTTTGTATCTTTAGAGCTATTTTATTTATTTCGATTCTTGTACTATTAAATGACGATATTATATTCCTCTCCCTAGATCATCTAACGAAAATAGACTATGACCACTCCTTAACTATTTATTACTATGCAAAGTCTTATGGAAAAAATATTTTCTGGTAATGGTTATGTCCCCCATGGACACTGTTATTTGTGGCAACCAGAATTAGTCTCTTTTCATGTTATGGCAGATCTTCTCATTGCGATCGCCTATTTTTCTATACCTATTACACTACTTTATTTTGTTCAAAAAAGAGAAGATGTACCCTTTTCAAGAATATTTATCTTATTTAGTTTGTTTATTGTTAGTTGCGGTATTACCCATCTAGTGGCTATTGTTACTCTTTGGTATCCTTTGTACTGGTTATCGGGAATTATCAAAATTTTCTGCGCCATAATATCTTTACTTACTGCCTTTGAACTATCTTCTGTCATCCCCCTTGCCCTTGCCCTTCCTAGTCCAGAGAAATTAAATAAAATCAATATCCAACTAGAAAATGAGATTAAAGAGCGTAAAAAAATAGAAGCGAAACTCATTACCTCCAATCGAGATTTAAAACGCTCTAATGAAGAATTAGAACAATTTGCCTATGTGGCATCCCATGATTTGCAAGAGCCTTTAAGAACTATTACCAGTTTTGCAGAAATTTTAATAGAGGAATATTCTGCTCAATTTGAGGAGACGGCAAGGGAATATTTGACCTACATTGCCTCATCATCTCAGAAAATGAAGATTTTAATTAAAGACCTTTTAAGGTTATCAAAAGTTAGTCAACAACGCAGACAATTTACTATAGTAGATCTTAACGAAATAGTTCAAGAAAGTATCGATTTAGTAATTCCATCCTATCAAGATATTAACATACAATTAGATGTGCAAATATTGCCAGAAATTAAGGGCGATCGAGTTCAATTAATCCACCTATGGTTAAATTTAATTAGTAACGCTCTTAAGTTTAATAATAATGAACAAATAGAAATTAAAATAGGAGTTGAAAATCAAGAGAGTAATTGGTTATTTTACATAAAAGACAATGGTATTGGTATTAGTTTAGAGTATCAAGAAAAGATTTTTACCATCTTCCAAAGATTACATTGTCAGGATGAATATGAAGGTACTGGAATTGGTTTAGCTTTATGTCAAAAAATAATTTCTCGTCATGGTGGTAAAATATGGGTAAAATCTGAATTGGATAAAGGATCTACTTTTTATTTTACTATGCCCAAAAATCTTATCTCAAGTTAGGACAATTATATAATCCATGAAATTATTTGACGAAGCAATTAATATTTTATTGGTGGAAGATTCTCACACGGATGTTATTTTGATGAGAAAGATGTTATCCATGGCTAAGACGCCCAATAATCTTTATGTGGTTAAGGATGGCATAGAGGCGATCGCATTTTTACGGAAAGAAGAGGGTTACGAAGATGTACCACGATCAAACTTAATTTTGTTAGATCTCAATTTACCGAGGAAAAACGGAAAAGAAGTTTTAGCAGAAGTGAAAGCTGATGATAATTTGAAAACTATTCCTATAATTATTCTTAGCACATCTGATGATGAAAGGGATATTTTAGATTGCTATCAAGGACAGGCAAATTGTTATTTAACTAAGCCTATTAGTATGAAAGATTTTAAACAACAAGTAGAATTAATTGAAAATTTTTGGTTTAATTTAGTTCAATATCCCCAAGGCAATGAAGACTAGATAAGGTGAGCTGAATAAATCATAACCCTGCAAAACAGAACTGTTACCAATAACGGTAACTCAGGTAAAGAGTGATTGACTCAAAATAAATACTTTCGTATTAGCCTTAAAAATATAAAAATTGTGAATCGCCACTAAACACCCGAAGCCTAACCCAAACCTAAAGAATTTTTCACCATCCCCTAGATATACTTTTCTATTTCTACCCCAAGTAAGAATTGTCAGGAAGGGCAAAATTGATTTGCCCCCACGAAAAGAACCCTTCATCAAAAGAAAGGTAAAAAAATCATTTAAATCTCATTAACATCTTCCGAAAAACCATTGTAGGCTTCCATACCATGCTCTCCAATATCCAAACCAAAGTATTCTTCTTCTTCAGACACTCTCAACCCTAATAAAGCCTTGAGGATAGACCAAATAATAAAACTATATATCACCATAAACGCTCCCACCGCAAGGACTCCCAACAGTTGAACCCCTAATAGAGATATGCTACCAGTGGTAAATAAACCTTTGATATTAGGGTCTCCTGAAACAATAGGACTGGCAAACAAACCCACCGCAATAGTACCCCAAATACCATTAACTAGGTGAACAGAAACTGCCCCCACGGGGTCGTCAATTTTAATGCTATCTAAGTAATAAACAAATACGACAACCAACGCTCCGCCAATGATACCGATAATGATAGCGTCACCATAACTGACAAAAGCACAACCTGCAGTGATGGCTACTAGTCCAGATAAAACTCCATTAATGATGAGAGATAAGTCTGGTTTTCCTGCTAATACCCAACTGATAATGGTGGCCGAAATAGCTCCAGAGGCTGCCGCAAGATTGGTGGTAAGGGCGATATAACTAATATCTTGGGATAGTTCTAGGGTTGAACCGGCATTAAAACCAAACCAACCAATCCAGAGGATGAAACAACCTAGGGTTGCCAAACTTAAATTATGACCTGGTAGTGGCATAATTCCGCCCGATGGTTTGTATTTTCCTTTTCTTGCTCCCAATAAAATTGAACCTGTTAAGGCTCCCCATCCCCCCACAGAGTGGACTACGGTAGAGCCAGCAAAGTCTTGGAATCCTAGTTTGGATAACCATCCACCTCCCCAAATCCAGTTTCCCACAAGGGGATAGGCGATCGCCACTAAAAACACACTGAATAAAATAAAATCAATAAACTTAATTCTTTCGGCTACCGCCCCAGAAACAATGGTGGCAGCGGTTCCAGCAAAGGCCACTTGAAACAAAAACTTGGCTGCTAAAGGTATATTTACCGAACCCAAAGAGCTATAAACCCCTATGTAATCCCCACTAATGGTAGGGCTATTGTCCGCCCCAGACAGAAAAAATCCACTAAAACCAAAAAAGTCTGTACCATCCCCAAACATGAGAGCAAAGCCCACAGCCCAATAAGCAATGGTAGAAATAGCAAATACGATCAAGTTTTTAGAGAGCATATTTACGGCATTTTTTCGCCGACATAAACCAGTTTCTAACATGGCAAAACCGGCATTCATAAAAATTACTAAAATTGAAGCGAATACAACCCAAAAGGTATCTAAACCTACTTTTAACTCTTTACTTGCATCCGTTAATTCTGCAAGGGTTTCTTGGGCGGAAACGGAGGTAACACAGGAAAGCAACAAAAATACACTTAATACTATACATCCTTGCCAACTGGGAGAGAAATTTATTTTTTGCGCAATTCTTTTTATTTTCTTTTTTGTTGTCTGAAGTCTGAACATTCTATTTTTATTTCTCAAATAACTTAAATATTCTATGCTTTAAGGCAAGTAATTATAGCATCATCCACTACAAAACATGAATTGTAATAATGTTATTTTGTTCAGTTTTCTTATTCTTTAATCATATCTAACTATGAGCTTTTGTTGTGGGTTATAAACCTCCAAGGGCATTTCATATTTAGAACTAAGATAACGATAGTTTTTTTCTACTTGATTAATATGATTAATTAAAACATCCGTTTCGTTGTTTACTCCATTGGTTGATTGTTCCGCAATTCTGGCGATGTTTCTGAGATAATCACTGGTTAAAGTAACTTTGATGCGGTTGGTTTCTACTGAGTAGTCACAAATTTTGCCACTACCCTCACATATTTTTGCCAATTCTTCTCTGGCATTATTTCTATTTATGGCCTGTTTCAATTCTTCTTGGGCTTGGGATAAATTTTCAGGGGCGCTTTGTTTTAGGCTTTCGAGTTGTGGTTGTTTTAATGTGTCCTCTGGAAATTGGGAAATCAGGTTATTAATTTCTTGCCAATAGTTAACAGCGTTTGTCCATTGGTTGTTGGTTTGGGCGTTTTGGGCTTGGATAATTTTATTTTGTATTTGCCCATAAAGATTATTGGCGATTTCTTCTTGTCTAATGGTGGCTCTTATTTGGGTTAAATATTGGTTATATTCTTCGAGGAGGTTTTCTTTTTCTGTTTCGGCGGTGGTGAGTAGGGGAATTTCTCTTACTTTTTCGATCGCCTTTTGCCAATTACTTTCAACGATTTTTAGTTCTTCTAAGGAGGATATATTATTATTTAATTCCTCATTTTGTTGAGCAATTTGTTTTACTTCTGATAGTAATTGATCTCCCATTTGTTCCTGCTCAAAACTATCTTTCGCTACGACTAAATTATCATTATATTCTTCTAATTTATTCTCTATCCATGGTGTTAAAAATGGATTATTAATAGATTCAATAAGGGCGATCGCCTCTATCCAAAAATTTTCCACCCTTGTCCATTCATCCATAGATAAAGGTAATTCTGCACTCATATTTTGAGCATTTTCTCTTAACTGTAAAGACTGTAAAATTGTCTCTAAATCATCAATTATAAGTTGATTTTCAATAATTAAAGTTTGGGCTTGATCATAACTTTTTGACCATGATGGAATATTACCTAATCTTAAATTGACAGCAATCAAATTTAGCTGTAATTCTTCCAACTCAATCTTACTCATATCCTCATTGATACTGAGCAAGGAATTATCAACACTTTCTTGAGCTTCAGGAATTAAAGAACATTCCCCCACGGCACAAGGACGGGTAAAATAAAAAGCTAATCCTCCCCCTATCGTGAAAATTATCCCAATGATTAAAGAGATAATACCCACGGAAAAATTATTAGATTTATATTCTCCTGCGGTAGCTTCTGATTCAAGGGATATATCTTTATCTGATAGGTTATCCATAACAAACTAATGAATAATTAATAATGAACAGTTAATTGTATTAATATTTTACTGACTATAACTAGATATGGCAGACCTAAATCATTGTTTGAAAAACAAATTATTAGAAAAACATCAAATATATTTCTTTTTCTATCTTTTTTAAGAAAATAATTCTCTCAATTTTTATATAATTATCATGTATAATTTTCAAAAATATTGTGTCTAATTTCTTCGGTTAAACTTTCCCTTTATTGAAGTATTATGGAAGACTTATATTTTTATAGATTATATTATATTGTGACATTGCTGTTTAATAATTTTGCAAAAAAATACTTCTTTTATAAAGGATTAAAAGTTCTAAATATTTTTAGTAATTGTAATAAAAAAACAGTGTGCCTTACATCTTCACTCAGAGCAGGAGAATATTTTGATTCCCTTAAAGATTGTTGTAATTGGGCGTATTCCTGAGCCGAAAGGGGTTGATTATCTAAAGGCGATCGCCCTTCCACAATAATTTCCGTGCGCAATACCTCCTCTGGAATCTCCTCTGGGGGCGGTAAAGCCTTCACCCCTTGCCATGAAAACCCTAACCATAACATTAGCAAACTAGAAAAAAAAGTCAGTCTGTGACGAAAAGCAACCAAGGAAAAATTAATTATCATAAATACTAATGTAACACCCCCCACAAAAACAAAAAAATAATTAACCCATTCATTTTACCTTGACTTTACAAACAAAACTCCAGAACATACTTGCATCTTAGCCAGATTTAAAAAAAATTCCCCAGAGAAAACTGAGAAAATGACCAAAAAGATGAGAGTTAAGGAGTAAAAATGTGATTAACTAGATATTTAGTTATATAATCTATAACTATCAATATCTTGAGCTACATAAAAAGCAAGGAGGTAGCTATTTCCGAACAACTAAACTTGACAGTGAGTCTTAGAGGGACTCGTGAAGTCAAAAAAAATTGCCAAATTTTTCACCTACTAGGTCAGTTAGATGCTTTTTCTGAGCCCACATTTCAGAAAGTTATCCTGAGTTATGTAAAAGAAGGAGCTAGTCAAATTATTCTCGATTTATCTCAAATCGACTTTATTGATAGTTCTGGTTTAGGAGCATTAGTTCGCATCGTAAAGGCGATCGAACCCATCAAAGGAAAAATGCAAATTGTTACTAATCCGAGGGTTACTCAAACCGTTAAGATGGTGCGATTAGAAAAATTCCTTAATCTAAGAAATTCTCTCGATGAAGCCTTAGCGGACATATCATAATCAAAAAAATAACGGTGTTATTGTGACCCAGAACGACATTGATTTACGACCGCCACCTAAGTCCCCCTCGAGAGAAAATGATGACCATGAGGTAGTCAATGTGAGAGAAGAAAACCCTCTTGCAACAATACCTCCATCATCTCTCAAACAAATTTCCCCCATATCCCTTGCCTACATCGGTGACGCTATCTATGAACTCCACGTTAGGACTCATTACCTAGTACCCTGCCTAAAAATAGCAGACCATCACCACAAAGTAGTCCACCAAGTAAGAGCCGAAAGTCAAGCAAAACACCTACAAAGTATTTACCCATTATTAGATGAAGAAGAAAGAATATGGGTAAAAAGAGGAAGAAACTCCGTCAAAAAATCTCCCCGCAAACTTGCCCCCGGAATATATCAACAAGCCACAGGGTTTGAAACTCTCCTAGGATATTTATACATAAATAAACCATCTCGTCTTGGCTACATATTGAGTCAGATAAAATTCCGTTAAACAAAAAAAAGAGGTGGGCATTGCCCACCATGAGAAATAACTGTAAACTTAGATAGCCTCTAAATTTTTCTCCCCAGTTCTAATACGAATGGTTTGATCCACAGGAGAGATAAAGATTTTACCATCTCCGATTTCTCCAGTACGAGATGCCTGAACAACCTTCTCCACCACCATATCAACTTGATCATCATCCACAACAATCTCAATTTTGAGCTTCTGTAAAAACTCTACAGTGTACTCAGAACCACGATAACGTTCAGTTTGTCCCTTTTGACGACCAAAACCACGAACCTCCGAAACCGTCATGCCAACAATACCAGCATTAACAAGGGCAATTTTGACCTCATCTAGCTTAAATGGGCGAATAATAGCTTCAATTTTTTTCAACTTAATAACTCCTCTTCAAAATTATTTACTTATATAGCTTAATCTATAGCTTATACAATTTTCCTGTTATTTTCTAACACTCTTATCCTATGGTTTTTTGTCAAATACACTACATTTCTCTGATTATTAAAAACCAAAGCATATTATGACCTTATTCGCTGAACCTAAAATGCGATCGCCCTTTAACCAGATTTACAAAAACCCGAAGATTTGATATAACTTAAGAAATTTAAACGGAAAATAGCAAAAACTAAGGGGAAAAAGCTCTCTATGTATATTGTTCATATTGCTTCAGAGTGCGCACCTGTCATCAAAGCAGGAGGGTTAGGAGACGTTATCTATGGTTTAAGCCGAGAAGTAGAAAACAGAGGTAACACCGTAGAAATTATCCTGCCTATGTATGATTGTATGCGTTATGATCATATCTGGGGACTCCATGATGCCTACAAAGATTTATATGTCCCTTGGTACGATGGCACCGTTCATTGTTCCGTATATTGTGGATGGGTTCATGGGCGCCTTTGTTTTTTCATCAAACCCTATTCCCAAGATCAATTCTTTGATCGAGGTTGTTATTATGGTTGTAACGACGACACCATGCGCTTTGCCTTTTTTAGTAAAGCAGCTTTAGAATTTTTATTTATCAGCAACAAACGCCCCGACATTATTCACTGCCATGATTGGCAAACAGCATTAGTACCAGTCATGTTGTACGAAATGTATAAATGGCATGGTATGGCAAATCAGAGAGTATGTTTTACCGTCCATAACTTTAAACACCAAGGTATCACAGGAACAGAAATTCTCGAAGCCACAGGTTTAAATAACGAAAAATATTATTATGATTACGATCGCCTCAGGGACAACTTTAACCCCTTTGCCCTCAACCTGATGAAAGGGGGCATAGTCTATTCTAACCACATCAACACCGTATCCCCTCACCACGCTTGGGAAGCCAGATACAGCGATGTCAGCTATGGCTTAGGGCATACCCTAGAACTACACCACTACAAATTTGATGGCATCCTCAACGGCATTGACTACAATATCTGGAATCCTGAAATAGATACCCTCATTCCCCACAAATACACCATCGATATATTTGAAGGAAAAGCTAAAAATAGGAAAGCCCTTCGAGAAAGACTACTACTGAGGAATGAACATAAGCCCATCGTTGCTTTTGTGGGTCGTTTAGACGGTCAAAAAGGGGTTGACCTAGTTCACCATAGTATTTACCACTCTATCCATAATAACGCCCAATTTGTTTTGCTAGGATCAGCCACCGAACCGAGTATTAATAATTGGTTTACCCACGAAAAAGGTTTTCTCAACGACAACCCAGACTGTCATTTAGAACTAGGATTTAACGAAGAATTAGCCCATCTTATCTATGCGGGGGCTGATATTATCGTTGTCCCTAGTGTTTACGAACCCTGTGGACTAACCCAGATGATTGGTCTAAAATATGGTACAATCCCCGTAGTTAGAGGAGTTGGGGGTTTAATGGATACAGTCTTTGATAAAGATTATGACCAGCACCATAGCCCAGATAAACGCAATGGATTTGTATTTTATGAAAATGACCATAACGCCCTAGAGTCGGGATTAGAAAGAGCCATTTCCCTGTGGCATCATTACCCCAAAGACTTTGAAATACTCCAAAAACAAGGTATGGAATATGACTACTCATGGAATAATCCTGGAAAACAATATGTAAGACTTTATGATTATCTACGTCATAAGTAGAATGCCATGGACAAAGGGATAATAGACTTCTTCCAAATAAAAGCTAAAAAGTCAGATAAATATAGATCGCAAAGATTTTTAGACAGAACACTTACAATGTTTCTCAAGTAATGTTTTCGAGCATTTTTATAAGCTATTTCACCATAAGTTTAATATCACTAATAAAAATTTAATACTGATAATATAAAAAGATCTCTTTACCTCAGATATAAGTAGAATATATTTTAGTGTTAGCATCCCAACTATTTATATATTTTTAAAAAAACTATGCCAGTAATCAATAAAAATCATCTCTCCCAGAAAGTTTTAAATAGTATTCCTCAAATATTAGACCCTACTATGTTAAGAGCCGCCAAAGAAATTTACGAAACATATTGCAAATTTCATGTAACTCTTGATTCTCAGCCTATTGGGGTTGCCATTGACAAAAAAACCTATCATGGGCAGTTAATTTTTAATAAGCAACCAATTTTATTACCGTGGGAAAATTTCATTCCTATTTATCAAATAATTTCAGAGCACCAATAAATTGTTATTAACTTATATTTATCTGTTATTTTGTCTAAAGTTAGCGTAATATTAAACAATAATTATTGTGGTTATCTACAGTATTTGAGTGGGAATTAACGAACAATACTTGTAACTTTGCTAGTGCTATACTTGATTTTATCCTGAGTAGTATTCATACTTCTATTCCCATTCCATTTGTGGAATCTTTAAAAGTATGGAGTCATGCCATATTTTTTATTATTAACATAACTCAGGATTACTCTTTTATCAATTATTAACAATTGCTAACGGAGATATTTATTCAAAATAAATCAGATTAACTTTAGGACAAAAAATAATGATTACAATACGCCCATCCGCTGAAAGAGGACACGTTAAGTTTGACTGGTTAAACACAAAACATACTTTTTCTTTCGGAAGTTATTATGATCCTAAATATACGGGATTTGGTGATCTTTTGGTTATTAATGAGGATAAAATTGCCCCTGGAAAAGGTTTTGGCACCCATGGACATCAAGACATGGAAATTGTTACCTATGTCATTGAGGGAGAATTAGAGCATAAAGACAGTATCGGTAACGGTGAAACTATTTCGAGGGGAGAAGTACAAAGGATGAGTGCGGGGACGGGTATTCGTCATAGTGAATTTAATCACTCTAGTCAAAAAGAAGTCCATTTATTACAAATTTGGATTGTACCTGCTCAAAAAAATTTAGAGCCTAGTTATGAACAAAAAATCTTTTCTGAGGAGGAAAAGAAAGGAAAATTATGTTTATTAGTTTCTCCAGAGGGGGAAAATAATTCTTTAAAAATTCATCAAAATGTCAATGTTTGGTCTGCTATTTTAGGAGAAAATGAAAAAATAGGTCATTCTTTGGCTAATAATGATTATGCTTGGATTCAACTGGTAAAAGGGGAATTAGAACTAAATAATCAGACCATTAATGCTGGTGATGGAGTTGCCATTAAAGAAGAAGATTTACTAACTATTAAGAGTAACCAAGAAGATAGCGAATTTTTGTTATTTCACTTTGTAAATTAAGACAATTTTCCATAGAAATTAACATCCGTGTTACCATAGGATTTCTCCTGTAATAGTTGCCATGTATCGGTCATTATTACGGGGGATTTTTTCTTGTCAAATTCTGTGGCTATTTCTCCTTGAGAAGATAATAAATTATAATCAAAAATAGCTTTTAAGGTAGGATTATAAAGGTTTAAATGATAGGGAGGATCGAGGTAAATAAGGTCAAACTGATGTCCTTGTAAACTTTTTAATCTTTTTAAAAGATCTCCTTTTAAAACTATAATTTCTTGATTTTCTTGGGCTATTTTTTGCCAGTTGTCTCTGATAATTTGACAGGCACGGGGAGATTTTTCGATCGCAACAGCTTTACTTGCTCCACGACAAAGGGCTTCGGCTCCCATAGTGCCATTTCCTGCACATAAATCGAGCCATCGAGAGCCATAAATTTTATGTTGCCAAATATTAAAAATGGCTTCCCTCACCTTGGAGGTAGTGGGGCGGGTATCTTGCCCCGAAAGAGTCTTAATTTCTCTGTTACCGTAAATACGCATGAATAATTGATGATTTATATGTAACCTTCTTCATTTTCTAGGTTAAAAGAAGAAAGTTTTTTTATTAATTATCAATGGTCGATGGCTCATTGTCCATAGTCCAGTCTCTACCTACCTGAATGGTGACATCGGTACCTAAAATCCCTGTGCTTTCTACTAATACTTCCCCTAAACCCAATGCTACTCTTACTCTTGCCGCCATGGAAGGATCTCCCCCTTGGGCGACAATCCTGGTTTTGGTAGTAGGCTCATTGTAGGGAATAGTGCTGATGAAAACTCGGTTGTAACCTGATTCTATTAGCTGATTGGCAACACTTTGGGCAATTTCTCTGTCACCATCACGGGTTTGTATGGCAACTCTCACACTGCTAGGGGCGATCCCGTAGGGATCCGCTTCGCGGCGCGCTTCTATACTATCACTATTGTCATTGGCATAAAAATAATCAGGTTGAACTCCAAAAATGTCCTGAGCAACCCTTGTAATACCCCTTTGACTAGGTAACCAATAACTGGGCTGTCCTTCTTCTGGCTGGTTAAAATCTCCTGGCAACATCACCATCTGAAAATCGGATCTGCTTTTCTGCCCCATGAAAGCTGCCATGGCAATTAATTCATTTGTACCTAGGTTAGTGTCGATATGGGAGCGAACAATACCTAAAATTTCAGGAATACGTAAGACTGTTTTAGGACTTAAAGCCTGTTCTGTTAAGGCTCTGATCAGAGCTTGTTGTCGTTGTACCCTACCCACATCCCCAAGGGCATCGTAACGGAATCGTAAAAGTTGTAATGCTTTTTGACCATCTAACTGTTGTTGTCCTTCTTCTAAGTCAATATAAAGGCGTTGACTATGATCCGTATATTTCATGTCTTTGGGAACATAGAAATCTACCCCCCCAAGGGCATCGATGAGTTTTTCAACTCCTTGGACATTGATGCGCACATAACGGTCAATTTCCACACCGTTAAGAAGATTACTAACGGATTCAGCGGCGAGGGATGCTCCTCCATAGGCGTTGGCATCGTTGATTTTGGTTATGCCAACGCCCTCCACACGGGTTCTGGTGTCACGGGGGATGGACAACACAACCACCTCATTTTTTCGGGGATCTAGTCTTAGTAACATCATGCTATCCGATCGCCCTTGGAAGGAGTTGACAAGGGGATGATAACCTAAATTGGTTTCTGGATAGTCGGGGATGTCGGTACTTAAAGATTTAATGCCTAATACAAGGATATTAATGGGTCTGCGCAGTTCAGGAACATTCAAGCTACTGTAACTTAAAGTTTCTTCTTGATTAAAAACTGCTTCTTCGTCCGGACTTAGGCGAACTTGATTGAGGGGAGTTTGAGTAAAAGAAAGGGCGAGTAAAGCACCTATGGCGGTGGACAAAGAGGCGATCGCACTTAAACCAAATCCCATTAAAAGCCAATTCACCCTAGCCCCCTTCTTGGGGGGTTGTACTTTTTTAGGTCCCCCTTTCTTGGGACGATAATTTACTTTACTTACAGACATTAAAACTCCCCACAAAAAATTTAAAAAATAACTTAGCCAAAGGACCCAACGATGTATTTTTATTTTGGTTAACGAATATGATCAATAAAAATTAATCACATAGTAAAAGATAACCTCTTAAATAATAGGCAATTAGACCACAAAATGAGTAGTAATTTCCTAAAAATTATCTTTCATACCCCGTAAACGACCGAATACCCGACTTGGTTCCTCAAAACCCATGGCAGATTTAATCTGATCACTATCCCAACGCATAAAAGGATTAGTCTTTTTTTCTAATCCAATAAGGGTAGGAATAGTGGGCTGATCATTTTCCCGTGCCATTGTAACCTCTTGGTAACGATTCATAAGGTCTAAATTGTTACCATCCACTGTAATAGCAAATTTTAAGTTACTCAAGGTGTATTCATGGGCGCACCATACCCTGGTGTTATCGGGCAAGGAGCGAAGCTTACTTAAGGAATTAACCATCTGGGCAGGAGTACCCTCAAACAAACGTCCACAGCCCCCAGCAAAGAGGGTATCTCCACAAAATAGCTCTCCCACCTCATTTTTATCGGTAGGGGCAAAATAGTAGGCAATGTGGGCTTTGGTGTGACCGGGTACAAAAAAGACATCTCCTTTTTTACCAGCAAATTCCACCTTATCTCCTTCCTTAAGGAAAAACTGTTGACGAGGAATCCTCCCCCGATCTTCTTCTCCACCATAAACAACAGCATCGGGAAATGCCTCTAATAACTCTTTGTTACCCCCCACATGGTCTAGGTGATGGTGAGTGTTAAAAATAGCCACTAACTTGGCTCCTAAGCTCTCCAAACAGTCTAAAACGGGGTGAGCCTCCGCTGGGTCTACCACTGCTGCTTGGTTTAAAGTGCGATCGTGTAAAACAAAGATATAATTGTCCGATAAAACGGGAATTCTAATAATATTCATAATAAAAAATTGACTAAAATCTATAGATAAAATAACATTACGAAATAAAACTTAACTTGCCATTATACTCGTGAACTCATTAACCCACTACTAAGATTGTTTTGAATACCAACAAACATCCCCTAAAAATATCCATAATAGTTAGTGATTTGTCCACCAGTGGCTCAGGCCGCTGGGGTGGTGCCGTACGCCCCTTTCTTTTGGGTAAAGCCCTACAAAGAATAGGACACCAGGTAAAAATATTTGGCTTAGGATTTGGATCACAAACCCCTAAATTTTCCACCGACATTCCCATAGTCTATGTACCCTGTGAATATCATTCAGGAATAATTAGTGCCAGTAAAGAATTACTAAATCAAATTGATGGAGATATTCTTTATGCCATTAAACCCAAAACCACCAGCTATGGTTTAGCTATTATCAAAAAACTAACTTCTGGTCGTCCTCTTATCTTAGACATAGATGACTGGGAAATGAGTTGGCATGGGGGAGATAATTGGAAATTTGGCTTTAAACCGATCAAATTTATCAAAGAAATAATCAAAGAAGATGGAGCCTTAAGGTATCCAGATCATCCCCTATATCTTCGTTGGCTCGAAAAATTCATCTCCTATGCCGATGCCGTCACCACCCACAATACATTTTTACAAAAAAAATTCGGTGGGACATATATACCCCAAGGAAAAGACCTAGAACTTTTTAATCCTGCTAAATTTGACCCCCTGACCTGTAAAACAAAATATGGACTAGAAAAATATCGAGTCTTGATGTTTCCTG
The DNA here is from genome assembly GCA_002813895.1 of Cyanobacterium sp. HL-69. Lineage (NCBI taxonomy): Bacteria > Bacillati > Cyanobacteriota > Cyanophyceae > Chroococcales > Geminocystaceae > Cyanobacterium > Cyanobacterium sp. HL-69. The sequence continues at coordinate 2,087,860 of CP024912.1, read as the reverse complement.
GTGCTCCTCGCCCCTATAAAGGATTAGAAGACCTACTCGAAGCCATGGATTTATTACAGTGGGAAGATCTTAGATTAGTAATAGTTGGAGGTAGCCCCTATGACGATTACGATCAGTATTTACAGCAAAAATGGTCAAAATGGATTATTTCCATGGAACCCCAACCCTTTGAGCAAATGCCCGAAATTATATCCTGTGCGGACGTAATGGTAATTCCCCAAAGACAAACCCCCGAAACCATAGCCCAATTTCCCCTAAAGCTCACCGATGCTATGGCCATGGCAAAACCCATTTTAGCGACAAGGGTAGGTGATATTCCCGAAGTACTTCAAGAGACAGGTTATCTAGTTGAGCCTCAATCTCCTGAAGATTTAGCCCAAGGACTCAAAACCATTTTTAATGATTATGATACAGCTATAGAAATAGGATTGAGAGCAAGGGAGCGTTATTTTCGGTACTATAGCCTAGAACAAATGATGTTCATGCTCGATAAAATCATTACTTCTTTACCGATAAAATAATAATATTTTCTTTGTAAATCCACAGTATATTAATTATAAAAATGAATCAGAATAAATTATTACTGGAATATGCCCTCCGTTTTCGATGGTGGATTCTACTAAGTCTTTTTTTCGGTTTTTCAGGGGCTTTGTTTAATAGTATTGGCATAACCTTAATTATACCCATAGTTCTTGCTATTCTTGATCCTAGCTTATTAGATATTAGTAGTTTTCCCCCTATTCTTAGTAAACCGTTTTCTATTTTTGACAGTTTTTCAGGTAACTTGAAAATAGCATTAATGTTAGGAACTATTGTCTTTATTATTATATTGAAAAATGTTAATAATATGTTAAATAGTTTGTCTAGTTCGTGGCTAACTAAAAGATTGGCAAATAGTATTCGAGATGATTTATTCAAAATTGTCATGTCTGTGGATTTAGATTTTTTTCAAAGGACAAAAACAGGTACTTTAATGAGTTATTTAGAGACAGAATGCAGTAGAACGGCATCGTCTATTAATACGGCCATTGGAATGTTAAGTATTTCTTTTAATTTATTAACTTTTAGTGCCATACTAATGACTCTTTCTTGGCAATTGACTTTAATTACTGGCTTTTTGCTATTTCTTTTGAGTCGTAGTAATCAAGTTTTTGTGAAGAGGTCGAAGGCATTAGGTCGTGAACAAAGAAGAATTTCGAGGACATATACCCAAAAATTAGTAGAAACTTTGGGAGGCATTAGATTAGTCAAATCGGTTAGTCAGGAAGATAATGAATATCAAAATTTAGTTGATTTAATCCATGAGCGAGAAGAAGCTGCTTTAAAGGTTCAATATAACAGCGTTTTTATTCAACCTCTTAATGAAATTGGAGGTATATGTATTATTTTGGGGATTGTTATCATCGGAAAATTAATTTTTCAGGAAGATGCTAGCACTTTAGTTCCTCTTCTTTTAACTTATTTAATATTACTATTTAGGGCTGTGCCTTTGGTTGCCCAAATCGACAATAAAAGAAATGCTTTTGCCAATCAATCGAGTAGTGTGGAAGTTATCCATGCTTTTTTGGATAAGTCTGATAAGCCATTTTTACCCGAAGGAGATATAGAATTTTCTTCTTTGCAAAAGGGTTTTGAACTTAAGAATCTCAGTTTCCATTATCCAGGTCATGATACCCTCGTTTTGAAAGATATTAATTTAATGATTCCTCAAGGTAAGGTGACGGCTTTGGTGGGTTCTTCTGGTTCTGGAAAATCAACTTTAGGGGATCTATTTGTGAGATTTTATGATCCTTCTGAGGGTGAAATTTTGATTGATGGCATAGATTATCGGGAATATAATCTTAAGAGTGTGCGGGATAAAATGGCTATTGTAAGTCAGGATACTTTCTTGTTCAATAACACGGTCCGTTACAACGTCTGTTATGGTATGGATAATGTGAGTGAGAAAGATTTGATCAATGCCTTAAAACAGGCTAATGCCTATGATTTTGTGATGGATTTATCCGAGCAATTGGAAACGGAAATAGGCGATCGCGGCGTACTACTTTCAGGGGGACAAAAACAACGAATTGCGATCGCCCGAGCCTTATTAAGAGATCCTCAAATCCTACTCCTAGACGAGGCCACCAGTGCGCTCGACACTGTTTCCGAAAAAATAGTACAAGATGCCCTGAATAGATTATCAAAAAATAGAACTACCCTTGTTATTGCCCATAGACTGTCCACCATCCATGATGCTGATCAAATCGTCGCCTTGGAAAAAGGTACCATTAAAGAAGTTGGCAACCATCAAGAGTTAATAGCCAAAAAAGGATATTATGCCAAACTACACTCCTTACAATTTACTGGTATTTACGATAAACTCAACGAAAAATTAAAAGATGAAAATATAACTCATAACCCATGGTAAAGACAGATCCACAACTTAGAAGCCAATAGTTCGGTAAAATAGATTGATTATAAAAAATTAAAACAGAAAAGCCCAGGAGATAACATTGGTTACCACAACATCATTTATAACCACAAAATCAGAAGAAATCTTTGCTCAAGCTCAAAAACTGATGCCAGGGGGTGTAAACTCCCCAGTAAGAGCATTTAAATCCGTGGGTGGACAACCCATTGTATTCGATAGAGTAAACGGAGCTTATATTTGGGACGTAGATAATAATAAATATATTGATTATGTCGGCAGTTGGGGCCCTGCCATTTGTGGTCATGCCCATCCCGAAGTATTGAGCGCCCTCAAAGAAGTATTAGAAAAAGGCACCAGTTTTGGTGCCCCTTGTTTGCTCGAAAACGTCCTCGCTGAAATGGTTATCGAAGCCGTACCCAGCATTGAAATGGTGAGGTTTGTAAACTCTGGTACCGAAGCTTGTTTATCCGTATTACGCTTGATGCGCGCTTATACCAAGAGAAACAAAATTATTAAATTTGAAGGCTGTTATCATGGTCATGGAGATATGTTCCTAGTTCAAGCAGGTTCAGGGGTTGCTACCCTTGGTTTGCCTGATTCTCCGGGAGTTCCCAAAAGTGTTACTTCCGACACCCTCACAGCCCCCTATAATGACCTAGAAGCCGTTAAAAAACTATTTGAAGACAACAAAGGAGAAATTGCTGGGGTAATCCTTGAGGCGGTGGTAGGTAATGCTGGATTTGTACCCCCTGATGCTGGATTCCTCGAAGGGTTGAGAGTAATCACCGAAGAAAATGATGCTCTATTGGTATTCGATGAAGTCATGACAGGTTTCCGTATTGCCTATGGTGGAGTACAAGAAAAATTTGGCGTTACCCCTGATTTAACTACCCTTGGGAAGGTAATCGGTGGTGGTTTACCTGTGGGTGCCTATGGTGGTAAAAAAGAAATCATGTCCATGGTAGCCCCCGCAGGCCCTATGTATCAGGCTGGAACTTTATCTGGTAATCCTTTGGCTATGATGGCAGGGATTAAAACCCTCGAATTGTTACAAAAACCTGGTACCTATGAGTATTTAGAAAAAATCACCAATCAGTTAATTACTGGTTTGTTAGATGTCGCCCGTAAAGCAGGACATCAGGTAAATGGTGGTAATATTAGCGGTATGTTTGGGATGTTCTTTTCTGATACCCCTGTTCACAATTATAATGATGCTAAAAAGGCAGATACAGCTAAATTTGGACGTTTCCACCGAGGAATGCTCGAAAAAGGTGTTTATTTAGCTCCTTCTCAATTTGAAGCTGGTTTTACTTCTTTGGCTCACACGGAAGAAGACATTGAAGCCACTATCAAAGCGGCGGCAGAAGTATTAAAAGAAATTTAATTTACCCTCACCTCAACCCCTCTCCTATGGGAGAGGGGCTTTTTTTTGCTCTTCTAATTTCGAGGACGGTAAAACAAACCTAATCCATTATGTACTCGAGCGGCGGTAACGGGAGAACGATCAATTATTTCTCCTCCCAGATAAATTTGGGTGGAACTACCGCCATCAAGGTTGAGGGCGTCTTTTGCCCCTAGTTGTAGGAGAATTTGGGCAAATTCTTGTAAGCCAGGGCCCGAGCCTCCTATTCTTTGATGAACAGCTACAAACATGATGTTACCTTGGTTATCAAGGGCTACGGCGCTACGGGATGCCCTTTGTTGATTAAAGGCATTGCTAAAGCCTTCTGCTTCGCCGTTGAGGACGATTTGACGGTTGTTCAATAGCATAGGCCCTGCCCCAAGCATATGGGGAAAATTCGCCATGGTGGGGGGAGTTGTGGTGCTGGTAATTTGCAGTGGTTGCCCTTGGTTAAAGTTGGAGGCAAGTTGGGGGGAGTTACGCACGACGATTAAATAGCCGTTGGCGGGGATGGTGATGGGGTTACTTCCTGCTTGGGCAACATTTATTTTTTCCCTGATGCGATCGCCCTCTACTACTATAATAGTCTCATTGTTACTCAGGCTAGTGTAACTGTTGCCCCAACTGCGAGTGTAACGGGATACCCCTGTTTGTACATAACCACTGTTGATGTAATCGGATAAAAGGCGATCGCCCGTACCATTGGTAATGGTTTCTTGGAGACGAAGACGACTAATTTGGAAACTTCCTGCGTCATTCCATGCCAATACTCCCCGATTGAGAATGGGGGCACTTTGCCAATTTTGATTGTTTCTGATGGCACCCAAGGGTAATTGATTATTACGGTTAAAAAAGCCTCCGTTAATAGCGGCGATCGCCCCTTGACCTTGTGCTATGGTTCTTAGGGGTGCTGTACCAATCATGGTATTATCATTGGTGACGATGGGGCGTAAACTAAGCTCTGACCTTTGTAAATTAGCTTTTAACATAGATACAAAGAAAGTCTCTCCATTGCTGAGTCTGATATATCTATCCTGCCAACTAAGATCATTAGACCAAGAAATGTTTTTTTGTACCTTCGCAATAGGGCTTAATTCCGCAAAAAGTAAATTAGGGGCAGAGGAATTAACCCTCAAATTATGCCCCGCAGGAATATTGATATGAACAAGGGTGGCATTATTATTCGTTTCCACCCGAAATAAAGCACCAGAAACAGGATTTTGCACGCCCCTGACTCTATCCCCCTCATCCTCTAACGCACCAGTGTTATTATAAGGATTAATAGAGCTATCATCACTTTCTCCCGAAACCCCAAAAGTTGGTTGCCCCTCAATAATAATTACCCCTTCATCCCTTGCTTGACTAACACGGAAAAAAGTAGGTCTTTCTAACTCAATTACCACCCTTTTTTGTTGACTTTGATTAATATCATATACTCGATTTACTCGACTATTGGGGGTGTTAATAGTTAAAGTATCTTCCTGTCTTTCTATTATAATATCAGTATTTTCTAATAGGTTTCTTGTATCTAAATAACGATAAGGATTTACAAAACGAGCGGGTAAATTATGATAGGAATTAAACCATTGAATAGGTTGTTCATTGGGATTGTTACTATTTAATAATTCTACTCCTAGGGTATTTTGTAAGGCAATATCACTTATACCAATATAGGTTTGATTTCCTTCTCGCCATTCTATCCAAGGGAGACTAATTTCTCGCTGATTAATTATAGTTTTAGTTCCTTGTTGTACAACTCCTTGGGAATTATTTTGAGCAAAAACTGGTTGTCCTATTCCTTTATTAATACTAAAATTAAAACCGTTTAATAAAAGTGAGCAAATGAAGGAAATAATAATTAAGTTGAGCCAAAAAAACTTCTTTTTTTTCATATATTTTCAATAAAGATATTCAAATAAAACCATAACAAGGGGCTTAAGCCCCTTGTCCAGAATTGTGGATTCTTGCCCAAACTTGTGCATCCTTATCCAAACTTGTGGATCAATAAAGAATTAATCAGTTTTACGACTGTTCGCAACTTCACAAAAAAACTTACAGTATTGTTGATGTCCTTGGGGAAAAACCATATTTAATTTTAAAGGTTCTTCTTTATCTAAAGTATCCCCTGGTCCTTCTAAAACAATAGTTTTTTCACCATCTTTACCTAGTTTTATAGGTTTTCTATTTTTGATTTCTCCTCCCGAACTATCAATATAAACTACAGCATTATCTATATTAAATTTATCACCAATATTTTGAATTAATTGTAAGAAGTTGCGATCGCTTCCTCCCCTACGGACGATTGTTTTGCCATTTTGTTCCATCACCGTACTATTAACAGTATCACCTACACCTACGATAAAAGGCATCTTTTCGGGATCAAAATTATTCACTACTAAACTTAATAATTCTTCCTGAGTATGGGGGGCTTTTCTCACATTAAAATCTTCTCCCAAAGGATATTCTCCTGTGTGTAAATAATAGTAATAATTAAGTAAAAATAAAACCCCTGCTTCCTTTATTCCCCCTGTTACCATAAATTGAAAATCCGTAGTACCTGAATCGGTTTCTGTGGCAGGACGTAATATTTCCAAACCGTTATCATCTCTACCCAAATTAGGGGCATAATGGACAAAAAATGAGTCTTTTAAACCTTCTTTTTCGGCTTGGCTTAATAACTCATCCATCAACAATTTAACTTCGTTTTGTAAGTTGATATAAATAGAATTGTGATCAGTTAATTTTTCATAAAAGGTATTAATATTAACTGTGGGAGAAACAAAGTTATCAAGAATTACTGCATCAATGATATTATTGATTCCTTTTGGGCTTAAAAAGTTACATTCTTTTATACAAAAATCAGTTAATTTTTCCCTAACAATGTGAGGAACACTAGCTAAAAAGTTTAGTTCTTTATCACTTATACCAGGGTGTTCTACATTACCAAAACAGTCTTGCCACTGCACTCCTCCCCCTGCCAAACCAGGTAAATAATAGCCTGTTTCTTTGACTTCTTGAGCAGAAGAAGCTGATTTTTCGATAATGTTATTTACTCCCCTTTTCCCAATATGTTCGCCGTTAGTAAGTACAAAAAAATGATCCTTCATTTTCTTTGCTGACTGCACATAATCCCATTTTATAATTCTATTTAATGGATCTTTTACTAAGCCCATACACACCCCATCTAAGTCTTGAATAATCAAGCTATTAGGAGTGTTAATTAGTTTTTCTTTTAATAAGTTATGCTCTAAAGATAAATGTAAATTTTTAATGTTAGTCATTATTCTCTTTATAAAGATTAATTACCCTAACATATTAACAGCATATAAGATTTTAGCAAAATTTATAAGTATTTCAAACTACTATTATTTATTAATAATTTATTTGTTTTTTATATATTCGTAATAGTTTTCAACTAAAGTGCGATCAGCTTTTTGTAGTAAAATTTCTTCATAGTTACCATCCGTAGGATAAGATGCGCTACCCATACTAAAACTTATTTGTATTTCTTCCTCTTGTACTAAAAATGGTTGTTGGGCAATTAGTAATATTTCATATTTAATTTTGTCCAAATATTCCACAGTATTTTGAGCCAACAAAAAAGCAAATTCGTCATCGCGCCAATGATACAATATGTCTTGAGCGGAAATTAATTTTTTGAATTTTTTAGAGACTTTTTTTAAAATTAGTTCTGCAACTTCATAGTTATAGTTATAACCAATTTCTTTCCATTCGTTGATTTTTACTAATACTAAGGCAATATTACCTTCTTCGTTACTATAATAGTTCGCTAAGACAGAAAATAAATGTTCTTTAAACAGTTTATAATTAGGAAGATTAGTAATTAAATCATGATAGCTTCGATAACGTAATAACTCTTCTAGTTTTCTTTCTTCTGCTATGTCTAAAATAGATATACAAATCAAATTTCTTTCTCCTTGAGAAACAGCCCTTACTTTTACTTGAACAGGTAAAAACTCATTCTCTTTTTGCTTAATCGCAGAGTGTCTTAAAACACTTTCATATTTATCACTGATTAATAGTTTAATATCATCTTCTAAAATCTCTTTGTCAATGGTAAAAATATTTTCAAGACTAAGTTTGATAATATCTTCTTTTTTTTCGTAATCAAGCATTTTAATAAAAGATTGATTACAGTCTATTATTTTGGAGGTATGAATATCAATAAATATAATTCCTTCAATTAATTCAGCAATGCTATCGGTACAATAGTTATTTTCTGTTTCGATATGCTTTAGTTCTTGATAATCACTATCTTCCGAGTTTTCAGTTAATATGTCACTATGGAAAATCTCTTTTTCAGTGGTGATGAAAGAGGTTACATTTTGGGGATTTTCTTTATGAATGACACTTAAAAATTCCTTAGAATCGATGTTTAGAATATCATATTTCCCTTTTATCTCTATGCCCCCTAAAATGATAATATCTCCGGGAGATAATTTGTATATGTCAACCTTTTTTGTATTAACAAATAGTCCATTTCTACTTTTATTACCCTTAAAATCACCATCTAAAATCCAAAAAGCTATATCAAATTTGTCTTCTTTTTTATGTTGATAAATAACTTTAATAATACTGCCATGATGACGAGAGGTTACTCGGTGGTTAATAATAAGAGAATTACTAGAACTTCTACCCAAGGAATGGATATTTTTTTCTAATAAAAATGTCTTTTTCCCTGTGCTTAATTCAAGGGACAGTATATGTTTTAAGGAGGTATTATTAACCATTTAACATTTGCAGTTTTTAAGATTTTGATTCAAAGATAACATAAGTTTTGATAATAAACAATTATAGTTTTGATGTTACAGACTGAGTCCATCAAAATATTTTGTGGATGATTACAGTCATAGCCCACAATTATTGTTTTCTTATAATGAAGCCCCACCTAAATAAAAATGATGGGGATTGTTGGACTTAGGAGTTATCAATAATAATTTCTGTTTTTTTGAAATTAGATTGAATGGCATCAGTAATTATATGAGATAAAAAGCGCATAGGTCCTGCAAATAAGCATAATATTAGAGAGTGAATAGTCCAAATATTTTTCTCTTGCCCTTGCCAATAGATATGTCTGCCGAGGAATAAGTCGAGGACGAGGAAATGAGTCCACGCAGCAAAGGTTACGATAGGATTACTAAATACTTGGGCTAATTCTGGTAATTGAGGATTAGATAAGGTTTGGGCTGATTCTGCGTCTAGGCTAGTCACAAATAGGTAGATATAGAGCAAAATCAGGGGAATAAATATTAAGTAAGATTTCATTATTTTTTGGGTGATTGACCATTTTGGCAGAGCAATCATTAGTATCCAAAAGGGTAAGACAAAAAGATTCGAGAGGTTAAATAGTAGATTTAAATCCATTGTTAGTTTTACAGACGACATTTTTCTTTCTATTATATGTCCGAATAACTAACTGTAGTTTAGACTAAATGTAGAGAGGAATAAGAAAGGGAAACACATAAAAGGAAAATAGAGAGAAAATATAAATAAGCAAAAATAAAATTTCCTGTGTATGAACTAATATAGCAGACCAGAAAATTTTCGTCATGATACCCATGAAATGTTAGTCAAAGGTAAGGTTATAACGTTTTTGAGCTAATCTTTGTTAGCTTACTTATTCTCTTTGAATGTTTTCTTAGTTTAAACTACAGTTATTAACAACAATATTTTTTGAATTAATTTAAAATATAATATGTAACAACAACATAAATTAATCATCCCAGGTTGAAGTTAATACTGTTTTAGTTTTCTTTTCTTCACTCCCTTCTAACTCATAGGATATATTACCCAACAACATTTTTCTTTGATAAATATTATAATTTATCCAACGCCAAGGAGTGGTAATTAAAGAGCGAAATAATAGATAAATAGTCTTCCATTCAGAAGCAGTATTTAAACTTGTCCATGGGTTATTATCAAGACAATATATTTTAGTAATTAATTGACGATAACGCTCAATATTTGTGGTATCAAAAACTATATTTAACTTATTATTATTTATTCCTTCAATAACTTCTAATACTTCACCCTTAAGATATAAATTTTGACCAATTATTTCTACGTTTTCAGACTTGACAGGTAACTGATTTTGACTAATTAATATCTTAAATTCTTGATTAATACTTTTGAGAGAAGAATAATCTAACTCCACGAGCGCCCCTACATCGGAAATTTGAGTAATTATACCTTGATAAATATGCTCATCAATTACAACCCTAATTTCTTCAAAAATGTTAAACCATTCATAATTATTGGGCTTTGGTATATCCAACATTGCCCAAAGAGAAAGGGAAATAATCATCAAATTATAAATATTCCAAAAAAGAATTAAACTAATTCCCCCCACAGAATTTAATTCTCCCAAAGAATCTGTTTGAATCAAGCCGATAATACTAATTAAATTAGCCACATTAACCGCCAAAACGAAACATAAAGGAGAGGCTAGACTCCAATTGAAATAATAGCGATCGCACTTAGTTCCCTTTGGTGTAACCTTAAATATAGAACCAAGAGGAGTAATCAAAGTTTGAATTACCTCCCACGTCACAGGAAAAGTAGTAACAATATTATAAACCTCCGAAATCATCGCCGAACGACTACGAAAATTGAGCCATGCAAAAGTACCAACCTGCACACAATAATAAGGCACCACAAAATAAATAATTTCTTGCAAACTAGCCTCAATGGGCAAAATACCAGCGGTATAAGCCAAAGGCAAAAAGAAAATTGCAATGCGTAAAGGGCTAGTAAACCATTGAATAATACCCTCAAAATGGGCTAATCTCTGCCAAAAATTTAACCCCTTGATAGTTAAAGGATTTTCAGCAATAAACAAAGATTGAATTGTGCCTCTAGCCCATCTCTGCCTTTGTCTAATATGCCCAAAAATGTTTTCCGCCGATAATCCTGCGCTCAAACTCTCATTTAGATATGCCACCTCATACCCCTGCGCCGATAACTTCACTCCCGTGTGATAGTCTTCACTGAGAGAATTTTGACAAAAACCCCCAATGTCTAATAAGTGCGATCGTCTCACTAAAAAAGAACTACCATAACATAAAGCACTCTGCCAACTATCCCTGATTACTTGATAATGACGGGAAAAAATTTCTACATCAGGAGGGAAATTCTTTTCTAAACCTAAATTACGAGTAACAGGATCAGGAGAATAAAAACTCTGATAAGTTTGTAGTAGGGCTAGTTTTTGTTTTTGAAAAAAGCCCACCGTGCGAGTTAAAAAATTTTGCTGAGGAATAAAATCAGCATCAAACACCGTAATCAATTCTCCATCGGTATGTTTTAAAGCATTATTTAAATTACCAGCCTTAGCATGACAATTATCAGGACGAGTAATATAATTACATCCTAATTCATAAGCTAATTGAGCAATTTCTTTTCTATCTCCATCATCTAATAAATATACTTTTTTTCTTTGATAATCTATTCCTTGACAAGCAACAATGGTTTTTTTGATAATATCGTAGGGTTCATTATAAGTAGGAATTAAAACATCTACTGTAGGTTGATAACTACCATCAATAACCGTTTGACTTAATCTATCTGCCTCTTTATTTCTGAACTTTAGCCCTAACATGAGCAAATTTTGTAAGAGGGGACTAAAAATAAAAAATAATTCAATACCTAATAAAACAATACTAAATAGTCCTGTAGTCTTATCACTAAAATTTAAACTAGCTAAACTACGCCACAAAATATAACGCACCATTAAAAAACTAAAAATAGTAATAGTTATCAAACGAGTCAATTTATTTTGCTTAGAAAATAGTTTATTAACTAAAACACAAAAGATAATAGATAAAATTGCAGGAATATATAAGTAATAATAGGACTTAAAATCAGGTACTTGTAACCACAAAGGAGGATTATTTTGAATCATAGCGATATCCTCAAAAATATTATTAACAGCTTGATTTTCTGTTAACCATGCCATTACAAAAATTGCAAGGAGGGTAATGAGACTCAGAATAATGATAGTGGTAGGATAAATTCGAGAATTTTTTAACATTTTTTCCTATGTCCAAAATAGTTACGTTGTGATTTTTTATTTCAATGTGAAGGAGTTATCCATATACCATGAGAAAATTTTAATCATCATCACAAATACGAATCACCCACTTATTTAGATTCGATTTACCTCGTAAAAGGTTTAATTATTTTTAACTTTTTTTCTGTTGGTTACTTTTTCTAACTTATGTCTTGAGAGAGGATAGTTTTGTTCTACGTTAACTTATGTTACGAAAAATTGTTTGATTGTATGGGTAATTATCACGGATGAAGAGATAAGGTGATAAAACGTACTAAAGTTTAATTGTTCAATCCTGATCTGATGTACAATTAGATTTTAATGGCATTATTGTAAAGAAATATTAAGCACTATGAGCGCAAAAGTAGAAATTTATACTTGGAGTACCTGTCCTTTTTGTATTCGTGCTAAGGGATTATTAGAGCAAAAAAATGTCGATTTTATTGAATATTGTATAGATGGCGATCGCACCGCAAAACAGAAAATGTCTGAAAGAGCCAATGGAAGAACAAGTGTTCCCCAAATTTTTATAGATGATGAGCATATAGGGGGTTGCGATGATATTTATGCTTTAGAAAGGGCTGGAAAATTAGAGGGTTTATTAAATAGTTAAAACTACAATATTTTAAAACTAAGTTGACTATTAAACCATTAAAAAAAATATCATCTACTAACGCATTAATTACCATCACAATAACTCATGAAATTTGTATTTATAATCGATCCGATTTCAAAATTAGATCCTACCCATGATAGTAGTATAGCTATGATGGAATCCGCACAAACTCTCGGTCATGAAATTTGGATTACTTATGTACCTCAATTGAGTATTGTTGATGGTAAAGCCTATGGGCATTTACAGCCCGTCACCCTCAAGCCCGTTGAATTGGTGGATAATCATTGGATAAGTTCGGATAATTGGTATAGTCTCCAAGAATCACAATTTTTACCCCTAGAATCTTTTGATGGAGTCTTTATGCGTAAAGATCCTCCCGTAACTATCGGTTATCTTTATGCTACTTATATATTAGACCTCATTAACCCTTCCACCACAAAAGTTATTAACACTCCTCAAGGCATCCGTTGTGCTAACGAAAAGATATATGCCCTCAATTTCCCTTCCGTAATACCCGATACCATCGTTACTCAAAGTAAGTCCGTAATAGCTGATTTTCTCGAAGAAAAAGGGGAAGCTGTCATCAAACCCCTAGGCGGTAAAGCAGGAGAAGGTATTTTATTTTTGCAAAAGGGCGATCGCAATTTTAACTCCCTTATCGAAATTAGCACAAAACAAGGACAAGAACCTGTGATGGTACAACAATATCTCCCAGCTGCCAAGGAAGGAGATAAAAGAATAATTTTAGTAAATGGTAAACCCCTTGGCGCAGTGAATCGCATTCCCACAGGCAAGGAATTTCGAGGAAATATGGCCGTAGGGGGTAGAGTTGCCAAAACGGAAATTACAGCCCAAGACTTGAAAATTTGTGACACCGTCGCCCCCAAATTAATTGCTGATGGCTTGACTTTTGTGGGTATTGATGTGATTGGGGGTTATTTAACAGAAGTAAACGTAACTAGCCCCACAGGTATCCGAGAAATTGATCGTCTCAATGGGGTAAATTTAGGTAAGGAAACCATTAATTCTTTGTTTGGATAACTAATAAAATCTACTAATTGAAAACAATCGAAGGATTATGGCGTTGCACGGGTTATGGTATGAAATATTATTAAATTACAACAAATATCCTATATTACTACCATTGCCCATTCCCCGCCTAAAGTAAAAATCATATCTAAATTCAGCAATAACAGAATTATTTACTCAAGTTCTAATTCCTAAAGTAGTAAAATTCTCAAACCGAGGAAAATAAGGATAATACCACCAATCATTTCCGCTTGTTTCTCAAACAAATGTCCGAATTTGCCCCCTAAAATTACCCCAGCAAAAGAGAGAGAAAAAGTAATAATCCCCACGGCAATTAAAAGATTAACAATGCCCGATTCAACCAAGGAAAAACTTAAGCCCACTGCCAAAGAATCAATGCTAGTGGCGATCGCCAAGCCAAACAAACTATAAAGATTACGGGGGTTTTTATCCAATTTTTCCGCCCCATCTTCCATGGCTTCCATGATCATTTTTATACCGATAAAACCAAGTAAAACAAAAGCAATCCAATCATCAAAATTAGGAAGAAAATCACGAAATATTAAACCAAAAAACCAGCCAATAATGGGCATTAAAACCTGAAAACCGCCAAAAAAAGTCGCTATTAATAAAGCATCTCTAAATTGAACTTTTTTAATAGTTAGGCCACTACATACAGACACAGCAAAAGCATCCATTGCTAAGCCAAAAGAGGTTAATAAAATAGTAATTAAATTCACGATTAATAGTAAGAATAAAAATAAATAACCACTCATATTGTAATGCTTTTTCTCCATTACCAGCTTTTGAAATTCTGTTTTAAAATAGAAAATATATTTTGATAAAATTATGAAAAAAAGATGAGAAAAATATGAAACTAATTGACACTCTAAAAATGGCTACCACCACCCTAATGGCGAACAAAATGCGTAGTAGTCTCACTATGCTTGGTATCGTTATTGGTAACGCCTCTGTTATCGGTATGATTGGCATCGGGCAAGGGGCGCAACAATTAGCCTCCGAACAATTTGAATCTTTAGGGGCTAACGTTTTATTTGTCATTCCGGGTAACAGACAAAGTCGGCGTACCACCTTTGAAACTCCTAATACCCTTGTACTAAGTGATGCAGAGGCGATCGCATCTCAGGTGCCTAGCGTGGAAAATGTATCACCCCAAATCAATGGTCGTTTTCTTGTCACCGCAGGAAGTAGAAATAATAATGTTTTAGTCACGGGTGTCACCCCCGAATTTTTACCTGTGCGTAGTTTCGTGGTGGAAAAGGGACGCTTTTTTGATGATACCGAAGTAAGTCGCAGTGTCAGAGTCGCAGTCATCGGGCCTGAAATTGCCACTCAGTTTTTTCCCAACCAAAATCCCATCGGACAGACCATTAAGGTCAGAAACGTTAATTTTGAGGTAATCGGTGTAATGGAGGCAAAAGGCTCGTTTCTAGGCACTAATCAGGACGAAACTGTCTATATACCCCTAACCACCATGGCAAATCAATTGGTAGGGCGTACATCTCAATTTGGTACTCAGGTAAACGTCATTAACGTGTCTGCAAAGGATTCTAACAGCATTGAGGCGGCTAGATTTCAAATCGAAAATTTGCTTCGATTACGGCATAAAATTGTGGGGGAAGATGATTTTGTAGTGGAAACCCAAAAGGATGTTTTAAGCATCGTTGATACTGTTACAGGGGGTTTAACCATCATGTTGGCGGCCATTTCGGCTATCTCCCTTTTGGTGGGGGGCATCGGGGTAATGAACATTATGCTCGTTTCTGTTACCGAAAGGACTCAGGAAATCGGACTTCGTAAAGCCATTGGGGCAACAGAAGAAAATATCCTCTTACAATTTCTCATCGAAGCAGTGATTATTTCTGCTGCGGGGGGTGTCGTTGGCACAGCCATTGGGGTGGGTGGTTTAACCCTCGTGGGTTTACTTTCTCCTTTACCCACTACGGCTTCTCCTGTGGCGGTTGCCCTTGCGGTTAGTGTTTCTGGGGGCATAGGGTTATTTTTTGGCGTCGTACCTGCCAGACAGGCTGCAAAATTAGATCCCATTGTGGCGTTGCGCAGCGCTTAAATAATTGAAAATTGACAATGGATAATGGATAATTACACAGATTGATATTATCTGCTCTATGTTATAAAACAAGAGTTAATTATTCATACTAGAAAAATATAAAAATGACGACAATAAAGGTAGGACTCTTATTTGGTGGACGTTCTGGGGAACATCAGGTTTCAATTAAATCGGCACGGGCGATCGCAAAAGCCCTAGAAACAGGAGAGAATAAGGAAAAATATCAGGTAATTCCCTTTTATATCAATCAAAATGGAGTATGGTTAGAGCCTAAAAAATCAACGCAAATTTTAGCATCATGCATCCCTGACGACACCGATTCCCAAGGCTCAAAATGGCAATTTCCAGCCCCATGTCAAGAAATACAAGTGTGGTTTCCTATCCTACACGGACCCAATGGAGAAGATGGCACAGTACAAGGATTATTAACTCTGATGGATGTACCCTTTGTGGGAAGTGGTGTTTTGGGTTCGGCTTTGGGTATGGATAAGATTGCCATGAAAAATGCCTTTGCCCAAGCCCAACTGCCCCAAGTTGCCTATGTTGCCGTTACCAGAGATGAAGTTTTGTCTGGCCCTTGTGTATTCCCGAAAATGTGCGATCGCATTGACGAAACCCTTGGCTATCCCTGCTTTGTAAAACCTGCTAACCTAGGCTCATCTGTGGGCATTGCCAAAGCCAACACCCGTCAAGAATTAGAAGAAGCCCTCGACATGGCAGCCCAATATGATACCCGTATCATCGTAGAAGCGGGGGTAAAAGCCAGAGAAGTAGAGTGCGCTGTGTTGGGCAACGCCCAAGCCAAAGCCTCCGTGGTGGGCGAAATTACCTATGATGCCGATTTTTATGACTACGAAACTAAATATACCGACGGCAAAGCCCAGTTAATCATCCCCTCCCAACTACCTCAAAATATCGTTAACCAAATTCAAGAAATGTCCCTCAATGCATTCCATGCCCTCAATTGTCAAGGGTTATCAAGGGTGGACTTTTTCTATGTGGAAGAAACAGGGGAAGTGTTAATCAACGAAATCAATACCCTACCCGGATTTACTACCCTCAGTATGTATCCCCAATTGTGGGAAGCATCAGGGGTAAAATTTGCCGATTTGGTGGACAAATTAATTGATTTTGCCCTCAATCCATAGTTCAACGAAATGTTAAGGATTACTTCGATTTTTTTGTCCCCCCTTGCAAGGGCAGGGGGATTTTCTACACAATCGATTAATAACACTTGATCTAAATTATGGTTTACCAAACATTAATATTATGCTGAAATCATAAAATAACAAGCATTTTAACCTAACATCTAATCCCTAAAACTTAAACAACAGTAGTTGATACCATAGCTGCCACCAATGGCTCAGGTTTTACAACAAAAGGCAGACGATGAATATCAGACTTGGGCTGACAAGCAATTTGGGCACAGTGGCGTAATTCCTCAAGGGTAATTTTATCTAAACCCAAATCCTCAAGGGTGCAAGGTAAACCAAGGGTTTGATAAAACTTGATTAACTGTTGCCTTGAAGTAGCTGCCAACTTATTATTATCTAGCATTTCCTCCAGTCTCAGTTGCACGAGGATGCCGTAAGATACCTTTGCCCCGTGGAGATTGTGATGACTATGGGGTAAATGGGTAAGGGCATTATGCACCGCATGGGCAGCCACTGTGCGACAATTTGCACCGCCCAAACCACCGCTTACCCCTGCTAGTAATACCGTGGCATCTACCACCTCTTTCCAATCTTCGCTGAGGGGATGGGAAATAGCACTTTCTGCCTTTTGAAATAAAATATCCCTTAACACCCTAGCCTGTTGTACCGCTGCAATGGTCAATGTAGCGCTGGAATTACCACTACTAATAGAAGCCTCGTACCACTTGGCGATCGCATCTCCAATGCCCGCTATGAGGGTGTGAAGGGGGGCAGAGGCAATCAAACCATAATCCAAAATCAACAAATCAGGGCAACTTCTCAAACTCACATCGTACAAAAAAGCCCCCTCCTGAGAATAAATATTACTCAGCGCAGTCCACCCCGCACAAGTCGCCCCAGAAGTAGGAATAGTAACCACAGGCAATCCAGCCTTAAAAGCCACTAACTTAGCCATATCTAAAGCCTTGCCACCCCCAACACCGATGACAAAATCTGCCTCATGGGATTTTACCAACCCTTCCAACCTTGCCAAAGAAACCTCACAACAATCAGGGGCATAACTTCCACTACTAGCAGTTAAACCATACTCCTCAAAAATAGGAGCCAAATAACTATCAATTACCCTCAAAGTATTATCACCACCCACCACCATGGGGCGTTTGCCCAACTCTGCAATTTCACCCCCAGCATTTTTTAAACAATCATCCCCCTTCACTATCCTAGCGGGGGCAATCTGTAAACTAAAAACTTCCGTCGCCTTACTCACTACCGATTTTGTTTTACTCATAGATAAACTTAAATCTAAAAACTTCAAATTGAATAACTTAAACCATTACCCCTAATCATTATTAGCCAATAACTGATAACTCAGAGGCTCGCAAAAACCATCAATACCCTGCCTAAGTGCATAAATAATAACAGGAGTAACCAACAAAGGAGGACAAATTTTACGCTCTAATAAATATTTTACGGCAGGTTCAATGTAATTGTCCTGTAAATCTTGCCTCAAATCTTGGTGACAAATAGCAACTCGACATCTTTTTGCCATACCTTCAAGCCAGTCTATCCTATCAGGACTTTGCCCAATAGACAGAGCGATGTTAGTAGCAGAATCTACCAAATCCCCCTCACAATCCTCAATAATTTCCAAAGCCCTCAGAGCAATCTCACAATCTTCTAATTGCTCTCGATAATAGTTGATTTCTTCCCTACTCAGTTCCATTTCTTCCTACGTTAATCTAATTACCACTATTGAAAATTATACTCTTACCCTATGAATATTATTTTGCAGTCCTTAAAAAATACTTTGTCAAGGAACCAAAAAAATGGTATCTTATATATTTATTATGGGTGCGTAGCTCAGGGGATAGAGCACCAGATTCCGGTTCTGGGTGTCGGGGGTTCGAATCCCTCCGTACTCGTTGTTTTAACTATTTCATAGTCATAGTCATGGACTTTTGAGTGGTCATAATTTTGTTAATATTTTTTCCCCGCAGATTTATCTATTCGGTTTTTCCATGGGTATAAACAATAAATGATTTTCTGTGATTTAGAAAAAGTTCTATACTATGAATCATGAAGGAACAATCCCTTTAAAATAAAAACCTACTGACGTTTGCCATGTCTTCTAACCAAGAATCATCCACTCGCTACAAAAGTAGATTACTTAATTTTTTCAATCGTCAGTACTTAAAAATTAATTCATCTTTAGGCATATCGGTAAGGCAATTTACTCAAACCGTTAATACAGGAATCGCTACAATTCTTTATCCTCTTTACGTACTATTAAAAAATACTAAGAAAATAGGTAATATCTTTACAGGTACTTCAGAAAATATTTCTAAAAAACAACTAAATAAAACTTCCGAACAAGTATCCTCAGACTATATCTTAGAACAAGTATCAGAGCAAATAATTGATATTCCTGAAATACCCAAACTAAAGAGAAAATCAGTCAAAGGTTTGGCTAGTTTAATTGATAATCATAACATCGTTATCGCTAAACCTAAAAATCAAATAAAAATAGTTTTTCCTCCTCGTCATCAAGAAGAGATTAAAACGATAATTGATACAGTTATTACTGAATATAAAACGGAGAAAGGATTATTAACTACAGAAAACTCCAATGATAAAAAGCAACTTAAACCTTCCTTTGATTTAATTAATCCCTTTAAACTTTTTTCTCGAAATCGTAAAATAAGCCAAGATTTAGAACAACTAAAAAAATCTGATTTAATCTCAACTCAGCCCCCAGAAGAAACATCATTAAATAACCAAAATATTGAGCCAGATTCTAATAAAGTTATCCTTTTTATTGATAAACTATTTTTCAAAATTGAAAAGGGGGCTTTAACAGTATTAAAAAAAGAAGAGAGTATAGTTAAATCTCAAGAAAATAATTCGCAGTCATTAGATAATGTTAATAAACAGGAAAAAGCTTATTTTGTAGCGTTAATAGAGGCGGCAATTAATTACTTTTTTACTTCAAAAGATATAGATAATAAAACTATTGAGAATGATAAATGTGATAATTATACTTTAAAAGAAAAACATCATCTATCAAAAACTAATAAAGAAATTACCCAACAAATTCAGGGAATAGTTACTCAAAGCCAAGAAATTTTACCAGTAATACAAGCTAAAACAGAGAAGCTGATGGTTAAAGGCTTAAATCAGGCTTCTGTGGTAAAAAGTAAATTTGATAGTGTGATTAACCATGATGATAACCCCCTTAATATTCAAGCCTTGATATGGGCTGCGATCGATTATTTCTTCAATATTAAACTTGATAAAGATAAACCCCTAACCTTCTCTCAAAGCACAAAGGAATTATTTCTAATTGATGGACAAGTCAGCGATCCTTGGCTATCATGGGAAGACTTGTATGGAGAGAAAAACCCCCTTCAGTTTCAAGATAACCAAGACAAAAATATTGACCATAAAAGCGTTGTCCATACTCCTCTAAAGAAAGATTTGTCCGTATCAAAAAATAAGGTAGATACTCAGAAAGATTTGATAGCCAAAGTAACATCGGAAAGTAAAACTATTACCTTGGTAGATGAAAAGAAATTTATTGATGTACAAAAACATCCCTCCGAAGGTGAAATAGAAGCCAAGGTTATTACCATGGGTTATGAAAAACACTTTTTAGAAATTATCCTCGAAAAATTAGATGTTTTAATATTAACGATGGAAAACTTTATTTTAAATATAGTTAATTTTTTTAAATCATTAATCCAAAGATTTTAAAAAAAAACTAATTCTTACTAACAATTTGTGAATTAGCTTAGTGAAATTAACGATAAGTTTAGTTATAAGAATAGTCTCACCTTAAAAAAAATACTTGGTCTTTTCTTTTAAATTTATTTAATGATTTTCACTTATTACCATAGTCTAAATAAAATAGTTTTATCTTTCTTATTAGATTATATATTATATAAGTATTCTTGAAAATATTTTAGGTTTAAATAAAGCCCGATCGCCCTTTATTTAAGGATAGAAATAATGGTATAATTTAGAGTGATAATAAAAAGATAAAATAAAAATGGAAGTATTATTTAGAGAAATTAACCCTTTTGATTTATGGGTATGGATCGAGTTTGAAACAGTACCGAAAGAAATGGAAAGACAATATATTGAAGAGTTATTTAATTCTTGGTTTTTTCTCGGTAAATTAGGAGGATATAATGCGGAAAATTTCCAAGTTCAAGAGGTAGGAATTGACATCAGTTATATGAACTATGACACTGATTATGCAGAAAATTCGATGATGTCTTTGATGCACAATATGGGGGAGTTTGAGTTTTTGGGTAACTGGGGTAGATGTTGGTTAGATCTAGGCACCAGTGACCTAGTTTCCATTGATATTTTAATCAATTCCTTGAGAGAACTTTCCAAGGATTATGTAACCATTAATCAGTTAATTATCGGCGGAGAAAATTCCGATTGGCCTGTGGAAACTAACCCCGAAGATAAGTTTATGGAAGAGTAACTTTTAGGATCCGAATTTTTCGTTCCATTTTTTTATTAACCAACTAGAAAAAGCACCCAAAAATAAAATTCCGATGGCTGGGTTGAATACGGGTTGCCATAGTTTGTACCAAATCTCCCAACCCAGTGCAATACCCATGGATTTACCCATAAGGGCGATCGCAAACCAACCAAAACTGATAATAACTAAAAAAACATCAGCCATTAAAAAACGATCCAACCAAATCAAAAACTTTTCTCGCATTAATCAAAAAAACCGATAGAGTTAACAAAAATCAATAATAGAGTTTGAAAAACTAAGTATAAGTCAAATTCAGTTATAATTAACAACAAGTTGATCTCTATCATAAAGGCAAGAGTGTCACAAAGTATAGTTAATTTTCTACTATGCTTATGTTTTTGCTGTTTTTAAGGGTAAAAAAGACAAATCCCACTCATAGCAATACAACCAAAAACCATCATATTGATTAAAGAATGTCTAAAGTTATTGTAATAGTCAATGCCCAAGTCGAGCAGGGAAAAATATCTCCCTCAGCGCCCATCGCCCAAAAAATGGCAACGGCATTAACCAAGGGAATAATCACCACCGCCCCTGATACCGAAGTAAAAATTATGGGAGCAGCAGATTTATGGTCAAAATCGATTACTTTAGCCAATCCAAGTTCAGAATTAATTTATTGTCCCCTAACCATTAAACTACCAGAATGGTTTAACTTCAAAGCCTACAACGTTTATAAAGCCTGTTACGAGGTTGACAAAAGACGAAAATGGGTAGAACAAAACTTTAACTATCGTACCAGTACAGATCATCTCTGGTTAGGAGATTTATGGCTACCTATTATATGTACCGCCAAAGGATTAGTATATGGAGAAGTTATCGGCGAAGGGGAAATTCCCAACTCCTACGAACAACCCTACGACTTAAAAGATAACTTACGGCAACCTCTCTATGGTCTTGCCCATGACTTATTAGAATCCATTAATGCCACTCCTGCGGTGTATCTCATGCAGTTTCGTATGGTAGATGAAACCATTATTTTCGATCGCCTTTGGCCCTTTCCTGCTACCCCTGCCATCGCCTCTATCAAAGTACAACAACCAGATTTATACACCTGCCATTGGCATTGTCTCAGCAATCAGCCCTTTACAGACATAAAAATTCCCCCATCTCCAGAACTAATTCTCAGCTAAATTCTATCATGGGGGACTATTTAATTTTGGCTAAAAGCTTTTAGGCGAAAGGGGTTTAAACCCCTTATTAAATTGAGTAAAATGGAAACTAACGACCCAAAACTTGGATAGTAACAGGCCCTACTCCTCTACCCTTCAAGCCAATGGCCTGAGCAGCACCCGCAGCCAAATCAATGACACGACCACCAGTAAAAGGTCCACGGTCATTAATTCTAACCACCACAGAGCGACCATTGTTCACATTAGTAACCCTTACTTTAGTACCAAAAGGCAAAGTACGGTGAGCCGCAGTCAAAGCATTTTGGTTAAACCTTTCCCCATTAGCCGTTCTACGACCATGGAAACCAGGACCATACCAAGAAGCAATACCCCGAATTACTCTACCAGTAGAACTCTTTACCGCAGTGGTACTTGCCAATTGTGTTTCTGGCTGGTTAATAATAGTACTGATAGGCTCTGCATTTCCCAACAATCTGCGTAGGCGATTAGCAGCTTGTAAAGCATCTACTTGCGCATTAGCTGTAGAATCTGGCAAAATATTGTTATCATTGATAGCAACGAGATCTTGCTCATCGTATTGAATAAGATATTCCGCTTTTTGGTCATCCCAACGTACAGCAATTTTATTGGCATCAGCCTGTTGTTGATGAAGTTGGTCAAGACGAGAGGCTAAATCCTTCGCTCTAGTGCTAGTTTCTACTTCATTTTCACCTACGAAAGTAAGTAAGGGAATATTTTGGAAGTGTAAAGTGGCGGCCTGTTTCGATTGCCAGTTATGGGAATAAATTCTGCTAGTTAAAAATTCTTCTGCGACATTGTCTAGTTGTACAGCAACAGGATTGTGTGCCTGAGAAGTACCTGCTGTATTTTGATCCGAGAAATTCGCTGTATTAGCTCTTACATTAGGGGCGATGGTTAAACCCGATACTCCTAAAATAATGGTGATGGCTGACTTAACAGCGTTGTTCCAAGTGTTTGTAAGCATAGTTTTTTCTTTATTGAATGAGATCAAAACCCCGAATACGGGTTTATTCTGTTTCTTACTCCTAGATAATGGAATGTTTACATTCGTTAATAAATTTTGACTCTACCTAAGTTAACACGTCATTTTTGCTTGGGGGGTAATAAATACTTATTCAAAAAAGATAAAACTTCAGTATTCCTTATTTGGGTTGAAAACCAAAGATTAATCCACTAAATTGGTAGGTTTATTTACTTTTTTTTTCGGTGTTTTAGTTAAAGAAAACTAATCAATGGGGTGATAATTTATAGTTTTTTATCGTTGATGGAATCTAAAAATCGAGTCAAAGTAAAAAATAAAGACGAGAAAACCCCTTGAAGGTTAGTCACAATCAGAAAAATTGCCAGATTACGCCCAGATTTACTGCAAAATATCTAATTATTCCCCAATCACTTTTTAAAACTGATTCCATCAAAACCATAAAAAATCCAGTTAATAATGGTATGATTTCCCCTAGTAAAGTGATAGTAATTTGATCAGAAAACGAGATAAGAATAAATGATCATATTAGCTAACATGATTACTGTCATAATTTATTGTTATTTAAAAACCTAGAAAATATGGATTATAAACAGGCTGGAGTTGATATTGAAGCAGGAAGAGAATTTGTTAATAAAATTGGTTCAGCGGTAGAAAGCACTTATCGTCAGGGCGTTTTAGGAGGGCTAGGTGGTTTTGGTGGTTGTTTTGAAATTCCTTCTGGCTACAAACAACCTGTTTTAATTTCCGGCACCGATGGAGTAGGTACAAAGTTAAAAATAGCCCATCAACTAAATCGTCATGACACCGTGGG
Source organism: Cyanobacterium sp. HL-69 (assembly GCA_002813895.1). NCBI lineage: Bacteria > Bacillati > Cyanobacteriota > Cyanophyceae > Chroococcales > Geminocystaceae > Cyanobacterium > Cyanobacterium sp. HL-69. The sequence continues at coordinate 2,063,593 of CP024912.1, read as the reverse complement.
TATAGATTTAGTTGCCATGTGTGTCAATGATATTTTGACATCAGGCGCCGAGCCATTGTTTTTCCTTGATTATTTAGCCACAGGTAAATTAAATCCCAGTCAATTAGAAGAAGTGGTAGTAGGCATTGCCCAAGGATGTAAAGAAAGTGGTTGTGCCTTACTCGGTGGAGAAACCGCAGAGATGCCAGGTTTTTATCAGGTAGGGGAATATGATTTGGCTGGTTTTTGTGTGGGAATTGTGGAAAAAGCATCTATTTTAGATGGAAAAGATGTACAAATAGGAGATCAGGCGATCGCCCTTAGCAGTAGCGGCATTCATAGTAACGGCTTCTCCCTCGTGCGTAAAATCATCGAAGTAAGTGGACTAAATTGGGAAGACAAACCAGAAGAATTAGGAGGATTAACCCTCGGGGAAACCTGTCTCACCCCCACCCGTATTTATGTAAAGCCCATCCTCAAAGCCCTAGGAAATAACCTTGGCATCAAAGCCATGGCACACATTACAGGGGGAGGCATCCCCGAAAACTTACCCCGTTGCCTCCCCGACAACCTCTCCATCGAAGTAAACCTCAATAGTTGGGCAATTCCCCCCATCTTCAAATGGTTAGCCAAAACAGGTAACGTCAATCAACAAGATATGCTTGATACTTTTAACATGGGAGTAGGTTTTGTAGTGATTGTGCCACCCCACAAGGTCAAAGAAACCATCGAATTTTTTGAAGCCGAAAATATTTCCTCCTACCATATCGGCAAAGTTATCGAAGGAAAAAAAGACATCCAATTTATTTGTTAAACCATTTAAAGGTATCAGGTATGATCGAGGCAAGGGGTTTAAACCCCTTGTTAAAAATTTAGTATTCTCCCCGTAGGATGGGCAATGCCCACCAAAAAAACGAAGTTATATATTACTTATAAGCCTTAACGCATTCTTGCACTAAAGGAGCAACCTGATCAACATCCTTCCAACCTAAAATTTTGGTTTCCTTCTTCTCTAAATTTTTATAAGAACGGAAAAACTCAGCAATTTCGTCAAGGCGATGGGGAGCAATATCCTTTAAAGACTTAACATGATCATAGCGAGGATCTTCAGCAGGAACACAAAGAATTTTCTCATCTCTATCTCCCCCGTCAATCATTTCCAACATTGCCACGGGGCGCGCCGCAATGACACAACCAGGGAAAGTAGGCTCATCCATCATTACCATACCATCCAAAGGATCACCATCATCGGCTAAAGTATTGGGTACAAAACCATAGTCATAAGGATATTTCACCGAGGAAAATAATACTCTATCTAAAATAAAAGCATTCATATCCTTGTCAAACTCATACTTATTTTTGCTTCCCCCGGGGATTTCAATTAAAACATTGATTAAACCAGCCTTGGGTTGTGCAGGAATACGAGATAAATCCATTTAAAAACTCTCCTTCATAAAACTTATTCATACGCCTATTTATTTAATCACAGATCCGACTCATGGAGTTTTTTTAACAAGCAAAAAAGAATAAAACAACAAAAATGTTGCTAAAGTACCTTAAAATAGATCCACAGAAGAAAATATATACAAATTAAGAACGCTCACCAGTATTAAATAACTTATTATGACTGAAACCATATTATCTGTTCGTAACCTCAGCGCCTCCGTAGATGGCACCCCTATTCTGAAGGGAGTAAATTTAGAAATAAAAGCAGGGGAAGTACACGCTATTATGGGGCGAAATGGCTCTGGAAAAAGTACCCTTTCCAAAGTTTTAACGGGGCATCCTGAATATGAAGTAACAGGGGGAGAGATTCTCTATAAAGGGGAAAACTTACTAGATAAAGAGCCTGATGAGAGGGCTTTGGCTGGTATTTTCTTGGCTTTTCAATATCCTTTAGAAATCCCTGGGGTAAGTAATTTAGACTTTTTGAGGGTGGCTTATAATGCCCGTTGTAAATTTTTAGGTTTAGAAGAAATCGACGCTTTTGATTTTGAAGATTTAATTGAGGAAAAATTGGGCATTGTCAAAATGGATTCTGCTTTCCTTAGTCGCAGCTTAAATGAAGGTTTTTCTGGGGGAGAGAAAAAGCGTAATGAAATCCTACAAATGGCTTTATTAGAACCTACTTTGGGCATTTTAGATGAGATTGATTCTGGCTTAGATATTGATGCTTTACGCATTGTTTCTGAGGGGGTAAATCAGTTACAAAAGCCTGATAATGCTTTCTTATTAATTACCCATTATCAAAGATTATTGGACTATATTAAGCCTGACTTTATTCATGTAATGTCCCAAGGAAAAATTGTTTTAAGTGGTGATAAAAGTTTGGCTATTGAGTTGGAAGAAAGGGGTTATGATTTCTTGGAAGATGAGCAATTAGTAGAGGTTTAATTGATTAATTCATCAAGAATATTACGTCAATGAAATTTATTTTGATGACGAGGTATCAAAACTTGGTGATAAGGGGAAAAATTCTCTGGCAAGGGGCCCCGTGCCCCTTGTTAAGGGAGGTGTATTTGTAGGTGTTAGGTTTATTATTTTTTGTTGTAAATTTTATAATATATTTTTATGTCTGATTCAGTGGCTACTTTAAATCCTAATAACTTTCAAGTCAACAACGATGCTTATTTAGGTGGTTTATTACAGGTAGGACAAAGTGACAAAACTAATTTTGACGATAATTTAGGCAGTTTTATTGAGCAAGTAAGACAAAAATCTGCTAATGAGATAGTTAAATCAAATATTCCTACCAGTAAAGATGAAGCATGGCGTTTTACCGATTTGACTGCTTTACAAAAAGTTGATTTTCATCGTCCAACGAAACAGAGTTTATCTAATTTTGTTTTAGATGGTTTTAAATTGCAAGAAGCGTCTAATTCTCGGTTAGTTTTCGTGAATGGTTTTTATGATGAAAATTTGTCTGATGTGTCTGGATTGCCCGATGGGGTTTATGTGGGTAATTTAGCTGATTTAGATGATAGTAAAAAAGAAAAAGTTGGTCATTTTTTAACTAAAAATCAACCTGAAAATGAAGTTTTTTCGGCTTTAAATACGGCAGGAATTAATGATGCTTTTGTGGTGTGGATTGATAAAAATATAGAGTGTCATACTCCTATCCATTTACTGCATATTGTGGCAAAGGAAGATTTACCTATTTTGGTGCAACCCCGTATTTTGATAGTGGGGGAGGTTAATTCTCGTTGTGAGATTATAGAATATTATGGTGCGACAAGCGTTGGTTGTTCTGATGCGGTGGGTGGAAAGCCTTATTTTACCAATGCTGTCACCGAAATTCATTTACAGGAAAATGCTTCTTTAAATCATTGTCGTATTCAACGGGAATCGGGGGATGGTTTTCATATTGGCTTAAGTGCGATCGCCCAGCACCGTAACAGTAGTTATACTATAAATGAAATCAGTTTAGGTGGAAAATTGTACCGTCATAACCTAGACATTCTCCAAAAAGGTGAACAAACCCACACTAACCTCCATGGTTTATCCATGGTACAAGGAAAACAGATTGCTGATACCCATAGCCATGTGAGCTTAAATTATCCCTATGGTACCGTAAATCAACTTCATAAATATATTTTAGATGACTCTGGACACGGTATTTTTAATGGTAGAGTAAATGTGCCAAAACTAGCCCAAGAAACCAACGCTACCCAATTAAATCGCAATTTATTGTTATCTCCCAAAGCAAGGATTAACACCAAACCAGAGTTACAAATCACTGCGGATAACGTGAAATGCGCCCATGGGGCAACGGTTAGCCAATTAGAAGCCGATGAAATTTTTTATCTCCGTAGCCGTGGTTTAAATGAAAATGATGCCCGTCATCTTCTCCTCGATGCCTTCGCCGCCGAGATTATTGATAAAATTCCTTATAAATCCCTCATTCAACGGTTAACTCAGTGTGTCGCTTGTCGCACCATTGATTAACAATACCCCCACCCCCTCTCCCAAAGGCGAGGGGCATAGTTTTTTAAAGTTGGGTTTATTACCCCACAAAAGCAGATGATGAGCTATTACTCATTATCACTACTAATTAATTTATTATTTTATGACCATTGCCCATTCCCTGTTCCCCATTCCCCAAAATATTGCTATAAGATAGTAAAAATCTTTTATTGTTAAGTGAGGGGTGAAGTTTGATGAAATTACGTCAATTATTGTCCAATTTAGAACAAATTAACTCTATTCCTGAGCATCCTGCCTTGGATTTTGAAGTTAAAGGAATTGTGACTAACTCTCAGTTGGTGTCATCGGGGGATGTATTTATCGGGATGCCTGGCACAAGGGTTGACGGGGGAGAGTTTTGGCAAAGTGCTTTGAGCGAAGGGGCGATCGCCTCTATAATAAGTAAAGAAGCCTATGATAAAATTGCCCCCACAAATTCTGACTGCGTCATAGTAGCCGACGATATGAATGATATTTGTGCGCAAATGGCCAGTAAATTTTATGACTATCCTAGTCAAAAAATAACCATGGTAGGGGTTACAGGTACTAACGGCAAAACAACCACCACTCACTTAATCGAATTTTTCTCACAACAAGCCCAGAAAAAAACCGCCCTCTTTGGCACCCTTTATGCCCGTTGGCAAGACTATCAAAAAACCGCTAGTCATACCACCCCCTTCGCCATAGATTTACAAGGACAGTTATCAGAAGCCGTAAACGCTGGAAACCAATACGCCATAATGGAAGTAAGCTCCCATGCCCTCGCCCAAAAAAGAATAAAAGGGTGTCATTTTGATGTGGCTGTATTTACCAATTTAACCCAAGACCACCTCGATTATCACAAAGATATGGAGGATTATTTTCAAGCCAAAGCCCTCCTATTTAACAAAGAATATCTCCATGGTAAAGCCATTATTAACTATGATGACCCCTATGGACAAAGATTGATTAAATCTGTGGAAAATGTCTGGAGTTACAGTGTTACCAATACGGAAGCGGATTTGTACACCACCGATTTAGTATATCAAGCCAATGGAGTGGAGGGGATTTTACATACTCCCCAAGGAGAAATTAAATTTTCTTCCCCCCTCGTTGGGCAGTTTAACCTAGCAAATCTTTTGGCTGGAGTTGGTGCCGTGTTGCAACTGGGTATTGACTTAGATACCATTGCCCAAGGTTTACCCCAGTTTAAAGGGGTGCCAGGGCGCATGGAAAGGGTGGAAGCTAAACCGAATCAGGATGTTACTGTTATTGTGGATTATGCCCATACCCCCGATAGTTTGGAAAATTTACTCAAAGCATCCCGTCCTTTTATTAAGGGTAAAATGATATGTGTGTTTGGTTGTGGGGGCGATCGCGATCGCACAAAACGCCCTATAATGGGTAAAATTGCCGCTGATTTAGCCGATGTAGTGGTAGTAACTTCCGATAATCCTCGCACAGAAAACCCCACTCAAATCCTTGAAGATGTTTTGGCGGGTATTCCTAATCATATTAAACCTATTGTACAGGGCGATCGCTCTTTAGCCATTGAAACGGCCATCAAAACCGCCCAAGCAGGTGACGGAGTCTTAATTGCAGGAAAAGGCCATGAAGATTATCAAATTTTAGGCACCGAAAAAATTCATTTTGATGACAGAGAAGAAGCCCAAAAAGCCCTCATAAATAATTGAGAATTAATAATTGATAATGGAGAATTAAATTTATATTTAATTTTCCGTTTTTTTTAGTTAATTACTTTTCTGCCATCATTACCCCATAAAGGGTTAAAACCTCTTCCCCATACATTGCATTTATAAATAATGAAAAATAATAGTCCTGCTAGTGAAGCCATCGCCGTATTAATTGACTTAGCCCAAAAAGGAGAAATTAACCCTTGGGATGTGCAAGTAATAGAAATAATAGATCGTTTTTTAGCAGAATTAAATCTTAAAGAAAGTCATACAATAGACATTTTAGATCAAGATTTATCCCACTCAGGGCAAGTAATGTTGTGGGCATCAATGCTCGTTTTATTAAAAGCAGATACCCTCGAAAAACTAGGTCAAAAAGAAATAGAAAATGAAGAAATTTATATAGAAGAAGATCTTGAAAATACTATCAGAAAAAGACATCTACAATCAAATTTAGAACAACAAATAAAAAGAAGAACATCAGCCCTTCCTCCTCGCAAAAGAAGAGTTACATTGTCAGAATTTATTACTCAACTGCAAGACATTGAAAAAGAGTTAAAGAAAGCTAGTAACCTTCATGGACTAAATTTAAATAAAAAAAGAAAATATACCAAGAAACAGGCTTTAAAAACTATTACTGAGTTAGCCCATGACGAAAACTTAACTCAACTAGCCCAAGATTTAAACATATTTTTAACGAAAAATTTATCTCGTATATCCGAAACCCGAGAGCAAATAAAACTAGAACAATTAGTAACCTCTTGGAGTCAATATCAAGAAACTCCTAAAAAAGATAAAGTAGGAGTATTTTGGGCATTATTACTACTATCATCCCAGTCAAAAGTAGAACTATCTCAAGAAGAATTTTATCAAGACATTGATATACAAATTTTAATAGATAATGAATAAATTATTGAGTTTATAATTCATAGAAAAATAAATATTTTATAATAATATAAATATTACAAACTCAAGAAGTAAAAAAATAAAAGTGAATAAATACTTTTTTATTAATAACTAAATCTTAATTAAGTAGGTTGGCGAAATTAATTATAGCTCTTATTTTATTAAGACTCTTATGAACAAGGGGTTTAAACCCCCTTGCCTAAATCGATTTAATTATGCCTACTTACTTAGCGTAAATTCACCAATAATTTTAAATATTTCGGTACATTGGTATATACATAAATTAAAATATTACACGCACCGTTACTTTCTATTTTTGTGTCTTCCCGAGAAAAACATCAAATATTTATCAAAAAAAATATCCTCACAGTAAAATAAAACCTAGAAAATACTATAAATTGGTAATAGTAGCAACAAAAATATGCCCATGGGGAGTGATATTCACGATGTATCCATCAGACAGTGATTTAATTTTTGGCGAAGACAAAGATAAAAATATAGAACAAACAAAAAAATCTCTTCAACTATTATTATTTGTTGATAATCGTCATAGTTCGCAGAAAAATATTCTAGAAATAAAAACTTATCTTCAAAGTCTAACCCGTGATTATCAATTTCAGTTAGAAGTATTAGAAATTAGTAAATATCCCCATCTGGTAGAACATTTTAAACTGGTTGCTACTCCATCCCTCGTGAAAGTTAATCCAGCCCCCCAACAAACCCTTGCAGGAAGTAATTTAACAGCCCAGTTGCAGAAATGGTGGGATAAGTGGCAACACTCTTTGACTCAAAATTTCGATACAGAAACAAGTGCAAAAGATTCTATTTTAGAAACTTGTTTACCTTCTTCTGAGTTGATTCGTTTGAGTGATGATATTTTTCAGCTGAGGCAAGAAGTGGAAAATTTGCAACAACAATTGGATTTTAAAGATCAAATGTTGGCGATGTTGGTACATGATTTACGTAATCCTTTAACCGCTGCATCTATTGCGGTAGAAACCATTGAATTAGCCATGAATGAAGCTGATAAAGAGAAGTTATTTCAGCTACAAAAAAAACTTTGTAAACAGGCTAAAAAGCAGTTTAAAGTGATGAATAAAATGATTACTGATTTATTAGAAACATCGAAAAAGACCAATCATCAACTCAATATTATACCTATTAAAGTTAGTTTACCTAGTTTATGTAATGATTTACTTAATAGCTTTAGTGAAAAAATTAAGATTAAAAATCAATATTTAGTCAAAGATATTCCCCAAGATTTACCTGCGGTATATGCTGATCCAGAATTGATATATCAAGTATTAGTTAATTTGATTGAAAATGCTATTAAATACACTCCTAATCAGGGAAAAATTACCGTTGCTATTCTTCATAAAACTACTCAAAAAATAGAAGTTAGTGTCATTGATACAGGTTCGGGTATCCCCCCAGAAAAAAAAGAGCTTATTTTTGATGGTCATTTTCGTTTAGAAAGGGATGTAAAACAGGAAGGATATGGCATTGGATTGGCTCTTTGTCGTCAGGTAATTAATGCTCATTACGGTCAAATTTGGGTTGATGATAATGGAAATCAGGGCAGCTGTTTTCGCTTTACCCTACCTGTGTATCTTTAATCATTTGTTATTGTAGAAGTATAGCAATTAATAAAGTTCAAGTTAGTAGAAATACTTTTTATAGTCTTTGATAAATAAGAGTTATAAACTAATCATCGTATTATTTAACTATTAAGACAATCATTAATTTGTATTAATTTGATTAATTATAAATGCTTAATTTTAATGTTGAGTCTTATTTATCTTTAAAAGCTAGTTTATTACTTTTTATGACTAGATAGATAAAACTAATTGCTTTGTAAAATCCTTGTAATATTAAGAGATATATTAGGGAAATAAAGATAAAATACCATATATAGATAGGGGGAAAAATTCATGAAAAATTTATTAACTGTTGTGGCAGTACCCTGTGCGATCGCCCTTAGTGTTATAGTAAGCCCTGAAGCGATCGCCCAAAATGCTGACCATGTAAAACAACTGATAGAAACAAACCAATGTATGGGCTGTGACTTAAGAAACGCAGACTTACAAGAAACTCATCTTATCGGTGCAGACTTGAGAAACGCAGACTTAAGAGGAGCAAATCTACGTTACGCCAACCTAGAAGGAGCAGACTTAGATGGTGCAAACCTTGCTTATGCTGACCTTCATCGGGCATTTTTAACCAATGCAACCATGAACTATGCAAACCTAAACAATACGAACCTAGCCTATGCTACTCTGTTTGATACTCATGTTGATAATGCCTTTATACATAACCTCAACATTGAAGAAGCAACCATTTACAACACAAACATCGGTGTAGGCGGACAATATCCTGATTAAAAAACTATGATTAAAATTTACCTAAAGCAAAGCCTCTTTCATTAGTGAAAAGGGGCTGTTTTTTTTGTTAATTTATTAATTGGATAGGGTAAGCTATAAAGCAATATTAATGCAAAATAACAATTAAACAACTTAACCCAACGACGATATTTTTCCCAACAACTAAAATAAATAAATGAAAGCAATTATGGTTGTGGGTACCACATCCCACGCAGGAAAATCAACCCTTGTGGCTGCGCTATGTCGTCTTTTTTGGCGTAAAGGATGGTTAGTAACTCCCTTTAAAGGAGAAAATATGGCGTCCGATGGCTACCTCACCAGCAGTGGGGGAGAAATCGGCTATCCTCAAGCCTTTCAAGCATGGGCGGCTAAAACAACTCCCAGGGTAGAGATGAATCCTGTACTCCTAAAACCCCATGGAGAAATGACATCCCAAGTGCTTTTTCAAGGTCATTTGGTAGGAGTAGCCCATGCCCAAGAATATTATCAAAAATACTTTGAGCAAGGTTGGGAAATTATCAAAGAGTCTTTATCAACCCTCGGACAGGAATTTAATCTTGTTATTTGTGAAGGGGTAGGTAGCCCCGCAGAAATTAACCTGAAACATCAAGATTTAGCTAACATGAAGATTGCAACCCATCTTAATGCCGATACTATTTTGGTGGCAGACATTGAAAGAGGGGGAGTTTTTGCCCATATAGTAGGAACTTTAGCACTCCTTGAACCCCAAGAAAGAGCTTTAGTTAAAGGAATTGTGATTAATAAGTTTCGGGGAGATAAGTCTATCCTCCATTCTGGCATTGAATGGCTAGAGGAATATACGGGCATACCAATTTTGGGGGTAGTGCCTTGGTTTGATACGGAGTCTCTTTCTCAAGACTCTTTCCAATTATTAAAACGCACCCATGGTAAAGGTCATCACTATTTACACATAAAAATTATCAAGTTACCGAAAATTTACAATTTTACTGATTTTGATCCCCTCGAAGCAGAAGATCATGTTTTAATAGAGTACATAGAACCCCATGAGGACATAGGGTTTCCCGATGCGGTAATAATTCCAGGGACTCAAGCCACCATTGCTGATTTGATGGTATTAGAAAAAACGGGAATGAAACAAAGAATTCTGGAATATGAAAAAGCAGGAGGCACAGTATTTGGCATTTGTGGTGGTTATCAAATGCTAGGACATCGAATTTTAGATCCTGAAAATTTTGAGAGTATTTCTCCCGAAACAGAAGGTATTGACTTGTTACCCATTGAAACTACCCTCAAACCTGAAAAAATTACCCGTCAACGGGAAATATCAGCCAATTATCCTCAAGGTGGTTTTCCTGTGGATGGTTATGAAATTCATCAGGGTTATACAGAGTTGGTTACTCCTTTGGTGAAAAAACGTAAAATCAAATGTATGTCTTTATTTGATGATCCTAGTTTAGGGCTGGTTAATGAAAGTTTGTCGGTGTGGGGTTGTTATCTCCATGGTATTTTTGATAATGGTGCCTGGAGGCGCTCGTGGTTAAATCATCTGCGCCATAAGCGAGGTTTACCATCTTTGCCCACGGGAATATCTAATTATCGTCAGCATAGGGAGGAGTTAATTGATACGTTGGCGGATTATATGGAGAAGTATTTAGATTTGAGTAGTTTTTATTAATTATCCATATCCATGCTGGGCTAAAAAATCTAGGGTGATGTCTGCTTGTATGGGTTGTTTTCCAAGACGATGACTAATTAGTCTATCAACATATTTACCGAGAATGTCGCTTTCTAGGTTTACCCAATCACCTATTTTTAATTGAGCGAGGTTTGTATCAGCATAGGTAACGGGTATTACTGCCACTTTAAAGCAACTACCATCGCTATCACACTCGGCAATGGTAAGGCTGATACCGTTAACCGCAATACTAGCTTTTGACACGATATAGGGGGCGAGATATTTTTCCCACTCAACTTTAAGGGTGGGGGGGCTAGAAAAGGTCATTTCCCAAGCTTGTTGGGTTTGCTTTGATTCTGTTAGGCAGCCAATACCGTCCACATGACCACTAACAAAATGTCCTCCGATTTTACTACCTACTCTCAGGGAGGTTTCTAGGTTTACGGGGCTTTGATTTTGGGTACTTCTGGCTAGGGTTGTCCTTTGGAGGGTTTCGGGGGAGGCGGTGGCAACAAAGCCATCTTTAGTAATTTTTTCGACGGTAAGACAAACTCCGTCCACGGCGACACTGTCTCCTAATTCTAAGTCGTGGGTAATTTTTTGGTTGTTTTTTCGGTCAATGGCGATCGCATATAAATCATTACCTAAAGATTTAACTTTCCCTGTACCTTGTATTAATCCTGTAAACACTCTTAAATTAGTTTATGCGAAATAGCTGGTTATTTTCCCTAACTGTATCACAAAAAAAGAAGGGCAAATCTTACCCCTTGGCGTACTGCGGAGCAGATCCCTGCGGGATCACGCCTCTAACTAAATTAAAACTAAGTTTTTTGATTATCAGACTTAAACCGAGTTACCAGAAAATCTCTTTTCTTGAGATGCTTTGTTTTCCTACCAGAAACCCGTTTGCGCCACATCTTAAAACTAGAACTTTTCATTTCCTTTCTCATCAAAGCAATCACCTGCTTTTCCGACAAACCAAACTGTAACTCAATGGCATCAAAGGTAGTTCTATCCTCCCAAGCCATTTCTACAATCCTATCAATATCCCCCTGACTAAGTTTTGGTAATTTCATCACAACTCCTTAATTAACTTGTAGCTCATCAAGGGTAGCCAAAACCTCCTGACTATGAATCACAGGACGCACCCCCAAAAACTTGGCAACCAAAACCCCTTCAGGATTTATAATATAAGTATGACGTAAAGAACGACCACTCAACCAAGAGCCATAGGCTTTACTAACTTTCCCATCGGTATCCGCCAACAAAGGAAACTTTAAACCTTCCGAATCACAAAAATCCTCATGGGATTGAACATCATCTACACTGATACCCACAATTTGAGTGTTTCTTTTCTCATATTCGGCTAAATCTCGTTGAAATCTTTGCGCTTCAAGGGTACAACCGGGGGTAAAATCTTGGGGATAAAAGTAAACCACTACCCACTTACCCCGAAAATCATTTAAAGAAACCTCTATATCTTCACCATTGCTAGGGAGAGAGAATTCTGGGGCAGGTTCATTTAAAGTGGGTTGAACTCCCCCCAAAGCTAGAGCAGGACTAGAAAACCCCAACCATAAACACACCGAAAAAATTAAAGCAACAATTACATTGCTCTTCAAAATGGATTTCCACATGATCAAAAATAAACTTAAAATATAATGACAAGGAATAGACTCCTTCCATACCATCGATCATAACTTGAAAAGGAAATCTCGAGGACACAAAACAAATCTATGACTGATATATTCACTTATTTTTTTATTACCATTGGTATATTTTTCTGGTTTTGGGGTACATCATCCTTACTATCATCAAGGACAGTATTATATAAAATCCACAATCTCACGGTTTCTGATAGTTTAGGCTCAATTTTAATTATTGTAGGATTATTATTTCAGATTCCCCGAGAATTTCCCTTGCTCATTCTCGCTATTATCTCTATCGCCATCTGGAATACAATGTTGAGTTACGTTTATGCCTATTGTTCTACCGCCGAAGAAGAACAAACAACAATTACCGTGGAAAACGAATCAACGACATAAAAAAAAGGGCAAGGAATAAACCTTTGCCCCTGAAGAAACCCTTTTTACCAACTAGATTTAACAACCCCGGGCAATAAACCTTTGTGAGCCCATTCTCTGAGAACATTACGAGATAAACCAAAGTCACTGTAATAGCCTCTAGGTCTTCCAGTAACCCAACAACGGTTGCGTTGACGTACGGGGGAACTGTTGAGGGGTAATTGTTGTAGTTGACGGTGAATTTCTAATTTTTCTAAGGGATCTTGAGCTTGTTTGAATTGCTCTTTTAGTTCAGCCCTTTTGTCAGCATATTTTGCAATTAGTTTTGCACGTTTTGCTTCCCGTGCAATCATAGATTTTTTAGCCATTTAAATTATTTTTTCGTATAAACACAGCAAATTATATCATAACCGATTTTACTGTCCTCTGTCAGTGGCAGGGGTGATTGATTCTAAAATTGTTTCATGAGGGCGGGAACAGGGAACGGGGAATAGGGAACAGTCAGAGGATTTTTTGGTCATACTACTTAAAAATTTATAGTCTAGCGACTCCTGCTTCACGGGCGGCCTGTTGGACGGCGGCTGCCACTGTGGGAACAATACGCTCGTCAAACACGGAAGGAATGATGTGTTCTTTGTCTAATACCGTCGGTGGTACTAAAGAGGCGATCGCCTTTGCGGCCTGTAAATACATCTCGGTGGTGAGGGTTTTGGCACGACAATCTAAAGCCCCACGGAAAAGGCCGGGGAATGCCAACACGTTGTTAATCTGGTTAGGATAATCACTTCTGCCTGTGGCAATTACCGCCGCATCATCTTGGATTAATTCGGGTTGAATTTCGGGAATGGGATTTGCCATGGCGAAGACAATGGGATCTTTTGCCATACTGCGAATCATATCCCTAGTTACCACTTTGGGTGCACTTACCCCAATAAATACATCGGCACCCACGAGGGCATCTTTGAGGCTTCCTTTTTCTTCTACCGCTAAAGATTGTTTTTCGGGGGTCAAGTTTTCTCTATCTTTACTGATAATACCCTTCGAGTCACACAGGACGATGCCATGGCATTCTGCTTTTTGGAGTAAACGGGCGATCGCAATGCCTGCAGCCCCTGCACCGTTGATAACTACTTTAATATCACTGATTTCCTTTTTAACCAATTTGAGGGCGTTAATCAGCGCCGCAATACTAACAATGGCTGTACCATGTTGATCATCATGGAAGATGGGAAAATCTAATTCCTCTTGTAATCTTCTCTCAATTTCAAAACAACGGGGGGCGGCGATGTCTTCGAGGTTTACCCCCCCAAATACGGGCATCATATTTTTAACGGTTTGGATGATTTCTTCCACATCCTGAGTATTGAGACACACGGGAAAGGCATCGATGTTGGCAAATTCTTTAAATAACATGGCTTTCCCTTCCATCACTGGCAGAGCCGCCTCAGGGCCTAGGTTTCCTAACCCCAAAACCGCTGAACCATCGGTAACAATGGCAATGGCGTTGCTTTTAATGGTCAAGGAGAAAACATTTTCAGGGTTATCGGCGATCGCCCGACAAATGCGCCCTACCCCGGGGGTGTATGCCATGGCTAAGTCGGAGGAGGAGGAAATATGGATACGGTTTTGGATATGGATTTTACCGCCTCGGTGGATGTCGAAGGTGCGATCGCTAATATGTAATACTTTAATTTCAGGAATACTTTTAATCGCTTGAACAATTCTCTCTGCGTGTTCGGTGCTAGAAGCGTCGATATGTAATTCTCTTTTAGTAATCTTTAAGCTACGTTCGATTAATAATACTTCTCCCAAACTACCGCCCACATCCGCAATAGCTTGGGTAACTTTTGCTAAAGTACCAGCCCTGTTTAATAATTCTAACTTGACCGTCAAACTAAAACTAGGGTTAGGGGTTAATTCTGCCATTCTTTTTTAATACCAATAATTATAATAGTCTTTAGAATTGTAGCTCACAGAAATTCTTTCGGAAAGAGATAATAGTACAGAAGGTAAGGAAATCAAAATATGATGAATGCCCTACTCCGTGAGTTTCGCCAACATTTACAGAGTGCCTTAAACAATCAATAACCAAAAAGCAATTCCCAGACTAACACTAGATAAGTGTTGAGGTAAAAGAAGTTTGAAGGATTGACGGGCTATTTTTTGACTCAAAATAATGGTTAGTAAAACTCCGAAAATGATACTTACTCCCTGTAAAAAAGCAATCACCGCAGGATGGGCAACCCAAACGGGTAAACCACTGCCATCCAAGCCAAAGGTAGTGGCAATAAGAGGTAACACCTGCCCTGCTTCCCCTAAACCCATTTGCAAATAGTAAGCCAAACTGACGGTTAACACTAAGGGTAGATAGCCGTAGGCAAGTTCGATAAAACTACGGGATTGGGTTTGATTTAGTTTACAAACTAGACGAATGACACCATGGGCTATTAAAGGAACAATAACAGGAATAGTGATAAGGGCGATCGCACTTAAACCGTGAATCCAAAAATTATCCAAATCCAAACCTAAATTAAAATAATCATTAATTTGGGGAGTTAGATGTAAAAACACCGCATTGAGGAGCAAAAACAACAACGCCACCTCATAACTACGGGGTTGGTGAGTCGTCCACAACTCCACCGCAGGAGGACGTAAATTGAAAGTAACCGAACGATGGGGACAAGCCTTTAAACAAGTCATACACAAAACACAGTCTCGGTTATCCTGCATTTGGGCAGGGTGAGAATATAAAGGACATCCATTGGTTTCCTGCCCCTCTCCTTTTTCTGGGCCCCCCTTATAACATTGATAAGTATTACATTCCGCCGAACAAGTACCCTGTTGCGCGCGTAACTCCGTCATTGCCAACTTAGCAAACATCCCATTCATTCCCCCGATGGGGCAAAGATAACGACACCAAAAACGTCTTTCAAATATAGCTGAACAAATCATCGCACCCGCCGTGATTAATAACAATAAACAGGAAGAAAGATAAGCCGTATTAGGCAAATCCCAAAGTTCTTCCCATAGTAGAATTAAAGCAAACCCACTAAATAAAAACCAACCGCCCCATTTTTCCGCCGTTTTTCTTGGCCACTTTTTTAGTTCATAATTGGGGAATAAAATTTGGGTCAATTTCTGGGTAACTTCTCCATAAATCATGAATGGACATATAGAACACCACAAACGACCTACAAAAGGAAAAGAAAGTAAAATCAAAGGCCACCACCAAGCCCAAAATAAATTGAGAGCAAAGTTTTGATCCCTTGTTTGGGGCCCCATAAATAAAATGATCACCACGAGGGCAAATACTGTTAAAGTGAAACCGTAGTTAATGCGATCAGGCCACCACGGACTACGAAGGAAGTTACGAAAACGAGGATAGGCGGTTAAAAGGTTGAAGCGAAATTGTCGTTTTTTGCTTTGAGATGGCCAAATAATTTCTTCCGTTAGTTCATTTGTACCTGATATTTGCACGATCGCCCTTTCAATGAGGTTTTGTAATTCTCGTAAATTGTTAGGGAAATCGTAACTTTGTAAGCGTTGTAAGGCTTCGGGGCTAATTTGAGGTTTATTAATTTTTTTGTTGCGGGAAACTAAACTGATATAGTAGTTAACTTGATCCTCGATGTCACTTTTTCTTACCCTCAAAGGAGGTACTTTTATGTTATGAGTAATCAGTTTTTTAATGTCAGGAATAACCTTTTCAGCAATAATAATTAAACGGGCTGAACATTCTTTTTCCCTATTAGTTATATTCTCCCCTCGATTAATAGCAGTATAGGTTTTAGTATCCAATAATTTGACAATAGAAGGTAATAATTCTGAGGGTAAATCTTGAATGTTATTAAAAATTACAGTACCTTTACCTACAGCTTCAATTAAACCTGGTTTACCCCCCGCCCTACCAAAAATTTCTGCTCCACTGGCCTGAAGTTTAGCACAATCTACCTTAATAACAGGCTCACGGCGATCGCCCGAACCGTAATGAATCAAAGCGGCTAAGTTATCTTTTTCTAATCCTTGCTCTCCAAAAATCAACACCGATTGATGATCTTTCGATGCAGTCTTCACATTCTGCCGTAATCTGACTGCATAACGGCTTTTGCCGATAATTCCCCTTTTTGCTTTGTTTACCAAGTAGGGGCGTAGTGCCTCTCTTCTTTCCTGTTCAAAATCCAATTGGGAAGAGAGGTTGGCAATTTCTTGGGCTAGTTGTTGGGAAAAGGCTTGACTTATGGCGGGATATTGTTTGATCAACTGGGTAAATTTTTCCGCAGGAATTGCCCATAATTTCGCCTCAGTGAGGATGGTAATGGTATTTTGGGCAGATTGTTCCAAAATTAGCTCCCGTAGATTTATCAAGCTCCCAGGCAGTAAACAGGAGGTTTGTTTTGTGCCTTTGATTTCTACTTGCCCTGCTTCTAAAATATAGACATTTTTAATAGGTTGACTGGCTTCGATGATGGTTTCATTTTTTGCCCAAGAAGTTAAAGTAAGGTTAGGGGCGATCGCCTTTAACACCTCATCAGGTAAAATATTCATAGCAGTGCGCTCTTGTAACCATGTCATCAACTCAGCGGTTTCCATACCATTACCCACAATCTATTAAACTATTTTTATTCTAGGACTAATTGGGATTTTATTAGGTTTTAGCAAGAAGGAGAGACGAGGGAGTAAAAGTTTCAGCGTTACTGATTTTAAATATAATTTTTCATGGAGACGACCAATGAACAATAGCGATAATATTTTAGTGTCTCAATTTCTAGCATAATTCCAGTACATTGATTAAGCAATGCTAAAGTTTCATTATCAATTCTCAATTATTCTTCTTTGGATAACCATACCTCAACATCAAAGGTAAACATAATCCCGTCACCTTCCAATAATCTTTTTTAGATAGATTTGTTTTCCACTGCTCATCTAACTTTAACTTAACTACCCCCGTTTTCATGCGATTAGGATTACCAAACACACTATGGGTAATACCCAAATCAACTTCATCATCAGCCACAAAAGGTAAATCTACATCAGAAAAACCAACAAAATTAACTATTTTTTGCACCGTTGCTCGAGGATTTTTAATAAAATCTTCATAGTGAATACGCATGTATTTTTGATTATTTCCACTAGCGAGTAACTCCGTTGCAATATTTCTTAAAGTCCAACCTTTAGCAGTATCATTCACATTATAATTTCCCAGATACTGTGATGGCTTTAACCAAGAGTAAGCACAACCATGAGGATCTCGAATTAAGTGTAATATGTATAACTCAAAACGATCAATTCTATTTAAAATAGAAGCATATCCAGGGTGTAAAGAATCATCTATTATTAATTTTGTATTGGTTGATCTTCTAATACCATCATACAAATTTTCGAGAGTAGAAATATATTTTTTGGAGATAGCTTTTTTTTTATTAAGTAGAGGAAATACCGAAGATAATATTACTTCTTTGGTTTTAGGCTCAGCACTATCCCTTAACTTAGTCATTAATTCAGCGTCGATGTGCTCAATGTTTTCTAAGTTCGTTGCAAAAATATTTCGCCAAGTTTGACATTCTTTTAATCGTTCTCCACAACCACATATACTGTTTTTATATAATCCATCTTTCCATATAGTTCTCAACTCCCCACCATGAAAAAAAGGCTGAACTTGTCCTAATATTCTTGCTATTATCGTACTTCCACTACGACCCCATCCTGCTATATATAAAATTTTTATTTTGTTCATTTTATTAAATAAAATATAATTATGAAAGTTTGAAATATAAGTTTACTATTTAATCTATTTACTCATTAAATTTTGAATACAGACAAAAGACTATGATCTGCTATAAATAGAAAAAAAAATTATTCTGAGCTATTATTATTCGATAATTATTTATAAAATTATATGTTAGTTTTTGTGGTTCCACTGAAAAGTGAACAAGTATCTAAATCTTGGGATAAAGTTAGTCAATTGTTGGAAAGAACTTTAAAATCTATTTGTAATCAAACATCTTCTCAGTTTCAAGTGGTTGTAGTCTGTCATGAGAAGCCGCTTGTTAGATTTTCCCATCCTGCAATAGAGTATGTACAGATGATCTATGATATTCCTGAACACCCCAATAAAATTGTAAAAGGATTAACAGATAAAGGAAGAAAAGTTTTAAGGGGAATAGTGGAAGCAAAAAAATATAATCCTACCCATGTGATGTTGGTTGATGCAGATGATTGTGTAAGCTCAAAATTAGCTTCTTTTGTGGAAAAAAATCCTTCTTGTAATGGTTGGTATTTTTCTAATGGTTATAAATATTTGGAAGGAGAATCTTGTGTATATATCAAAATAAAAAAATTTTATACTCTCTCAGGAACTGCAAATATTCTTAAATATGATATACTTGATATTCCTGATAACCCCGAATATAACAGGGGATATGGATATTATAAATTTTATTTAGATCATCAAAAAATTCGAGATAAAATGAATGCTAAAAATTATCCTTTGAAGCCTTTACCATTTATTGGAGCTATCTATACTCTTGGAGGAGGAGAGAATATGTCAGGCAATGAAGGTATATTAAAATTCAATTGGCTTAATAGACGTAAATTAACAGACAAAATAAAAAATCAGTTTGGGTTATATCCTTTGAGTTAATTATTGTGTGGCAATTAAACACTAATATTTCGGGTATATTGGTATATGATTAGGCACATTATTTTCATCCAGTTCTTGATCATTAGTAGCAATTATCTTAGAAGATTACATGTCAAAAGCACAAACGATCGCCCTTAACACCAAAGAAAAAGCAGAAAAGTTAAATATCAAAAAATACGACATTTATGGCTCAACGGTAGAGCAAACCAGTGTTCAAGTATTTCAAGGGGAGCCAAAACAGGTAAAAGCCTCCCACAAATCTAGTGTCATTGTGCGAGTTTGGAATGATGATAACCAAATTGGGGTGACATCCACCACCGACGTGGATGATAAAGGCATTGAAGCAGCATTGAAAACTGCCTATGAAGCTAGTTTTTTTGGTGTGAAAGAAAATATTCCTGATTTTAGTGACAAAGCAAAATCCCCCTTACCCGAAGTCCAAGTAGAATTAGGAGAGCAAACCCCCCCTGCTGAGTTAATCGAAAAACTTTTAACCGTAGAAGATAATTTATTAAAAGCCCACAGTGCGATCGCCTCGGTACCCTATAATGGAATATCAGAACAAGAAATAGAGAGATTCTACCTCAACAGCGAAGGAGCATTAAGAGAAGAAAACCGCACCTACGCCACTATTTATTTATACGCTACCACCGAACAAGAAGGCAGAAAACCCCGTAGCGGAGGAGCATTCAAAATCGCCCCCAGCCTACCCAAACTAGACATAGATAGCTGTTTTCAAGAAACCGTCACCAAAACCATTAGCCACCTAGACTATCAACCCATCAAATCAGGAAAATATAGAGTCGTCTTTTCCCCCGAAGCCTTCCTAAGCCTATTGGGTGCATTTAGTAACCTCTATAACGCCCAAAGCATCCTCGATAAACAAAGTCTTTCCACCCCCGAATCCCTCGGTGAAAAAATAGCATCCCCTCTCCTATCCGTATCCGACAATGCCCTGCACCCCGCCAACATCAGCGGAGAAACCTTTGACGGAGAAGGTACCCCCACCCAAAACCTTCCCCTCATCCTCGAAGGAGTATTAACGAATTTCCTCCACAGTAGCGTTACTGCCAAGAGAATGAAAGCCCAACCCACAGGCAATGCCAACATCGGGGCAAAAGTAAGTATTAGCCCCAACTTTTTCCATGTTTTCCGAGGGCAACAACCCACCCAAAAATATAACCTCGATGAAGCAGAAAACGTAATCTTAATTGATGACGTTCAAGCCCTCCATGCAGGGGTAAACTCATTACAAGGCTCATTCTCCCTTCCCTTTGATGGTTGGTTAATTAACAAAGGAGAAAAAACCAGCATCGAGGCCGCCACCGTAGCAGGAGACTTCCTTGATTTATTAAAATCTATTATTTTTATCGAAGAAGAAGCCGAAATCACCCCCAGCGGTGTATGTCCTCGTATTTGGGTAGATAGCCTTTCTATCACAGGACAGTAAATTCTCAGTTTTTAATCTTTTACTCAGAAATGCTCTCATTTTCTCATATTGAGAGCTTCTTCATTTTTTATGAACAGCTACCCACGACACCTCAATCTCCTCTGTTGCAAACCATAAACACCATATCAGGGTAAAACCATCAACCCAAGATTTTTTTCATATTGTAAAGACTCCATACCCCCTATTTGCTAGCACTTCAGCCCCTCGAAAAAAGATTTCTTAAAATCCTTGACAAAACTTTACTTGGTGTATTATCATATCTACAGAGTGATAAATTCACTCAATTATTGTACCTCGAAAACATCATAAAGAAATCATAAAAGATGACTACCACTTTACAACAACAACAGTCTTCCGCATGGGAGCAGTTTTGTCAGTGGATCACCTCTACCAATAACCGCCTCTATGTAGGTTGGTTCGGTGTGTTAATGATCCCTTGCTTACTAACTGCAACCACTTGTTTCCTAATCGCTTTCGTAGCTGCTCCCCCTGTGGACATCGACGGAATCCGTGAGCCTGTAGCAGGTTCTTTATTATACGGAAACAACATCATCTCTGGTGCAGTAGTACCTAGCTCCAACGCTATCGGTCTACACTTCTACCCTATTTGGGAAGCAGCATCTTTAGATGAGTGGTTGTACAATGGTGGCCCTTACCAATTAGTAGTATTCCATTTCTTAATCGGAATCTTCTGTTACATGGGTCGTCAGTGGGAACTATCCTACCGTCTAGGAATGCGTCCTTGGATCTGTGTTGCATACTCTGCACCTGTATCCGCTGCCACTGCAGTATTCTTAGTATACCCTATCGGTCAAGGATCTTTCTCTGATGGTATGCCTTTGGGAATCTCTGGAACCTTCAACTTCATGTTCGTGTTCCAAGCAGAGCATAACATCTTAATGCACCCCTTCCACATGTTAGGTGTAGCTGGTGTATTTGGTGGATCTTTATTCTCCGCAATGCACGGTTCTCTCGTAACCTCTTCTTTGGTACGTGAAACCACCGAAACCGAGTCTTTAAACTACGGTTATAAATTCGGTCAAGAAGAAGAAACCTACAACATCGTAGCTGCTCACGGATACTTTGGTCGTTTAATCTTCCAATATGCATCCTTCAACAACAGCCGCGCGTTACACTTCCTCTTAGGTGCATGGCCTGTAATTGGTATTTGGTTCACCGCAATGGGTGTATCCACCATGGCATTCAACTTAAATGGTTTCAACTTCAACCAGTCTATCTTAGATAGCCAAGGTCACGTCA
The DNA here is from genome assembly GCA_002813895.1 of Cyanobacterium sp. HL-69. Classification (NCBI taxonomy): domain Bacteria; kingdom Bacillati; phylum Cyanobacteriota; class Cyanophyceae; order Chroococcales; family Geminocystaceae; genus Cyanobacterium; species Cyanobacterium sp. HL-69. The sequence goes on along the minus strand of CP024912.1, from coordinate 2,041,660 downwards.
TTGGAACTTGGGCAGACGTATTAAACCGTGCCAACATCGGTATCGAAGTAATGCACGAACGTAATGCTCACAACTTCCCCTTAGACTTAGCCTCTGCTGAAGCAGTTTCTGCTCCTGTAATCAACGGTTAATATCTAACGGAAGTTAGTTTAACAACTAAATAATAACTAAAAAGCACTCTCCTTAGTTGGGGGGTGCTTTTTGCGTAGGTGTTAAAAATTAGATTGACAAAGACTCAAGGAAAGAACTACGTCAATTTAGTCCTTTCCCAACAAAAAACTAACAATCCACCATTTCCAGAGTCTTAAAAAGAAGGAGGAGACTCGGGTACAGGAGGTAAAGGCACAGGGGAAGAAGGCATATTTTCACCTTCGCCACCGCCATTATTATTTGGTAGGATATTATTACTATCAGGGTTGAGATAAGGATTTATCCCTGGGGTCGGAGTTTGATTTTCCGTGGGGATTTGGGAGTTACCCGCCAGAGTAGCCAAAGCCACGCGATCGCCCCCTACCTCTTTCAACATATCCAAAACTTCCACTACCTGACTGTAACGCACCTCTTCAGAGGCGTGAAGCACCATCAATCCAGAAGGATTAATCGTATTATAATTTTTTATGGCGCTATAAAGTTGAACTTGGCTTACTGGTTGTTTTTCCAAATAAAGCTGCCCTTGATTATCAAGAGCTACCACCAACATCTCCCGCATCTGTGCCGTGCCAGTAGTTGCCCTTGGTAAATTCAAATTAATCGCCTGTTGTCTAGAAAAACCCACCGCCGCCAAAATGAAAAACGTCAAAATACAAAAAATGACATCAATCATCGGCACAATCTCAATTCTAACCTCCGGCTGAGTATTCATATCACCCCATAACTTGAGAGGGCGAGGGGCATATTTTTGAGAAGAATTACTCTTGTTTCTCTTTGGTACTGGTATCTGTGTCATAAATATATAGACTAAAATAAAAACCTTATTTTTGATTAAGCGAATTCAAATATCAGTGTCTAGCTACCCATAGATTAGCAATTATCAACACTGATACAATAAACGATCCACTTTAAATTAATTACTCACTAAATTATAAACCATCAAAATTTAATTCTTGTGGACCTCAACTTCTACTCATCCACATTCCATTTTTGACGATAAATCAACTCCAAATCACTTCCAGCCTTCCGAAAAATTCTGACCTGATTAGCCCAAAAAGCCTGAAAAAGACGATAAAAAACCACCGCAATAATCGCCACCACTAAACCCACCGCAGTAGAAATCAAAGACTCACCAATACCAAGAGTTACCCCTGTTGTTGAAGCTGTACCCAAATCACTGAGGGAAATAGAACCCAAGGAGCGAATTAAACCCAATACTGTACCCAATAAACCCAACAGAGGAGATAAAGCAATTACCCCTTCGAGAATTTTATCCCCCTTACGCATTTGAGAAAGCTCATCATCTGCACCAGTTTCAAGGGCAAGATGGAATACTTCAGGATCTGGATTATCCAACTGTAAAGGAGTATTAAGATATTTTCCCAAAGGATGATTGCGATAACGAGAAGCAATCTCTCCAGCTTTCCCCCAGTTTGTTGTCGCCGCATCCATAATCGAATTTAAAATTTGTTCCTCCTTCACCAGAACCTTTGACCAAAACCAAATGCGCTCGACAATAGTTCCTAGAGCGAGAATCGATAAGAATAACAAAGGCCAAATGGAAAATCCACCCTTTTCTATTAGTTCTGCTAGTGTCACCGTTAATATAGTTCCTTTTTTAACAATTCAAGATACATCACTAAATTATTAATGATTTATTATCGATTATCAATGATCACACAGAATTTAAAAAAATGGGGAAATTTTAACCACATCAAAAGAAATTTCTCAAAAATTTTGAATCAAAAACTCTCTTACTTCTATTTCTTGGTTTTACCATTACCCATACCAACGAACACTTTTATTCTGCATCAACCCCTCCCCGTCTTCTTCCCAATAAAAATCTAATAAATAATAAAGTTTAATTATTTCTGCCGATGTAATCTCCCCATTCTGTATCTTGTTCAAAAAACTTTCCATAAATTCAACAATTAAAGATAACTCTTCTTTAGGAATATTCTCATCAAATTTAGTCAATGTTTTTCTCGCATCCGAAATAATGTCTTCCCTTTCACTTGATAGAGGAGTTGACTTTCTGAGGGGATCTCGCTCAACTGCAGCAAATCCTTGGGTTACAGCTTGATGTATTTCTTTTTTATATTTGATAATTGCTCTTCTTTTTTGTTTTTGAATTCCCTCTGTGGAAGAAGCATATAAGCTAGGCAAACGATTAAGAGCAAAAGTTGCCACTTCAATAGGATTTATATAATCTCTTAGGTTAGGATTAATTGTTTTATTGTGAACTAATTGATATTCTATTTCTTCATCAACCAATATTTCCATTACATTTTTATAAGTTTTTTTTTCGTTTGTCATGGTTTGAGTCAGTTATTTTAATCTTGGAATCCTTTAGATTTCTTGGATTTGATAGATAGAACTTAGTTTATTTTTGAATAAACAATAAATTAATATCAGAACCGAGCAACATATTTCAGAAAATGTGATTCGCTTTAGTCCACTAATAAATTATACTTCAAACTCATCGTAAATAGAGGGCTGAAACTCTTTTATGACCTTTGGACAGAGTAGCTATTTTTCTAAGTAAGTGGGCATAATTAAATCGATTTAGGCAAGGGGTTTAAACCCCTTGTTCATAAGAGTCTTAATAAAATAAGAGCTATAATTAATTTCGCCAACCTACTTAATATTCAAGACTTTTGCAATTGTCATTTTATTTGATAATGGTTATCATTTTAATAATTAAAGATTTATGAACAAAATACCATGACATTCACTGAATCCTCGATGATGAAAGCAACGGTGCAAGAAAACCAACTACCTTCTCTTGCTACGGAGTCTAGGCCTCAAGTAACGCAGGAAGAGATGATTCAAGCGGTGAGAACGTTACTGATAGGTTTGGGGGAAAATCCAGAACGGGAAGGATTGAAAGATACTCCAAAAAGAGTGGTTAAAGCTCTTAAGTTTCTTACCTCAGGTTATGATCAATCCTTGGATGAATTGCTTAATGGGGCGGTATTTCATGAGAAATCCAATGAAATGGTTTTGGTGAGGGATATTGATTTGTTTAGCTCTTGTGAACACCATATTTTGCCAATTCTTGGACGAGCGCACGTTGCTTATATTCCTAATGGTAAGGTCATTGGATTATCAAAAATTGCTCGAATTTGTGAAATGTATGCTAGAAGATTACAGGTACAAGAACGTTTAACATCTCAAATTGCTGATGCGTTACAGGGTTTATTGCAACCCCAAGGGGTGGCTGTGGTCGTGGAAGCGAGTCATATGTGTATGGTTATGCGTGGGGTACAGAAACCAGGCTCTTGGACTTCTACCAGCGCTTTGAGAGGTGTTTTTTCGGAGGACGCAAAAACCCGCCAAGAGTTTATGAATTTGATTCAGCATCGCCCTACTTTTAATAATTGAGATTAATCATTAGAATATTACTAAATTTTTTGTAAAATCCCAAAAAGGTGGTAATAAATCTGATCAACGGACAAAACAAGGGTTTAAAACCCCTTGCTTAACAACTTATAATGGGTTGTTATAAATAATATTTTTATTTTTTTATGGACAATTTAATGTTACCTAAAAGAGGAATGCCCGTCACTATTATTACGGGGTTTTTGGGGAGTGGAAAAACAACTCTTTTAAATCATATTTTGAGCAATAACCATAACTTAAAGGTTGCGGTTTTAGTTAATGAGTTTGGGGATATTGATATTGACAGTCAATTGTTGGTATCGGTAGAAGAAAATATGCTTAGTTTAAGTAATGGATGTATTTGTTGCACTATTAATGATGATTTATTGGATACTGTTTATCAAGTATTAGAAAGTGAGCAAAAAGTTGATTATTTAATTGTGGAAACAACGGGAGTTGCTGATCCTTTACCTATTATTTTAACTTTTTTAAGTCCTGAATTAAGGGATTTAGTTCGTCTTGATTCTGTGCTAACTTTAATCGATGCGGAGAATTTTACTCCATCATATTTTGAGAGTGATGCAGCACTTCAACAAATTATTTATGGTGATATTATATTACTAAATAAAATTGATTTAGTTACAGAAGAAAAGGTCAAGGAATTAGAAACCAGTATTTCTACTATTAAGCAAGGGGCTAGTATTTTATGTTGTGAAAATGCAAAGATACCTTTACCTCTTATATTAGATATACAGCGAAGTAATGTTAATAATTATCCCCAAAATGAGCTAGAATCATCTCATGATCACCACCATGAACACGATCATCATCATGATCATTCCCATCATTTAGAGATAGATGGTTTTGTATCGGTTTCCTTTGAGTGCGATCGCCCTTTCAACGTAGATAAATTCCAAAACTTTATCACAGATAATATCATGGCGAAAGTATATCGAGCCAAAGGAATTTTATGGTTTGCAGAAAGCGAATTAAAACATATTTTCCAACTCAGCGGGAAACGCTATGATTTGAACACAGAAGAATGGCAAACGCCCCAGAAAAATCAGTTAGTGATGATAGGCAAAGACATATCAGCAGATAACTTAAGGGCAAAACTACAAGAGTGTATCGTTAATTAGATAAAATAAATAGGTTTAAATCAGTACCTTTGACTCACATTTCATAGGTACCATGACGAAAATTTTCTGGTCTGCTATGTTAGTTCATAGAGAGAAGATTTTATTTTTGCTTATTTATATTTTCTCTCTATTTTTCTTTTATGTGTTTCCCTTTCTCATTCCTCTCTACATTTACTCTAGACTAGAGAATTAGGGTGGGCAGCACCCACCAAAATATCTTTTATCAACTCACTTTTGTTTGAATATCCTGTAATATCTATTTTTTAAATATTAAAAACAAATATTTGCAGCTATTTAGTAATTTATTTTATGTTCATTTTAAAGGGTAGAATTGTGTAAATACGGTTAGGTTTATTAATAATATCAACTAACTCTAATTCTGAATTTAAGTTCCAAATTGTATTCGTAAGGGCTACCTTATCAAGATTACTTGCTTTGAAGTTTGCTCCTCCTAATGCCGTTAATAATTCACTTTCCCAATTTCGTCTTTGAGGAAATTCTTGGATTTTATATTGTTCATTAAGTTCTAAAACGGTGTTAAGATACTCGATCGCACTGTCTAACCCACCAATTTCGTCCACCAAACCAATTTCTTGGGCAATACTGCCTAACCAAACTCTACCTTGGGCAATCTCATCTACTTCGGAGGTAGATAAACTTCTGGATTGGGCTACTTTTTCGAGGAAGAGAGTATAAATCTGGTCAACGTTACTTTGATATATGTTAATCTCTTGCTCTGTTTTGGTCTTAAAAGTGTTGCTAATATCGGCGAGTTCGTTGGTTTTGATGACATCGGCATTGATACCAATATTGTCGGCAATGTCTTCGAGGTTAAACAGTAAACCAAAAACCCCTATAGAGCCTGTGATGGTGCTTTCGTTGGCAAATATCTTTTCCCCTGCGGTGGCTATCCAATAACCCCCAGAGGCTGCCACATCCCCCATGGAGATAACGATGGATTTCTCTTGGGCGGTGAGTTCCAATTCTCTGGCAATGCGTTCAGATGCGATCGCACTTCCTCCCGGGCTATTAATCCTTACTACTACCCCTTTTATATTATCATCTTCTCTAATTTTTTCTATTTCTTGTGCCATGCGATCGCCTCCTACTTCCCCGACTCTGCCCATACCATCAACGATGTTGCCATCAATGTGAAGAATAGCGATAGTCTCTTTTACATTTTGAGTATTTTTTCTATTGGTAATTGCCACATATTCTCCAATATCAATAGTAGGAACAGAATCACTGTTTTCATTATTAGAAATAATCTTTAAATTATCTTTTACTTCATCAGGGTAACCCAGGGTATCAACCAACTCTAATTCTTGAGCTTCCTCTGCTTTTAATAAACCTATATTATCAGCAATATTATTAATACTACTAGGAGTTAAAACTGGAGATTCAGTTATTTTATCAGTGTATATATCCCATAAATTAGTTAATAACTCTTCCGTCTGTAACTGACTTTCTGGACTAAAATCATTTCTAGTAAAAGGCTCTACCGCTGATTTATATTGACCTACCCGAATTACCTGTACTCCGATACCATATTTTTCCAGAGCATCTGCGAAAAATAATTGGGCAGAACTTAAACCATTCATTTCCACCGTACCCAAAGGATTAAGATAAATTTCATCGGCAAGGGATGTTAAGAAATAATCTTTTTCACCTAACGAAACATTATAAGAAATGATTTTTTTACCACTATTTTTAAACTTTTCTAAAGCAGTTCTAATCTCCGTTAAACTACCATATCCTGTGTTAATGTTACCTCGACTTCCATCCAAAAATAAAGCCGTAATGCGTTCATCCTCCGCCGCTCGACTAATAGCCGTGGTGATTTGTCTTAGGGAGAGAATATCGGGGCTTTCTTCTCCTAAAACCACCGTTAAAGGGCGATCGCCCGTACTATCAGTAATTTGACTATTAAGGTTAAAAACCAACACTGACTGATTATCTACTTGGGGGGTGTTACTATTCATCAACACAGCCATGAAAAAGAAAAATAAACCCCCTGCACTGAGGGCAAAAAAGAAGAATAAACCAGCTAAACTACCGATAAAACTAGCGAAAGTTTGTTGTAAAAATTTTTTCATGGTACTATTTCAATTTTATCCCGTTGTTTCAGGGCGAATCACTCAATATATCTAATATAGGAGAATTATTGATAATTGATAATCAGGGATGAGCAAAAAGTGTCATCATCAGGGCAGGGAATAGTTAATGGGCAACGGTTATCCCCATAAGCAAAGAATGGACTAATAGCAACTATGGTAAGCTATTGTTTGATCGTATTAGTATTTTTATAGTAAATTAATGACAGGTTTAGCTTTATTAAGCGTCTCAGATAAAACAGGTATTGTAGAGTTAGCGCAAACATTAGTTAACGAATTTGGCTTTGACATCGTCAGTAGTGGCGGTACAGCCAAAACCCTACAATCCGCAGGAATTAAAGTAACCAAAGTAAGTGACTACACAGGATCACCCGAAATTTTGGGCGGTAGGGTAAAAACCTTACATCCTCGTATCCATGGGGGGATTCTTGCCCGTGATACAGAAGAAGATTTGGCTGACTTAAAAGCCAATGACATCAGGGCTTTTGATGCAGTGGTAGTGAACTTATATCCCTTTGAACAAACCATTGCCGATCCTAATTGTACCCTAGCCGATGCCATCGAAAAAATTGATATTGGTGGCCCTGCCATGGTGAGGGCGACAGCAAAAAATTATCACCATGTGGCAGTATTAACTAACCCTGCCATGTATAATCAATATATTGAAGAATTGAGAGCCCATGGCGGTAAAACTACCCTCGAATTTCGACAAGCTCGTTCGGCGGAAGCCTTTGCCATGACAGCAAGTTATGATCAGGCAATTTGTCGTTATTTCGGTGAAGTTGCCCCAGATACACAGGGTTATTATGGCATTGGTGGACAGAAAATTGCTACTTTGCGCTATGGGGAAAATCCTCATCAACAGGCGAGTTGGTATCAAAGCGGCAGTCCAAAAACTGGTTGGGCAGGGGCGCAACAGTTGCAAGGTAAGGAGTTAAGTTATAATAATTTGGTGGATTTAGAGGCCACTAGAAGGATAATAGCGGAATTTCCTAACGATGAACCAGCGGCGGTGATTGTGAAGCATACTAACCCTTGTGGGGTGGCTGTGGGTTCTAGTTTGATAGATGCTTATAATAAGGCTTATCAGGCGGATTCTATCTCAGCTTTTGGGGGTATTGTCGCCCTAAATCGCCCCATTGATGCCCCTACGGCTACGGCTATGAGTAAGATTTTCCTAGAGTGTATCGTGGCACCTGATTGTACCGAGGAAGCACAGCAAATCTTAGCCAAAAAGCCTAATTTAAGGGTGTTGATTCTCTCGGATTTATATGCAGGTAGTCAGGATAACATAAAGGCGATCGCCGGGGGCTTTTTGGTGCAAGATAATGATATACAAATCGAAAGCCCTGCCCAATGGGAAGTCGTCACCGAGAAAAAACCCACCGAAGAGCAATTAAAAGAGTTATTCTTTGCTTGGAAGATTGTTAAACACGTAAAATCAAATGCGATCGCCATTAGCAAAAATCGTACCACCCTCGGTATCGGTGCAGGGCAAATGAATCGGGTAGGCTCGGTAAAAATCGCCCTAGAAGAGGCAGGAGATCAAGCCCAAGGGGCTTATTTGGCCAGTGATGCCTTTTTTCCTTTCGATGATTCTGTCCGCACTGCCGCCGCCGCAGGTATCACAGCGATAATTCAACCAGGAGGCTCAATCAAAGACAAAGACTCCATCAAAGCCGCCGATGAGTTGGGCTTAGTGATGGTATTTACTGGGGTAAGGCATTTCTTACACTAAAAGGATTTAAATTGAGTTAGGCAATGGGCCCCGAGCCCATTGTTAATAAAATAAAAGATAGACCATTGTCAATAAAAGAAAAGGTAGCCCATGGTTATACTATAAGTATCCGAAGATAAAATTATGGGTGTCATCTGGTGAAAAGTAGTAATTATCGAATGTTAAGCCTTGCAGGGGAAGGGCAATTTGGTAAAGTTTATAGTGCGATTCATCGACAAACGGGGGAATTATTTGCTCTCAAGCAGTTGGATGCCCAAAAGTTTTCTACGAAAAAGTTTTTACGAGAAACCAGAATTTTATTAAGTTTAGACCATGAAAATATTATTCGTTGCCAAGGTTTAGAGCATAGCAAAAAACATCGTTTCTTGGTAACGGAATATTGTGATAGTGGCACTTTAAGAGATTTTATTGATAGTTCTATCTCCTTAAATATTGAACAAAAATTAAAGATAATTGTTGATATTTTATCAGGTTTATCGAGTGTTCATTTAAAGGGAATTATCCATCGAGATTTAAAGCCAGAAAATATTTTATTAACGGTTTCTCCTAATGGTTGGGTTGCCAAAATATCAGATTTTGGAGTGGCAAAAATTGAATCAGAAGATAAGGGTAATGATACTAACAGTTTAGGGGATACTGGTTCCCCTGCCTATATGGCCCCTGAGCAGTTTTATGGCAAATATTCCTACAGTTCGGATATTTATGGCATGGGGATAGTTTTATATGAGTTGTTGACAGGAAAACGTCCTTTTTCGGGTAGCCCCAAGGAGATTATGATAGGGCATCTCAATTATTTACCTGATATTCCTTCTGATTTACCTCCTTTGTTACAAGACACTTTAAAAATGGCTTTGGCAAAGTTACCGAGCCATCGTTTTCGCACTGCGAAGGAAATGAAAGCCCAAATTTTACGGTGTTTGTTGGCTTTGGAGACGGTTACTACGGAGAAAAATCCTTTTTTTGATGGCTATGTCAAAGATGTTTCTAGTAATTTTGATTCAGATACTATTGATATTTTAGATGATTATTTTACTCTATTTGTGGTCAATGAATCTTGTTTTTACTTTGCCTATCAGAATACATTTTTAATAAAAGAATATCAAATAATTGATAATAAATTAATAATAAAATCTAGCAAAACTTATCAAATTGATGGTACTATTTTTGATCTAAAACCCTTTAACAATGGTTGTTTTATTATTACGAAAGATATTAACAATGTTCGTTGTTATAGTATCAATCTATTCTCTAATGAAATCACTTTTATTTATTCCTTTTGTGCTGATAATTTTCTAAGTGCGATCGCCCCTAATGGTAATTGGTTAACCTTAGCAATCAATGATAAACTAGACAAAACTTTTCAACTAATAAAGTTAGATGATTTAACTTGTTTGATGCCCGAAATAGAAGACTTTTTCCCCAAAGAAATTATTATCCTTGATCAAGGCCATGGATTAGTAAGTTTTGAACAAAAAGAAATTAATAAAAACTATTCATTTTGGAAATTTTTTACTAGAAAAGGAGATTGGTATAATAACTATTGTCTTGATTTACCGCTAGAAAATATCAAAGTTAATCAAAAAAATAAAAATTACTTTTTAGCTAGAGAAAAGTTTACTGATTATGTGGTACTAATTAACCTTAAACCTTTTCAAGTAAAAAGAATACCCTTAAAACTTTCTCCTGAATTTATTTTATCTTTTGATAACTATTTTATCTGTGCTAACTCTTTAGGAAAGGTATTATGTTTAGATTTAAAAGGAAATTTAGTTAGTAGTTTTGATTTAGAAAAAAAAATTATTAAACTAAACAACTTAAATAATCAAATGCTTGTAGCTTCTGTATTAGTAAATGATAAATGTCATATTATTTCTCTGAAAAATGTTATCCCATTTTCTAAAAACTAAAATGATTAATTAGGTTGGTAAAATTAATTATAGTTCTTATTTTATTAAAACTCTTATAAGAGGCTAAGTTTTTTGTTATTTCTTATCTAAATTGATTTAATTATGGCTAGTTATATTGAATCCATAATATATTTCTTTTTAACAAGAGGTTTAAACCCCTTGCCTCTAAATCAAATCGAATAGCATTAGTTTTTGAAATTGGTATTACTTAATTTTTTATGAGATACTAAATTATCAAACATTTTTAGATAAATATCATTATTATTTTCTCAAAGGACAAATTTTGATACAGTAATAAATAAAACCATTTAATAAATAATATATGAATATAAAGCGATCGCTCTTAGCTATAATTACAGTTGTATCCTTACTCAGCGTATTTTTTGCCCTTGGGCAAAGTTTAGCAGAACCTCAAGTACAATCTCAGCTAGAGTTATATCAAACTAATCTCATTCTCAACGTTGCTGAATTAGAAGCATCAGACAACGAAAACCTAAACCAACTCGCTCCCAGTTTAGTGGGAAATAATCCCTATCAAGTAGCAGAAAAACAATATCAAAACGTATTGGATGCCGCGCTTAAACAAGCGGAAGAAAAAGAGGAAGAATTTATCGCCCTATCAGAAAGCCCTAGGCAACAAATTAAACAAAGTTTTAACAAAAATCAAGAATTAATCGAGCAATTAAAAATAAAATTAGGACTTATTAACGCTTCTCAAAATAAAGTAGAAGAAGCCTTCCAATATTGGCAACAAATATCTAATAATTCAGTGGCATCAACCCTCAATAATCTTTGGCAATCTGAAGGTAACATAGAAGCGAATTCAGAAACCATTATCAGAGAAAACTTAGATGATTGGTTTGCCTTAACTGCCCTAGAAAAATATTATCAAGTTGACAATAATCAAGATAAATTATTAGAAGTTCAATTACAACAACAAACCCTAGCAGAAAAAGCCACTGTTAGATTAGTTATCCTTAGTATTATTCCTTTTTTTGGAGGAGTTATTGGCACAGGTTTAATCGTCTTTCTACTAATTCAATGGTTACTGAAAAAAGAATCATCCATTATTGCTGTTAATGGTAATTTATCATGGGAATTAAAATGGGATTGGGAAACCATTTTACAAGTATTAATCATTGGTTTTTTCTTCGTTTCTCAAATACTATTACCAATTTTGTTTAGTGCTAGTGGTTTTAATCCCGTGGGTTTAAGCATTAGAGGCAAGGCTTTATATGTATTAGTTAGTTACTTTTTGATGGCAGGTAGCGGTTTATTGGTGTTGTATTTATCCGTAAAGCCCTTTTTTCCTCTGCCCGAAGGTTGGTTTAAATTGACCAATAAAAATTGGTTTTGGTGGGGTTTAGGGGGCTATTTAACCGCCATTCCCCTCGTGTTTTTGGTATCTTTCCTTAACCAACAAATTTGGGATGGGCAGGGGGGTAGTAATCCTTTATTGATGTTGGCGTTGGAATCCCAGGATAAAGTAGCCTTGTTTATTTTCTTTGTTACCGCTTCGGTAGCCGCCCCCATTTTTGAAGAGATTGTCTTTCGTGGCTTTTTGTTACCTTCTCTTACCCGTTATATGCCAGTATGGGGGGCTATTATACTTAGTGGGGTTATTTTTGCGATCGCCCATCTTAGCTTATCAGAAATCTTACCCTTAGCAACCCTAGGAATTTTATTAGGGTTTGTCTATACTCGCTCTCGCAGTTTATTATCTTCCATCATGGTACATAGTTTATGGAATAGTGGCACCTTATTTAGTTTATTTTTATTAGGTAGTAAAATAAATTAATTCTGCTAACAAAAAACCCTTGAGAATTTGTTTTTAAACCTTAAACTCCTATCTAAAAAAATTAAAATCCCTCATGATGGGGGATTTAATAAGTAAATTATAGTTTTAGAGAAATAATAGTAATTATTAAACGTTTATAATAATATATTTATAAATGAGTAATAATAAAAATGTTTTACACGAGAAAAAAAGACACTACATTGGTAAAACACACTTATTACAACCTATAAACCAACATAAATTACCCTTAAAATCATGAATAACGAACCTTTTAATGATGATAAAAATATAGAAAAAGAGCAGAAACTTCGCCAAGAAGAAGAAGCCTACAAAATTCGTAAAAGAGAAAGAGAATTAAAAGCAGAAAAAAGAGCCACTACCTTTAGTTGGATTGTTAATACAATTTATATATTAGTAGGATTTTTACAAGTTTTATTGTTTATTAGACTTCTATTGCGTCTTTTGGGTGCTAATCCTGAAAATCAATTTGCCCAATTTATTTATGGCGTTTCTGATCTATTTATGAGTCCTTTTGCTACCCTATTTATTAGCCCCGTATCTGATGAAACCATGAATCCTATCGGTGGTATGAATGTTTTTGATCTTAACGTGATGGTTGCCATTATTGTATATGCCCTGTTGGGGTGGCTTGGGGTAACCGTTGTTAGATATTTGTACAAGCGCCCTTAGCAAGTAATAATTCACGAGCAAACCCCAGTCAGGTTAAAATTGAAATTAAAAATCAGTATAAAAATTAACCTGCCCATGGATACTAAAACTTTTAAGCGCAATCTCCAAAAATCAGAAAACTATCATCGTAAAGGCTTTGGGCATCAAGAAGAAGTCGCAGGAGTTTTGAATAGTGAATATGAAAGCAGTTTAATCAAAACCATCAGAGAAAATAATTATCAAATTACCAAAGGAGACGTTACCATTCGTTTAGCCGAAGCCTTTGGTTTTTGTTGGGGTGTAGAAAGGGCAGTGGCAATGGCCTATGAAACTCGCACCCATTTCCCCACTGAGAAAATTTGGATTACTAATGAAATTATCCATAATCCTTCGGTAAATGAACGTTTGCGAGAGATGAATGTGGGTTTTATTCCCGTCATTGATGGGGAAAAAGATTTTTCTTTGGTTAACCGTGGAGAAGTGGTAATTTTACCCGCCTTTGGTGCTAGTGTGCAGGAAATGGAATTTTTAAATGATAAGGGTTGCACCATTGTAGATACTACTTGCCCTTGGGTATCGAAGGTATGGAATTCGGTAGAAAAGCACAAAAAACGTAGTTATACTTCTATCATCCATGGTAAGTATAACCACGAGGAAACCATCGCCACTAGCTCTTTTGCTGATACTTATTTGGTAGTATTAAACATGGATCAAGCTAATTATGTTAGTGAATATATCCTTAATGGTGGTGATAGGGAAGAATTTTTAGATATGTTTGCAAATGCTTATTCTCAAGGATTTGATCCTGATAAAGATTTAGAAAGGGTAGGTATTGCTAACCAAACCACCATGTTAAAAACCGAAACCGAGGAAATTGGGCGTTTATTTCAACAAACTATGCTCAAAAAATATGGCCCTACCGCATTAAATGATCATTTTATGAGTTTTAATACCATCTGTGATGCTACCCAAGAAAGGCAGGATGCCATGTTGGATTTAGTGAAAGAAAAACTCGATTTGATGGTGGTAATCGGTGGTTTTAATTCCTCTAATACGACTCATCTACAAGAAATTGCGATCGATTACAAGATTCCTTCCTATCATATTGATAGTGCCAATCGTATCGATGATGACAACAATATTGAGCATAAACCCCTCAAACAAGACTTAGAAATTAAGCACCATTGGCTTCCCGAAGGTAAAATCACTGTGGGGGTTACTTCAGGCGCATCCACTCCCGATAAAGTTGTGGAGGATATTATCGAGAAAATCTTTGCTCTGAAAAACGATAGTTTGAAATAAAAAAGATTATTGTCTCGCTCTCAATTAACTTTCCCTTCGACTTTTCTTAGATTTCGAGGGGATAAATTTTTTTTCAGTAATATTACATTACATTAAATTAATAACATTAAACGTGTTTTTATCGTTAATTAAATAGAAGAAAAAATCTGAATCAAAAGTTAATATAGAATGTAAATTTAATTTTTCTGCAACAACAACTAAAGTAGCATCAGCTAAATCCATTGGACGATCTTTATATTTATCCATTAATTGAAATAAACGAGAATAATCAAGCACTTCAATAGGTTGTAAAAATAGCAATTGTTCTAATAATAAGTTACTTAATTTGTTTTGCATTACCCACCCTCCTCTTTGCAGACTTAGATACATAGCTTCCGTAAAACAAGACCAAGTAGTTATTAAAGTAGAAGGATTATTTTTAATAAAATTTTTTACAGCTAAATGACGGGGTTGAGATGGATCAACCAGACAAAATAAAGGTGCTGTATCGCAAATTATCATAGTTCTAAACCTTGCTTTTTATACTTATCTATTAATGATGTTTTATATTCATTTTCAATATCAGTTAAACTTTTTAAAGATTGAGAATTTTCTAGTTGATCAAACCATTTATTCCATTTATTTGCCACTTTATTAGACTCTGATTTAACTGTCAAAATAACTTGGACATTCTCAGAACATTTATTTAAATAATCTTGAATTTCATTGGAAATAATTAATTTTCCTTCTTTTACTTCTAGGGTGAATGTTTGCTCGTTCATAAATAATAAATAGTGAATGTATAACAAATTGAATAATGCTTACCTAATAAGATAGCAACTATTAAAAAAAACTAAACTTTTAGTCCCTAATTCTGTCCCGCACGGGCAAAGGTGACAACATCAACTTGAATAGGATCGCCATTAATTATATTTCCATACAAGAAAATTCTTACTAGGCGATTTTCGTCGTTATTTTCTTCTAAACAAAAGCGAAAACCTCCAAACCCCGAACTATCAGCCCCATAAATTGCGTCACTTCCCGTCCAATTTGTATCATTCTGACTACAAAAATCATCAGATGCGATCGTGCCATCAGGAGTAGGAAAATCAATAGGAAAATCAGTGGGATCATCTTCATTGACGCTAATCAAACCATCAGCAACAGTAATCCAATTACTTTCGGCTACACTACAAGTATCATCACTCCTATCAGAAGTAGTTTTATCATCACGGACTTTAGTAAACGTTTTTCTTCGTAAAATTCCTGGTTTGAACCAAATAGAGTCTGAACTGCTAATATCTTGATAACCGTAGTAAGTAATTGCATCTGGTACGTCACAACTAGGAATAATTCCACCGCTACCATCATCATTATTGGTGGTAGCATAAGTTAATTTTAAACAGTTCACAGAATCAACATCTGTACTGTCACACTCTCCTCCTGCGGTAGCAGAAGTAGCTTCAACCGAGATAGCCTGTTTAATATCTTCTTGTATATAAACTAGAGTTCTTGATAAAGAAGTAAGTTGATCACTTTTGGAATTGACATTTTGATTCGCTCTTAAGATATTAATAAAACCACTGGTAGTGGCGGTTAAAACAATACCACTGATAACGAGCGCCACTAATAATTCTGTGAGGGTGATTCCTAGATCATTTCGTTTCTGTAGTAGTTTGAGTAAAAGTTTATAGTTTTTCATGGTTTTAAATTTAAGATTTTGTTTTTATTAAAATAATCATATTCTCGTTAAGCTCTCCCTCCAAACTTGGGGGTATATCATACCGTTGGTTTTGCCCTCACCCCCAACCCCTCTCCCAAGGGAGAGGAGAGAAAAAGACTCCCGATTAATTTTGCTCATTTCCAGCTATTTTCTTAACCAATTCAATATCTAATTCGAGGGCTTGGGCTATTTGTTCGGCGGTTAAACCTAGTTTTAACAGGTTAGGAATACTAGATATTTTTGCATCAATTTTGCCTTCAGCGTAGGTTTCTTGATAAAAACGAGTTTTTTTGAAGTCTGATAGGGTAAACATTCTTGCCAATTCCTCCCTAGAATAATTACTAAATTTGTAGGTTAATATTTTCTCTAATAGTTCTATAATATCTTGGTTTTTTGTGGTTGAGTTGTCCGCTTTTTGGGCTATGGAAAACAGTTTTTCTACTTGGGTTTTTGCCTGAGATTGTGGAGCGATAATTAGTTTCATAATTTCCACTCCAATACTATCAGTGGTGTTTGAGTTTAATTCATCAAGATATATGACAGTTAATTTACCTGAGTCTTGAAATTCTTGATAATAGGGTGGTAGGGATATATCTAAACTTTTTTTTGCCCACATAACAACTGCACAGAAGTTTTGCGGTGGTTTGTATTGCCCTAAGTAAGTAAATATTTCAGTAAATAACCGATGATAAAGGGAATCATCTTTTTGAAATTGTACCTCCACAAAATAGATGGGTTTATCATCATTGAGAGGGAGAAAAAGTCCGTCTATCCTTTTGGCGAGTTGTTTTAATTCTTGAGATGTAAACTGATATTCTTTGGCTAATTGGGGGGATAACCCAAGCAGGGAGAATAGACTATCAGGAAGATTTAAGAATAGTTCGTAAAAGATAGAGTCGGTTTTCATTTCATAGAATTTGAAGTTTATTTGTGTTCCCCTCTTATGAAGGCAGGGGTGATCAAACCTGCCAACACTGAGAAAAGTTAATTAAGGGTTGCTGTCATCATAACGGGCATTTTCAGGATTATCACAATCATCCGCATTACCATCAACGGGAGTCATATTACCCGTGCGTATCATGCCCAAAGTGTTAGAAATTACAATACATTTTCCTGTACCTGAAATCGCACTAGGGGGACTACTGTAATCTTGGCGAAAAAATCTTATAGTTTGTATATCAGCAACTTCGGTTTCACCTCGAAAATCAAAGTTTATCGTTTGTGGTAAAGCTCCTGCCGTGGATGAAACGTTAACAATTGATGAATCATAAGTAACAGTCTCTAGTAAGCAACCTGCAGGACTGGCACTAACGGAAGTTGCATTAATAGTCACGTCACAATCTGTACTAAGTCTATTTGCATTAATTTGGGCTTCCTTAAGAGCCGAAGTTACTCGTCTAAAAGTTTGAGTTACTCGATCTTGGCGCTGAGAATTGATTAGACTGGGGGTTGCCAGTGCGCTACCGATGCCAATAATTACTAAAATGGCAACTATTTCTACTAGGGTAAAGCCTTTTTGAGGGTCTTGATTTTTTAGTTTAAGTTTAGTCGCAACTAAGTGCAGCATCTGGTATTACCTCCGTTGATAGGGTTGTTACACGATTAGGGTTATCTTCATCTGGAGCAGTGCTATAACTTGCACTAGAATTATAACGAGGATGAGCATCAAAACCACTACTGGCAGGAGCGTAAGCTATTACATGGTTTATAACTAATGTGTTACCAGAAGGTGTGTATGTTCGGAAAACTCGATAATTTTTGCCATTGACACTTATCGGATTAGCAGGATTTTCGGGGTAATTACCATCAATAAAATCTTCTAGTCTTGTTCCATAGGTTGAGTTGGTACAAGCATCGTTTCTTGATAAAGTTAGACTAGATTCAGGATTGTCGGGATCTATATCTAAACTAAAAGCCTGATAACGAATTAATTCTAAGTCCTGCTGAACCCAGTTCAGGGCTTCGTTTTTATCTTGGGCCTGGACTCGGAAAAAGGTAGCGAGTACCACTGCTTGGAGTGAGCCGAGGACAAATCCTGTAACCACAAGGATGGTGACAAGGACTTCGATTAGGGTAAAGCCCGAGTGGTTATTTTTCGCTTTTAACCCTGATAAAAGTTGTAATTGAATTATTTTCAAATTATTATTACTCATATTAATTCAATCCCTCCCGTTGCCATTGTGAGATAGTTTCAATTCTAGGCGGTAAGTTACCTGGGACAAAACTTGTACCCATACCTAGCATATCCCAACTATCTATTTCTTGAATTGCTACTACTTGACCTGTGTTAGAACCACAAGTGCTGGGGGGATTAAATAATCTTGCCCAGACTGCCCCAATAAATCCATTTCCAGCACCCGTACCTGCTGCACCTACGGCATAATCAGGGGCAAAAACAAAGCCAAAAATTTGAGCGCCACCACTTAAACAGATATTGGGTTCTGTAACGTCATCTACGCTAGGGTTTCTTTGTTTACGCCCTAGTATTACTAGATTAGAATTGCGATAAAGACTTGTTTCAGCGGAAGAAGTGTAAGTGACAACGTTAGTGCTAGTGTTACAACTATAACCAGTGCTGTTAGTACAGATGTTCTCTATGGTTTGACTGCCTCCCAAAGACACATTACCATGTAAGTGAAGAACAACCTTTCTGCCTGGAATAATTTTTAATGTACTTCCTCCGTTATAGTTAATGCTATTAACTTTGTATTCATACACTTTTATATCGTAGTTAGTTCCATCATGACTCACAGTTTCAGTTCTCATTGGTAAGTCACTGGTACGAGGTAAGGTAATACTATTAGTCAAATCGCCTAGATCATAGTATTTTGGATCGCCTACTGGTTCGGGGGGCAATGGAGGAAAGGTTGCTTTTGAAAGAATGACATCATTTCCTGGAATTATATTTAAGCCAATATTATCGCAACTTGGCGCAAGTAATGTCGCATCAATTTGGCTATTCGTCGGAGATAATATACTTTGCTGACTAATCCAAACTCCAGGAAACTCAATAGATGTGGGATCTGATTGGACTAATGGAAAACTTACTCTTATTTGACCTTGTGATCTACTAGAGTCATTATTGGTAAATAAGTTTGATGTGGAAGTGGCATTGGGATTGACTGAACTTCTAATAACCATTTCCCCGAAGGCATAGGTATCGCCTTGATTTTTCCCTATTCTGGCATTTTGTAATTCTTGGTAACTAACAAATAATTCTCCTCCCGGCTTTTTTATCACATATCCTAATAACTCGAATCCACCCTGATTAATTTTATCTGGATTTACTGCTTGACCGTTCTGAAACGATTGAATTTTATCAGGGGTGCTTGTTGAGGAACTATAGGAGTTAACAACATTTGTACAAGTTTGATTTGATGATGAAGTGTTGGGGTAAACTCCTTCTACTGCGCTTGAAGTACTAATACTTGACCAATCTTCTACCCACTCCGAATCACTATCTAATATCGACTCTACATCTTCTAAGGCTCTGGGATATTCTGCTAACCTAGAGTTTCTGGCAATAAAATCATGAACTCTTGTTACGCCTAGTTCTCCAACTTCTTGCGCCCTGACTGACATTTCATCAGAAGCAACGTTGGTTCTATTCCTGCTAGAGGTAAAAATCATGGTGCTAGTGGCACCAATGAGCAGAACTCCCAGGGAAATGGCGATAATGAGGGTGTTTCCTGCTTCTTGGTTATTTTGTCCTAGTCTTTTCTGCCATAGCCAGAATAGGGATTTTAAGGATGATTCGGGTGGTTTGTGGGACATAGCATTTATTACTCCGCTTGGCTTAGTATTAATAGTAGTTGAAAAGAAAAGTTAATAATTATTTAGTTTTGTATTTAATTATCGTAATCAGGATATGTGATTAGTTTTTTTTAATAATTTAAATAATGATTATTACAACTAAGTGTTGCTTGAATCTTGTTATGGTCTATATGTTTTGTTTTGTCATATAGTATGTATCTTTATTATAACTTTATTATATTAGCGGTGTTTATGTACTGGGAAATATATGTAAGTAAATATACCTGAGTTGTGAAACTAATGTTATTCTTCCATAATTGTTAGTAAGTAAAAAAAAGAAATTGCTTTATTTTCATGTTTTTTGTGACCTTGTTCTATCCTTCATTTTAAAAGAAAAAGAGAAGGGAACATGGTATCGTTTGTAACCCTATCAAGTTGCCATGAAGTTTTATCTATCTTGACTTTTTTTCGAGTAATAGTACCATCACCAACAATTAAACTAACTTAAAAATATGTTGATCGTTAAAAATATAGTTGAGATAATCATTAAGATATAGGCACTATTAAGACAACTGTTTTTTCTTTGATAAACTCTGTGTAACTTCCATAACTCCTCTTGCCAATATTTAATGACATACTGTTCATTTACTATCACACTTTGAGTATCCTGTGGTAAATCACTAAAAATAAAATATTCATACCTATATTGAAATAACCCCACAACACAGACAATTAACAAAGCAAATAATAAACTCATTTCTATAGACTGAAAAACAATTTTTAGTACCTGATTATGGTTTAAGTATCCTGAAATTATTAACAAAATTACTACTAGGGAAAAAATAACCATCAAATAGTTATCGATTCTCGTAATTTGTTTTTTTAAATCCGTTAAAGTTTCTTTGGTTAAAGAATTAATTATAGACTCATGTATTTCTTGATTCATGGTAATTTACAATAAAAAAATAAAAACTAAAATATCTTATGAATAAAATCTTAGCACTAGATTTTGATGGGGTCATTTGTGATGGCATGGCAGAATATTTCCATAGTAGTAGATTGACTTACGAAATAATTTGGAAGAGTAAAGTAAAAAATTTAGAGTATAGCCAAGAAGTTTTTCAATATTTACGTCCTACCATCGAAACTGGGTGGGAAATGCCGTTAATTTTTCGAGCTATTGAAATGGAAAAGAATAAACAATTTTTATTTAATAATTGGCAGAATGTTGTTAAAGATATTATGAAAAAAGATAATATAACCAAAGAACAAATAGCCAAAGAATTAGACTTAGTTCGACAAAATCAAATTAATAATAATATTGAGCAATGGTTAAGGTTACACAATTTTTATGATGACATTGTAGAAGTAATAAAAGCAATTATTTATAAAAACTATAAAATATTTATCATTACCACTAAAGAAGGAATTTTTGCTAAAAAATTATTAGCAAGTCAAGACATTGACACAGATAAAATAACCTTTTGGGGCAAGGAACAAAAAAGAAAAAAATACGATAGTCTGAGGGTAATTTTAGACCAAGAAAAAGTTAAACCTACTGATATTTGCTTTATTGAGGATAGACTGGAAGCATTAGAGGGAGTACGTCAACAACCAGACTTGGCAGGAATAAGATTATTTTTAGCCTCCTGGGGTTATAATACCCAAGAAATTAGAGCCAGTGTCACCCCAGAATCTGGTATCACATTGTTATCTTTAACAGATTTCACTAAAGGTGATATGGTTAATTTATTCTCCTAAACACAATTTTACCTCCAGTTAATTAGACTAATTAACCCGATGACTTACAGCACTAAAGAATTAATTGATTTTTTAGAAATGGAATTGAAGGCCACTTGGAGTGGCAAAAGATTGATTTTTAATACCTCTGAAAAGCTAGATAATCCCGTTGTTTCTAAGGCTCTTGATATGGATAAAACGGGGCGAGTATTTATTTTTAGAGATTTTCGTCGCCAAATTCATGAGTATCAAGAAAAGAATAATGTTTCTGGTTTAATCAAACGAAAGATTACTTTTAAGGGAAAAAGTTTTAGTTTTCCAGAAGTATATAATCAATTAATTGCGATCGAGGGAGATAAGGATTTTTTGGTGGGGGCTAAGTCTTCGGTACTAGATTTTTGGCACGAAGTAACGGAGGATATGAAATATTATTTATCAGAAGATAGGGAAAATGAGTTAACTTCCGAGCAGTTAGAGGAATTGTATCAAGAAGCGGAGTGGGCGGAACTTGATACAGGAAAAGATGAGGTATATTTGGGTTTATGTTGGGGAAATCCTAATGAATATGTCAATCAATGGGCGCAACCTGAGTCGGGCTGTCGGCGGATAATTGCTAGTTATGATAAACCGAGTTCTATTAGTATTTAAAAGTAATGAATTTTAATTGGGAAAAGGTCAAGGAATATCACGATATTTTATATTTTAAACAGGGAGGAATTGCAAAAATAGTTATTAATCGTCCCCATAAACGTAATGCTTTTCGTCCACAAACGGTATTTGAATTATATGATGCTTTTTGTGATGCTAGGGAAGATCAAAAAGTAGGGGTAATATTGTTAACGGGCGCTGGGCCCCATACTGATGGTAAATATGCTTTTTGCTCTGGGGGCGATCAAAGTGTGCGGGGTAAGGCAGGATATGTGGGTAATGATGGGGTGCCTCGTCTTAATGTTCTGGATTTGCAACGGTTAATCCGTACTATTCCCAAGGTGGTGATTGCTTTGGTAGCAGGGTATGCCATTGGGGGTGGTCATGTTTTACATCTTATTTGTGATTTGTCCATTGCGGCGGATAATGCTATTTTTGGGCAAACTGGGCCAAAGGTGGGTAGTTTTGATGGTGGTTTTGGGGCTAGTTACTTGGCTAGGGTAGTGGGGCAAAAAAAAGCCCGTGAAATTTGGTTTTTGTGCCGTCAATATAACGCCCAAGAAGCCCTTGATATGGGTTTGGTTAATAAGGTTGTACCTATAGAGCAATTAGAGGCGGAGGGGATTGATTGGGCTAGGGAAATTTTGGCGAAAAGCCCCATTGCCATTCGTTGTCTCAAATCAGCTTTTAATGCGGATTGTGATGGACAAGCGGGGTTACAGGAGTTGGCTGGAAATGCGACGTTGCTTTATTATCTGACGGAGGAGGGGGCTGAGGGTAAACAGGCATTTTTGGAAAAACGTCCACCAAATTTTGATGAATATCCATGGTTGCCGTAATGTTTTGGGTTTGCTTGATGCGATCGCCTCTTAATTCCTCATTAATACATGACCCCCCTTAATGAGGGTGGAACTCAAACCGTAATTATTCCCAAGTAATTTGGCGACGCTCTTTTAAAATATGGGTATATACTGCTTCTGTTTGCTTGGCTAAGTCGCCCCACCTAAATCTATCTTTTAAATCTTGATAGGCGTTTTTGACTAATATTTGGGCATAGTCTGGGTTTTGTAATACTTGTAAAATTCCCCAAGCAAGGGAGTTATAATCATTGGCATAGGTGGTAATGCCTGTTTTGTTGTGTTGTACTACTTCGGGTAATCCTCCTGCGTTGGAAACCACTACAGGCACTTTTGAGGCAAAACTTTCTAGGGCAACGATGCCAAAGGGTTCGTATAAACTGGGGAAAACGGCACAGTCGGCGATGGTTTGAAATTTGTTGAGATCTTCTTCTGACATAAATCCTGTAAAATAACATCGATCCCATATGCCTAGTCTTCCTGCTTGAACTTTCATGGCATGGGTATCACCTCCGCCAATGATAACAAATTTTGCTTTTCCCCCTGTGGCTCGTAAAATCTGGGGGGCGGCATTTAATAATACTTGAATTCCTTTTTCATAGGTCATTCTGCCGACATAGTAAATTATTTTTTCGTCATCGGCGGCATATTTTCGGCGAAACTCCATTTTATCGAAGTAGGGGGGATGTTGCTTTTTTTCGGCTCTGATGCCGTTATAAACTATGTCAATTTTATCCCAAGGGCAATGGAAAACTTGATGGATTTCTTGGCGCATATAGTTACTACAGACGATGACTCGCCATGCGTTGTATATAAGATTGGCTTCGTGATAAAATACGTGGGCTTGGGTTTGGTTGTGGATGCCATTGTGTCGGCCGTATTCGGTGGCGTGGATGGTGGCTACTAAGGGTATTTTATATTGATGTTTAAGGGCGATCGCACTTTCTGCCACTAACCAATCATGGGCATGGATTAAATCAAAAGTACCCATATTATTAATTAATTTTTGGGCGTGACTTTGCATACTGCGATTCATGTTTTTTACCCACTCAAAAAAATTATCATGGGGGGCGACGGGCACACGGTAAATTTTGAGTCCTTCTACCTTTTCGTAAGCTGGGGCGCTACCAAATTCGACGGTAATTAAATGTATATCATGATTTAATTGAACAATTTCAGGATATAATTCTGCTACATGACGAGCAATGCCCCCTACTATTCTCGGCGGAAATTCCCATGCTAGTACCAGTATTTTCACGCTATCCCTTCCTTGTTGATTGATGATGTGTTAAAGAGTGACAGTAATTAAATAATAAACTGTTGTTTTACCTTGGTGAATAATGCTCTTTTGTGCAAAATATTTGCATTTTTCTTACTCATTATTAATGATTGTCGAATAATAATCAATTCTAACCACTAAAAAATTAATGCTCGACTGTTGGTTCTCCCTTCTCAAACAATATCGTCTCATTGCTGTTATCAGGGCTTCCAGTCAAGAAATAGGGGAAAAAATGGCTTACATTGCTTCGCAGGGAGGTATTAAATTAATCGAGGTTACTTGGAATAGTTATCAGCCAGAAAGATTAGTCTATCACCTACGCCAAACACTCCCTGATTGTTATGTGGGAGTAGGTACAATTTTGACCATGGCACAGTTAAAAAATGCCATAGAAGCCCAAGCCCAATTTGCTTTTAGTCCTCATTTTGACCAAGATTTACTCAACTTTGCCCATTACCATCATATCCCTTTTAACCCTGGTACTCTTTCCCCTACCGAGATTATCAACGCCTTCGATGGAGGGGCAAGGGCGGTTAAGGTTTTCCCTGTAAAAGCGTTGGGAGGGGTGGACTATATCAAAAGTTTGCAAGGCCCCATGAATCAGTTTCCCTTGATTCCCACGGGGGGAGTAACCATGGCTGAAACTATTGATTTCCTTGATGCAGGGGCGATCGCCGTTGGGCTTTCTGGGGACTTATTTCCCACGGATTTGGTGAGGGCAGGAAAATGGGAGGAAATGGGCGATCGCATTTACCAACTAATGCAAAAAATTAACCGCCTCCCACAATAGTTACCACCTCAAGGCGATCGCCATCTTGTACCATGGTAGAATCCCAATATTGACGATGGAGAATTTCCCCATTATACTCTAGGGCAATTAAACGAGGATTAAATTTTAAGATCTCCAGAAGTTGCAGTAAAAGCAGATTGGTTTCAAAGTGGTGAGTTTCACCATTAACTGTAATATTAATTTTTTCTTCCTCCATTAATTAGAAGTTACAGGACTTACGCAAGATGATCCCCCTAAATCCCCCTTCATACTAAATCCCGTTTCAATAATATACTAATTAGGGCGGGGAACAGAGAACAGGGAACGGGGAACGGATAGTAATTATTTATTGTCAATTGTTACACGGTGAATAATAGTAAACTCTATTAATCGGATTTGGTATCATAAGGGGGACTTGGACATAATAGACATATCTCATAACTATGAGAAATACTATATTAATTGTCAATTGCGCATAATGCGGTGTCCAATGTCACGGCGAAAATAAATACCCTCAAAAGAGATTTTATCCATGGCATGGTAAGCAGAGGCGATCGCACCTTGAAAATCATCAGCCATGGCAGTTACCCCTAATACCCTACCACCATCGGTTATAAGGCGATCATCCATTAACTTTGTACCTGCATGAAATACCGTCGCCCCTGTGCTTTGTGCTTCCATTACCCCAGAAATTTCCTTCCCTTTTTCATAACTCCCAGGATAACCAGCTGATGCCCCCACCACACACACCGCACTACCTTCGTGCCACTCAAAAGGAGGTAAAGAAGCCAAATTTTGCTCGGCACAAGCCAAAAGCACATCAAATAAAGGAGTTTTGAGCATGGGTAACACCGCCTGAGTTTCAGGATCTCCAAAACGACAGTTAAATTCAAGGGTTTTGGGTTCACCCTCTGGGGTAATCATCAATCCGGCATACAACACTCCCCGATAGTCAATGCCCTTATCCTGTAATGCCTTGAGGGTAGGTTGCAAAATTTCTGTGTAAATGCGATCGCTCATTTGGGCATTCACCAAGGGAGTAGGAGCATAAGCCCCCATACCACCAGTGTTTGCCCCCGTATCACCTTCCCCCACCTGTTTATGATCTTGGGCAGCTATCAAAGGACGAATAGTAAGCCCATCAGTGAGAGCCAGAACAGACACCTCCTGCCCCGTCAAAAACTCCTCTACCACCACCGTAGAGAACTTTTGGGCAAAAAGTTCATCAATAGCCCCTAACGCCTCACCTAGGGTCATAGCTACCACCACCCCTTTTCCTGCTGCCAACCCATCAGCCTTTACCACAATGGGCGCACCCTCTTGAGTAATATATTCCTTCGCCTCCTCTGCACTGGTAAAAGTAGCTGATTTTGCCGTAGGTACATTGGCACTAACCATCAAATCCTTAGCCCAAGACTTACTCGCCTCGATGGTTGCCCCCGCTTTATCGGGCCCAAAAACGTTAATATTATGTTCTTTCAGATAATCGGTAATGCCCAAAGATAGAGGTAGTTCTGGCCCTACTACCACCAAATCGATGGCTTCTTTTTTGATTAAATCCACCATGGAAGTAAAATCATCCACGGCAATTCCTACATTAAGACAATTGGCTAGGGTGGCAGTGCCTCCATTACCAGGAGAGCAAAAAACTTGTTTTACTTGAGGAGATTGTAACAACTTCCATGCCAAAGCGTGTTCTCTTCCACCATTACCCACTACTAATACTTTCACGTTCTTTTTTCCTTGCACTCATCTACATACAAGGCTTAATTTTAGCAGGTTTATTGGTAATGGATAATGGATAATTAGAGCAACAAACAACAATTGTTAACCCCTAGCACCTTATTACCCTATATAATTCCTCTGTCTCTCAGGTAGCGAGAAAACTCATAGCTGGTTGATTGCATACGACCATCCCTTTCATTGGCAAAATTCCTCATCACATCATAGGTGGGGTAAGCAAGAACTATTAATATTGCGAGAGAGCCGAAAATTTGAGTATATTTATTCCACATAGTTAGATTTCCTCAAGGTTGAATATATTTTTTTATGACGACAAAATAATTGTTATTTGGTTGAGCAAAATTTACATAAAATCCATTTATAGGAGTGAAAGATATTAGAATCTTTAGGCAATTTTAAATAGTGATTTATGGACGATTATTTTTCATGAAAGTTCCCTAGGTTTTTTCTAATGTCCAATGTCTAGGGGATGATTGATAAATGTTGACTTTTTGCCATTGTAGCTCATGGATAATGGTTTTGATTTCTGCGATGGTCAGGGCTGCATGGAGGGAGTCTTCAAACAGTTGTTTTTGTCTGGGGCTATAGTCTAGGTTGGCTTGGGCGACTATGTCCATAACTTCTGGGGAGGATGCAGGGCGTAACAAGTCTCGGATAATTACTTTTCCTTTTGGTTTGATTACTCGGTTAATTTCTTGGAATAAATCAAGGGGATTTGGTATGTGGTGGACTAAACTATTGGACATGACTACATCGAAGGTTTGGTCTGGATAATTTAGTTTTTTACTATCTGCTAATTCTAGTTTTATTTGTTGATTTTTATGGGCTAAATCAATATTTTTTTGGGCTATTTTTAACATGGAGGGGGCTAAGTCGATCGCCCTTATTTGACAGTCGGGGCGCATTTGTGAAAATATTATGGGTATTCTGGCTGTTCCCGTGCCTAAATCCAAAACAAAACTATGCTGTGGGGCTACATTAGCCGCTAACTGGGCGAAATCTCGGTTAACCTCGGTAAAATCCATGGAATCATACTCAAGGGCTTCCTCTTCACTGTCCATTACTTCTGGTTCTAAAGTGCGATCGATCATAAGAATAAGACTGCTATCATATACTAAAACCCATTATCGCTCTTATTACTTCTAAAAAGTTCTTTACCACAAGATGAAACAAATTAGAAGTATGTGCCGTCTAAAACCATAGGCTTAGTTTGCTGAGTCGAAAGCATATCATAATTTTCTTTCTCCACAAAGTCATGAAACGTCGTTTTTTCCACATAATACTATCTATCACCGTTGCCCTCACCGTTATTTTTAATAACGTTACCGTTAGTTATGCCC
The DNA here is from genome assembly GCA_002813895.1 of Cyanobacterium sp. HL-69. NCBI lineage: Bacteria > Bacillati > Cyanobacteriota > Cyanophyceae > Chroococcales > Geminocystaceae > Cyanobacterium > Cyanobacterium sp. HL-69. The sequence continues at coordinate 2,013,631 of CP024912.1, read as the reverse complement.
TCCCTTGGGGAGAGTTATTTTTGCGGGGTATTCAAGTCATCCAAATCAGTAATATTTCCGATACTCAAGAAGTAGAATATGGGCGACAGATGCGTCAACAGTTAATAAATAGTGGCAGAGTAAAGGTATATCGAAATCAAAACGTTAATCGCTACGTAAATGACATTGGACAACAATTAGTAAAAAGGAGCGATCGCCCCAACTTGCCCTATACTTTTACTGTGGTAGATAATGACCAAATTAACGCCTTTGCCACCATGGGCGGCTTTGTTTATATCAATACAGGATTAATACGCACCGCCTCCAACGAAGCGGAATTGGCTAGTGTAATCGGCCATGAAATAGGCCATGTGGTAGCCAAACACTCCCAAAAACAAATTCGTCAACAAGCCGTAACCCAAGGATTATTGAGTGCCGCAGGATTAGGTAATGCCCAAATTGTACAACTAGGAGTTGCCGCTGCCGTCAGTTTACCCAATAGCCGTCAAGATGAATTAGAAGCCGATACCCTCGGTTTAAGAATAATTACTGAAACTGGTTATGCCCCGAGGGCAATGCCTGATTTTATGCAAAAACTTGATAGGGGCGGAAGGGCAAATATTCTAAGTACCCACCCTGGTGCAGGAGAAAGAGTTGTCGCCCTCAATCAACAAATTCCCAGTAACAGTGCGAATCAAGGTATGGGTTTAAATCAAGGGGAGTATCGTAATAATATTCGTCCTCTGACTCTACGTTAATTACGATAAGTTGATAAAAGGTAATCGTTTTGATAATAGGTGACAATATCATTTAACCATGGGACAAATCAACCTTCTTGATACTCGTACCAGTAGTTTCGGAGATTTACTAGGGAATGGTAAAATTTACAGAGTACCTTTATTTCAAAGAAACTACTCTTGGCAAAAGGAAAATTGGGAAGATTTATGGGAGGATATACTAACACTTTATCATAATCCTGAAGCTAGTCACTACATGGGGGCGATCGTCCTTCAAAATATAGCTACTTCCGATAAAGAATTTCAAATTATTGATGGTCAGCAAAGATTAGCTACCCTAAGTATTATTGTTATCTGCGTTATTCAGGAAATCAACAATTTAATTCAAGCCCAGAAAGATAAGGAAGCCAATCAAGAAAGACAAGAAATTTTAAGGCGTACTTATTTAGGAGATAAAGATCCTCGATCGCTCCGTTACTCTAGTAAAATACTATTAAATGAAGGTAATAATGACTTTTATCAAAGTAATTTAATTAACTTAAGAAAACCACGTAATTTAAGAAGTCTCTCAAAATCAAATCAATTACTCTGGGGTGCTTTCGACTATTTTAGTACTGAGTTAGGAAAATTAATGGCGGTGACTGCCACGGGTGAAAACCTCACGGAATTCCTCACAGATATTATTGCGAAAAAGTTATTATTTATTCAAATCAACGTAGAAGACGAATTAAATGCTTATACAGTTTTTGAGACTCTCAATGCTAGAGGTATTGATTTAAGTGCCACGGATTTATTAAAAAATTACCTATTTTCTCTATTCCAAGGGCCAGATGATTTACAAGAAGCCCAAAGACAATGGCGAAGAATCATTAATACAGTACCCATGGCAAAATTTCCCGAATTTCTGCGCTACTATCTGAGTACAAGAAAAATTAGAGTAAGACGGGAGAGACTATTTAAAGTTGTCCGTGAATGGGTTACAACTCCTCAAGAAGCCTTTACTTTACTCGATGAGTTGGAAAACTACGGCGGTTTGTTTATTGCATTAGGTAATCCCTATGATGATTTTTGGATTGATACCCCTGAAAATTGTGTTTATATCCGTGAATTAAATTTGTTTAGGGTAAAACAAGCCTATCCTGTTTTGTTTGCCGCCTACCATAGCTTTTCTCCAGAAAATTTCACCCGTTTACTAAAATTAATTTGTGTAGTTTCTTTTCGTTATAACGTAGTTAGCGGTTTGAATCCTAATGAGTTAGAAAAAATTTATAATCAAGTTGCCGTAGCCATTAACAAAAAAGAAATTAATAACCCTCGGCAAGTATTTGATAAGGTGCGCTCGATTTATGTATCGGATGATAAATTTAGTCAAGATTTTTCTATTATGACTATATCCACTAGGGGGCAAGGAAAAAAGTTAGTTAAGTATATTTTTTGTAAGTTGGAAAATGATATTTCAGGATTAAATATTGATGAGGATAGTTTTTCCATTGAGCATATTTTACCCGAGTCTCCTTCTGTTGAATGGGGGGAGTTTTTTACGGATAACCAAATGGAAGAAATGGTTTATCGTTTGGGAAATATGACTCTACTAGAACCTCATTTTAACCGTGAAATTGGTAATAAAAGTTATTCTTTTAAAAAGGATTTTTATCAAAAAAGTAGTTATAGTTTAACCCAAAAGATTTTAGCAGAAGAATGGAATCCTGATAGTCTGAGTAGGCGACAACAACACCTAGCAAAAAGAGCAATTTCTATATGGCGATCGCCCTTTATTACTTCATAACGATTAATTGTCCATGGGATTATCTTTTTTTTCCGCTGCTTTAAAATTTCCGCTGTTTTTAGTCTTGCCATAGGATAGGGGTATCACTTCCCCTTGCTTTTTCGATTTTTTCATTTTTTCTTGACGGCGATTAGAGGTTTTTTCCTCGCTGGTGTTTTCCGCTACCACTTCGTATAACTTCGCTAACTTTTCTTGCTGATTAGCTTTGCGCAAAATACGCCCTAATCGTTGAATATATTCCCTAGTTGACCCTGTACCTGATAAAATTATGGCAATCTTGGCATCAGGCACATCAACCCCTTCATTAAGTACATGGGAAGCCACAATAATTCGATAGTCTCCTTCCTTGTATTTTGTTAAGATTTTGTGGCGCTCTTTTACGGGAGTTTGATGGGTGATGGCAGGGATTAAAAACTGTTGGGAAATGCGATAAACCGTGGCGTTATCGTTGGTAAAGATTAGCATTCTATCGGGATAATGCTCACTAATTAACTCCGTTAATACTTTCAGTTTACCATTGGTGCCTGATGCGATTTCCTTTGCTTGTCGGTGGGCTATCATCGCCCTTCTTCCTTGGGCAGATTTGGCACTAGCCATCACAAATTGTTGCCACCCTTCAAGGCTGGAAAGATAGATATGGGATTCTTTGAGAAAGTCGTTGCGAGTTTGGATAGCTTCTTGATATTGTTTTCTTTCTTCGGGGGTGAGGGTTACTTTGATGGGGATAATTTCGTATTCACACAGGGCAATTTTTGATAATTCTTCGGGGGTTTTGCGATAGATTACTTTTCCGATAAGGGTATCTAATTTACTATGGCTTCCGTCTCCTCTTTCGGGGGTGGCGGTTAACCCTAAACGGTAGGGGGCAATAGATTCTTCGGCGATTACTTTAAAAAAGTCGGTGGGTAGATGGTGGCATTCATCAAAAATTTGCAGGGCGTATTGGTTGCCCAGATGTTTGGCATGGATGGCGGCGCTGTGGTAGGTGGCGATTAAAATAGGGCTACTGTCATGGCTTCCTCCCCCCAGTAAGCCTACTTCAATGTTAGGAAAGGCGTTTTCCATTTGGGCATACCATTGGTGCATCAAGTCGAGGGTGGGTACTAATATCAAGGTAGTGCGAGGAGTACAGGCGATCGCCATTTGTGCCAAGTATGTTTTCCCTGCGGCGGTGGGCAAGACGACAACCCCTTGTCTTTGGGCTTTTTTCCATGCTTCAAGGGCTTCTTGTTGATGGGCGTAAGGGGTTAGGGTAAGGTTGGCTTCGATGTCGAGGGTGCTAAATTCTTTGGCATCATCGATAAAGTTAATTTGATTTTCTTCAAGGCTTTCTATCAATGAGCGATATTGATGGGCTGGAATACGAAATTTCTCAACTCTGTCATCCCAAGTGGCAAAGTCTATCCATGCTTTCCCTTTTGGGGGGGGATGTAATATTAATGTACCTCTATCGTATGTTAGTAAGGGCGATCGCCTCATATGCAATAATTTGAATGTTATGTCAACAAAATAATCATAAATTAATGGTTTTTTCGTACAACTCCACAGTTTTTTGAACCATCACCTCACTATCAAAATATTCCCGATAACGTAAGTAACTATTTTTAGCAAACTTTTCTCGCAGGGAAGGATTTTCAATTAATTGAATTAAACTATTCGCAATCTGCTGAGGATTTCGAGGCTCAACAATAAAACCATTAACATTATCATACACCTGCTCAGGAATACCGCCCACAGAAGTGCCAATAATGGGTTTTGCTAAAGACATGGCTTCTATACAAGCTAAACTAGCCGCTTCCTGCAAAGATGGTAATACAAATACATCAAATAAGGACATCAAATTGGGTAAATCATTAATATAACCAGCGAAAACTACTTGATGATCAATTTTTAATTCTTTTGCTTGTTTTTTTAAAGCAGTTTCTAATTTTCCTGTACCTGCAATGACTAATTTTAAGTTGTTATTTAATCCATCATTGTTTGATAATAAATGCGTATTTACTATGGCAAATCCTTGTAATAAATAAGTTAATCCTTTTACTTCATTAAGACGAGCCGCTGTACCAATTATTATTTCTTTTTCTGGATTTAAAGAAAATTTATCAATATAGGTGAGGGATATTTCTGAGTTTAAAACTGGTTTATTTACACCATTATAAATTAAATTTAACTTTTTCTCATTTAACCCTAATTCTTTCAGAATATTAAACTCTGCTTCACAAACACTTATCACATTATTGGCTAAAATATTACTTAGCAAACAACTTAATCTATAACTAATATTTGCATTATAACCATGATAACCATGGACAGTAAAAACCATGGGAATTTTGCCTAAAATTAGGCGAATGGGAATCATTAATTCATGGGCTCCATGAATATGAATAAGGTCTATTTTTTTTTGATTATTCAGTTGCTTTACTGCTCTAAAGAGTTCCCAAAATCCTTTGAAAAAATTATAATCCCAACGGGTAAATTCTTTTTGTTTGATGGGAAGTGTCATAAAGGTTAGTTTACCTTCTCCTTCGGGAGCTAATAAAGAAATTTCATGTTTATCAATTAATTTTTCTATTAAGCTAAAAGCCTGTTTTTCAGTACCCCCTAGGCTAAGATAAGGAAGAATAAATAGTATATGTTTCAAGTTAGTTTTATTCAAGCAGTTTTGAGTAATGTAATATATTCTTACAAATAAAAAATAGTATTTGATTATCTATGTTATTAGAAATATAATTTGGATTTCATAAGTTCAGTTATCATGGTTTTTAGCATTATTTTTTTTGTGAATCATCGTTGATTAAGTAAGTAGGCATAATTAAATCGATTTAGGCAAGAGGTTTAAACCCCTTGTTCATAAGAGTCTTAATCAAATAAGAGCTATAGTTAATTTTGCCAACCTACCTATCAAGTAATTTTAAGTATTTAATAATAAATTATTGGTATTATTAAGTTTTTTATTGTAATCATAATTATTATATATAATAGCTAATAATAAGGTTGTTTTTTCTAAGTTATAAAAGCTGACTTTTTATTATTTTTAGATATTCTTGATAGCTCATTATTGTTATAATGGCTGTAGATTAATTCTTTATGATACACTATGACAAGTTTACAAGATTTACAAAAGGCTCAGGGAGCAATTTTTTCTGAATCAGACTCTACTCCCTCAACTTTTAATAATGATTCCACTATAGTTAATCAAGCATTTCAAGAAGTGGCACTTTGCGACCACCCAGTGGCGCTTTGCGATCGCACTTGTGGTGGTTTAATAAAAGTATCAGGGGAAGATAGACTTTCATTTATTCATAATCAAACCACAAATAAGATTCAATCTCTCAAAAATAGAGAAGGGGCAATAAGTGTTTTCGTCAATTCTACAGGAAGAACCATCGATTTAGTAACCGTTATAGTAAAAGAAAAAGAATTATTAATATTAACATCTCCTCAACAAAATCAGCCATTAATGCAGTGGATGGATAGATATATTTTTCCCTTCGACAAAGTCGAATTAGAAGACTTGACAGGAAAATATGCAATTTTTACCCTCATAGGAGAAAAAAGCCCCGAAATTTTGGCAGAATGGGCGACAGAATCTCAACTCCATAGCCCCGAATTTAGCCATCATGATATCAACATTGACGACACTGAGTTAACCTTAATAAATAGTAGTAGTTTAAAAATAAAAGGCTATACCCTCATCATTCCCCAAGACAACGCCCCTAGGGTATGGGAAAAACTTAGCCAAAAAAAAGTTAGCCCCATTGGCAATGAAGCCTATGAAAAACTAAGAATTATGCAAGGTAAACCTAAACCTAACCATGAATTAACCACCGACTATAATCCCCTTGAAGCTGGGTTATGGGATGCTATCTCTTTTGATAAAGGTTGTTATATTGGGCAAGAAACCATCGCTAGGTTAAATACCTATAAGGGAGTAAAACAAAGATTATGGGGTATCAAATTCGCTTCCCCTGTAAATTTGAGCGAAAGTAAGTTAATAACCCTCAATGGAGAGAAGGTTGGTACTATTACCAGCCATTGCGACACCCCAGAAGGAATATTTGCCCTCGGTTATATTCGCACCAAAGCGGGGGGAGAGGGCTTAAAAGTGATGGTGAATGAGGTGGAAGGGGAAGTGATTTCATTACCTTTTGTACGTCATCCAGAGGCATAATTGAGAATGAATAATTGATAATAAAACTTTTATCTTCCCATCACTCTAAGGCTGTAATATCCAGCGCACCTTAAATTTTTACCTACGTTGGTTAAAATTTGCTCTGTTTCTTGTTTCTACAGGGATAGGTATTAGAGCATAATCAGTGTCTTGATGTTGCCATGGTTGCACCAATCCTTTTAAACTTTCCCCGTTAGTTGAGGATACAGTTAAAAGTGCGATCGCACAGATCCAGACCATGATCGCCATTAATGATAAAGTTAAAATTGCCATTTTTTCAAGCTCCTTTGCTTGATTACATCTTCCATATTAACTTATGTAACAATCAATAACAATCCCTTGACAAGTATAAAATATTAGGGTAATCCGCACACACAATATTTTTTTAATTATCAAAATTAATCTTGACTTGATTATCAAGAGTTTCTTTTTGTTTTTCAGCAGACTTCAAAACCTCTAACACTAATCTGATGTCAAGACGTTTTTGTTCTTCAATAATTTCTTTTATAGTTACAATACTAATTTTATCCACAGGCTTATTCATGAATTTACTTTGATAAATTCCCGCTTCTTTTGCTGTTGTAATCATCGCCTTTGTGGGTTTTTTAAGAGTAATAAATATTCCTAAACTAGCTTCATTTAAACTCATTGTTCCTTGTAAATCTCGAATATCACCCGATTTTACATTGCCCGACTTTACTTGAATAATAATTTTTTCTGGTTTATCTTCTCCCCCATCAAAAAATGCGATGCCATCAATACCCTTATCAGCTCCTTTTTTATCATTAATAGTTGCACGGTTATTGGTGTAGGTTAAAACCGCCCATTTTTCAAATTCTTTTCTGGTGCGGTCATCTTTTTTCAATGCCAAAGCCGTGGCCGATTCCATATCTTTGGGAATGCCATTCAAGGTAATTTTATCTAAAACTCCTTTGCCAAAGCTATCCTCAAGGCGTTTTAAAATTAAACTAATACTTTGATAAGTGATGTCAATGCCTATCCATGGGCGATTTAGTCTCTCGGCTACAGCGATGGTTGTACCACATCCACAAAAAGCATCTAATATTACGTCTCCCTCATTGCTACTGGCTTTGATTATTTTTTCTAATAATGCTTCTGGTTTTTGAGTAGGGTAACCTAATCTTTCTCTAGACATCTGATTAATAAATGGCAATTCAATCCAATCTTTTGCTAAAACACCATCAGATTCATCAAGATACTGTCGATAGGTAAACTCACATTCATATTTTAAAGGAATATCCGTTTTTCGTCTTAAGTTACCAGCTTCTGGAACATTTCTTCCTCTTAATCTAAATCTGCGATTATTTTCATCAATATATCTAAATTTTTTTTTTGTCGATTCAGAATATTCATCAGCCACTATTTGATAATTAAATATGTGATTATTTGTTAGTTTTGAGTATAAAAATATAACATCATGCTTTTTATTAAAGTATCTTTTTGACAAACAACGTTCTCCATAACACCAAATAATTTCATTTAAAAAATCACCACCTTGAGAGCAAAAAATAGCATCTAAAACTAACTTTAAATAATGACTAGCAGAAGGATCACAATGAAGATAAAAACTCCCTGTAGGTTTTAAAACTCGATGAATTTCCGTGATACGTAGAGTCATATTAACCAGATAAGCAAACAAACTTCCCTTACCCAAAACCGCTTCCAAACCAGAAATTAAAGCTATCACTTGCGCTGTAAACTTACCATAATAATTTTCCTTAATTTCCGCCAAACCAATATTAGCCAAATCATCCCATGTCCAAGTATCAATAAAAGCCTGAGCTTGGGCGCGATCTTCTTTTCCTATATTGTTATAAATTTGATTATAATTGCGCTTAGAATTAAACGGCGGATCAATATAACATAAATCTACCGACTCATCTTTAATATGTCTTCTTAAAACCTCTAAGTTATCCCCATAAAATAATTGATTATTCATTATATTTACTAATATTTGTACTTTAATAAATGGATCTGCAAAATTAATGATCAAGTTTTATCTAACTACAATTTCCATTAAGAAGGGGCTAAATACCCCTTAACTAGATCAATTTAATAATGCCTACCTACTCAGCTATCTATTGATACAATATTACTAAGAACAAGTAAAATGACTTGCAACAAATATTAATCCTTCATTCTTAATTCCCTAATACCTTCCCTCAATAGGAATCCACTGATAACCATTGACGATACCTTGAAAATAATCCGCCATGGTTTCAATGGGGTAAGGTGTAACCCCATTCACCCCAAACCAACGGGAGTATAAAGCCTGAGATTCGGGTACACCCACCACAACCCCTTGCATATATTGCACCAAACTATAATTAACAACATTGCGCCACTCAGACTCATTTAGAGGTAAGGTACAAGCATAGGATTCAATCATATAAGGAAACTCAGGCACAATTTCATAATCAGCAGAATCAGAAACTTCTCCCTTGAGTGCCTGTAACAAAATGCCATCCCCAGCAAAACCTACCACCTCATCATCCTGAACCATTTGCCATCCTTCCTCCTCACTTTCCACAAAGATAAACTCTGCATCAGGGGCAAAATTACGAATGGCCGTTTCATTGGTAGTATTAGGAATTACAGCGATTTTAGCACCGGCAAGAGACTCTGCATTAGCCCACTGACTACCTCGATTAACAATCATTTGAGTACCACTAGCGAAGTAACTAGCTGAAAAATCTACATACTTGTTTCTTTCCCAAGTGATAGTAGTCGAACCACATTCGATGTCAATAATTCCTTCTGTTATTTGTTCAAATCTATTGCTAGGGGTGATTTTGATTAACTCTAACTCGATGGGTTTACCTAATCTAGCTTCGGTTTCTTCCTTAATCAACTCTAATAATTCGATGGCATATCCTATGGGTTTTCCGTCATCATCCACAAAGGCAAAGGGGACGGTATCAGGACGATAACCCGCTCTAATTACCCCTGTTTCCTTAATTTGTTCCATAATGTTTCCAGCCCATACATGGGGAGTCAGGGCAGAAAGAATTGAAAAAGAGAAACCGAAAGACAAAATTTTTTTTAGCATTTCTAATGTGGTTTAATATTAAATGAAAAAGCTATTGCTCAATCAGCATACATCAACAGGATACTGATCAAACAATAGCTAAAGAAAGGGTAATTGACAATTAAATATTACAAAGAAAACACTTCTAAATTTCTATCTACTAAAGCGAGACTGCATGGAGAAGCGAGAAGATTGATTTAATTGGGCTTGGGGTTGAGAATATGTATTTCTGATGGATTGGTTTTCCTCGGAGGGAGCGACAATGTCTCTAATTTGTCCTTCGGTGGGAGTTTGGTTCATTTCAGGCTCAGGTTCGGTCATATTTTGCTCTACGGTTTCTTCGGGGGCAGTATAACTGAAATAAACGTGACCTAAAGCGTTACCTTGATAACTTCTTCTGGAAAATTGCCAACCTGGATTGAGGTTAACGCGCATGGCTTGATCGTTGTATTCTCCTACAGTACCAACATTAATGCGTTTATTTTCGCGCATATTGAAACCAATTAGATGTAATTGCCCTTCTCTTTTGACAAAAGTTAAAAGATAGTCTAGCCCTAAATCTTGCCCTTCATAGCGAATAGAATAACCATTGGCATCGGTGGCACGGCGACAATGTCCGCTAAAGTCAAAGTTGATTAATAATAAATCTACGTTGGTAGGATTAGACCCATTTTCACTCCAGCAAGTATTTTGCCCTGGAATTTGCTCAACCACAATCAAATTTAATCTGTTATCTTCGCCAAAAGGTTGAGCTACGGCGATAAAGTTTTGTTGGTCAACTTCCATCTCTTCAAAAATTCCAGCTTTAGCGAAATCCATGGGAATCAAACCTAAAATGGAGGTTAAAGCAAGGGTAGCAAGTTTTATGGGTAGTGAGGATTTAAGCATAATTGATTTAAAATTTGTCAAATTTAGTAATTTTTTCTCTATTCAAAGTTATCTCATTTGACTACGTTTTGATCACCTGAGTTCCTGATTTTTGGTGTTTTATTTTCTGATTGACTACTTCATGAGGGTTTTTTCTTTTTTTGCTATGGGGGTAGTGCGATCGCCCATTAGCCCCACCAGTAAAGCACTAGGGGGTTGAGTATAGGGCCATGCAAAGGCATGACGAAAGGACGCATCCTGACAGGCTTGGAGTTGTTTAAAATCGATTATATCGAGGGTTAAAAGATTCTCGTACTCAAAAGGAAGACGCACATTATGCAATCCCGCATTATCAGTACAAATGGCAATGTCAACCCCCGCCTCAAAACAACGATCAAAAACTGTTTTTAATTGCTTTAACTCATCAAGAGTTCCTGTTTTAACATAGGTAGTAGGACATACTTCTAAACATTGATTAAGGGAAGCTACCTCTGGTAATAGTTCAGGATATTGAAGGGGAATTTGAATACCATGACCAATACGCATAAGGTATGGTAATAATTCGGGATAGCAACCGTGGGGCGTTTCATATAAATGTCCAGTGGTTTTTATGTCCCTACTACGGGCGTATTTATACAGTTTGACAAACTCATCCATTTTTTCTCCATATAGTTTATCTCCCCCAGCCACATCGATGGCACATATTTGATGCTTATTATCGGCGGCTAAATCCACAATAGCCTTATTTATCTCATAGGATAATCTAGTGTGCATACACAAAATTTGGCTGGTGACGATGGGATATTCATTCACCTTCGATGCCTTATCTACCACCTCCACAATGGCTTTCATTTGCTCTATTCTCTCGGTTTCAGGCAATGTAGGGTTAGTGCGTAAATAGGGAGTGTAACGAATTTCTAAATAGGCTAAATTTTCAAAAATATAAGCCCCACGAATGAGACGATAAATAAAATAAGGGAGAGTATCAATATTTTGGACACTCTCCACAAGGGTATGTAATTCTAAATATTCCTCAAGGGTATTTCTTTCCCTCGTGTAAAAATCTTCAAATTCTTTATATTGAGGATATTTTTGAGCCAAATCTGGGTTATGACGTTGGAAATAACGCCAGAGAATGCGGGGTACTACTGAACCCCCTAAATGACGATGTAAGTCGGCGTATAATGCCATGGTTAAACTCCTTCGATGATGATTTGTGGGCTTTTAACCCTTAACTTTCCAGTCTATTCCATATTTTTTTTGGCGGTTTATTTTTCTGTGTGATCAATCTGTTGTAAAAGAAAATCAATGTAATGTCTTTGATAGTGATGGAAATAAATACTCGCTCATCCTATCACGTGAAAAAAATTGGTCAAGAGAAGAAGGCTAAATTTGTTGTAATCTCTTTCTTTCTGCTATGCGTTCATTATTATTCCATTGAAGTAATTTTACCGTCGTTCGTGCGATCGGTGTCAATCCCAATATCAGAAAATCATTGACTTGAAAATGTTCAGCCCATTTCTGAGTACGAGGATTAAAAAGAAAACAAAAATCCCCTGTTTTTGGGTCAAATGAGCCTAAATCCGTTCCTTTGTATCGGTTACAACGCCAACAAGCATAAGCTAAATTATTGGCTTCTGTTCTGCCTCCATGTTTTTCTGCAATAATGTGATCAATTTCATGGGAAAAAAAAGATAAACTAGCAGGAAGTAAACAATATTCACATTGATATTTAGCTCTTTGTTCAACCAAACGACGTAATGGGGTAGGAATATAAGTGGTACTCATAAATCAACGTTCTAAATAAGGAAGACTTCCTGCTTTGAGCATAATAATTAAGTGTTCAATGCGTTCATATTCATCAAGTTCTTGTTTTTCTGTGCCAGTAAGTTCACCAGTTTCACTCTTTATCAATAGCGTGTTGAGACGCTCCTGCATTTGTGCGGTAGGACGGAAAGCGATAATTTGTTCTGGTGTCGGTTTACTTGTCAGGAAATCGAGAATATCGTGATAAATCTTAGTCGGAAGCAATGGCTGTTGTAAACTTAGTGCTAAAAGGTCAGGAAGTCGATCTCCTATTCGTAATAATTGTTCTGATAGTTCGTCTGGAACTTCTAGGGTAATTTTTGCCATGATGAAAATTTGTTATGATTAGGATGACTAAATTTAGCTTGATATACTCATTTTAATCTAGTTTTCAGGGTAATTTTCTCAATGGAGTAATGCTTTCGTTATAAATTCGAGTGCAGAGATTTCCCCTGCACTTTCAATAAAAACTAAAAAGTAACCACACTGCGGATAGATTCCCCTTGGTGCATCAAATCAAAGGCTTTATTAATGTCTTCCACTGGCATCACATGGGTAATTAAATCATCGATGTTAATTTTTCCTTCCATGTACCAATCAACAATTTTGGGTACATCAGTACGTCCTCTAGCACCACCAAAAGCCGAACCTTTCCACACTCTCCCTGTGACCAGTTGAAATGGGCGAGTGCTGATTTCTTGCCCTGCCCCTGCTACACCTATCACCACAGATACCCCCCAACCTTTATGACAACATTCGAGAGCTTGACGCATTACTTTTGTATTACCAATGCACTCAAAACTATAGTCCGCCCCTCCTTTGGTTAAATCTACGAGGTAGGGTACTAAATCCCCCTCTACTTCTTTGGGGTTAACAAAGTGTGTCATGCCAAATTTTTCGGCGATCGCCCTTTTATCGGGATTTATATCAACTCCCACAATCATATTAGCCCCCACCATACGACAGGCTTGGATGACGTTTAAACCAATACCCCCCAAACCAAATACCACAACATTAGAGCCAGGTTCAACCTTAGCGGTATTAATCACCGCCCCCACTCCCGTAGTCACCCCACAACCGATATAACACACTTTCTCGAAGGGAGCATCAGGGCGAATTTTGGCGAGGGAAATTTCAGGTACTACGGTGTAATTTGCAAAAGTAGAAGTACCCATATAGTGGTGTAACTTTTTGCCATTTAGGGAAAATCGGCTGGTACCGTCAGGCATCAAACCTTGCCCTTGGGTGATGCGAATGGCTTGACAGAGGTTCGTTTTGAAACTGAGACAGTAATCACATTGTCGACATTCAGGCACATATAAAGGAATGACGTGATCCCCCGGTTTAAGGCTCTTGACACCCTCTCCCACTTCTACCACAACCCCCGCCCCCTCATGACCGAGAATAGTGGGGAATAAGCCTTCAGGATCCATGCCAGAGAGGGTATAAGCATCAGTATGGCATACCCCTGTGGCTTTGATTTCCACCAAAACTTCCCCCGCCTTGGGGCCTTCTAACTCTACGGTGTCAATAACTAACGGTTCTTTGGCATTAAGGGCGATCGCAGCTTTTACTTTCATTTTATTGATATATGTTCAACGGTACAAATAATAGAATAACAGGAGATAATTGATAGTTGATAATAATACTCTATTGCCCATTGCCCATTGCCTATTCCCTTAAAGAATTTACACCTGAATGCGATCGCGCGTTTTTATATCAACATTTTTCTCAATAAAATCAATAATTTTATCTGCCACATCAACCTCCGTCGCCTTCTCAATGCCCTCCAAACCAGGGGAAGAATTAACCTCCATCACCACAGGACCATGATTAGAGCGCAACAAATCCACCCCTGCAACCCTTAAACCCATAGCCTTTGCCGAGCGAATCGCCGTGCTTCTTTCCTCAGGAGTCAGCTTAATTTTTTCTGCCTTACCCCCCCTATGTAAATTTGAACGGAAATCTCCCTCTGGCCCCTGTCTTTTCATAGCTGCCACCACCTTATTACCAACCACAAAGCAACGAATATCAGCGCCTTTCGCTTCCTTGATAAACTCCTGCACCAAAATATTGGCGTTCAAACCTCGAAATGCTTGAATTACCGACTTTGCAGCCTGATTAGTTTCCGCCAAAACTACTCCAATGCCCTGAGTACCTTCCAATAACTTAATTACCAATGGCGCACCGCCCACAGTCTCAATTAATCCATCAATATCTTCCGTATCATGGGCAAACCCCGTTACAGGTAAACCAATACCCTCCCTCGCCAAAATTTGTACACAGCGCAACTTATCCCTAGAGCGAGAAATTGCCTGAGACTCATTAGCACTAAAAACCCCCATCACTTCAAACTGTCTGACTACCGACAAACCATAAAAAGTTTTAGAAGCCCCAATGCGAGGAATAATCGCATCAAAATTTTCCAAAGTTTTCCCCCCATAAACCACGGAAGGGTTATGAGAAGTAATATTCATATAACAACGGAGGAAATTTACCACCCTAACTTGATGTCCTCTTTTTTCTGCTGCCTCCCTTAATCTTCTGGTGGAATAAAGGTTACTATCTTGGGATAAGATCGCAATTTTCATTTTTATACTCGTATATATGTTCTTGTTTATTCTTTCTGATCTTTTGCCCGTTGTCCATCAATTAATACAAGTCAAGTATAAAGGCATATGAATTTTTACTTCAAGGTAAAATTTAAAGGTAAAAAAACCGTATTACTATTAAGTATCAAACTATCTTCTGGATAATTTTGTTCAAAATTGAGAAAAGCTTGATTATTAGCAAGTCTATAATCCCAATTTTTACCCTCACACACAGTAGAATTTAAGCTGTTTAAATTATTGGGAAAATTTCCTTCTTTTTGTCGAATATCTTCTACTTCTAATATATTTTTTGTCAACTCCCAATCTAACATTAATAAATTTGCCCTTAACCATTGTTCCCCAAAGTTAGGTGTTGCTATTTGTCCTAAATAATTCCACCATGGAATGTTATCAGAAAGCGATTCTCCTGAAGCGATATCTAACGGGCAAATACTTTTGTTTTCAAGATTAGAAAATCTTTTTAACAGACGATTACCTAAATCTTGACTCATAAATTGAAAATAGGGTTTTTGAATGAATTTAGCAATGGGTTTATTACTCAAATTTTCAGAAAATATAAAAGGACTACCTATAAAATATGCTTCTATTTTAAGTGCATTCAATATTCCCTGGGAATAATCATAATAATAGTTGTTTAAGTTTTCTCTCCAATAAACAGTTAATGGTAATGTTTGTCTTAACAATCTTATTTGGTCTTGCGTATTAATTAAAGCTACTAGTTGAGCTATTAAATAGGGTTGAGATTGAATGAATTTGTTTAACTGAAAAGAAGCCTCTAATGTTTTGTTAACTTCTTCTTTGTTTCCTTGAAAATACTCTGACAAACTATATAACATTAAAATTTTTTGAGCTGCTACTATATTAATAAAGTAAGGAATTTCATAGCTTAACGGATCTCTAAAATTATTATTAAGATTATATTCCCAATGAAGAGATTTTATACTTAAAATATAGTTCCGTAGATCAATAATTTCTTGTTCTTTTTCTTTTAAGAAAAATTTTAAATCTTCGGGAATTGGTTCTATATAATTACTATTAATTTGTCTTTGTTTTTCAAAAAAAGTGTTTAATGATACTAAAGTTTCTTCCATTTCAGGGGAGGAACTATTTTCTCCATTGTTATCACTTTTGTTGACTTTGCCTAGTCCAATTTGTTGTAAATAGGAATCTAATACTATATGGTTATCGTTAGAAGTTTCCGCGTTAAAATTATCGAAAAATGTATCCGCTTGATTAATATATTTTTCCTGT
The DNA here is from genome assembly GCA_002813895.1 of Cyanobacterium sp. HL-69. Taxonomy (NCBI): domain Bacteria; kingdom Bacillati; phylum Cyanobacteriota; class Cyanophyceae; order Chroococcales; family Geminocystaceae; genus Cyanobacterium; species Cyanobacterium sp. HL-69. The sequence continues at coordinate 1,997,373 of CP024912.1, read as the reverse complement.
TTATAGTTAACTTTTATGTTTAAAAGGGCGATCGCAACGATAGATACTCCGAATATTCCTAATAAAACGTAAATAAATAATTGCTTTTTTTTCATAATTTATTTTTTATTTTTATTAATACGAATAACCTTTTTTTATCTTAGTAAGGATAAATACTTAATTATTTAGAAAAAAGGGTTGTATTAAACGGTAACAAAATACTCAATCTAATAATTTTAGTGATAATATTATAATGTGAAACAAAATATTATTATGCGATATTAGCATAGCAAACTTTAAGTTGCCAAGAAAAATTAGAGTTATTTTATTATATTTATTAGGGGAGTTTTATGGTAGCTATAAACAGTCAGATCTCATCTTACGAAGAAACGACACAAAACATTGCAAGGGATTTGATCCAAGCCACGAGACAAAAAGGAAACATCTTTAGTAAGTTAAAAGAGCAGGTACAATTTGACGATAAATTGATGGGGTGGACTATGAGTAACCCCGGTTTAAGAGTTCAATTATTCCGCTTCATTGATGCGTTACCTGCATTACAGAGTAAGCCAGAAGTTGCTCGACATTTTCAACAGTATTTAACCACGGAAGAGGTAGAATTACCTGATGCTCTTAAGGGCATTCTTAATTTTAGTGATCCTAATTCACCTCCTGCCCAAATTGCCTCGGCAACCATTACTAAAGCGGTGGAAACCCTTGCTTATAAGTATATTTCGGGGGAAACCATCAAGGAGGTAATTCGGGCGGTAGAAAAGATGCGTAAGGAAAAAATGGGCTTTACCATCGATTTGTTAGGGGAAGCGGTAATCACGGAAACAGAGGCGGAGTCTTATCTACAAAGTTACCTTGAGTTAATTACTCAATTAAGTAATCAGGCTCAAAAATGGTCAACTATTCCTGAAATTGATACTGCGGATGGAGAAGATTTGGCGAAGGTGCAGGTATCCGTTAAGTTGACGGCTTTTTACTCGCAGTTTGATCCTATTGACCCAGAAGGTAGTAAAGTTAAGGTGTGCGATCGCATTCGTACCCTTCTCAGACACGCCAAGGAAAAACGTGCAGCGGTACACTTTGATATGGAACAATATGCCTATAAGGACGTTACCATATCTATCTTACAAGAATTATTGATGGAGGAAGAATTTCGCTCCCGCACAGATATTGGGGTGACAATTCAAGGTTATTTACGGGATTCAGAAAAGGATTTATTAAGCTGGATTGAGTGGGCAAAAAAACGGGGAAATCCTATTACTGTTAGATTAGTGAAAGGGGCATATTGGGATCAAGAAACTATTAAATCTCAGCAAAATCACTGGCAACAGCCCGTATTTAACCAAAAACCGGAAACGGATATTAATTACGAAAATCTTATTCGTCTTCTCCTCGAAAATCATCAATATTTGTATAGTGCGATCGCCTCTCACAATGTTAGAACCCAAGCAAATGCGATCGCCATTGCCGAAACTCTAAAAATTCCCAAGCGCAGATTTGAATGCCAGATACTCTACGGCATGGGAGAAAATCTCGCCAAAGCTATTGTAAAAAAAGGTTATCGAGTGAGGGTATATGCCCCCTATGGAAAACTATTACCTGGTATGGCTTACCTTATCCGCCGTTTGCTCGAAAATACTGCCAATAGCTCCTTTTTACGGCAAAATTCAGAGGAAAAACCCATCGATGAATTAATCGCTCCCCCTGTCCATCATCTTGAACCAAAAGAGGAAGTTTCCCCTATAGAAGGGGAAAAAGAGATCCCCCCAACCCCCCTTAATAAGAGCGGCTTTAACCCTGCCCCAGACACCGACTACGGTAGAGAAAGCAACCTCGTAAAAGCCAGACAAGCCCTCACCGTGGTTAACAATCAATTGGGTAAAACCTACCTGCCCCTTATCGACGGGAAATATGCGCAAACCGAGGAATATATAGATTCCGTTAACCCCTGCAATCCCTCCCAAATTGTCGGTAAAATTGGCCTAATGTCCGTTTCCCAAGCCGATGAAGCCATGAAGAGTGCCAAGGAAGCCTTTAAAACTTGGAGCAAAACTAGCGCCACGGAAAGAGCGGAGATTCTACGCAAAGCGGCGGATATTATGGAGCAAAAACGCCATGAATTAACCGCTTGGATGTGTTTTGAGGTGGGTAAAATCGTTAAAGAAGGTGATCCTGAAGTGTCAGAGGCGATCGATTTTTGTCGCTACTATGCCTCGGAAATGGAACGATTAGAGCAGGGTTATAACTATGACGTGGCAGGGGAAAATGACCGTTATTTTTATCAACCCAAAGGCATCGCCCTGATTATCTCTCCTTGGAATTTTCCCTTTGCCATTGCCACGGGCATGACGGTGGCGGCCTTGGCAGCTGGTAACTGTGCCTTACTCAAACCTGCGGCTACCAGTACGGTAATTGGGGCAAAAATTGCCGAAATTTTGATAGAAGCAGGAATTCCCAAGGGAGTATTTCAATATATACCTGGTAAAGGTTCGGTGGTAGGAGATTATTTGGTAAAACATCCTGATATACATTTAATCGCCTTTACTGGTTCAAGGGAAGTGGGTTGTAAGATTTATGCCGATGCAGCCATATTGCAACCGAAGCAAAAACACCTCAAAAAAGTTATCGCTGAGATGGGGGGCAAAAATGCCATTATCATCGATGAAAGCGCTGATTTAGATCAAGGGGTGGCAGGAGTCGTCCAGTCGGCTTTTGGTTTTAGTGGGCAAAAATGCTCGGCTTGTAGTCGGGTGATTGTGTTAAATACTGTTTATGATGCCTTTGTGGAGCGTTTGGTAGAGGCGGTAAAATCCCTTAATGTGGGGGATGCGAAAAACCCTAGTACGAAGATAGGGCCTGTGGTTGATGCTTCTGCCCAAGCTCGTATTTTGGAATATATCGAGAAAGGAAAAGAGCAAGGCACTTTGGCGATACAGGTAGAAGCCCCTGACCATGGTTATTTTGTCCCTCCCACTGTTTTCACTGATATTACACAGGATGCGGTAATTGCTCAGGAGGAAATTTTTGGGCCTGTGTTGGCGGTGATAAAGGCTGATAATTTTGACCATGCTCTCAATATTGCCAATGGCACTGATTACGCCCTTACGGGGGGTTTATATTCCCGTACTCCAGCCCATATTGACAGGGCTTATAAGGAGTTTGAGGTGGGTAATGTTTATATTAACAGAGGCATCACAGGGGCGATCGTTGCCCGTCAACCCTTTGGCGGTTTTAAACTTTCGGGGGTAGGTTCAAAGGCTGGAGGCCCAGATTATTTACTGCAATTTTTAGAACCTCGGGTAGTTACTGAAAATATCCAGAGACAAGGTTTTGCACCTATCGAGGGCGCTGATAATTAAGTAATAAAATTCCTAGCAGGGTAAATATTAATGGTGGGGTGTGTATCTATCACCCTACCAATTTTTGTTTGGATAAAAGGATTAATAATGAACAATTACCTCTCAAACGAAGGTTAATTGTCCATTATTTATTACCTTAACTTTCCTCTTTCAGTTTCTCGATAAATTCGATCGCACGGGGAACACTTTCAGGGAAAATGACCACCAAACCATCGGCTTTTACTTTATCCAAACCTGTTTCGAGAGCTTCCATTTCGTTAAGGATGACGTTATAACTAGCCTCGGGATTTTCGCTGAGGATACCTTTAACTATTAAATCGGCAACTTCTCCATTTTCCCGACCCCGTTTGTCATTATCTTCCTTGACAATGATATGGTCAAAGGTTTGGGCGGCTATTTTTCCTAGTAACATCAAATCCTCATCTCGTCTATCTCCAGGACCACCAATGACCCCGAGGCGATCGCCCTGCCAATTTTTAACAAAAGCCCCTACAGCCTCATAACCAGCGGGATTATGGGCATAGTCCACCAACACAGAATGATCTTTTAATTCAAATAAATTCATCCTGCCGGGGGTTTGAGCCGCCCCCGGGTTGAAAGTACGTACCCCTTGGCGAATCAACTCAATATCCACCCCATTGACAAAGGCTGCCAAACTAGCCGCCAAAGCATTGGCAATCATAAACGGTGCCATGCCCTTCATGGTAACAGGGATATTTTCTGCCTTCTCAATGCGCAGAGTCCATTCCCCTTCAAAAATAGATAGATAACCGTTTTCATAGATAGCGGCAATGCCGTCCCGACGGAGATGATCGACAATGATGGGGTTATGTTGATCCATGGAAAAATAGGCTACTTTACCCTTAACATTTTTTGCCATTTCTGCCACAAGAGGATCATCAGCATTCAATACCGCATAACCATCGGGGTTAACGGTTTCAGCAATGATTCCTTTTACTTTCGCCATCTGCTCGATGGTGTCAATATCCCCCAAGCCGAGGTGATCTGCTGCCACATTCAATACTACTCCCACATCACAGCTATCAAAAGCTAAACCAGAGCGGATCATGCCCCCCCTAGCGCATTCTAAAACGGCTACTTCCACGGTGGGATCTTTCAAAATTACTCCCGCACTCAAGGGACCGGTATTGTCACCTCTTTCCACCATATAATCCCCTAAGTAAATACCATCGGTGCTGGTGTAGCCCACAACTTTTCCTGTTTGTCGATAAAGATGAGCCAGTAGTCGGGTGGTGGTGGTTTTACCATTGGTCCCTGTGACCGCCAGAATGGGTATTCTGCTGGAGTGATTATTGGGATAGAGCATTTCTAAAACTGGGCCAGCCACGTTGCGAGGTAAGCCTTGGGAGGGGGCTACGTGCATTCTAAATCCAGGAGCTGCATTAATTTCGACAATTACCCCATCTACTTCATCAAGGGGTTTGGTAATGTCGGGGGTAACTATGTCTATACCCGCAATGTCCAAGCCGATAATTTTGGCTGCACGTTCAGCTATCCAAACATTTTTGGGGTGAATGTCATCGGTGCGATCGATAGCTATGCCCCCTGTACTGAGGTTGGCAGTGGCTCTAAGGTAGGCTCTTTCCCCTTGTTTTAGAACCGTATCCATTTCAAAACCCTGTCTTTTGAGAACACCAAGGGAGGTGCGATCGACACTAATACGGGTTAGGATATTGTCGTGACCATCTCCTCGATTAGGATCTAGGTTTGTTCGTTCAATCAACTCTTCAATGGTGGACTGTCCATCCCCCATGACATGGGCTGGTACCCTTTCGGACACAGCAATTAATTTGCCATTGATAACCAGAACACGGTGATCGTTACCTTGGTAGTATTTTTCGACGATCACCGAGCGGGTTTTGGAGGCTGCCGCTGCTAAATCATAGGCATCTTCAGCATCTTCACGGGTGTTAATATCAATGGTGATTCCCCTGCCATGGTTGCCATCAAGGGGTTTGATAACGATGGGATAACCGCCTACATCTTGGACGGCATCAGCGAGTTCGTCTAAATAGTAAATTACTGTACCCCTAGGCACGGGTATTCCTGCATCTCGGAGGATGGTTTTTGTGCCTTCTTTATCACAGGCAAGTTCTACCCCTAAAATGTTAGAATTTTCGGTGAGGGTGGCTTGAATGCGTCTTTGATTAACTCCATATCCTAGTTGTACCATGGAACGGGCGCTCAACATCATCCAAGGAATAGAACGGGTTTCGGCTTCTTTGATAATGGTTTCAGTGGAAGGACCCAGGGCTGAGGTTGCCCTTAGATCGTTTAAATCGGCTACATCTTGAGCTAACTCTTGGGGGGGATAACTGCCATTTTCGATGATGGCGTTACAAAGTCGGACGGCGGCTCTACCTGCATAACGACCAGCTTCTTCATAGACATATTCAAAGACTACGTTATAAACTCTGGGGGTGCTGGTTTCTCTGGTGCGTCCAAAACCGACAGGCATCCCTGCTAATTCTTGTAATTCGAGGGCAATGTGTTCGATAATATGCCCCATATAGGTACCTTCTTTAACTCGTTCGAGGAAGCCTCCACGATGATCTCGGGAACAAAAGTGTTCGATCAAACTAGGGAGGGTTTCCACTAATCCTTCATAAAAGCCGGGGATTTCATTGGATGGTTTTTCGGCTATGTTTTCTAAGTCGAGACGCATCTGGATGAGCTTTTGTCTGCGAATGCTCCAATAATTTGGACCCCTTAAGGTTTGTGTTTTGAGGATTTTCATGCTGTTTCTGATTTTAGACGCTACTGGGTTTGAGAGCCATTTTTAAGTGTCTCGTTTTTGCTTGACTTTTTACTGTTCAGGGTGAACATTCTTTTATTTTTTGGGGATAATTAATATTTTATTCATTAAATATAATATTAATCGCCACTGGCTGCGGTGGGTTGATGGGTTTTTCGATTGTAACGATCGCCATGGCACAATATATGAATCCTAAGATTGTGAAGGGCAAGGGGAGATTCGGCATCTACTTTTCCTTGATTAGTGTAACTCATGGCTTGGGCATCAATGATGGTAACAGTTCCTTTGCCTACTACTTCTAAGTGATTATCGGCGCTAAATAGGGCACAGGTGTCTTCGTCAATGCCGATACCGATTCTTTCGGGATGGTTGGAAAGGGCGCTGAGTAGTCTTGCCATACGATTACGGTTATGGAAGTGTTGATCGACGATAATTTCGGGAATAAAACCTAAGCCCATGGCCATATCTACCAAGGCACGGTTGGGGGATTCTCCACTACTACCCCCGGCAATCATATGATGTCCCATGACGGCAGCTCCTGCACTGGTGCCTCCGAGGGTGATTTCTCCTAGTTTTACCCTTTGGCGAATTCTTTCCATGAGAGGGGTATCGGATAGCAAACCGCATAGTCTAAGTTGGTCACCCCCTGTCATAAATACGGCGGTACATTGTTCTACATATTCTTGATAATATTTATCTTCTCCCTGAATGCGATCGCGCACGTCCAACACTTTTAAGTCTTTTACTCCCATATCACGGAAAATGGTTAAGTAGCGATCGCCAATAATAGTAGGTTCTCGTGAAGCGGAGGGTATAATGGCGATGATGGCATCCGCGCCCCCTGCACAACGCCAAAAAGTTTGTAATATTTCTCGTCCATGTACTTTGTCCTCGGCACCTCCAATTACTAGCACTGAACTTCTTTGATATTGCTTCATGTTAATTCCTACTTGATTCTTTTTCTAAAATTACACCAACAGATAGACACTTTCGGCTCCCAAAAACGTCCATCTTATGATCTCCTACACTATTTTATGGTTAAATTTGTAACATATCCAATAATTAACAGTTTGAGCAAAAACTCGTTATTTATATGCTCAAAGCTCACTTTATCAAATAATATCAACAGTGGAAATAAACGTTATTACCCTTTTTCCCGATTTTTTTACCTCTGCACTCCATGCCAGTTTATTGGGTAGGGCTTTAAAAAAGCAAATTGCGACGGTTAATTTGATCAATCCTCGGGACTTTACTACGGATAAACATCGTACGGTGGATGATGTTCCCTATGGGGGGGGAGTGGGTATGGTTTTGAAGCCTGAGCCGATTTTTGCAGCGGTGGAGTCTGTACCAAATATTGCTCCTCGGGAGGTGATTATGTTAACTCCCCAAGGGCAAAGAATGGATCAAAATTTGTTTAAGGATTTATCTACTAATTATCAACAGTTAATCCTCATCTGTGGTCATTATGAGGGTATTGATGAGCGGGTACAACATTTGGTGACGAGGGAAGTATCTTTAGGGGATTTTGTGTTAACGGGGGGAGAAATTCCTGCTCTTACTCTTATGGACGGGGTGATACGTCTTTTACCCGGCACGGTGGGCAAAAAGGCTTCTTTGGAGCAGGATAGTTTTGAGGATGGTTTATTGGATTATCCTCACTATACCCGTCCCCCAGTGTTTCGGGGTTGGGAAGTGCCGGAGGTATTACGTTCTGGAAATCACGGTGCGATCGCCCATTGGCGCCATCAAAAACAATTAGAGGCGACCCGAAAAAAACGCCCCGATTTATTACCAGAAGGGAAAATAGACCATGGGCAATAGTTAATTATTACTGAGAATTTGCTCGGGCATCCTTAACCGCAAAAACAAAAGCCACAATACTTAAAGGAATACTAAAACCTAATATTAAACTGGTTACATTTTGTCCTAATTCTGGATTACCCGAAGTTAATTCAAAAATACAGCCCACAACGGCGATCGCACTTACACAAGAAACCAGCAGTAAAATACCACTCTTAGGGGTCATATACATAAAAAAATACCAAAATTAATTATTAAAACTATTTACGCTATTTTAATTCATTGTCGGCGATGAAAAGATACTTATTCAAAAATTAAGTAAACCTCAATCATTTAGAGTCGAGTTATCCACTCACCAAACCATTAATTATTCGGCAAATCATCTATTTTTTTGACCGAAACATCCACCGCATTTACATCAATAGTACCTTCAGGAGTCACCCTTTCAAAATGTCCATGATTAGCAATCAAAGTCTCACCACAACTAGGACAACGACACTGCTTATTATTAAATCCCGCAAAAGTATAATCACACACAGGGCAACTATCCTCCATTACATTTGTTTTTAGCCACCAACGAAAAGCCACCGCCCCAAGAATAGGGGCAATAATCAAAAAAGCAAGGAAAATTAACACCCCATTAATAACCCAATCCCAGCCCACGATAGCCACAATTACCGTCATTATCAATAACAACGAAAGACAACCGTAATTAGCATAATTAGGATTAATTAAAATAGTTCTATAATCTGGCTTCACTTTCTACTCCTATACTTTTGTAGTTATTTGATTATAAAAAATAGCTGAGGTGTAACAGTGGGTGTTACCCACCTACTTTGTTGTTTTACAAGTAAAATATGAATCAAGAATTTTTGTGCCTTCGGCATCTTTCCGAGCAATATTTCACCTCATCCCAAGATTTTTCCCATTTTTTACGCCACGTAAAAGATAAACCACACACGGGGCAAACTTTTGTGGGCAAATCAGATTTTTTTCTTTGTTTAGTCATAAAATATATTATTTTTTTAACAATTTAAAGCTAATATAATCAACTAGAAAAACTAAATAAATTGTCTAAAGTTTCCCATCCCAAACCCTTTCTAATTACCGTTGGTTCCGAGGTACTTAAATCAAGAATAGTAGAAACTTTTAAACTAGGATCATCATCATTATCTATAATAATATCAACTAACTTTTCTAAATGATCAAATAACCTAGCCTTTTCCCAGTTATGGGAAGGATATTCTCCATCTTCGTCAGGTAAATGGGCAGAAGTAGAAATAATTGGATTATCTAAAGACTCTAATAAACTATGACAAATATTATTATCTGGTACTCTAATTCCTGTGGTTTTACGCTTAGGAGACATCACCAATTTTGGCACTAATTTAGTAGTAGGTAAAATAAAAGTATAAGGTCCTGGAATAAGTCTTTTCATGATACGATATGCCTCATCACTTACTACGGCATATTCAGAAATATGAGATAAAGAAGAACATAAAAAAGTAAGGGGTTTATCACTGGATAACTGTTTAATTTGTCTTACTTTTTGCACGGCTGATTTAACATTTAAATCACAGCCAATGGCATATACTGTATCTGTGGGATAAAGCATAATAGCGCCTTGTTTGAGAGCGTCCGTAATTTGTTCAATCGATCGCCCTTGAGGATTTTCAGAGTTTAATTGATATATAGTAGCCATAGAATGTGTAATTAATCTTTACTAAAAATAATTATTAAAAAAGGTTGGTAAAATGTCTAAAATTGCTTATGTACAATGCCCCACAGGAATTGCAGGAGATATGTTTCTCGGTGCTTTAGTGGATGCAGGAATGCCCCTTAAGTATCTCATTGATAGGTTAAAAAGTCTTGATTTGGACGACGAATATACCTTAACAGAGGAAGATGTACAAAGACAGGGGCAAAGGGCAACAAAAGTTGATGTGAGTCTAAAACATAGTCATCACCATAGGCATTTACCTGAGATTGAGAAAATTATTACTCAAGCTAATTTACCTGAAACTGTTACTAATAATAGTTTAGCAATTTTTAGGCAACTGGCGATCGCAGAGGGAAAAGTTCATGGCATTCCTCCCGAAAAAGTTCACTTCCATGAAGTAGGGGCAACGGATGCCCTCATTGATATTATCGGCACTTGTATCGGCTTAGATTACCTTGATATTAACACCTTGGAATGTTCCCCATTACCCACAGGGGGAGGCACTATCAAGGCAGCCCATGGGCGTTTATCTGTTCCTGTACCAGCGGTGTTAGAATTGTGTCAAATGGGAAAAGTACCTTTATATAGCAATGGCATTGACAAGGAATTAGTAACCCCCACGGGGGCAGCCATCGTTACTACTTTGGCTCAAAAATTTGGTCAACCCCCCGCCATGAATTTACATAAAATTGGTTTGGGGGCAGGAAATCAAGATTTAACCATGCCTAATATTCTCCGTCTGTGGGTAGGAGAAAAGAAAGAAGCCATCGACGAGGAAACTGTGGCGGTATTAGAAACCCAAATAGATGATTTATCACCACAAATTTTTGGTTATGTGATGGATGAGTTATTGCAATTGGGGGCAAAAGATGTTTTTACCCAACCTGTGGCTATGAAGAAAAACCGCCCTGGGGTGTTATTAACGGTAATTTGTGATTTGGATAAAGTAGATATTTGTGAAAGGGTTATTTTTAGAGAAACTTCTACTTTAGGCATCAGAAAGCAGATACAATCTCGCTCTGTTTTGAGTCGTCACATGAAGACTGTTAATACGAAATATGGTGATATTAGGGTAAAAGTTGCTCAATATGATTCGGAAGTTGTTAATATTCAACCTGAATATGATGATTGTGTTTTAATAGCTAAAAGATTACAAATTCCTCTAAGTGAGGTAATGTTGGAAACAAAGAAAACATTTAACAATTAAGGTGACAAGTATTAGGTGTTAGGGTAAAAACAGGAAAACCATTGCCTATTCCCTATTGCCCACCTCAATTAAAATACTTTTTTATCAAATATTTATGTGGATTGTAAGACATGGTAATAGACATGATTTTGTTTATCCTCAATGGTTTAATTATGCTGAAAAGAAATATGATCCTCCGTTATCAGAAGATGGCATAATTCAAGCTAAAGCAGTGGCAAAAAGACTAGAAAATGAACCTATTAAACATATTTTTTGTTCTCCTTTTTTACGAGCCATCGAAACTGCTTACCCCATTGCGATCGCCCTTAATTTACCGATTAAAATTGAATCAGGACTGGGAGAATGGCATAATAAGGATTGGATGGATACAAAACCCCTTACTCAATATCCTGACAACCTCGAAAAAAAATACCTCGATGTAATTAACTTGGATTATCAACCTCAGATATATCCTCAATACCCTGAAACTTTAGAGGAAATATATCAACGCACTGCTCAAACCACTAAAATATTAATGAACTACCATAATCCCTTAATAGTGGGGCATAGTGTCGCCATCCAAGGGATGATTGGGGCTTTATTAGGACATGAACATCAACCCATCACTATTCCCCTGTGTAGCCTAAGTAAACTTAGGTATATTGACGATAAATGGCAATGGGAATTAAAAGCTGATACCAGTCATCTGAGCCATCTCCCACCGCCTATTATTGCCCATTAGAAAGGGTTACGATACTTTTATCAAAAAGAGAAATTAACCAATGGTTTTTAAAACATCTTGGGCATGGGTGCTAGTTTGTACACTGCTATCTACATGGGTGATAACACCTTCACCGTTGATAATGTAGGTAACACGTTTGGCATAACCACCGCCATCCACGTCATAGGCTTTGGTAATAGCTTTATCACTGTCAACCAAAAGCTGGAAAGGTAAACCATACTTTTCTTTAAAGGCTTTGTGAGAGGCTTCGTCATCCACACTCACACCCAAAACTACCATGTCTTTGTTTTGATATTCTTCGTAGTTGTCACGGAAACTTTGGGCTTGTTTGGTACAACCGGGGGTATCATCTTTGGGATAGAAGTACATTACTACTATTTTACCCGCAAAATCCTTTAGGGAGACAGTATTTCCTTGATCATCTTTGGTGGTAAAGTCAGGGGCTTTTGTGCCTACGCTAAGAGCCATAATTATTATTCCTATCTTTTGATTAATTTGCTACATGTTTATTATAACTTTACATTACTTAATAATTCTTTTCTGGTTTACCCCACCAATTCGGGATAACCTGCATCTATCAGAGCTTTGTTTCTAATACGGCAAGAATCACATACTCCGCAAGGTTTCTCTCCTCCTTGATAACATGACCAAGTTTTTTCGATGGGCACGTTAAGGGCGATCGCCCTTTGTACTATTTCTACTTTCGACAACATTACAAGGGGAGCTATTAATTGAGGTGCTTTTCCTTCTATTCCGACCTTAGAGGACAAATTGGCAAGATTTTGGAAAGCGTCTAAATATTCGGGGCGACAGTCGGGATAACCAGAATAGTCCACCGCATTAATTCCCAAATAAATAGCTTGAGCCCCCTTGGCTTCGGCTAGGGAAAGGGCAATGGAGATAAACACCGTATTACGCCCTGGGACATAGGTAGAGGGAATTTCGTCCGCTTTTATCCCATCTTCAGGGATATTCATGGTAGCGTCCGTCAGAGATGATCCCCCCCACATAGAAAGGTTAACATCGATGATGTGATGTTCTTTGATACCCAAGGATTTAGCCACATTGCCAGAGGCTTCTAATTCCTTGAAGTGTTTTTGTCCATAACGAAATGATAGGGCAATTACTTCATAACCTTCCTTAAGGGCGATCGCACCGCTTGTGGCAGAATCTAAACCTCCTGATAATAAAACAATAGCTTTTTTAGTCATAAAAAATGCAACATAAACTTATTAATTAGTTTATCCAAACCACCGCAAAAAAAATTTCCCCCCCCGAAAACTCAGAAGAGGAAACAAATTACAAATAGGAGTAAGATACTAGAACAAGATTAACCTTCAGTGCTAGAAGAAACCTCGCTAGTCATAGAACTTGTGAAACCACCAGAAAGAATATCCGCTTCCTTCACAAATCCACTGTAAGCCTCCATACCATGTTCACTAATATCAAGACCTTTAATTTCGTCCTCTTCATGAACTCTGATACCCACAGTAGCTTTTAGGGCATACCAGAAAATAGCACTAGCTACAACGGTAAAACCACCGATAGTAAGAATACCAATGAGTTGAGTAACAATGCTTTCTTCCCCAGTACCAAAGATACCCACAGCCAATGTTCCCCAAATACCACAAGCTAAGTGAACAGAAGTAGCGCCCACAGGGTCATCGATTTTTAGAACCTTGTCAAAAAAGGCCACAGAGAATACTACAAGAATACCAGCGATCGCACCGATAATTACCGCACTAAAGTAACCTACTGTCGCACAACCAGCAGTAATACCCACCAAACCAGCAAGAATACCATTGATGATCATGGATAAATCTGGCTTACCATCCTTAATCCAAGAAGTTGCAGTGGCAGTTATACCACCAGCAGCCGCAGCCAAATTGGTAGTCAAAGCAATATAAGGAACATTAGCCGTAGCAGCCAACTCAGAGCCGGGATTAAAACCAAACCAGCCAATCCAAAGAATCAAACAGCCCAAAGTAGCAATACTCATATTATGACCGGGAATCGCATTCACCCGACCATCAGAAGAATACTTGCCCTGACGAGGACCAAGAATAGCCGCCCCCATTAATGCAGCCCAACCACCCACAGAGTGAACAATGGTAGAACCAGCAAAATCAGAAAAACCCATTTCCGCTAACCAACCACCATTCCAAGTCCAATGACCAGTGATAGGATAAGAAATACCCACCAACAGAACACTGAAGATTAAGAAAGCATCAAACTTGATTCTTTCAGCTACCGCACCAGATACAATAGTCGCAGCAGTTGCCGCAAAAGCTACTTGGAACAAAAAGTTAATAGCCGCAGGAACTGCCGCAGGATAATTATCATCCCCATAAGGCGTTCCATCCCCATTAAAGAAGAAACCTTGAGTACCAATGAAACCATTACCATCTCCATACATAAAGCCGTAACCAATCGCCCAATAAACGATAGTAGCAACCGCAAAGACAATTAAGTTTTTGGCAAGAATGTTAACAGCGTTTTTCTGACGACAAAAACCAGTTTCTAACATTCCGAAACCGGCATTCATGAAAATAACCAAAATGGAACAAACAAGTAAGAAAATAGTATCTAAAATGACCTTAACTTCTTCTAAAGTTTCAGGACCATCCAAACCTTGAGCTTGACTTGCAGTATTCCACACAACCACAATTAACGCACTTAAGGGAATACAAGCAAACCAATAAGAAGGCAACTTACTACGTAACCATCCGATAGAATTTAGTATAAAACTATCTTGATCGTATGACCCAGACATTTTTTTCTTTGCTCTCTTTGACATTATCACCATAGTTTAATGAAAGTTTATCTAATTTTTTGCCTACTTAAGAAGAAGACTTTATGATTTAATTCAATGACTAATAGATATTCATATGTTTACCATCATTGTTTCTGTATCAAAAAATACAATATCCTTAATATCTAGGGAAAATAGACTAAAAACCACAAAAACTTATCTTAACTGAGAAAATATATTACTCTCTTTTTCTATCCATCTCCCTACAAAAAAACATTAAAATTTTTAATATTTATCTCCCCAAAATAATCTAAAACGAATAAAGACATGCCGTCAAACTTACTTCTATCAAGGTAAAAAAATAAAATATGTACCATTAAATATATTTATATTGGCAACAAATAATAAGTATTTTTAATGAATAATCTTTTTCACTTAAAAATAACTTGATATTTATTACTATAATATATCTCCCTTCATCCTCCCAAAGAACTTTAATGCTCTCCCAAACTTTTCTTTTACATAATTTTTAAATATAAACAGTTATCTTTACACCAAAAATATATAATAAACAGAACTACTCCCATGGGATCAGTAAGAATACTGAACTATTACAAAGCAAATTCAAATAATTATTTAGTTAAATTAATAAATGTAAAAAACAAATTATATTCATAGCCTTCTATAAATAAAAATGTTATAAAAGTAATTATTAATACAAATAAAAAATATAATTTCAGTCATAAATAGAAAGTAATACAAGTCAAAAGCAAAAGAAAAATGTTCCTCAAACTAGGAGTCAAGTAGATGGTGGCAATGACAGTAAATGCAGATATACAAGCCAAATATAACTGGGGAGAAAGAGATTTCCCCAAACTACAACTAAGAAGAATTGACCTAAGAAATGCAGATTTAAAAGGAGCTAATTTTAGAGGCTCTGACTTTAGCTATGCAGACCTAAGAGGAGCAGATTTAAGTAGAGCCGACTTACGAGACTGTTACTTTAACGAAGCCAACTTAACAGGTACAAAATTAAAAGGAGCTAACTTACAAGGAGCATACTTTATCAAAGCCTATCTAATTAAAGCAGATTTGAGCAAAGCAAACATAAAAGAAGCCTATCTGACAGGTAGCTTTGTAACCAAAGCAAACTTTGTCAAAGCTGACTTGTGCGGTGCATTCCTCAATGGGACTCACATCGGAGGAGCCGACTTTAGGGGAGCAGTATATGATAATTCCACTAGATTTGATAAAGGCTTTGACCCTGAAAGTTTAAAAATGACTGTGATAT
Source organism: Cyanobacterium sp. HL-69 (assembly GCA_002813895.1). NCBI lineage: Bacteria > Bacillati > Cyanobacteriota > Cyanophyceae > Chroococcales > Geminocystaceae > Cyanobacterium > Cyanobacterium sp. HL-69. The sequence continues at coordinate 1,981,753 of CP024912.1, read as the reverse complement.
CTTCCTTTGAGGGAACTGTGGCTCACAAAATTACCATTGCCGACGTAGTCATCAACTTTGAAGAAATAGCAAAAATTACCAGTCGTTACCTTGGGGGAATGATTACCTCCAAAAACTTTGAACAATCAAGACCAGATGTAGAGTGGCTAGAACAATTCTCCATGGATAAAAATTGTAAAGTAACTTTTACTGGCTCCCTTAACCATCAAGCAACTACCATACAACTTAAATGGTTAGAAAAATGGAATAGCTCTTTTGTGGGAAAATGTTCCCTTATTGTTCAGGATTTACCCAACATAATTGAAGAAAAAAGTTTAACTATTCAATCCTTACTAAAAAAATAATTATAGTTAACAACTTTATCTTTCTTAAACAAACATCACAAAAATCTAATTATTGTATAGAAATGTGTAAAAACCACCTACCAATAAAAAAACATAGTTACACTGTATTTAGGTTGGTTTTGAGATAGTTTTAAAATTGTACAAAACAAACATTTAGAGTTAATAAAGGACAATAATATCTATGACTTTTACCCCTACAAAACCTAATCGCATCGTTGAAAAAATTTCCAAAAATCTCTGGAAAAATCAATACCCTAAAAAACACGATCACTATACCATCGAAGACTTTTTCCACTTTGATACCGTTAACGGAGATATTACCGATTGGAACGAATCTCGTAATGTTTTAGTAACCGAAGATTTTATCGTTGGTTTAATAGAAGGTTTAGAAGAAGAAGTAGGACCCGCATCTAGCGTTGTAATGTACAACATTGGTAAGGCTTGGGGTGTCCGTGATGCTGACTTTTTCTGCAATTGGTTTCAAAAAGAATATGAATATCCCAAAGATGTTCATGATATGAACTTACTTTATGTTTTGGAAGCTTGGTGGTGGCCTTTTACTACCCAAGGTTGGGGAAACTGGGATGTGGATTTAAGTGAGCAAAAAAATGGTTTTATGTTCGTTAATATCTTTGATTCTGCGGTAGCCCGTACTCTCGGAGACGTGGGTAAACCCGTATGTCACATCTACGCTGGATTGATGGCTGGATTTTTTAGCCGTTTTATTAATAAACAATTAAACTGCATCGAAATTCAATGTTATTCCATGGGTGAAACCTATTGTAAGTTTTTGCTAGGAAAACAAGATCGCATTGATGCAGCTACTTTCTGGCACAACGAAGGGGCTGGGGCAAAAGATATTCAGAAAAAATTAGTTAATGGCGAATATCTTAAGTAATTAACCTTTGAAATAAACCCTTCACATATCCAATCACTCAAACTAACAGGAAAATTACATGAGCTTAACACCAACATTTTCTGACATCAGTGTTGAGCAATTCTTCTCCAACGCCAATTGGCGTGGTATTAAGAGAAATCAACCCTCATCTGTAATCACCACTCAAGAATTAATTAATGCAGATGACTTTATTCCAAACCTTAATTTAAGAGTAGAAGAATTTTTCACTCACCATAACTGGAAGGGCATCAAAAAAATGGTTGCCTATACTTCCCACCTCAACACTAACAATGATGATTTATCGACTATTACCAACCTTTCTTTACAAATGAAAGTAGGAGATTTTTTCCAAAGATTCCCTTGGGCAGGAGAGCAAATACAAGAGACTAAGACAAGTATTGCCCAAAAGCCAATTATAGAGAAAAGACAAAACAACCCGACTTCTACCTTCTCGGAATTGAAAATGAATGATTTATCTGATCTATTTTAACTAAGGATAAAACTATGTACCCAGAATTACAACAACTGATCCACGAAGCAGAGTACAACTATTTACAAAGCGATGATTTAGAAACTTTTTCTAATTGCATCAACAATCTTCAAAATAAAATGGCAATCTATCGCCTTCTTAGGGATCAAGAAATTGAGATTTTCCAGACAGTAGCGGATAAATTGGTAGCCAAATTTTCTGATAGTCAAGAAAAAGCCCTGGAAACTTCTTTGCAACATTGGCTATTGATTACTAGATATAGCGCCATGGCAATGTTACTTAATAACCCTGAATTTCTGGAACGTCGCCTTTTGGAATGGCTAACCGACGTTGTCGAAGCTAGAGAGTCTCAATCTATTGACTCCGCTGTTCATTCCCTGTTAGTTGCACAATTAAAAAATTTCCTTAATGCTTCTCAGATGAATGATTTAGAGCCATTCTTAAATCAAGCTAAGGAATATCTGGTCAAAGATACCGTCAGGGCTTAAAACAATACTTTTTAGATATGGGAGATAAATTAATGATTTCTATTGCAGATTTAGTCGAAAAAAAACCGTTAAAAGGTAATTACTTTTCCCCTGATGCCTATGTACAAGGTGACTTTGAATTAGGGTTATTGGAAACCCGCCAAGGTTCTCGTTTAATTGCGCTGCCAGAGGTACTCTTACAGGGTATTTATGACGGTTTGGAGGAGGAAATTGGACAGGCTTCTAGTGTAGTTCTCCATAACTGTGGTCGTTGGTGGGGCAAAAGTTTTTACCGTCGCTTTATTGGTGAGGTGAGCGAATATTATGAGCGTCCCCTTTCTCAGATGGAGATGGCGGAGTTTATTAGTTGCCTCAAACAATGTTGGAAAACCCATGGTTGGGGGGTAGCAGAATTTGATTTTGATTATTATCCCCAAGGTTTTATTGTGGTGAAAACTGTTAATTCTCCTTTTGCGGCAGCAGCCCCTAAAGATAAACATTTTTCTTGTCAACCCGAAGCGGGAATTTTAAGCTCTTTCTTTAGTCAGTTGACGGGGCAAGATTTGGGCTGTGTACAAACTAGCTGTGAGTCTATGGGGGCTGAGGCTAATTATTTTGTCATTGGTTTGGCAGAAAGAATCAAACTAACGGAAGGATGGTTAGAGGAAGGACATGATCACCCTACTATTATGGAACGGCTTTCTCGTAGTGAGATGACCAGTTTATAATCTTTTTTCTGTGAGTCAAGATAAAAAGATATTTGTAATTGAGTTTTTAGAGGTTTATTTAAAAGTTGTGGCAAAAACAATCAAGTTAGATCCTATCGGCACAGAAACAGCAATTCAAACTAATGATAATGTGTTATCTGGTTTGCTAAAAAATGATTTGGATGTGATGCAAGAGTGTGGGGGACGGGGAATGTGTTCCACTTGTCACGTTTACATTAAGGAGGGTATGGACAGTTTATCGCCCCTCAATCGTCGGGAAAAAAGAACTCTGGAGGTGATTACTACTTGTAAGACAAATTCTCGTCTTGCTTGTCAGGCTAGGGTTATCGGCGAAGGGGTGGTGGTTGAGTTACCTTCGGGGATGTATTTGAGCCAAATTGATGATGTGGATGCTTTGATTGGCAGACGCGCTCAGAAAAATATCCTTCACCCTATTTCTGGCAAAATCTTGGTGGAGGAGGGTAAGTTGATTACTCGTTCGATGATTTCTCAGCTACAAAATACTAAGGGTGAGGTTGATCAGTATCTTGCCCAAACTGAAGATGTTATTTAGATTAAAACAAAAGGAGTTGCTATTATGTTAAAACAATTTGCGGATTTGACTCTTGAGGCTGATGGACGTTATGCACAGGATTACGAGTTAAGATTTTTGGACAATTATTTTGAGACCAAAGATTTACGCATGAGTGCCTATATGAAAATTAGGGATGGGGCGGATGAGATTATGGAGGCGGTGAAGGTGGGTAAGCAAAAACGTAATCCTGAGTTTAAGGATTATTATGTAACTTGTAAGCGTGATATGGTTGATTTGTTGCGTTATTCGGCGGCGGCTTTGTTGTTTGATGATATGGAGCGTTTACGTACTAATATGTTGCTCTGGTTTCAAACTATTTCTAAGGCTTATAAGTTTGAGGATGATAATATTGACACTTATGATCTACTTCTCAAGGTGATTAGTGAGTTTTTGACTCCTGAGGAGGCTAAGTTGGCTATTCCTGTTTTTGAGCTTAATTGTGCGGTGTTGGTTTAATTTATTTTTTATTTGAAATAAGGTTTTTAAGATTATGGATAAGCAAGTTGATATGCTCGGTTATGTGGGTTTGGGTGTCACAGCTTTAGGGGCGATCGCCTCTGCGGTTACTGGTCAAATCATTCCTTTATCGGTGGCTTCTACGGTGGGGGTTGGTTGTAATGTTTTTAGCCGTAAGCAGTCGGAGGAAAGATTGATTGGCGCTTTTAATGCTCAACAACAAAAAATAGAGTCTCTATATACTATGGTGGAAGCTAATCATGGGGAATTGAAGGAGGCGATGGTGATGGGTAAGGCTGATTTTGGTAATCAGATAGAGGATTTGAAACTAGGCTTTAATGAGCGTTTAAACAATGTTAAGGATAGTTTAGACCAAAATGTTAGTGCTTTGAATGGGGAAACTAAGGAGATAAAAGAGATTGTTAGTAATTTACGACAGGTAGAAATTTTATCCCAAGAGTTACGGGTTAAGCCTGATTCGGCTAGTTTCTTCTATGAAAGGGGCAACAGTCATAGTAAATTGGGTAATATCTCAGGGGCGATCGCCGATTATACTGAAGCTATCAAAAAAGATGGTGATTATGCCGAAGCCTATCACAAGAGAGGTATTTTATACTTAGATTCTGGAGCGAAGCAAAAAGCGGTGGATGATTTACGCAAGGCATCTTTGTTATATTTTGAAAAAGGTGAAATCGACAGTTATCACCAAGCCAGAGAAATGAGTAAAAATGTCCATGAAATAGGTTCCCATGGTAATGGTAGCAATGGCAAAATGTTGATCGGCACAAAGTTGTTTTCTTAATTATTAAGAACTATTATCTTTTCTTACCCCTCCTTTATTAGAGGGGATTTTTTATGAAAGGAAAAGTTTAGAGAATGTGTAGATCTTGTTTTTCGGCAAAAAAAGTAATATCATACCAAATCCGATTAGTAGAGTTTACTATTATTCACCGTGTAACAATTGACAATAAACAATTACTATCTGTTCCCCGTTCCCTGTTCCCCGCCCTAATTAGTATATTATTGAAACGGGATTTAGTATCAAAAGCCACTTCCTAAATTTTCATAACTCGTAACCCTGAGACATTGACCATTATCGTTATAAACCATCAAACGAGCTCTGGCTTCACTTCGAGAAATAAAATTAATGTAACGAATCGCATTCACATCACTACTTTTCCCCGTAACATCACACAGAATTGATGGCTCACCATTTCGCATTCCTCGGTCAATCCATGAACATTCTCCCGGTGCTAGGGCTTGTTGCACCAGAAAAGCTTTTACATTAGGAGAAGCATTAACAAAATCAGCACTGTTGCGATCAATATTAGGATTACCGGGGGCAAATCTAGCACGAACAGGAGCATATACATATTGTCTTCCCCTTTCTGTCACGGTATTCAAATCCCCCGTCGTTACTAGCCAAGCACCTCCACCTCGACAAATTAATTCATAGCTTTGAGGTTGGGCATGGGATAAAGTAATGTTGAGAGGAGCAGTCATTACACTTAAAAGAAGAGTAAGACTAAACTTTTGCAAATAGTTTTGGAACATGGTGTTTTTTTGTAAAAATGGTTTGATAGGTAACTAATTAACTCTCATGCAGCGGTTACTTGTGTCGTTGTGTACAAGGTATCTGGCAACCCCAGCACCACGATAGTTTAAATTTTCAATAATTGTTGTTATGGGTGTTATGTTAAAAGCAGCAACATTGCTGTAACAAATTGTAGTGGGTTCGTTACTATTCATCGCTCTGTCTTCCCATCCACATTCCCCTGGAGCTAGAGAAGAGTTTGGATTGTTCCTGTTGACAGCGGTTCGCCCTTGTTTCAGTCCTTGAATTTCTCCACTTCCATCAGCCAGTGTTCTAATGGAAATACGTCCCCCAGACCGACAAATAAGAGGATATTTTTGTTGAGCCAGAGTGGGGGTACTGACTAGAAATAGTGAAAATAGGCTACTGATAAAAATGGTCGTTGCAAATTTAGACATGGCATTGATTCAATAATTAAAAATTATTTACTTTAATTTCATTTTTAGAGGTATTATAATCTAAATTTTTAAGTAAGTAACAAATGTGTTTTAAAATTATTGTTTTATAAACAAAAGTATATAAGTAAACCTTAAATTACTATTTATGCTTAAAAGTTTATTGATATTAAGTAATAGTGACTTGAACATTCGTTTTATTGATTTATTCCAGCTTGATTATTTTTAATATGTTAGATATTTATTCAGTTAATACTAATAAGTTTTTGTGTGATTTAGCTTATTTCAAATCTCTTTTATCACCAGATGAATTAGATAAAATCCAACGTTTTAAGAATAAGTTACAGGGCGATCGCACTTGTATTAGTAGGGCAAAGTTAAGAATTATTTTAAGTATTTATCTCAACATAAATCCAGACAAAATTGTCTTTAATTATAATCAAAAAGGAAAACCATTTTTAAGAGATTATCCTAACCTACATTTCAATTTATCCCATACTGATCATTGGATAGTGTACGGAATTTCTAATCAATTAATAGGGGTAGATATAGAAAATATTAGTAAACAAGTAAAGTTTAAACAACTTGCTCAACGTTTTTTTTGCCCCAGTGAATTCCAGTTAATAAAGCAAGTAAATCAAGAAAATGAAGCAAAACTATTTTATACCCTTTGGACTGCGAAGGAAGCCTATTTAAAAGCCACTGGAGAGGGATTGTCTGGGGGATTGGATACCATTGAATTAAGTTATAATTTTCTAAGTGAAGATATAGAAATTATTTCTGAGGATATAGAAACAGAATGGCAGATAAAAAACCTAAAAATTGATAATAATTATTTAGTTTCTGTGGCGGTGAAAAGTAAATATGAATTAGCTGAGAAGTTGAGGATCAAAGAGTTTGAAAAACAATAAGTAATTGTTAATTATCAATGATTGCGGTGGGCATTGCCCACCCTACCTTTAAAAGTTTATTAACTGTTGGTTGCCTGAAGTCTAGCTCTAGCTTTTTTATACTGAGAATTTGCTTTGATTTGTGCTTGGCGATCGCTACCAGAATTTGCAGATTTTAACTCATTTTCAGCAGTTTCCAAGTCACTTTTAGCAGTTTCCTTGTCGATGGATTCTCCTAACTCAGCACCATTAACAAGAATTTTGACCTCATTATTTTCCACCTCAGCAAACCCACCCATTACGGCGATGGATTTCCAATCTTTCTCGGTGCGCACTCTCAAAACTCCGATGTCAAGGTTAGTGAGAAGAGGAGCGTGATTAGTTAAAATGCCTAACTGTCCGCTACCACTAGGCAAGATTACCTCTTGAGCATCTTGATCCCAAACAGTCTTATCTGGGGTAATTACTCTTACTGTTAAAGTCATAATTGAAACTAAAAATTTAATACTTATAATTTTATTTTTCTCGAAAAAAGGAAAGACAAAATTAATATTTTCCTGTCTTTCCTTCCATCATCACCCCAAAGAATTAATCTAAGGGTGCTTTGTTAATTGTCCTTAACCTTTGAGCTTTTCACCCTTGGCGATCGCCTCATCAATGTTACCAACTAAGTAGAAAGCCTGTTCAGGTAAATAATCTAACTCACCAGAAAGGATTCTTTGGAAACCTTTGATAGTATCTTCGAGGGAAACATATTTACCAGGGCTACCAGTGAACACTTCAGCAACGAAGAAAGGTTGAGACAAGAAACGCTCAATTTTACGGGCGCGGTTAACCACTAAACGATCTTCTTCAGACAATTCATCCAAACCAAGAATCGCAATAATATCTTGTAACTCTTTATAACGTTGTAGAGTAGATTGCACAGCACGGGCAGTGTTGTAATGCTCATCACCCACAATGCTAGGCTGTAACATGGTGCTGGTAGAACCTAAAGGATCCACCGCAGGATAAATACCTTTAGAAGCTAAAGCACGGGATAATACAGTGGTACCATCCAAGTGAGCAAAGGTAGTTGCAGGAGCGGGGTCAGTTAAGTCATCCGCAGGTACATATACCGCTTGGATAGAGGTGATAGAACCGTCTTTGGTGGAGGTAATACGTTCTTGTAAATCTCCTACATCAGTACCCAAGGTGGGCTGATAACCTACCGCAGAGGGCATTCTACCAAGAAGTGCAGATACTTCAGAACCTGCTTGTACAAAACGGAAGATATTGTCGATGAACAATAATACGTCTTGCTTGTTAACATCACGGAAATGTTCTGCCATGGTTAGAGCAGATAAACCCACACGCATTCTAGCTCCGGGGGGCTCATTCATCTGACCGTAAACAAGAGCAATTTTAGAGTTTTCGGGATTTTCAGAATCAATTACGTTAGATTCGATCATTTCGTTGTAAAGGTCATTACCTTCCCGGGTGCGCTCGCCCACACCACCAAACACAGATACGCCACCGTGTTGGATAGCGATGTTGTTGATCAATTCCATCATAATAACGGTTTTACCAACTCCAGCACCACCGAACAAGCCGATTTTACCGCCTTGACGATAGGGGGTTAATAAGTCAACAACTTTAATACCAGTTTCAAATACAGTGGGGGTAGTATCTAATTCGGTGAAAGCAGGAGCTTTACGGTGAATAGGAGAAGTCTCAGTGGTGTTAACAGGACCTTTGTTGTCAACGGTTTCACCTAAAACGTTAAAAATACGTCCTAGGGTAGCTTTACCCACAGGTACACTAATAGGCTTACCCAAATCAACTACTTCCATACCTCTTACCAAACCATCGGTAGTAGTCATGGAAACTGCACGAACTTGGTTATCACCTAAAAGCTGTTGTACTTCACAAGTTACCGCAACGGTTTGCCCTGCTTCGTTAGTTCCTTCAATACGGAGCGCATTATAAATACGGGGAAGATTGCCGCTAGGAAATTCAGCATCAACCACCGGCCCAATTACTTGGGTGATTTTACCGACGTTAGTTTTTTCTTTTGTTGCAACCATGCTGATTTTTAGTTTTATTTACTTTCGTAAACTTTAATTTATAATAAAATTTGACACTTTTAAGATTATCATGGTGTGGCATCAATCTTCTACTAATTCGCCATAGTTATGGACTTATTTTTGAGCACGTTAGTTGATTAATAATTGATGAGGACCACTGATGGGCTGTTTCTTGTCAAAACTTATTATACCCTCACCCCTAACCCCTCTCCCCCAGGAGAAGGAAACTTTTATATTAAATCATTCCCTATTCTCCATTCTCAAAAAAAACCGTGTTAAGTAGTCTAAAAAACCCCCTAATAAAAGAAATACGCAAGTTACAACGCCCATCGGAAAGACATCGACAAAATCTTTGTTTACTGGAAGGGACAAATTTATTGGAGGTTGCCTCTCAGGTGCAATACCCCCTTGAAACTTTATTGTTTACCCCTATATGGCAAAACAAAAATTATCTTCTCGCCCAAAGTTTACAGACTCAAGCCCAAAGGGTGGAAATTGTTAGTGATGAGGTGATGAAATCTGTGGCTACTACGGTAACTCCTGATGGAGTTTTGGCTACTGCCCCTCGTCATCATCGCCAAAGTAAAGATCCTGAAAATATCAAGTTGGGCATGGTGGTAGAACGGTTACAAGACCCCGGCAATTTAGGCACTATAATTCGTACTAGCGTGGCCATGGGTGTGGATATGTTGTGGTTGAGTGGGGATAGTGTGGATTTGGATAATACCAAGGTGATGAGGGCTTCTGTGGGGGAATGGTTTCGCATCAATGCGAGGGCGGAGGATGATTTAATAACTCTTGTGGAAGGTTACAAAAATAAGGGTTATCAAGTTATTGCTACTTCTTTGGAGGGGGATAAGACTCCTTGGGAGGTCGATTTTTCTTTGCCGACAATTTTGTTAATGGGTAATGAGTCTCAGGGGTTGTCTTCTGATTTGGCTGCTTTGGCAACGGAGAAGGTTAAAATTCCTCTACTTAACAATGTGGAATCTCTTAATGTGGCGATCGCCACTAGCCTTTTTTTGGCAGAATATCAAAGACAACAAAGAAAAAGTTATGCGGATTAATATGATGTTTCAAAATTAGAAAACCATTGCCCATTGCCTATTCCCCATTCCCCCTAGGGCGTGTCATCAAATAGAAGAGAATAACAGATAAAATAAGGATGATAGTAATTGTGACAAAAGTGAGGATATGGTAGAGATGCGCAGGTATGGTTTGAGAGACGATCAATGGGAAAAAATTAAAGATTTATTACCGGGTCGATTTGGTACAGTGGGAGTCACCGCCAAAGATAATCGACTTTTTGTCGAAGCGGTATTGTACAGGTATCGAGCTGGTATTCCTTGGCGAGATTTACCTAGTCGATTTGGTGATTTTCGAGTGGTTCATACTCGTTTTAGTCGTTGGAATAAAAAAGGTGTCTGGGAAAAGGTTTTTCAAATTTTGGCAGGAGATAGTGACGATGAATATGCCATGATTGATTCAACCATAGTAAGAGCACACCAGCATAGTGCTGGTGCAAAAGGGGGGATAAAAACGAGGAAGCAATAGGTCGAAGTAAAGGAGGTTTAAGTACAAAAATTCATACTACGGTTGACGCATTAGGTAATCCTACAGGTTTTTTCCTCACCGGAGGACAAAAATGTGATTTGGACGGTGCAGATGTTTTACTAAAAGAAATAAAGGCAGATATTTTGTTAGGGGACAAAGGTTATGATGCGGATGAAAGAGTTCTGGAAAAGCTAAAGAAGCAGGATAAAATAGCGGTTATTCCACCAAAAAGAAATAGAAAAGAACAACGAGAATATGATAAGTATTTATATCAAGCAAGACATTTGATTGAGAACTTTTTTGCCCGATTAAAACAATATAGAGCCATAGCCACTAGGTATGATAAACGAAAAATAAATTTTCTTGGTGCTATTTATCTAGCCGCAGTCGTTATATGGCTTAATTGATGACACGCCCTAAGCTATACTGCCCCGTTTACGGGCTTCTTTATAAGAAACACCCACATTTCGCACCCCATATCTTAACATTTGACCCTCAATGAGGGAAAAGAACTGAGTGCGATCGCCCCCTTTTATCACCGCCAAATTATGGGCTTCAGCGAGGGCAACGGGATAACCAAAACCTTTGTCGATTTGGGTAAGGGTAATACTCAGGGCTTGATTTAGCAACTCTGAATCCTCGGCTATCCATTGAGGAAATTCCACCCTAGCCACCTCTACACCGCCATGAAGGTAGCAAAAATGGGTTTTTTGACTTTCGGGGTAACAATCCAAGATACGGGAATTACTGCGGAAAATAGCGCTTCTTTGGCGGGGTTGCAAAATCTTATTCCATAGGCTGGTATCCCTTAAGGGTTCTACTTTTTGGCAAGGATTTTTTTCATTATCCAAGGAGCAAAAATTATTACAATTAGGTACTTCATAGGGACAAGCCATGAGGCGTAAAAAACTAATTACCTCTATGCTACGGGATGCGCTGATGTATCCCACGAGGGGGATTTTACTTTGCCGTAATTGCTCCCAAGATTCGATAACGGGGTTTAAAATTTCTTCCCTTGCCTCGGTGGGTAAATTATCCAAAAACCAGTAAACCAATGAGCCATCTGTCATGGCTAAATTGGGAATATTAAAATGGGCGCCGGGAGGGTTTACCCATGTACAAGCCATCTCGGTTAATACTTGCACTTCTTGCATGGTGCGAAGGTAGCCCATCCATTCTTCGGTGCGGATGCCCCATTTTCTGGAGCCGTAGAGGTCTTCGGTTTTATAATAAATTTCGGGAATACTATCTAATAGGGGATGAAAATTTTGCCCATAATGGAGCATTATTCTACCTATATTGATTAGATAACAATAGATAATTTCGTGGTGGGAGGGGGCTATTTGGGAGCCATCACTGGAAAAAACGCTATGGCTAGGGGGTGCATCTGGTATATCGATGGCAGTGTCTAAGGATTCTACGGGGGTGCCAGGGGAGAATATCATGCGATCGCCCCATACTTCCTGTGCTTTAATTAACTCATCCTGATGTTTATTTGCCTCAGAAAAAAGTCCTTGAGCCATTTCCAATCTTTTTAAACTAGCTTGGGCATCTTTTTGCATCTGTTGCCCTATTTGGGGCATTTGTCTGGCTAATTTGGCTATGTCAAGCATTTTCAGGGCAATGGGGAATAGGGAATGGGCAATGGAGATTAATTAAAAAAGATTACTCCTAGGATAATTAAACCAAATACGAGACGATACCAGACAAAAATCCAAGTTTTCTGTTTTTGTAAAAAGCGAATTAACCAAGCAATGGCAAGATAAGAAAAGATGGCGGAAGAAATAGTGCCGACAACTAAGGGCATAATGGATTCGTTGGTCAAATTTAGGGCTAAAACATCTTTTAATTCCACTAAACCAGCGATGGTAATGGCTGGAATACCTAGTAAAAAAGAAAATCTAGCCGCCGTCGAGCGTTCTAAATTTATAAACAATCCAGCGGTAATAGTCGAACCTGAGCGAGATACACCCGGTATTAGGGCCAAGGTTTCTGCTAACCCCATCAAGATACCATCTTTGATAGATAAGTCATCAAAAGTTCTTTTGGGGTGACAAAATTTTTCAGCCATGGCAAGGAGGATAGACATAATTATAGACGCAAGGGCGATCGCACTCAAACCCCTCACCGCAGAGCCATCAAAATCATCCACAAAAGCCTTAATAGCTAAACCTACCACACAGATAGGAATAGTACCGACGATGATACCAGTACCAATTTTAAATTCATGGGTATCATAATTTTTGGTACGCCATGCCTTAATCATGCCCATGGTTAAATTTTTTAAATCCTGCCAAAAGTACCAAATGACGGCCAAGATACTACCTAGTTGGATGATAGCAGTAAAAGCAACCCCTGGATCCCCCCATCCCAAAGCCATTGGCACAACTTTTAAGTGAGCAGAGCTACTGATGGGCAAAAATTCCGTTGCCCCTTGCACAAACCCCAAAAAAACCGCCTGAATAAAGTTTAATGATGGGGTATTTGTCTCAACCACCGAATTTTGAGCCACACTAGCCCCCTGACTTAATACCACTAGCATTAAGCCACCTAAAACACCAGAAACCCAAGTAAAAATCGATGATTGAGACTTTGTAAACATTTAGTAATTAATGATTAAGTTATGGAAGAAAAAACAAGGCAAAGTCAAACTAAGAAGTCATGGTCAGTTTATATCAAAACCTCTTTTGTTATTTTAAAACTTCATTAACTTCTTGGGCTGAAGCTAAATCACCCCTTTGTTGATAAATTTCTTCTGCTTTCTTGAGCATGGCTTCGGCTTCTTCATTTCTACTTCTTTCTTTGAGAAGCATTCCTAAGCGATGATAACCATAAGGATTTTGGGGGGCAACTTCGATAAATTGACGATAAGCCACAATGGCCATAATGTTATTACCTTGTTTTTCCAACACCCTAGCTATACTACCATGGGCAACCACAGAATTAGGATCGACACTAGAGGCTTTTCTATAACCGCTTAAAGCCATTTCCCAGTCTTCATTTTGTTCGTATAACATTGCCATTTTCAAGATGACATTGGCATCACTGAGGTTACTGACGTGTAAACTTTCTAATTTGTTCAAACCTTCAGCGGCATCGCCCTGTTGAAAATAAGCTGTGGCTAATTTTACTTGTAAATCTGTATTATGAGGAAATTTACTGATGGCTTCGGTTAAAAGTGCGATCGCACTTTCATACTTTCCCTGTTGATACAAAGAAGTTGCCATGACATCATAGGCAGTTTCATCCGTGGCATTCAAAGAAACAATTTGTTGATAATGTCTTTCCACCGCCTGATGTTGTCCATTTCTGAGGGAAATTACCCCCAATGCCAAATGATATTCCGCATTTTGAGGCTCTAACTCCACCGCCCTAGTGTAAGCCCTCATGGCTTCTTCATCATCACCACTTCTGGCAAGGGTATAACCCAAAGCACCATAAAAACGAGCATTATCAGGCTCTAGGGAAACCGCCTGACGATAGGCTTGGGCAGAAGAGGAATAATCCCCATTACTAGCATATAAAAAGCCCATTCCTGAAAAAATACGGGCATTAGTTTCATCAATACTAGAGGCTTGGCGATAAGCATTGAGCGCGTTGTTTAAATCTCCGCTATCAATATACTCCTTACCTTGGGTTAGTAGTTCGTAAAGTTGTTCTTTTTGTTGAAAAGTAAGCTGTTTACTTGTCTTCTGTTGTGCCTCTACGGAAGACATTAAACCAAATAATCCCGTACTACCAATTACAAGGGAAAGGGTTAATTGACTCAGAAATTTTTTGTTCACTGTTTATAAATCTCCATTTTGACTTAATGAATCTTAATATTAGCAAACCAAAAAGTCAAATGGGGAAGATTAATAAATTATCCACTTTTAACACCAAAAACCTAACACTTAACCTTCACAACTGTTATCCATTATCAGTTACATAATTTTTTGCTTCTTCTGCCACTGCGTCGGACTTGTCATTTGTTAATTTTTGTAAAGCACCTTGAGCTTTTTCACCCCCCAGTCTGCCGAGGGCTTGGGCGAGACGGTGGCGTATTTGCCAATCATCGTTATCCACAAAGGGTAAAAGTAAATCAATAGCCCGATTATCCCCTAACTCTCCTAAGGCACTGATAGAAGCCGTTTGAAGCAAAGCATTATCAGAATTTAGAGCTTTTTCTAGGAGTAGAAATCCTCTACTATCCCCCAATTCTCCGAGGGCTGCCACAATACTAAATTGAATTAACCAGTCATCGGTGCTGTTATATACTTTTTCCAAGTCTGGATAAGCCTCTGTCATTTTTAGCCCCGCAATAGCATCAGCTGCCGCCGCCCGAACGTCGGACTCAGGATCATTATATAATCGGTCTAACAATACTTCTTTACTCTTGGCTAAATCCGCTCCTCCAAGGGTGTCGAGTTGTGATACAGCGGCATATCTTACCCTGACATTGTCATCGGCAATCACGGGGATAATCAATTCAAAGGCATCATCGGGAGATAGGTTTCTTAATTCGTTAATGCCCCGAATGCGATCGCCAAAATCCTCTGAGTAAAGGAGTTTTTTAACTGATTCTGGTGTGCTAGTCATATACTTTTTTGTTATGGTTGATAAATTTTAAATTGATAATCAATATTAGAATTAATTTACACTTTTTTTAAGTTTCCAAAAAACTTCCATAATGTAATTTTTCTAATACATAAAATTTACGTGAAACTCGCTCTAAGAATTATTGTGAATAAATACTGATAAATTTAGTAAAATTGACTCAATGTTATATTCTGCTTTTGTTTTAAAATTATTTGTTAAATTTAAATAATATCTGAAAATAAGTTTTGATAAATAGAAAAACTGTTAGAAAAACAGGGATAATGAATTATTAATGATCCAAAGCCATAGCTTGAATAATATCCCCTTGGGTAACAATGCCCACTACATTACCATCACCATCAACCACAGGTAAACGACTTATTTTTTTCTCATGGAAAATTTGAGCCGCTTTTTTTACAGTGTCATCAACCTTAACAGTAATCGGCTTGTTGGTCATTACTTCCCCCACACTTTGCCCCAAAGCTTTGTGTACATCTTTTTCATAACGATTAGGATTTTGTAGGTAAATAACACTATCCAAAATCATAATATATGGCGGTGGCTCAACCCCCGTCTCCTGCCACATTAAATCACTCTCAGAGATTACTCCCACCAGTTTATTATCCTTGTCAACCACCGGCAAACCACTTAATTTTTTTTCAGCCAAAATCGTAATGGCTTCGTTGAGGGGAGTATCAGGATTGACGGTGATGGGTGAGGGAGTCATTATATCAGCAACAGTTTTATTCATTTTTTTATATGAAAAATATCTTATGTCCTTAAATTTTACCAAAATCAAGGACTTGATAATTCAAAACTGTTAAATAATTAACAAATCAGATATTTAACCATTGCCCATTCCCCATGCCTCGCCTTTTATTGACTGATGTTACGCAAAAATATAATTAGTTTGAGGTGGTAAAAATGTTGGATGCTCACGCTATGTTCGTACACGTGTTGGGGAGGGGGCTAGGAGTTGGGGAGGGGGCTAGGAATTGGGCAAGGGGCGAGAGGCCCCTTGTTAAAGATAAAACCTAACTTATAAATGAGTACGTAATGTTAGTTCTTAAAATGCTTGACTACCTTTAAATTCAGCTTTTTGAGCATTGGCAGATTCTCCGCAGGTGCGAGGGGTGGGAAAGATTTTTTCAGGGTTGGCTAATCCTTTGGGATTGAAAGCACTTCTGACGTATTGCATGGTTTCTAAGTCTGGCTCACTGAACATATCTGCCATGTAACATTTTTTATCGCTACCGATGCCATGCTCTCCTGATATGCTACCACCTACTTTTACACAAAGTTTAAGAATTTCTCCCCCTAATTCTTCTACTTTTTCAAAACTTCCTTCTTCGGCTTGGTTATATAAAATAAGAGGATGTAAATTTCCGTCTCCTGCGTGGAAAACATTGGCGATACGGTAGCCATATTGTTCCCCTAAGGCACTTATTTCGCTTAATACCGAGGCTAATTGCGATCGCGGCACAACTCCATCTTGTACGAAATAATTAGGGCTAATTTTGCCCATGGAGGCGAAGGCGGCTTTTCTGCCTTTCCATAATTTTAGACGGGTGGGGGCATCTTCGGCGGAGGTAATATTTCTCGCACCGCACTGTAAACAAATTTCTCCTACTTTTTCCTTGTAGTTTTTGACTTCTACTTCTAAACCGTCTAACTCCACTAACAAGATGGCTTGGGCATCCCGAGGATAACATTGAGTAGCCACAATATCTTCCACGGCATTGATGCTAAAATTGTCCATCATTTCCATTCCTGCAGGGATAATTCCTGAGCGGATAATTTCGGCAACGGCTTTTCCTGCTTCTTCAATGCTATTAAAATCTGCTAAAACTACGGAGATAGAATCAGGAGTTTTAAGGATTTTTAGGGTGATTTCTGTGGCAATACCCAAAGTACCTTCTGAGCCAACAAATAAGCCTGTGAGGTCATATCCAGGGGTTTCTGGGACTTTTCCTCCGATTTTGACGATGTCCCCTTCTGGGGTGACGATGGTTAAGCCCAAGACATGATTAGTCGTTGTGCCATATTTGAGACAGTGGACACCCCCTGAGTTTTCGGCCACATTGCCTCCAATAGAACAAATGATCTGGCTAGAGGGGTCAGGAGCATAATAAAACCCTGCACCCGTGACGGTTTGAGTGACCCAATTATTGATGATGCCGGGTTGTACGACGATTTTTTGGTTTTCGTAGTCGATGTCTAATACTTTTGCCATACGGGCGGTAACGATTAAAACGCAGTCTTCGACGGGCAATGCTCCCCCTGATAATCCTGTCCCTGCACCCCTTGCTATCCATGGGATGTCGTTCTCGTGACAGATACGGGCGATCGCACTTACCTCCTCCGTTGTCCTTGGTAAAGTAACAACAGCAGGGCGTTGCCGATATTGAGGCAAACCATCACACTCATAGGTGAGTAATTCTTCTTTGCGTTTAATTACCCCTTTTTTCCCTAAAACTTTTTCCAACTGCTTAATTATCAGTTGCCATTTATTGCGGGTAACACTGAAAACCATTAATCTAATGACTTAATTATTATTTCACCATTGTATCTCAACCAATGAACCGAGGAAATAAATTAGATTACTTTATCTATATGGTCAATCGAACCAGTATTTTATGTGCTATGACTCGTTAAATTAAGATTTCCTTACATCGTGAGGATAATTACGTAAGAGTACTTAATAAAAGACGACTTTATCTTTATAATATACTTAGGTATGTTGATTGCAGAAGATTCCCAAAACAGTTTTTAGGGAATTTTTTAAAACAAAGGATAACGTTTGATATGAAATTATTTAAAACATTGCTTTTGCAATATCTCTAATACTTTTTATCCTAATCGGAATAGATAACAGAAAATTAGTTATCCCCGAATTTTTTCTTTTTTCTTCATAGAAGCTAAGCCTAATCCGCCTAAAAATAAAATCCCTACCATAGAAGAAGGCTCTGGAATCTCTAGTACCTGATCAAAATCAATATTATCTATACCGATAAAATCATTATTTCCGAATCTAATTTTTAAAATACCTCCACTAACAATGTTGAGATTTGTAAAAGTTTGAGTTTCAACATTTTGAAAAGAAAGTGGCCCTAAGTCTAATAATATATTGTCATTTCCGTCTAATATCTGTAAGATTTGGTCATTTTGATCAGGGGCATAACTTGCTATGTCAAAGCTATTAAGGCGAACCCTATACCCAGTATCCGGTGTAAAAGAGACTAAACCTTCGCCGTCACTTGAATAGCCAACACCATTCAAGTCACCATAGCCCTCTTGCCAAAAACTAAGATTATTAGAAACTGTAATATTGGGAGTAAAACCATTTCCTTCTTCATAGTTGAATATCCCATTATTGGTTGAATTAATATTATCACCATAGTCTTGGGAAATAAGGGCGCCATTCTGTATTCCATTTATGTCAAAGGTCAGTACCGAAGCAGAGCTTTTTTGGCTGGGAAAAAAAGTTAACAGGGATGCTGTTAAAGCTGATATTAATACGATTTGTTTCTTCATCTCATTACATTAGTTGTTGTTTACGATTTGATTGTAGTTATTTTTTGATATTAATATACATTTCATATAATTTTTAGTTTGCTAAATGATAAAGTTCTATGTAAACAAAATCACGGTATAGTAACTTGGAATAATTTGGTAAATGTATTCTTAATAATCAAGTATTGTGACATCATACTGTCAGTAATTACACGTAAGTATGACAGCTTTTAATGTTATCAAAATCAATACTTTTCAGCGGAGTGAAATGGGGAAAAATAACTGCCATAAAACAGATGTTTGTTACCCTAAAATAATTATATACGGATTAACTCAAATTGGTTAACAAAAAGAAACGATCGCCTTTATCACGACACAGTACAATTACCGTAGCAAGAGTTTAGAGAAAGACTATCTTCCAATAAATTCTTGATATTCTCGTTAAAAAAAATTAAACATATGTTTAGTAAAGTCCTGTTTATTAGCGCAACTCTTTTAGGTAGCATTACACTAGGAGTGTCAGCCCAAGACTACGATTCTGATCCGACTTATGGCTCGGCCAGACTCTCTGGAGGATTTTTACCAGATCCGCACACCATAACTGTACAAGCTGGAGGAAGCATTGATGCTAGTGAGTCCATCGGAGGCTCATGCGTTGGAAACATTTCTCAGGCTCCAGATTATCGTATCAATTTTACCCCTGGTTCACAACCTCTGATTATCTCAGTAGATTCAGCATACGATACAACCCTAGTCATTAATAATCCAGATGGTCAATGGTTTTGTGATGATGATAGTGGCAACTCTAGAAGTCATAACCCTTCCATACGCTTTAATAATCCAGAATCGGGTCAATATGATATATGGATAGGCACGTATAATTCAGATTTAACCCCAAATGCTGTACTACAAATATCAGAACTAAGCAGTAGATAAGGAGTGCAGTAAATTTTTAGGTATTAGGTTTAAGTGTTCAATATCTTATCAAAAAAACATTACACCATTAACAAAACGAAACGATCGCCCTTAGAGCCAAAGAGTATAATAGTAGTAAGGAGGACTAGCTACCAATAGACAAAAGCTAGATCGCAACATATGGTAATGATCACAGACAAAACCGCCTCCAACCCTACAGCAAAATTCCCTATCTGGGAAGAATTTGAGAGCGGAAAATGGCAACAAGAAGTTAATGTCAGAGATTTTATACAAAGAAATTATACCCCCTACGCCGACGACGAATCTTTCCTCAGCGATGCCACCCCCACCACCCATAACCTGTGGACGGAGGTTAAATTGTTGATGAAACAAGAAAGAGAAAAAGGAGTATTGGATGCCGAAACCAAAATTCCCTCCAGTATCAACGCCTACGGAGCTGGTTACATCAACAAAGACTTAGAAAAAATAGTCGGCTTACAAACCGATAAACCCCTTAAACGTGCCATCATGCCCAATGGTGGTATTAGGGTAGTGGAAAAATCCCTCGAGGCTTATGGATACAGCATAGATCCCTTAATCCATGATATATTCAACAAATATCGTAAAACCCATAACGATGGGGTTTTCTCTGCGTACACCACCGAGATGAGAAAAGCCCGTAAATCAGGTATTATCACAGGTTTACCTGATGCCTACGGTAGAGGCAGAATTATCGGGGATTATCGCCGAGTGGCATTGTATGGCGTGGACTTCCTCATGGAAGACAAACAAAATCAACTCCTCTCCCTTGAAATGGACTTGATGGATGAAGATACCATTCGCCTACGGGAAGAAATTACCGAGCAAATCAAAGCCCTCCAGGAATTAAAAGAGATGGCAAGTAGTTACGGTTTTGACATCAGTAACCCCGCCACTAACGCCACCGAAGCGGTGCAATGGCTCTATTTTGGCTATTTAGCCGCTGTTAAGGAACAAAATGGGGCGGCTATGTCCTTGGGGCGCACTGCCAACTTCCTCGACATTTATATTCAAAGGGATTTAGACAAGGGATTGATTACGGAAACCGAAGCCCAAGAATTGCTTGATCAATTTGTGATCAAATTGCGCATGGTAAGGTTTCTACGCGCTCCTGAGTATAACCAATTATTCGCCGCAGATCCAGTGTGGGTAACGGAAGTTATCGGCGGTATGGGTTTAGACGGGCGCCCCTTGGTGACAAAAACCAGTTTCCGCTTCCTCCATACCCTTTATAATTTAGGTCCTGCGCCTGAACCTAATTTAACCATTTTATGGTCAGAAAAACTACCCCTAGCCTTCAAACGCTATTGTGCTAAGGTTTCTATTGATACCAGTTCCATTCAATATGAAAACGATGACTTGATGCGCCCTGAGTATGGAGATGATTACGGTATCGCCTGTTGTGTGTCAGCCATGCGTATTGGTAAACAGATGCAGTTTTTCGGTGCAAGGGTAAACCTTGCCAAAGCCTTGTTATATGCCATCAATGGTGGTAAGGATGAAAATACTGCCATGCAGGTTGCCCCTGCCTATGCGCCTATCACGACGGAATATCTTGATTATGATGAGGTATCGGCAAAATTTGATCTGCTCATCGACTGGTTAGCCAAGTTATACGTTAATACTTTGAATGTTATCCACTATATGCACGATAAGTATTCTTACGAACGTATTGAAATGGCACTCCATGATCGAGATGTTTACCGCACCATGGCTTGTGGTATTGCTGGTTTGTCGGTGGTGGGTGATGCTTTCTCGGCAATGAAATACAGCAGGGTAAAAGTTATCCGTAATGAAGCTGGTTTGGCTATAGATTATGAGGTGGAAGGCGATTATCCTAAGTTTGGTAATAATGATGATCGGGTGGATACCATCACTGCTAATATTATGACGGCCTTTATGAATAAGGTACGCAAAAACAAAACCTATCGTCATGCCATTCCTACTCAGTCGGTGTTAACTATTACTTCTAATGTGGTGTATGGTAAAAAAACGGGTAGCACTCCCGATGGCAGAAAAGCTGGTGAACCTTTTGCCCCTGGGGCAAACCCCATGCACGGCAGGGATACTAATGGTGCGATCGCATCTATGGCTTCTGTGGCGAAACTACCCTACGAAGATGCGCAAGATGGGATTTCCTATACCTTCTCTATCGTACCCGAGGCGCTGGGTAAAACAGCGGATATGAGGATTAGTAACCTCGCTGGAATGCTAGATGGTTATTTCCACGATACAGGACACCATATCAACATTAACGTCCTTAACCGAGAAACTCTCCTTGATGCCATGGATCATCCTGAACAATATCCTCAGCTTACCATCAGGGTATCAGGTTATGCGGTGAACTTTATTAAACTTACCCGTGAGCAACAGCTAGACGTTATTAACCGTACTTTCCACGCTCAGTTATAGTGCTAATTTCGTTCTTTTGTTTCCTCTCCTTTTGGGGGGGATTTTTTTTTGTAAGCATCAAATCGGCTTTAAACGAGAATCTCAATTGGGTAATATTCCCCATACATTATTGCCGATAAAGGGTGGTTTACCCCTTATGTAAAGGAACCTTGATCTGGGAATATAAAGAAAAGATAAAGACAAAGGGAATTGAGGGGAAAACCATGGAATATGTCTATTTTATTGATAACGCTAGTTTAGTAATTAGGCTAATTAACTTTTTGATAAAAACGCCTTTATTTAAGGAATCAGAATTAACTGTGGTGAATCAGATTAATGGTTGGGTAATTCGTCTCAAGGCACCCTACTTTTTAACTCAATTGCAATACGGCAATTTGAGGGCTTTTCTTGAAGAAATAGGATATATTTATCATCCCAAAGTCAAAATGAACTTGGTATTTTGTAGCCTAGATATGGGAGAAACCCCTGTGAAAGTAATGGTTGATTATCAAGTGGCGATCGTTTCCCATGGTATTCCCAACACCGCCGAAATAGAAGCATTTCGCCTACAGTTTTCTCAAGGTTTAGGTTATTGTCCAAAAACTTTGGCATAACGCACTAAATCCCTTTTATCACAACCAAGAAAGCCACATTAAAAAGTTTTATTAAGAATTAATTTTATTTGGAACGGAAACTTTAAAATTTCGTCAGTGACAGAAAACACTATACATAAAAAAATGACACAAAATGTAATTTTACAAGGAAGTTTTAGCTCTACGGATTTCCTTCGTAGCTTTAACCGATTCTCTGACTTTGTCAATTTTCGTCGTCCTAGCGGGCGCCCTGTGGATGAATTTGAGTTCAGCTTAACAGGTAACGCAAGTCCTACCCTAACGGTTTCATCTCCGAGCTTAACCAACTCCGCGGACTTTAAGTTAATCTTGGTGAACACTAACACTAATCAAGTGGTTAGCTCTGTCACTTCTGCGGGGGGCAATGCTACCATCAGTGGTACACCTCTAAATGGAGGAACCAACTATCGCTTACAGGTAGTTGGACGGGGTGCGGCAGGGGCTTTACCTAATCTATTTGGGTTTACTCCTACCCCTAACTATACCCTCCAAGCGACCTTACCTCAAGTTGGAGTACCACAGTTTCAAACTTTTCAAGCCAAAAATAGTGACTTTACTACTATTTCCTCTGGATTAAATAGTGTTGGTACTACCAAAATTTTGGAAATTACTGACACTCTTTTTGTGGCAAGACAAAGTAGTAATGCTGGTAATGAAAAAATAGTTGGTTTTACCGATGGCGAAGCTGGAGACATTGCTGGAATCGGTAATGGTCGAGTGGGTTTTGCTGATGAATATCGTTTTTCTTTTGATAATCCGGGTAGTGCCTCCGATGTGGTTGTTACTATTACTGGTGTTGGAGGAAATGCCCTAGGGAACAATAACAGTGGTCCTTATATCGCCATACTAAATGATAGTACTGGAGAGATTTTGGGGCAGACTGCTTATACTGCTTTTGGCTTCGGTAATGATTTTGTTGCTGATAATGATAGTACCCTTATTACTATCCCTGCGGCGACAGTTAACACTCTGATTACTAATGGGGATGATTTACGGTTAAAAGTAGCCGGTTTTGAAGTGGAGGGAGGCGCAGAAATTGGTAATGTTAATCCCAGTCGTACCCTTGCTTACAATGTCAATGTTTTTTCCTCTGGACGTAATCTTTCTTTGGAAGAAAGGACTCCTAGCGCTGGGGGAGGAGAAAATTTTCTTACCCTTGATAGCAGTAACGCAGAAATTGCCTATGTAGCCTATTATGGCAGGCCAGCTGATCCTTCAGGACGTACTTTTTGGTCTAATGTATTGGGTAACAGTGGTATTAGTTATTCTCCCCGTAGTGGCGATGTTTTAGCCAATTTTTCTGAGTCTGCCAGAAATGCTTACAATCAATTTGTTAATGATTTTGGTAACTCCACGGAGTCGGGGCAGTTGTTTGGTGGTTTAAATACCGTTGCTCGTATTAACCAAATTTACCAACAAAACTTTAATCGTCCTGCGGATTCTGAGGGGTTAAATTTCTGGCTCAATGCCATTAATAATGGGGATGTTTCTTTACCAGCCGCAGCTTTGGAAATTGCTTTGGGTGCCACCAGTGGAGATTTAACTATCATACAAAACAAGATCGATAGTTCAAACCTATTTACTAATAGCTTGGTAAATCAGGGGGTTACTTCTCGTTATAGTGGTGCTGATGCGGTCACAGTGGGGCGTAATTTCCTTGATTCTGTTGGTTTATCGGTAGCTACCCAAGGACAGGTTAATACTTCTATTAATAGTCTTCCTGTGGTGTAATCGGATCTCCCTTGCCCCTTACTCAAGTTTCAGCGTTAGAGATCCCCCCTGCCCCCCTTGATAGGGGGGGAGTAAGATAAGGCTTTTAAAATAATGAAGGGGTAAAAGTTTTGATTTATTCCTTAAACTGTATTTTACGCTCACAAGAGAACTAAATATGGCAAGTCCCCTTAATAAGGGGGATTTAGGGAGATCGAAGGGAACGAAACCTCGGTCTTTAACGTCTTGTTGTAGGGGATTAGACTTTAGCTTTACGATTTTACTTTTACGGATAGGGATCCACTTCTTTTTAATGTAGGGAATAATCGTAAAAATCAAAAAAGTAGATTTTTTTGGAAAAAGTGTTTCATTTTCCGTTATTATCGCTATAATCTTAATCGTAATAGAACATCTCTTTATATAAGAGTGTGTGAGGAGTTAAACTAAAATACTTAAAAATAAAGTAATAAAAAGCCTTTCTATCTTACTCATAAAAAAGTCAAGATATGAAGATAAAATGTACTTCTAAATTAGATTAAATATTTTAATTTAGGGCATTATAATAAGTTTTAACTCCATTCTGAGGAAATATTGACAAGTTTTAAAATGCTATGGTAGTATTAATCAGAATAATTTTATTGACCAAAAATACAAAAACATCACCTTCTTTCAGGATAAAAAAATATGAGTACATTTAACTTTACTGGAGTTTTCAACAGTAACGATTTTTTCTATAATCCAGGACTTGCACCTACATCTACTAGCGTTTTCGATGAGTTTGAATTCACCGTAGGTGATGAAGACATAACTAACTTGAACTTTACCTTTGCCGCTTCTGTTCCTAGTGCTTTAAGTAGTGCAAACATCACTATTTTTAATGCTAAAACTGGTGAATTTGTTACTGGTTCGACTGGAAATGCTGGAAGCAACGGTGGTTTAGTTTTCAACACTGCTACAGCATTTGATGCAGAGGAAACCTATAGAGTCAAGTTTACGGCTTTTCCTGCAGGACCTATTGCTTTAAATCCTGGTGCATTTGACTTTGATGCAAGTAACTATCAATATAGTTTAACTGTTTCACCTGCAGCTGTTCCAGGGAATGGAATAATTGCCAGTGTTAATCAATTTAATACAGGATTATCCCCAGTTAGTAATGGCACTGGTACTGACTCT
The DNA here is from genome assembly GCA_002813895.1 of Cyanobacterium sp. HL-69. Taxonomy (NCBI): domain Bacteria; kingdom Bacillati; phylum Cyanobacteriota; class Cyanophyceae; order Chroococcales; family Geminocystaceae; genus Cyanobacterium; species Cyanobacterium sp. HL-69. The sequence goes on along the minus strand of CP024912.1, from coordinate 1,956,346 downwards.
GTAAACATTGTTGGTTCTTTCACACCAACTGATAGTTTCAAAACTAGCAATGTTCTTAATCCTTTAGACACTCTTTTAGTTGATCAGTATCGCTTAGATTTGTCTGGAGCATTGGATACTGGTGAAAATTTAGACCTTACCGCCAATGGAGCTAACTTAAGATTGTTCAATGCAACAACTGGAGAACTAATTACCAGTGGATTGAACGCTATTCAAATAACCAACGCAAACTTTGGAAATCTTGATTTAGATGATGGTTTTGTACTTCAAGTAATTGATTCTACGGCTAATCAAAATGATGCTAACAATATACCTACTATTAAATCCTATGATTTAGGCATTGATGGTGAAGGTTTAAACATCGCTTTACGTGAGTTCACTGACTCTAGACAACCTTCTTTGGCAGATCCTGAGTTTGGTGGTCCTTTAACCTTGAATTCTGATAACGCTCAGCTTCTTTACGTTGCATACTATGGAAGACCTGCGGATCCCTCTGGTTTAGATTTCTGGGAAGATGCTATTGCAGCTCAAAATTTCAGTTACACCCCTAACAGTGGAGATGTACTAACTGGTGCAGCTCTTGACTTCTACAACAACTTCACCACTGATTTTGGTACTTCTACTGAAGCAAATAGCATCTTTGCCAACTTCACTACCCTAGGTGTTGTAGAGGAAATTTATCAGCAAACCTTCAACAGAACTGCTGACACCGCAGGAAGAAACTTTTGGACTGAACAAATCAACTCAGGTAGCGTAAGCGCTAGTACCGCTGCCATCGAAATTGCTTTGGGTGCTACTGGTACTGACCGAGTTACTCTCAATAACAAAATTGCATCTGCTGATTTAGTTACCACTGGTTTAGGTTCTAATTCTTCTTTCCTAGATAACTACACCACTGAAGCTGGTCGTGGTTTCTTAGAACCTATTGGCGGAAGCGTTGCTTCTCAAGCTCAAGTTAATGTATTCTTAGCTGGTTTAGCATAATTTATTTGCGAAACATCTTTTTATTACCCTCCGACATCGGGGGGTTTTTTTATGTCAATTTAGGTCTTAATTAAAACTAAATTGCCCATCGTTTCGATACAAAAGATGAGGCTTTTTTATTCTATGTTTGTTAGTCTCCATAGAGAAGAAAGGGTATCATGAGATAAATCAATCAATATAATAAATAGGGGATAAATCATATGTTAGAGCGTATTGATTTTGGTGCGAGGGTAGCTGAATTTGATCGTATCGTCAGTTCTTTTGGGGCGAATAACGGTATGGTGGAGGGCTTAGGTGATTCCTTTGATGATGAGGGATTTAGTGAGTTTGTAAATAATAATTCCATTATTCTTAATGAGATGAATAATGGGGAGACGGCATTAGAACCCATTACCCTAGTGGTAGATGTATTTGAAGATCAAAATGATGGTAATGCCAGTAATGGCTTGTCTTTGCGAGATGCAATCATTATTGCCCATAGAGATCCTGCTAGACAATATATCATTCAACTGGCAGCAGGAACTTATAATTTGACCATTGAGGGTAGAGAAGATTTTCGTTTCCAAGAGCAAGTTGGTACTCCCGCAGAGACAGAAGGAGTAGAAGGAGATGACGGGCAGGAGGAAGAACAAGAAGAAACTGTCGATGAGGGAGAAAATGGCGGCGGTGATAATGGTGGAGAAAATCAGGATGATACTGATAATGGTGATAATGGTAATGGTGAGGAGGAAGCAGCCCCTGATAGTGTTTTAGGATTATTTGATAATACAGTCCTCAGAACTGGTGATTTAGATATTAATACCCGTGTAACCATTGTGGGGGAAGATCCTAGTAATACAATTATTGATGCTAGTGCTTTGGGCGATCGCATTTTTGACATCAAAGAAGGGGGTAATCTGATCTTAGAGAACGTCACCCTTCAAGGGGGTTTAACCCAAGGAACTTTTGCGGAGGGAGGCCCCATTGAACAAAGTTTAGATCCTGATTCTTTCCTTGGTGGAGCGATTCGGGTTTTGCAAAATGGCGAACTGACCGTTAATAATAGCATTCTCCAAGAAAATACCGCTGGTTGGGATGGTGAATCTTCCCCTGCAAATGTGAACGGCGGTGCGATCGCCAATCTCCTCGGCACAGTACAAATTAACAACTCCATCATCAGAAATAACCAATCAGAAGTTAATGGAGGAGGTATTTTTAATAATGGGGCGATGACCATTAATAATAGTGCCATTATTGGTAACGATGCCAATGTTAGAACCTTTTACGTTGACCAAGTAGAAGGGGGTGGTGGCATCTGGCACAGCGGAGGAAGCCTTACAATTCTCAATACTACCATTGCCCAAAACAGAGCCTTACTCGCAGGTTTCAAAGCCGTAAATCCGACTAATCCTAACAATGATGCTTTTGCTGGGGGCGGTGGAATCTTAATTGATCTAGTAAATGAAGGTGGCCCGGGAGAAGTAATAATAGTCAATTCTACCATCGTTGATAATGATGCCGAATTAGGTTCTGGTATTTTGTCTAACGGTGACTTAGAGGGGATTCTAATCAGAAATAGTATTGTTGCCAGAAATACAGGCAGTCCCGATATTGAAGGATTCTTCAGCGTAAATAGTAGCTCTAACCTTGTGGGCAACGGTAACGGCTTAATTGTTAATGGAGTTAATGGCAACATCGCAGGGGGTATCAATAATCCTGTTGATCCTCTTTTGGGTACTTTTGATGGAGCAGGTTTTTACCCTTTATTGGAAGGTAGTCCAGCTATTAATACAGGAAATAACACTTCCATTGAGCAAGTGTCCATCTTTGAAGAAATATTAAGGGATCAAAGAGGATTAACCCGTATTGTTAATGGTAATGTGGACATTGGTAGTTTTGAGTTTGGGGCAGATAATGTTGAACCAGAAAATATTGCTCCTTCCCTAGAAACTGCTAATACTATCGTTCCTGTTAATACGAATAATGGTATTGGTCAGGCATTTTTCTCTTTCTTTATTTAATTTTTAAAAAAACTTAGTTAGCCCATGGTGGGCAATGCCCACCCTACAAATTTTGTAATATTTGTTTCAAATTAAAGTTGACGACTTTATGAAAAAATATCGAGGGGGTTAGAAATAACTTTTAAACCCAATTCCTGCCAATAATTAATAATTTCTTGGGGTGATTGAACCTGATTAAGATGTAAAGGGATTTGATCAGTAATAATTCTCGGTTGAGGTCCGCTCATAATAGCATTAAGATCATGAGAATCTAGGTTATATAGAAAAACAGGTTTTTCTTGATAATTCAGAATACTATGGGCGAGTTTTTCGTAATTGATAGAAAGGATATTATTGATATTGATAATAATTTTCTCGGTATCTTGATCATCATGAAAGATTGCAAGTAACATCTCCCAATCAACCTCTTGAAAAGTGCAGTTTCCTAAGTTTATTACTGTAGATACTCCTTGATTATTTTCTTGGTATAGCAAAGCTAATTCAAAACTTATTTTACTATCTCCATAGTTAATAATTCCAATGTTGCCAGGGAAATATAGTTGAGGATTGAGGACTCCATAACTGGCTTTATCGGTTATTAATATTCCTGCCCCATTAGTGCCTAAAAGTTGTACTTGTTTTTGTTGGGCTTTTTGTTTTAACTTGAATAAGTCAAGGGGAGGAATTCCTCCAGCGTTGATAATAATTTGCTTGATACCAGCGTCTATGGCTTCGAGGGCGGCATCTAACACAAGGAAGGGATGATTGAAAATAATACTGGTGTTGATACCCCCAAGATGCTCTACAGCTTCGCTGACAAGGTCAAATAGGGGTATATCATGGTATGAATCGCCAATATAGTCTGATGGCACTCCCACTAACTGATTAGTATTTTTCCACTGGGTGGCTTTGACGTAGGATAAGGCTTCGGGTTCGTTGATACCCTGTAATAATATTTTTGGCTCGAAATTCCATACCATAATTTATCGTTTCTCGTTTTAAGCTAACACTGTGAGAGATTGTAACACTTCTCTTCTTGCCCATTGATCCGCTTCAATTATATCATCTAGGGAAGGTTGAGCTTTATTCTGGGGCGAAAAGCGATCGCACACAGTCTCAATCAAACGTGGAATATCAAGGAAAGCAATTTTTTCTTCGAGGAAAAGAGCCACCGCCTGTTCATTAGCCGCATTTAATACCGCAGGTAAACAACCCCCCGCCCTACCAGCGGAGTAAGCCAATTGCATACAAGGATATTTGTGATGATCAGGTTCACGGAAAGTAAGACTACCTACTTTTACTAAGTCCAAAGACTCCCAATTAGTATAAAGGCGATCGGGATAAGAAAGCGCATAAAGTAAAGGTAAACGCATATCAGCCCATCCCAACTGAGCTAAAACCGACGTATCCTGTAACTCAATCATCGAATGAATAATACTTTGAGGATGAATGACAATATCAATGTCGTCATAGTCCAGACCAAAAAGATAATGAGCCTCAATCACCTCTAACCCTTTATTCATAAGAGTCGCAGAATCAATAGTAATTTTTTGACCCATAGACCAATTAGGATGTTTAAGCGCATCCTTAACCGTTACTGAAGCCAACTTTTCCACTGGCAAATCACGAAAAGAACCCCCAGAAGCCGTTAAGATAATCTTTTTTAAACCCTTGTCAGGTACTCCCTGCAAACATTGAAAAATTGCGGAATGTTCCGAATCCGCAGGAAACAACTTCACCCCGTACTCTTCAATCAGGGGTAACACCACAGGTCCCCCAGCAATCAACGTTTCCTTATTCGCAAGGGCAATATCTTTTCCAGCCTTGATAGCTGCGATGGTGGGCAACAGTCCAGCACACCCCACAATACCCGTGACCACACTTTGCGCACTTCCATACCTTGCCACCTCACAGATACCATCACTCCCCCCCAATAGTATCGGCTGATAATCAAGATTGCTTAACAATTCTTTTAAGGAAGATAAATTATCCTCATTTCGAATAGCAACAATTTCTGGTCTAAATTCCTTAATTTGTTGGGCAAGGAGAGTTAAATTACTACCAGCTGCCAATCCAATTACCCGAAACTGTTGAGGATTTTCCCTAACAATATCTAAGGTTTGAGTACCGATAGATCCTGTTGATCCTAATATAGAAATTGATTTCATAGCTTAGTGTGTCATGGTGATGATCAATATCTTATTACACATTGGCTTTTCACGGGATAGTCTTTTTCTAATCTTCTTTACATATCTATTTCCTTTTTTTCTCTGGGTGAGAATATATACATAATCTCCACAACCACTTCCTTACAAAGACTTAAGGTTACTTCTTAGTAAGCAAATGTAACGATAAGTAACAATAGTTTAACTTTTTTTTTCAGAAAAGTCCTTGACAAAACTTTACATATTCGTTAATATATAAATGTGAGGCAAACAACTTCACAAAGTACCTAGAAAAATTCATAACGCAATCATAATAAACATGACTACCACTTTACAACAACAACAGTCTTCCGCATGGGAGCAGTTTTGTCAGTGGATCACCTCTACCAATAACCGCCTCTATGTAGGTTGGTTCGGTGTGTTAATGATCCCTTGTTTACTAACTGCAACCACTTGTTTCCTAATCGCTTTCGTAGCTGCTCCCCCTGTGGACATCGACGGAATCCGTGAGCCTGTAGCAGGTTCTTTATTATACGGAAACAACATCATCTCTGGTGCAGTAGTACCTAGCTCCAACGCTATCGGTCTACACTTCTACCCTATTTGGGAAGCAGCATCTTTAGATGAGTGGTTGTACAATGGTGGCCCTTACCAATTAGTAGTATTCCATTTCTTAATCGGAATCTTCTGTTACATGGGTCGTCAGTGGGAACTATCCTACCGTCTAGGAATGCGTCCTTGGATATGTGTTGCATACTCTGCACCTGTATCTGCTGCCACTGCAGTATTCTTAGTATACCCTATCGGTCAAGGATCTTTCTCTGATGGTATGCCTTTGGGAATCTCTGGAACCTTCAACTTCATGTTCGTGTTCCAAGCAGAGCATAACATCTTAATGCACCCCTTCCACATGTTAGGTGTAGCTGGTGTATTTGGTGGATCTTTATTCTCCGCAATGCACGGTTCTCTCGTAACCTCTTCTTTGGTACGTGAAACCACCGAAACCGAGTCTTTAAACTACGGTTATAAATTCGGTCAAGAAGAAGAAACCTACAACATCGTAGCTGCTCACGGATACTTTGGTCGTTTAATCTTCCAATATGCATCCTTCAACAACAGCCGCGCGTTACACTTCCTCTTAGGTGCATGGCCTGTAATTGGTATTTGGTTCACCGCAATGGGTGTATCCACCATGGCATTCAACTTAAATGGTTTCAACTTCAACCAGTCTATCTTAGATAGCCAAGGTCACGTCATTGGAACTTGGGCAGACGTATTAAACCGTGCCAACATCGGTATCGAAGTAATGCACGAACGTAATGCTCACAACTTCCCCTTAGACTTAGCCTCTGCTGAAGCAGTTTCTGCTCCTGTAATCAACGGTTAATATCTAACGGAAGTTAGTTTAACAACTAAATAATAACTAAAAAGCACTCTCCTTAGTTGGGGGGTGCTTTTTGCGTAGGTGTTAAAATGCCCAAGGGTCAGAGGCGATTTTAAGGTTATTAGAAAGGAATAGTATCTAAATTTGTGTCATCGTTGCCATAGCTTTCTTGTAAATCTTCAGTGCTATGATCTTCCTCAAGAATGGCTCCGTGATCATCATAATTATTATTGCCCTCAATCGTGACAACATTATCATGGGAAGAAGGATCATTACTTCCTACAGGGTGAATTTGAGAGATAGTTAACTCGGCAATTTTTTCTTTATATCCTTGTCTTTCTACTAAATCCATTTTTAGGCGCCCAGCTAGGACTACTTCATCGCCTTCTTTATATTTTTGCTCAATGTCGGTGGCTAAATTTCCCCAAGCAATTACTTTAAGGGTTGATGGGGGATTATTGGGAGAGATATTTTCAAACTCGACCATCATTTCACTGATAGCTAGTTGACTTTCTTGAGTGTATCGTAGTTGGGGGCTACGAATTATTTTTGCCATTAAAACGCAACTATTCATGGTTTTGAGTTAGTAATTCAGTACTTAGTTACTATTATCGCTCATTTATTGAAAATCTCAACACTGTTTGTTATTTTCTCTAGGGGATTATTTTTAAACGAAAAAACTATCCCCATGCCCACCCCCTATTTATATTTACAATTCTCTAACATCGGCAACTTTACCATGAACAGCGGCAGCTACCACCATGGCAGGGCTCATTAACAAAGTTCTCCCTTGGGCTGACCCTTGACGACCTTTAAAGTTACGATTAGAAGAAGATGCACTAATTTGATCCCCTTGTAGTTTGTCGGGATTCATGGCTAAACACATAGAGCAACCAGGTTCGCGCCATTCAAAACCTGCTTCTACAAAAATTTTGTCTAATCCTTCGGCTTCGGCTACTTTTTTAACCCTTTCAGAACCAGGAACCACAAAGGCTTTAACGTTTTCGGCGACGTGATGACCTTGAGCAAATTTGGCTGCTTCCCTTAAATCAGTTATTCGGCCATTGGTGCAACTGCCAATAAAGCATACATCGATGGGAGTACCTTTAATGGGTTGCCCCGGTTGTAATTGCATGTATTCAAAGGCTTGAACTGCAATTTCCCTATCATTTTCGGAGAGGATGTCGAGGTTGGGCATAGATTCATTAATACCTATGCCTTGGCTGGGGGTGATACCCCATGTGACGGTGGGTTCGATTTGGGAGGCATCAAAGGTAACTACATCATCATATTGGGCATCGTCATCACTACGCAGACTTTGCCACCATTGCACAGCTTGATCCCATGCTTCTCCTTTGGGTGCAAAATCACGATCTTTGAGATAGTCAAAGGTGGTTTGGTCCGGATTTACATAACCGCAACGGGCGCCCCCTTCAATGGACATATTACAGACTGTCATTCTTTCTTCCATGCTCATCTGTTCGAAGGTTGTTCCTGCGTATTCGTAGGCATAGCCTACACCGCCATTTACTCCTAGTTTACGGATGATATGAAGGATTACGTCTTTGGCGTAAACTCCTTGGGGTAGGGTGCCATTGACTTCAATTTTTTTTACTTTTAGTTTGGTGAGGGAGAGGGTTTGGGAGGCTAATACGTCTCTGACTTGGGATGTACCAATACCAAAGGCGATCGCACCGAAGGCTCCATGGGTGGAGGTATGGGAATCACCACAGGCAATGGTCATGCCGGGTTGGGTTAAACCTTGTTCGGGGGCAATTACGTGGACGATACCTTGATTTCCTGAGTTGGTGTTGTAAAATCTGATGCCGTTTTCCTTGGTGTTATTTTCCAAGGCTTGGATCATTTCTTCGGCGAGGGTATCAGCAAAAGGGCGCGCTTGGCTTTCGGTGGGTACGATGTGATCTACTGTGGCGACGGTGCGATCGGGAAATAAGACTTTCAAACCCCTTTCTCTCAACATTGCAAAGGCTTGGGGGCTGGTTACTTCATGAATTAAATGTAAACCGATAAATAATTGAGTTTGTCCAGAGGGTAATGTTCCAACGGTGTGCAAATCCCAAACTTTATCGAATAGTGTTCCTTTACTCATAATAATTATTTTTACGAACTGCTCTTAATATATCTATTATCCTTGACAAGCGATATTTTAGGCAAGGGAATAGGGAACAGGGAACGGGGAATAGTAATAATATTTTAAATATTGAATGTTGATTGTGATTCAATAACATTTCACACTGTCATTAAACAACGCCAACAATTATTTACTTTTATTGCCGTTATGTCTCCATCCTCCTATCTCTCAATTTCTGGTAAAATGGTCTAGTTTTAGTTGGTTTGTATATGGAAAGTCCTAGCGATAAAATTATTGTTCCTTTAGATGTTCCCGATGCACAAAGTGCGATCTCCCTTATCCGTAGTTTACCCGAGGTCAATTTTTGGAAAGTCGGGTTAGAGTTGTTTGTTGCTACGGGGGGCGAAGTATTACAATTCCTCAAGGATGAAGGTAAAAAAATATTTCTCGATCTCAAATTTCATGACATTCCCAACACCGTCAAAAACGCCACAAAATCAGTTTTAAAATATGATGTGGACTTACTCACCATCCACGCCACCGCAGGACGGGAAGCCCTCAAAGCAGCGAAGGAAGTCATTTTGGAAGGGGGGCAGGGTCACCCAAAACTTCTCGCAATTACCGTTCTGACGAGCATTAGTAGTCGTCAACTCGCCTTTGACCTCAAAGTTCCCATAGAACTGCCTGAATATGCCTTAAATAATGCTTTACTGGCCAAAGAATCAGGTATGGATGGGGCGGTATGTTCTCCCCAAGAAGCATCAAAGTTAAAGGAAGTATGCGGAGATGATTTTATTCTCGTATGCCCTGGGGTGCGTCCTGCATGGGCAGTAAAAGGCGATCAAGAGCGTATTATGACCCCCGCAAGGGCGATCGCCTCTGGAGCTGATTATTTAGTAATTGGGCGTCCCATTACCCAAGCTGAAAATCCCTCCCAGGCATGGGCGAAAATCATCGAGGAAATCGAAGGAAAGGGGAATAGGGAACAGGGAAAAGATAATAATTAGTTATTGTCAATCGTCTTTGTAAACTGAGTGATGATCAACTGTTGCACCTTGGCGATCGCACGATTTAACTCATAATTACGCTGTAAAGGATTCTCATTAAAAGCCTTTTGCTCTTGGATAATCATTTCCACATCCTGAACAATTAACCCCTGTAATAAACCCTTAGCCGCATTAAAAAGACTATCTTTTATAAACCGTCTAAACCACACAGGCAACTTATGTAAACGCCAAAAAGACTCCAAAGAAGTAAAATGAATCAAATAAGCCTTCGTCGTAGTTTCATTCACAGGACAAAAAAGACAATAGATTCTAAAATCTTGCCCTAAACTAGAACTCCAATGGGGATAAACATAACTAACCCTCAAAGGTTCGGGGTGTAACTTCCGTAATGAAGGGAAAAACAGCTGAGAAATAGACCAAATTTTGTCAATGCGATAATAACTCTGGGCATCATATAACACATCCACCCTCGTATCACTCACATCAATTTTATTCAGAGTAGCTGAAGCCCACGCCTGATAGTTGTCGTGTAGATGTCCATGGTGCATATCCATCAAATTCTCAATTAAATAAGAATAATGCCCCGGGCAATCAACTTGGGCCACACTAGCAATATAATTTAAATGCTCCCACTCAGGTAAACCCATGGGGCTAACCGCATCACTATTTCCATCCCCCGGGAATAACCAGATAAAACCATCCAACTCTTGGACAGGATAACTTTTAATTTTGCAACTAGGTAACTTTTGCTTTTCTTCAAGGTAAGGTACAAAAGAGCAACTTCCTCCCTCATCAAATCGCCACCCATGATAAGCACATTCCACACTATCACTCACCACCTTCCCCGCACTCAATTTTACCTGACGATGAGGACAACGATCTTCCAAAGCATTAATTTTTCCTTGGCTATCTCGGAAAAGGACAATTTCATTATGCCAAAGGGTTACACTAACAGGTTTGTCAGTAACTTCTACACATCTAGCTACCACATACCAATGATTTAAATTTATTCCGCAAGTGCGCACATTTGGCTTGTATTCTAATTGTCCCATAACCTTAGTAACTCAGTAATAACCCTAAATATAATATATTACAAAACCAAAAATCGACAAACTAAGAAAAAATAGTCTAACTCTCACCATGGATAATTAAACCTGTAACGGTTGTAATTTTTCGCTATCTATAATCCAATTTTTCAAAATAGGATTTACCACCTCTGGGGCTTCATCTTGGGGGCAATGCCCTAAACCTTCGAGGGGAATAAACCGTTTCACTGTGGCAAAATTAGCCCATTCTTTCGCCATCTCAATGGGTTCCCATGGATCTTCTGTACCCCATAAAATGATCGCAGGGCAGGGCAAAATAGGTAATAATTCCTCCGCCAATGGCCCCCCTGAGTATCCCGTAAAAGCAAGAAATACCGCCGCCGCACCTACATCTTGAGAGGGTTGATAGATTAACTCAATTAAATCATCGGTAATGGCATCACTACGGCGATAGGCTTGGGATAAAATTCTGCGAATAACTTTGGGCTTGGCGATTTGTTGAAAGAAAAAATTACCAATGGCTCTATTTTTTAATACTTTTTGCATGGCTGTTGCCCCTACATTACGCACCCAAGGAAGACTTTTTCTTTTGCTCTCATGTAACAATCGGAGGGAACAATTTAGGGCGGCAATGCCCAATACTAGGTCAGGAAAATCTACGGCGGTTTGCATTATCACCACACAACCGATGGAGTTACCCACCAGATATACGGGGCTACCGACTATTTCTTTACAAAAATCTGCTACCTGTTGCGCCCATGTGTCGAAAGTGTAGCTAATATCGTCATCGGGTTCGGGTTTTGCGGATGCCCCAAAGCCTATTAAATCTAAGGCATAGCAATTAAAGTCTTCCCCTAAGACGGGGATATTTTTGCGCCAATGACCACAGTTTGCTCCAAAGCCATGGACTAACACCACCGCAGGGCCTTCTTTTTTTCCGTAGGATTGGTAGCCGATGTTATAACCCCGCCATTGCCATGTTTGATAGTTCAACATTATTGATGCTCAGATTTTTTTTATTCCTTTAATCTCTATTGTAAAGTAATGTTAAGCTCTATGGGTTTTCAATTAGGGAAGTCTTTGGGATGGGGTTCAAATTCAATCCCATCATCCACGCCAGTAAAATCCTGAATTGTGCTTGACTATATTTGTAATAAATGTTCTTGGGCTTTTTCCGTGGCGATTCTTCCTCGGTGGGTACGGTTGATAAAGCCGATTTGTAATAGGTAGGGTTCGTAAACTTCTTCGATGGTTTTTGCGTCTTCTCCTGTGGCAGAGGCGATCGCATCTAGCCCTACTGGGCCACCGTTAAACTGTTCTATGATGGTGGAAAGTACCAGTCTATCTGTCCAATCTAGCCCTAGGCGATCAACATTATGAAGGTCAAGGGCTTCACTGGCGGTGTTTTGGTCAATTTTTTTAACACCTTTTACCTGAGCAAAATCCCTCACCCTGCGCAAAAGACGATTAGTGATGCGGGGAGTACCCCTCGAGCGACGGGCAATTTCTTGCGCCCCTTGTTCATCAATATTAACATCGAATATTTGGGCAGATCTTTTGACGATTTCCGTTAATTCATCGAGTTGATAGAATTGTAACCTTTGAATCAAGCCAAAACGATCGCGCAGGGGGGAAGTTAATGAACCGATTTTGGTGGTGGCACCGATGAGGGTGAAGGGTTTTAGGGGAATACTACGAATTTTTGCCGATTGCCCTTTCCCGATGGTTACATCTAACCTGTTATCTTCCATGGCAGGGTACAGTAATTCCTCCGTTACCCGATTGAGACGATGAATTTCATCGATAAATAAAATATCCCCTGCTTGTAAAGAGACTAATAAGCCGATAATATCCCGAGGGCGCTCGAGGGCTGGGGCTGCGGTAATTTTGCAGTTTACCCCCATTTCCGAAGCTAAAATTAGGGACATGGTGGTTTTACCCAGTCCGGGGGGACCATATAATAGGATATGATCTAAGGGATCTTGGCGTTGTTTCGCCGCTGCGATCGCAATGTTTAGCACCCCTTTTAAATCTTTCTGGCCAATATAATCAGCCAATTTTTGAGGTCTAATCTTATCCTCATTTTGCTCCCCATCTTCCGCAATTTGTTGAGGCAATAAAATATCCATATCCTCCGAGGAAGGAGCTTGAAATTTACTCTTACGCTGAAGGGGTAAACGCTCTTTTTTATCCTGAGATGATGATCTTTTTATTGCCATTATTTTGATTAAGATTGAGGTTTTTCTGATGGAGATACAGTCTTCCCTGTCACCCCACCGTGTAATGAATTACACGGCTAATATTATTTCGTTCAATAAATTGAACTAAGATTTTAACACTAATAATTTGTAAGTGATCAAGCGGACTTGATATTAGAAGTATGAGGGCAACCGATACTACTGTAAAAGATTCAAACTCTACAATTCTCAATTCTCAATTATCAATTACTAACATACCAATCAATGGTATTTTTCAACCCCTGACGTAGTTCCATATTAGCAGTGAAACCAAAAGTCTCCTTTGCCTTAGAAGTATCTAAACATCGGCGGGGTTGCCCATTGGGTTTATCGGTTTGCCACTCCAACTCCCCTTCAAAACCCATCAAATCACAGATTAACTCAATTAAATCTTTGATGGAAATTTCAAAATTAGTACCCAAATTAATTGGCTCAGGGGAATTATATAACTGAGTTGCCATGACAATACCCCTCGCTGCATCATTGGAGTATAAAAATTCACGGGTAGGGCTACCATCACCCCAAACGGGAATTACTTTTTCTCCTTTTTGTAAGGCTTCATGGACTTTTTTAATTAGGGCTGGTATTACATGAGAACTTTCGGGGTTAAAGTTATCCTCGGGGCCATAGAGGTTAACGGGCAGTAGGTAAATACCGTTAAAGTTATATTGTTGGCGGTAGGACTCTAGTTGTACTAAAAGGGCTTTTTTAGCGATACCATAGGGGGCGTTGGTTTCTTCGGGATAACCATTCCATAAGTCTTCCTCCTTAAAAGGTACGGGGGTAAACTTAGGGTAGGCACAGATGGTGCCAACGCAGGTAAATTTTTCTACCCCTGCTTGATAGGAAGCGTGGATAAGTTGCGTCCCCATCATGAGGTTATCGTAAAACAGTTCTGCTGGTTTGGCTTGGTTTAAACCAATACCCCCTACATGGGCGGCGAGGTGAATTACGATGTCCTGATTTTCTACGGCTTTTTGGCAGTTTTCCCAGATGGTGAGGTCACAATCTTTGGAGCGAGGAATGGTGATATGATCCATGGTAGCCCCTGCTTTTAGTAGTTCGGCTACTACCTGTTTTCCAAGAAATCCGGAGCCTCCGGTTACTAATATTTTTTTGTTGGTTAATTCAATCATGGGGAGTTAATTGATAGTTGATAATGGATAATTGATAATTGACATCAATAAAATTTAATTAACGTTGTGTAAAACGCCATGACGGATATAGGCTTGATCTTTTACGGGTACTCCTGTTTGGGTTTTTAAACCGAAGGCTTCTAAGTCAGCATCAACCATGAGGGCGACTAATTCGGGGAAGGTAACGGAGGGTTTCCACCCCAAGACTTCTTTTGATTTTGTAGGATCTCCGATTAATAAGTCAACTTCGGCGGGGCGTAAATAACGTTCGTCAAAGCGTACATAGTCTTCCCATTTCAAGTTAACGTAGTTGAAGGCTAGTTCTAAAAATTCTTTGACGGAGTGGGTTTCTCCTGTGGCGATGACGTAATCATCGGGTTTTTCCTGTTGCAACATTAACCACATAGCCACAACATAGTCTTTTGCGTAGCCCCAATCTCTTTTGGAGTCTAGGTTTCCTAAAAATAGTTCTTTTTGTTGCCCTGCGACGATACGGGCGATCGCCCTTGTAATTTTACGAGTTACAAAGGTTTCTCCACGGCGGGGGCTTTCATGGTTAAAAAGAATGCCGTTACAGGCAAACATATTATACGATTCCCGATGGTTAACGGTTTGCCAATGGGCGTAAACTTTGGCACAGGCGTAGGGGCTACGGGGATAAAAGGGAGTGGTTTCTTTTTGAGGAACTTCTACCACTTTACCAAACATTTCTGATGACCCTGCTTGATAATATTTTACTTGGGTATCATGATAATTTTGATAGTCTCGGATGGCTTCTAAAAGTCGGAGGGTACCCATGGCTACGGTATCTACGGTAAATTCTGGGGCATCAAAACTAACTCTAACGTGGGATTGCGCCCCAAGGTTATAAACCTCGTCGGGTTGTACTTCTTCTAAAATTCGCCTTAAAGTAGTACCATCGGTTAAGTCTCCGTAATGGAGAAACAATTGAGCATCGGGCTGATGAGGATCTTGATAAATATGATCGATTCTGTCAGTATTAAATGTGGAGGTACGGCGGATAATGCCATGGACTTCATAGCCTTTGCTTAGGAGTAATTCTGCTAAATAGGAGCCATCCTGCCCTGTTATTCCTGTAATTAGTGCCTTGGTGCGGTTTTCCATCTTATTTATATCAATAGTTAATTATCAAGCAATGGACGGTGAACAATTGACAATGGATAATGGACAATTAAATCTATCTTCAATGTGTCTTGTTTAGCCTTGTTATCTTTTGTTCACGCTCCATTTATCGTTATCGTTGAAGCATCATCATTCTATGACGATTTATCTAAAAAATGCTATATTTCTGCAATTCTACATGGTAAATTTGAATTTCTCAATCTTTAGGTAATTTATATTGAGATACAATTTTTTTTGCATAATTAGGTACGTGGGCTTCTAGTTTTTCAGGATAGTTACGCTTGACGTATAAATAGTTGCGGGTGAAGTGGGAATCAATGGAAAATCTGGCATATTCCAAGCCTTGGGGGCCTACTTTTTCGATTACTACCCCCATTAATTTTGCTGCCCACATGGGTAATGTAACCCCTTTATCATAGGCTGGTATGCTGTTTTGGACGGCCTGAGTGCGATCGCCTTTAGACATCACAGGTTGAGTTTTTAGTTGCTCTTGCACTAAATCTAACATCTCCTGCCCCGTATCATTCCTTACCACAATCCATTGCCAACCAAAAGGCGAACCCATATAACCTACCACCAAATCGGCTAAGGAATTGACATAATCAAAACAAGTCATACAAGAAGGGGCAAACACATCTTTTAACTGATTAGTCTTTAAACCAAAGAAAGGTACTTTTTCCACCCGTCCATCTTCATGTTTAAAATGTACCCGAAAATCTTGCATAAACTCGTAAGCTACCACGGTATCAGGAGAATCGCTGGTGGTATCTAAAAATTTTTGTAATCCCGCACGGGTAACGTTATCAACGCAGGGTGTACCCAAAACGTAGAGTTTTTCTAAACCTAACTTATCTTCTACTTCTCGCAAGGCTTGAATTTGACAGCCTACCCCAATCACCAATAGCCGTTTCATCCCTGAGCGTTCGATTTGTTCTAATACGGATAGATTAGGAGAAAGGGTGGGTTTATTTACCCTCGCCCCCAAAATTTCCTCTGTAGTGGTGGCAATTATGGGTTTAGGTTGAAAACGATCTGTTTCGCTATTTTGGACGCATACAACCCCTTCTACTAGCCCTTGGGTTAACATTTCACAGGCGATCGCACTTACAATTCCTGTCCATTGCGCCCCTTCGATGGGTTCTTTTTTCTGGGCTGTAATCATCTGTTGATGCACCCCAAAATAAACTTCATTTTCATTATCTAAATCCCGAGAGCACCCATGGGCTTGGGTTTCTAACTCCGCAATTTGTTGATGAATAAAAGCACAGGCTTCTTTTACATAATGGATATAGTAGGTATCACACAACCCACACTCACTACACAACTCTTTAGCGGGGCGACGACTACCTGCTTTGAGGGCTTTGGCTTTTTTATGGCTTGTAGTTGCAGACATTTAGTTTATTAAATTTAGTTATCTTATGGCTTTTCTCTTTATTTTAACCAACCAAGGGCAAAGCAAGAAATGATAATGGATAATGGATAATGGATTATTGATAATAAATAGTTAGTAAAAAGCAAAAAGAAATAAATATTATTTATTCATTCTTAATTATTAACACCTATTATTTACCATAGGAGCAGTAATTATAAACTAAATATTTCGTGCAAATTTAAGGTTTTCATCTCTAACAAAAATATCCTTTGTATTTTCTGCCAATTCATCCATTGCTGCCGTTGATTATTGATAATTAAATTATTTAAACTAGGTAGTTTTTTCCTCCAATTTTTACCAATTATTTTTTTTATTGTGCCGATTAAAACTGTATTATCTTGAATATTACCTAAAATTTCTTGTGCTTGTACTACCAACTGCAAAAAATCATCATAGGACTGTCCATAACAGTTAGTTAATAGTTCCATTTGATAACGAGTTTTTTTTGCTTCTTTCCGTAAATTATGGATAATTTCTTCATGGTATAGTAATAAACTATCTACTTCTTCAAGGTTATAGTTTTCTTTTACAATAATTTGATTTTTTTCATTTATTTGAGTACCAACTAACCATCCTGATTGTAATAATAAATGACTTACTTGGGGGGAAATAAGATGGTTGGCAACCCTCTCGATGGGTACGGAAGCCACTAGATTAAACTGAGGTTTTTTTAACCATTGTTTTAGGGAAACCTTTATTTCTATATATTCTTTCCCCTTTAATGTTTTGATGATGTTTTTTTGACAGCCTTTATTTTTCTCCTCTAATTTTTCAATAAACTGTTGACAAATTTCTTTTTCAGAGTCATTAAGAAAGTCATAATAGTATTTAAGTAAATTTTCTTTTAAAACATCATTGTCTCTTTTTTTTCCTAAAATTTGAGCGATTTTGCCTATGCTTTTTTCCTCTACTATCTTCGGTAAATCTAAAGCGGGAGAAAAGCCTATTAACACACTTCTTAATTTTCTTAATCCTACCCTCATTTGATGTACATATTCTGGATCTTCATCAGCTAAAACTCCCTTTTCATTTTTAATTATTTTTTTCGTACTAAGGGCGATCGCACTATAGGCATAATCAGCGAAAGTTTGAGGACTTCTAGTATTAATATCCATAAATAATAACTCCTTTTTATTAGCTTATTTTTGAGCCTGAATTACCTGTAAACTACCACCACCATAAAACTTTTTAGTAATAACTTTAAAACCTTGACTCCGTAACATTTGCGGTAAATCAGTCTTGATTAATTGCCATGCCGTTTCAGTTTCAAACAACCACATAAAAATATTTAATCCGGGGATAAAAAGAAGATTATGGGGCTTATGTAAATCAATAAAAGTAAAAATTCCGTTAGGTTTCAAAACTCGATAAACCTCTGCAAAAATCTGCGTTAACTCTTCCGTGTTCATTTCATGTAAAGCTACGCTAGTATGAACAATATCAAATTTATTCGCACTAAAAGGCATTTCTTGGGCGAAACCCTCCACATATTCTGCTTGAGGTACATTTTTTTTCGCTTCCTCTAGGGCAAAAGGAGATATATCTAACCCTGTCACTTCGTGGGAATGTTGCACCAAAAATTTAGTAGTCTGCCCTTTACCACAACATAAGTCTAGGATTTTTGTATTTTTTTCTAGGGTAATATTTTGCAGGGCTAAATTACGAAATCTTTTCTCTCCTCCTACGGGTAAAGCGGCTAAACGAGAGATAGTATCATACAGCCACTGATGTTTATAACTGAGAGGACGTAAAAAAGTTGCCATGATAAATAATTAATAATGGATAATTGATATGGATAATTAAATTTATTTCGTGTTTGCCTAGCTACTTATTAAAATAAAAGATTAGATTATCTAAATAGCTCAAATTTTGCTTTCTAAATCCCCTAATTTATGAAGTTACTTAATTATGGAATATTGTTGAATTATATTTAAAATACTGTTACTATTGCCTATTCCCCATTAAACTAAATTTAGTAACCCCCAATTTATAATTTGCTAGATACTTGTCGTAAGACATCGGGGATAATAGTATCTTCAGAAAACTCTAAAATAGTCTCACTATAGCCAAGATAACCTGAATTAGTGAAAAATAGTAACATTCGAGAGAGGGCAAACCATACTTCTTCTTCAAATTCCCAGTCTTTAGAAGGGGGAGAATACCCACTAATAGATTTTAAAGCCCAGAAATAATTATTTCTCACAATAGAAGCATTTTTTTTATATTCAGGAAGATCTTTTTTCTTGATATAAAGAATATTATCTTGAAGATAACTTTGCATAGTTAAAAATATTTTTTGTGATCAGTTTTTCTTAGAACAATAAAATTTAAATAGTTATTGCTAATACAATATATATGGTAAAATAAATTATTAATAAATAGGATAAATTTATTTTAAATAATGAGTTTAGATTTTCGTAATATCAATACTGTTTGGAGTTCTTTAATAGTTGATACTTTTGCTAAATTAGGATTAGAAAATGCTGTCATATGCCCCGGTTCTCGTTCTACTCCTTTAACCATTGCCTTTGCTCAACATCCTACCATAAAAACAATTTCTGTTTTGGATGAGCGTTCGGCAAGTTTTTTTGCCCTTGGTATTGCCAAAAGTAGCCGTAAACCCACGGCATTAGTTTGTACTTCTGGCACGGCGGGAGCTAATTTTTTTCCTGCGGTAATTGAAGCTAAATATAGTCATATTCCTTTAATTATTTTAACAGGCGATCGCCCTCCAGAACTAAGAGAATGTCACGCAGGGCAAACTATTAATCAAGTGAATTTATATGGTAATTATCCCCGATGGCAAACAGAATTATCATTACCATCAATGGATTTAGAAATGCTTTTTTATCTTCGACAAAATATTATTCATGGATGGGGAAAAACTATCTATCCTATGAGGGGAGTTGTCCATTTTAATGTGCCTTTTCGGGAACCTTTAGCACCTATTAAACAACTAAATTATACTGAATCAGAAAAAGAAGCAATTGAGAATAAAATTTTACTTAAAAATATAAATCATCACTCTTTTAAAATTAACTATAGTGGAGATTATGAAGCAATTTTCTCTCAATGGCAAAAGTATCAAAAAGGAATAATTATTGCGGGGGTAGATTGCCCTGATAACTCTGTATTGTACACCAGTGCGATCGCACTTTTATCTCAAAAATTAAATTTTCCCGTATTATCAGAAGCCCTATCCCCCATCAGAAACTACTCTCACCATAATAAAAACTTAATTTCTACCTACGACACTATTTTAAGAAATCAAGAATATCGAGACATATTAAAACCAGAAATAGTTATCTTAATAGGAGAATATCCTACCAGTAAAGAATTAAGAAGATGGCTAACAGAAAACAAAACATTAACCTATATTATTACCCCCACTGACGACAACTTAGATGCTATTCATAGCAACAGTCAGCCCATCAGAATTAGTATTATTGAGTTAGTAAAAAATATTAAACAAACTTTATCCCATATCTCAGAAAAAAAACCTCAAGACTACCTCAGTAAATGGTTAACAATTGACCAAAAAATTAAACAAAACCTTACTACTATCATGGATAACCATGAAGAATTATTTGAAGGTAAAATATCATGGCTGTTATCTCAAAACTTACCTCCCCAGATACCTATTTTCATCGCCAACAGTATGTCCGTGAGATATGCTGAATATTTTTGGCAAACTAATCAAGCCGAAAGAGATGTTTACTTTAGTCGTGGCGCTAACGGTATTGATGGCACTTTATCCACCGCCCTAGGCATTGCCCAAGAAAAGAAACAAGCAGTATTATTAACAGGTGACTTGGCATTGTTACATGATACCAACGGATTTTTAATGAGCAAAAACTTATCAGGAAATCTAACCATTATCTTAGTGAATAATGATGGAGGAGGGATTTTTGAAATGTTACCCATTGCCGAATTTGAAAACATTTTTGAAGAATATTTTGCTACGCCCCAACAAATAGATTTTGAAAATTTAAGTAAAACCTATGGTGTAAAATATAAACTAATCGAAAACTGGTCACAACTAATAAATAGTATTCAAAATTTACCCTCTCAAGGAATTACCTTATTAGAAATTAAAACCAATCGTAAATATGATTCATGGTGGTTGAAAAATAATTTGTCACAACTTAGTCAAAGTTAGAAGATTTTTTAAAATTAATGACACAAAATAATGCTCTTTGGATAGAAGGAAATAGTCGTGGTGGCAAAACCACAGCATTGGTTAGTCAACTGACACAATGGATAAAAAAAGAAAGTAAACAACAATCTACACCCTTACTAAAACCACCTCTTATTTTGGCTTTCAATAGAGACAAAAGAATTAATTTACAGGAGTTAATTTTTAGTCACACTGAAACACTCAATTGTACTATTGAGATAAAAACCCCTTCAGCTTTTATGATGAATGAAGTGGAGTTATTTTTTCCTTTAATAGCAAAACAGTTAAATATAAAAAGTTTATTTCCCATTCGTTTATATCCTGAAACCGAGCAAGAATTAGCATCACAATTATGGCGTGAATATATTACCGTAGATATACTATCTTTATTTGGCAATGAGTCTATTTTTGTCCGTCGTTTACTAGACTTATTACAACTAGCTGGAATGGCGGGAATTCCTCCAGAAGATATTTCTAGTAATTTAGAAAAGGGAGAAATATTTTTACTAGATAATATAAATGGTGACTTATGGCAAACCATTGATAAACTCTTATTACAATGGCGTTTATGGTGTTTAGACAATGGTTTATTAAGCTATGGGATTATTTATGAACTTTACTGGCGTTATCTTTTACCTAATCTGGAGTATCAAAAGAGTTTATTGAATAGATATGGTGCTGTTTTTGCTGATGATTTAGACAATTTTCCTGCTACCATGGGAGACTTATTTAAGTTTTTTCTCTCCAATAATTATAGATGTGCTTTTACTTATAATAATAAAGGAAAAGTGCGTTTAGGATTAAATGCAGATCCAGATTATTTAAAAACTATTGCCCAAGATTGTGAGCAGGAATTTTTAACCGTATTCCCTATTGATAATGGGTTGAAGAAACTAGAATCTTCTGTCAAACTCTTAATGGAAGAAAATACTCCCGATGGAGATAATTATGAAAATGTTTTTTCTATAAAAACTAGGGCAAGAGCACAATTAATTCAGGAAGTAGCAGATTTTATAATTGATAATATTCAACAAGGAAAAATTAACCCCGCAGATGTTGCCATTATTGCCCCTGGTTTAGATGAAGTTGCCCGTTTTAATTTTCTTCATTTTTTCCAAGAAAACAACATCCCTGTAGAGCCTTTACAGGAGAAACGTCCCCTTATCGCCTCCCCCCTAGTGCGATCGCATTTAACCCTCCTAGGATTGATTTTTGGGGGCAATGGGAGACTAATTGAAAGGGATATGATAGCGGAGATGTTAACAGTATTATCCCCCAAATGTAGCACGGAATGGGGCTTACAACCCGACATTGATCCCATTAGGGCTGGACTATTAGCCGATTATTGCTATCACATTGATATAGAATCACCCCTTCTCTTATCTATCGATAATTTTACATCAGGAGAGCGTCTTGGTTACAAAACCTTTATCGCCTACAACAAAATTAGAGACTGGGTTAATCAACTCAAACAAGAAACCAAAGCCAAAAAACTGTCTCCCCTCGCCGTCATCGATAAAATCAATCAACAATATTTCCATGACATTAAATCTCTTACCTACACCCAGATAAACAACCTACGAGAATTTAAACAAACCGCTTCCCACTTCTGGGCAATTCAAAACCGATTAGGCAAAGAAAAACAAACTATCCAATGTCTAACAGAATTTATCATTCTCCTGCGAAAAGGCACCATTACCGCCAACCCTTATCCTATTAACCCTTTATTGCAAGAGAAAAAACAAAAAGGAATTACCCTCGCTACCATTTATCAATATCGTACTTCTAACCAAAGTCATCCTTGGCAATTTTGGCTTGATATAAGTTCAAATCTTTGGAGTAAAGGAGGCGCCGCTGAATTGTTCGCTTCTCCTCTTTTTCTGAGGGGGTGGAATAAAAAACCCTTAACCATAGAATATCAAGAAAAACAAGAAAAGGAAAGAATTGATCGAGTTATCCATGATTTATTATCCCGTGCCACTGATAAAATCTTTTTATGTCACAGTGATTTAGATGTAAATGGTAATGAGCAAATGGGTATTCTTTTAGGTTTAACTTATCTTGCTTCCCCAATTCATCATAAATTATAATT
The DNA here is from genome assembly GCA_002813895.1 of Cyanobacterium sp. HL-69. Taxonomy (NCBI): domain Bacteria; kingdom Bacillati; phylum Cyanobacteriota; class Cyanophyceae; order Chroococcales; family Geminocystaceae; genus Cyanobacterium; species Cyanobacterium sp. HL-69. Next base: position 1,933,472 of record CP024912.1, on the reverse strand, counting down.
TTCTCTTACAAAAGTGAAAGTTACTAAAGATACTAAACAATCAAACATTGACCATAAAGCAAAGAAATAAATAGTAATATTCAAACAGGATTACATAAATTATTCAACGATGAGTTATCTTTAAAAAGCAATTATAAGGATAAGATATAAAAAGTAAAACAGTTTTTAATAATTATGCCATTAATCAAAGTTCAATCATCCATAAGTAACATCGAAGAAAACCAAATACAAAAATTATTGACTACTTTATCAGCTAAACTGGCAAAACATTTAAGTAAACCAGAATCTTACGTAATGACAGCTTTTGAACAAAATACAAATATGACTTTTGGAGGAACATTTGAGCCTGTTTGTTATGTAGAAATAAAGAGTGTTGGTACTATGTCGCCTAATCAAACTAAAGCAATGAGTCAAGATTTTTGTAATGAAATAAATCAACAATTACACATTGATTTAAACCGTATTTATATTGAATTTGCCGATGCTAAAGGTTCAATGTGGGATTGGAATGGCTCTACTTTTTAGATAGATATTCCATAATTAGGATTGAAAGCAAGGGATTAAAACCCCTTGTTACATGATTGATAGTCATACAAATTTAACAGGTTATCTATCGCAATTTTTTTTAATTTTATTTTATTGATTATAGCGTTTTTTAGAATTATGAGATACATTTATTATTCTCAAGTCCCCCGAATTTGTGGGGGATTTAGGGGGATTATTTTGTAACCCGTAACCATAATAATTGCTATATATTTTTCCTTCCATAACTTTTCTTTAAAGTCTATTTAGTCTTATTAATCAATGAAATATAGAAGGTTTGGCAAAACTAACTTAAATATATCGGTTTTTTCTTTAGGATTAATGCGTTGTTGCTACTCCGAAAAACAATTATTTGAAACAGTTAATAAAGCCATAGCATTAGGAATAAATCACTTTGAAACGGCAAGGGCTTATGGTAAAAGTGAACAATATTTTGGAAACTTTTTAAAGACTTCTAACATTAGTCGTCAAGATATTATTGTTACTACCAAGTTAACCCCATCAGATTGCCAAAATATAGATAAGTCTTCCATAGAAGAATCTCTTAATAATTTACAAACAAACTATATTGACTGTTTAGCTATCCACGGCATTAATACAGAAAAACACTATCAACAATTACTAGAGCCTGACAGTTATATCAATAGGTTATTAGATGCTAAAAAAGAAGGCAAAATAAAATATTTAGGCTTTTCTACCCATGGAAGTTTAGAGATAATAACAAAAACTATCCAAACAGGTTTATTCGACTTTGTTAACCTTCATTACTATTATTTTTTTCAGCGAAACTATCCCATTATTGAATTAGCAAAAAAGAAAGACTTAGGCATCTTTATTATTTCCCCCGCAGATAAAGGAGGGATGTTGTATCAACCACCCCAAAAACTGAAAGATTTATGTCAACCTTTTACTCCCCTAGAGTTAAATTATCGATTTTTACTAGATAACCCAGCTATTACAACCCTTAGCCTTGGGGCTGCTAATCCACAAGAGTTATTAACTCCTTTAGAAGTTGCAGACAATGATTATCCTTTAACCGATGAGGAGAAAAGAAGTTTTAATAATATAGAACAAAATTTACAGCGCACCTTAACCACTCAAAAATGTTCCCAATGTTATCAGTGTTTACCCTGTCCTGAGAATATCAATATCCCAGAGGTATTACGTCTCAGAAATTTGGGTGTTGGTTTGGATATGACGGATTTTGCTAGTTATCGTTACCAAATGTTTGAAAATGCAGGTCATTGGTTTTGGGGAAACAAGGGTGATAAATGTACCGATTGTGGGGATTGTTTACCTAGATGCCCCGAAAATTTATCTATTCCAGATTTACTACGGGATACTCACTCTCGCTTTAAGGGTAGCCAAGGGCGCCGATTATGGGAATAATCTTTTATTTTAAAAAAAATCCTTGTCTTTTGATAATTATGCACCCGATTCATGGTATGCTTATACCATAATAGAAATCTTAGTGACTATTTATGAAGGTACAGATTTTTATTATATTAAAGACATTACGATAATCCCATACCGAGAATCAAAAGTCAATAATAAAAAACGATTTTTTAAAATTTTGTTACAAAAAAGAGGAAAGCCAAGAAGAAAACAATGTTAGTCTTTGTTTTGGTTAATGTATTGAATAACTAAGTTTGCTATTTTTCTACGAGCGCCCTTACTTTTAGTGACAGAGGATAAATCTTTTTTTATGTTCTCTAGTTTTTGAGGATTGTTGTAATAATCTAAAATAAGATCACCTATGTTATCTACCTTTAAATGACCAATTAATTCGGGGACAATTTCTTTTTTTGCCCAAATATTAGGCCAAGCATATAACCTCTTATTTTTAATAGTATATTTAATTATGAGCCAGTTAATTAACTTTGCAAAGTTGTTTCCTAACCAAGGTAAATTCATCAAGATACCTAAAATACCATCCCAAGATTTCATCGCATCTAATTGATAAGTGGGAATTAAAACTATCATAGGAACTCCTAATGATGTTAGTTGAGCCGTATTTGCTCCCACTGTAGTAATACAAATATCAAAGTTTTTTATTTCTTCGTAACAGGGAAATTTAGTAATTAATTCGATAGTTAAATTATCAGATATTTGTAATGATTTATTATCTACTAATTTTATAGTTAAATCAGTAAAAGTATTAACAAATTCATTTTTATTTTTATCTCCATAACTAGCCAATATTTGTGGAGAAATGGTGGGAGCGACAGGAATACTAAATTTTATATCAGGATTTTTATTATACACATAATGGGCGATCGCACTGAAAAAAGGAACACCTTGAGTTAGTTTACTAGATTTAGAACCGGGTAACAAACCAACATGAAATTGTGACGAAGTGTTATTAATTCCATGATCAGGCACATCCGCCATCAAATCTCCCACCACCGTCACCTTATGATGAAAACGAGGGGGCATCTTATCCCTTACCGATGAATTCATGACAGCAAAATGATCAATCCGACTAGCCCAACGGGCATCCCATTCCGCATAAACAATGCTTTTATAACCCAATCTTTTGGAAGCTACCACCGTAAAAAATTGATCACCACCCAAAAACAAAACCAAGCCATTTTTACACCAATCCCAATTATCTACCGTCCTACCAAACAGTAAAAAATTGAAAAAATGAGCCGCTGACTGTACCCGATGAATGCCGTCACAACGAAGGGCAACATCAGCTTCATTCCCCGTACTATTCGGGCAAGGGGATAAAATAACAGACACTCTAACATCCTTAAACCCTTCATCGAGAAGACGTTGGATTTCTTCCACCACAGGTATAACCCAAGTGGCAATTTCCCCTGGGCCGTTGGATAGGATAAGGATGTCAAAATGTGCCATAGGAAGTAGTTAGAAATATATTTTCATTATCCATTTACCCCTTAACCGTTTCCATGGTACGAGGATACAATTTCATCAAATTGCGCACTTCCTCCGCATGATATGAGCTACGGGTGAGGGGGGTTGAAACCACTTGTAAAAATCCTATTTCCTCTCCATAAACACGCCAACTATCAAACATTTCAGGAGTAACAAATTCCTTTACCTGTAGATGATGGGAAGAAGGTTGTAAATACTGCCCAATGGTCAAAATATCACAATCAACGGCCCGTAAATCCTGCATTACTTGTTTAACTTCCTCATCACTTTCCCCCAAGCCAACCATAATTCCAGACTTGGTATAAACACTTGGGTTTAACTTTCTAGTTTGGGCAAGGAGTTCGAGCGATCGCCCATATTCCCCTTGGGGGCGCACCTTACGATATAATCGGGGTATTGTCTCCGTATTGTGGTTCAAAACCTCTGGGTTAGCGCTTAAAATCTTTGCCAAACCATCCCAATCACCACACAAATCAGGAATTAGAACCTCAATGGTAGTATTAGGAGATAACTTACGGGTTTCCTCGATACAAGCCACAAACTGACTAGCCCCCCCATCAGGCAAATCATCACGATTCACAGAAGTAATTACCACATGGTTAAGTTTGAGACGTTTAACCGCTTCTGCCAACCTTAAAGGCTCAGTGGAATCTAATTCCTTGGGTACTTTTTCAAAGTCAATGTCACAATAAGGACAAGCACGGGTACAAGCTGGCCCCATAATCAAAAAAGTGGCAGTACCAGCATTGAAACACTCACCTATATTAGGGCAAGAGGCTTCCTCACACACAGTATTTAAACTTAAATCCCTAAGAATATCTTTTACGCTACCAACTCTTTGTATTTGAGGAGCTTTTACCCTCAGCCATTCTGGTTTTACAGTCACGGTATTTTATGCTATGTCTTAACTATTGTTTGCTAACCCTGATCCTACTCTCCATTTCACAAAGCAAAATCAAAGCTCTTGCTTACAATTATATCTCGCTATTTGAGCAATATTCCAAAGGTTTGTGTAACCAATGTTAGAGTAATGAATGATTATGGATTTTATGGTCTTTTTCTATTAAACTGTTTGAGTAAATACCTTTATTAATTATTCTTGGAGATTTATTTACTCTGAGCAAATAATTAATTAATACTATGGCTTGTCATCAAAACATCCTTAAAATCAAAACCAGCGGTAAATGTTTACATAATATCACCCGTGATGTGGCTTCCATGGTGGGGGAGTCGGGCATTAAAACGGGATTATGTACTGTGTTTATCATGCATACCAGTGCTAGTTTAATTATCCAAGAAAATGCTGACCCTGATGTATTGACGGATTTGAGTAATTTTTTTAATAAACTTGTTCCTGAAAGTGCTACGGAATATTATCATAGTGCAGAAGGACCAGATGATATGCCCTCCCACATTCGCTCGGTTTTAACTAATACTTCCCTGACTATTCCTGTTAATCAGGGTAATTTGTTGTTGGGAACATGGCAAGGCATCTACCTTTGGGAACATAGGATGCGATCGCACTTACGCCAAATCGCAGTTCACATTAACAATTAACCCATTTGGGATTGTAAGTAGTTGGGTAAACCAAGGTTATCAATTAACCATAACTGTTGTTCTAACCAGTGTGCATGATCTTGCTCGGTATCATCCAACATCTGACGGAGTAAATCTCTGGTGACGTAGTCCTGTTGTTCTTCACAAAGGGCGATCGCACTTTTAAGATTACCGATGACCTCATACTCCAACTCAAGATCTTTTTTGAGCATATCAGGAACGGTTTTACCCACATTCAAATCAGCCTGATCTCCCAGATCCACAGAACCTTCTAAAAATAGGATACGCTTAATTATCATGTCTGCGTGTTGGGTTTCATCCTGCATTTCATGGTCAATGCGTTCATAAAGTTTATTTAAGCCCCAATCTTGGTACATACGAGAATGGGTGAAATATTGATCCCTTGCTGACAACTCGCTACGAAGTAACTTTTGTAACTCTTTGATAACTTTTTTACTACCTTTCATTGTTTCCTCTTTATTATCTTTATAAAACTATCTACGAATAGAACCATTAAATGCTTCCATTACCTACATCATAGACTGTAAGAAATTCTGTAAACCTGACTCTTGAATTAACCACTGTTGAGACTCAATCCAATCAATTTGCTCTTCGGCTTCTTCTAATAAATCTCGGAATAAATCCCTAGTTACATAGTCCTGTTGATTTTCGCTAAGGGCGATCGCACCTCGTAAACTTTCCGCCATATTGCTAGTAAGGGTTAAATCATTAGCCAAAATTTCAGGTACATCCTCCCCAATCAAAAGACTACCCAAATCTTGTAAATTAGGTAAACCTTCCAAAAAGAAAATACGCTCAATAATTTTGTCAGCCTGTTTCATCAACTTGATTGAGTAACTATACTCATATCCATTTAAACGATCTAAACCCCAATTTTTGCACATTCTAGCATGTAAAAAAAACTGGTTAATCGCAGTCAATTTAATCTTTAAGACTGTATTAAGTTGAGCCTTAACATCTTGATTTCCCTGCATACTTTTACCTCTCTGTTACCATTTCATCATATACCATTCTCAATAAAAAAGCAAGGTTAAAACTTCAGATGTATATAGCCTCTCTCAATTAATCTTGCTTATTGACAATAGTTATTGACAATGATTCCATGACAAAATACTTAGATTTAATCCATAAAAGTCAATGGTGATAAACGAAATAAACAAACATAAAAAAAATATTAAAAATATTATTGCTAAAAATTTAATTTAACCAAAAACAATTTATCCTATTTTGACCCTAAAAATAATTTCATCAGTGATAACCAACAAAGTCCTAAAACAGAAAAAAAATGACAACAATAAAACCTAATTAGCCCTAATTGTTTAAAACCAGTTCACGAGTTTTTTTTGTTGCGAACATTGAGAAATAGAGCAAATTTAGGAAAACAACCATGGAAAGATATGAACTTAACGAATCCTTGAAAACTGGAGTAAAAATCATTGACACTCATCATAAAGAGTTAATTCATGCCATCAATGATTTAGCCGATGCTATATTTTTAGATACCATCAAAAAGTATCAAATTAAGTACCGAGAAAATCCTGAACAACAAAGTGCGATCACAAAGTGGCGCTGCGCGATCGCCCTTCAAATCCATCAAGAATTAGCCCATTGGCTAGTAAGACATATCAAAGGTATCGAGGTAAAACTAGGAGCCGAAACGATCGCCGCAGGAGCTTAAACCATAGAAAAGAAAGCAGAAAAATAAGTGATCCCCCATAACTACCAAAAAGGGATCAACAAAAAAATAGGTGAAACCAGAAAATAAAAACAATAAAACCAAAAAATAAGACAAAAGAGGGAATAATTTTTAGTGATAAAAATGTTCAAAGTCGCTTAATATTGCTAGTAACAGTAAAAAATTAAACTGTTAAACTGTACAAAAAAAATAGTGATTGACAAATTATGGCTCTTGGCTATCTTGCCTTAGTGCTACACGCACACTTACCCTTTGTCCGCCATCCAGAAAGTGACTACGTCCTAGAAGAAGAGTGGTTGTATGAAGCAATCACCGAAACTTATATACCACTGTTACAAGTATTCAATGGACTAAAAAGAGATGGCGTTGACTTTAAAATGACCATGAGCATGACACCCCCTCTTGTGTCCATGCTACGGGATAAACTCCTCCAAGAAAGATATGACGAACATCTTACTCAGTTAGAAAAATTAGTTCAAAAAGAAATAGATCATAATAAAGATAATGGTCATATCAAATATCTTGCGGAATACTATGCCCAAGAATTTAGTGAAACCCGCAAAGTATGGGAACACTACAAAGGAGACTTAGTTAGTGCCTTCAAAGAATTTCAAGATAGTAATAACCTAGAAATTATTACCTGTGGTGCTACCCACGGATATTTACCCCTCATGAAGATGTACCCCCAAGCGGTGTGGGCGCAGATAGAAGTAGCCTGTGAACATTACGAAGAAAACTTTGGCATTCGCCCTAGGGGGATTTGGTTGCCCGAATGTGCATACTTTGAAGGCTTAGAAAGAATGTTGGCGGATGCTGGTTTACGCTACTTCCTTACCGATGGTCATGGTTTGCTCTATGCCCGTCCTCGTCCTCGTTTTGGTACCTATGCTCCCATTTTTACCGAAACGGGAGTTGCAGTATTTGGAAGGGATCATGAGTCTTCTCAGCAGGTGTGGTCATCGGAAGTTGGTTATCCTGGGGATCCAGTTTATCGAGAGTTTTACAAAGATATTGGTTGGGAAGCTGACTACGACTATATCAAGCCCTATATCATGCCCAATGGACAACGGAAAAATGTGGGGGTAAAGTACCACAAAATTACCAGTCGTCAAGCAGGTTTATCGGACAAGGCGCTTTATGATCCTTATTGGGCCAATGAAAAAGCCGCCGAACACGCTGGAAACTTCTTATATAACAGAATGCAACAGGTTCAGCACCTAGCGGGAATTATGCAAAGAGAGCCCATTGTGGTTTCTCCCTATGATGCGGAGTTGTATGGACATTGGTGGTATGAAGGCCCTAAATTTATCGATTACCTTTTCCGCAAGGCATGGTTTGACCAAGATACTTTGTATATGATTCACCTTGCAGATTATCTAAAAGGACATCCAAATCAACAGGTGGCGATTCCTTCTCAGTCTAGTTGGGGTTATAAGGGTTTCCATGAATATTGGTTAAATCATACCAATGCTTGGATTTATCCTCACCTCCACAAAGGGGCGGAAAAAATGATTAATTTGGCGACTAAAGAGCCGAAGGATGAGTTGGAATGGCGCGCCCTAAACCAAGCCGCGAGGGAGTTGTTGTTGGCTCAATCCTCTGACTGGGCATTCATCATGCGTACTGGTACCATGGTACCCTATGCAGAAAAACGGACAAAAAGTCATTTATTACGGTTGAAGAAGTTGGAGGAGGATATTTGGAGCGGAGAAATTGATTCTGGTTGGTTGCAAAAGGTAGAGGCCATTGATAATATTTTTCCTAGTATTAATTATCGTGTTTATCGTCCTGTATAGTTGTTGTTTTGTGGTGGGCATAGCCCACCCAATATGATTAAAGTTTGATGAAAAAAAGTATTAAGGTTGGTGACATTGCGATCGCCCTTGAGCGCAAAAAAATCAAAAATATGTATCTCAAAGTGCGCCCTCCCGAAGGAGAGATATTAATCTGCGCCCCAGAAACCATGACACTGGAAACCATAAGAATGTTTGCCCTCAAAAAGTTGCCATGGATAAAAAAACAACAAAAAGCCATACAATCTCGCACAAGGGAAGCACCTCGTCACTACATCGATGAGGAAACCCATTATCTTTGGGGGGAGGGTTATTTACTGAAAATTATGGAATCAAATAACGCACCTAGGGTAACTCTCGGCCATAAAACTATTTTATTACAAATACCTCCTGAGTGCGATCACGAAGTGGCACAGCGCGATCGCCTTACAAAACAAGCTATCATGGCGCAATGGTATCGAGAGCAGTTAAAACAAGCTATTCCCCCCCTCATCGAAAAATGGCAACCCATCATGGGAGTAAAAGTAAACAGGTTTTTTGTCCAACAAATGAAGACAAAATGGGGCAGTTGTAATGTTACCCATGGCAATATTCGCCTTAATACTGAACTAGCAAAGAGACAAAAAATATGCTTAGAATATGTCGTTGTCCATGAAATGACGCACCTACTAGAAGCCAATCATGGTAAAAAATTTGTCGCCCTCATGGATACTTTTTTGCCCCCATGGCGAGAATACCAAGAAATGCTCAATAGTTTACCTCCTAATAGAGATAATTAAGTCTTATTGCATTCTGTCGATGGTACGATATTGGATAGCTTCGGCAAGGTGATAACTTTGTAAATCGGTATCTCCTGCTAAGTCGGCGATGGTGCGAGATACCTTCAAAATTCGATCCATGGCCCTTGCGGAAAGTCCTAGTTTACGGATGGCATTTTCTAACAAGGTACGACAAGTTTCGTCTAATACACAATGTTCCCGTAGATGTTTGGATTGCATTTGAGCATTACTACTAATTTTAGTTTCTTTAAAGCGCTCTTGGGCGATCGCCCTTGCTTTTTTTACCCTCTCCCTCACTGACTCCGAATTTTCCCCTTGGGGTTGACTGGTCATTTCCTCTGGCTTCAGACGACTAACCACCACCTGTAAATCTATCCTATCCAACAAAGGCCCCGATAACTTCGCCCAATATTGCTCCCTTTGACGGGGCGAACAACTACAGGGCTGAATAGAATCCCCATAATAACCGCAAGGGCAAGGATTGGTACTCGCCACCAGGGTAAACTGGGCAGGAAACTCCACCGACTGACGGGCACGGGAAATAGTTACAAAACCATCTTCTAGGGGTTGCCGTAAAAACTCTAATACATTCCTTTTAAACTCCGTCAACTCATCCAAAAATAACACCCCATGATGAGACAAAGAAATTTCCCCCGGTTTAGGATAACTACCACCCCCCACCAAGGATGCCCCACTAGCCGAATGGTGAGGACTACGGAAAGGGCGCGATCGCACCAAAGAACCACTATTTTTTAACAATCCTGCCACCGAATAAACCTGAGAAACTTCCAACGCCTCCCCAAAACTTAGGGGCGGTAAGATGCTCGGTAAACGCCGTGCTAACATAGTTTTTCCTGACCCAGGAGGCCCCACAAAAATCAAATTATGTCCCCCTGCTGCCGCAATTTCCAAAGCTCTACGGGCATGGTTTTGCCCCTTCACATCCTTCAAATTATCCATCAAAGCAAAAAGAGGCTCGAAATCTTCCCCTATATTTACCCTTGTGGCACTAAATTTCTCAGGCTCTTGCAAAAACTGGGCAACCTCATCCAAATTATTTAAACCATACACCTCCAAACCTTGCACCACCGCTGCTTCCTGAGCATTTGCTTTGGGTAAAACTATCCCCTTAAAGCCCAACTTCACTGCCACCGCTGCCATGGGTAAAACCCCTGCGATGGGGCGTAAACTACCATCCAAAGACATCTCCCCCAAAAAAAGATAATCCCCCAACAAAAGAGGATCAATTTGTTCAGAGGCCGCTAAAATACCAACACTAATAGGTAAATCAAAGCTAGGGCCTTCCTTTCTCAAATCAGCAGGGGTAAGATTAATCGTCACCTTGCGCATAGGAAACGCAAACCCAGAATTTCTGATGGCTGCCTTCACCCTCTCCCTCGACTCCTGCACCGCCGCATCAGGTAAGCCCACCACCGTAGCGCTCCATACCCTGGCTAACATATCAAGTATTTCTCCTAGATTATCTTCACCATATTTTAGTTACTTTTAGGATGAAAAATAAAGATTCTATTGATAAAACTTTAAATAAGGAATAATGAACATTAAATTGTGGTAACATTTTCACACACAATTAGTGAATAAAGAACCATTTATAATGTTAAGTAAAAAAATAGCTTTGTTTAATAATAGTAAGAATTTTTATTAAATTGCAATATACATTTAGGGTTTTAAATGTTCTCATAATTTTTAATTTTCCACTCCTCACCTTAACTAAAATAATATAAAAATAATTATCACAGTACCTTTAAAATAGATAATCTGGAAATTAATGATCTCCATAAAAAATTAAAATTATGTTTAATAAAAGAAAAATAGTTTACTTTTTTACCTTTATTCTTACTTGCTTATCAATTCTTTTTTTTAGTAGTCAATGGAGTAATAATAATCTCATTGCCATGGATGATATTGACCATAGGATAGATTGGTCACAAGAAATAATCAAAATAGATGAAGATTGTAAAGAAGACTATCAGAATTTTTTTCGTACTAACTTTACCGATGAACCTGTACAAATTGAGCAAGTAGCTACCCAATTAAAAACCCTAAAACAAGAGACAGGAAAAAATGCTGCGGCTATCTGGGTATGGTCATATCCTGAAGCCTTAGAATTAGCCATGATTACCGCCGAAAATAAACCAGTGGGGAAAAGATTTTCAGATGTTAATGCCTTAGAGATCGATACTGTAATTGATCAATATACTAACTATATTACAAAACCATTCTTATCTCAACAATCCTCAACTTCAAGCGCTTCTGCTCAAAAATTGTACCAATGGATAATAAAACCCCTCGAAACCCAGTTACAACAAGAAAATATCGATACCCTAATTATTTGTGTAGGGCCTAGATTAAGAAGTATTCCTTTTGCGGCTTTTTCCGATGGTACTAATTTTTTAGTGGAAAAATATAGCATCTCCATGGTGCCTTCTTTTGCCCTAACCAACCTTGATATAAGTCGAAAAAATCAAGATGAAATCCAAATTTTGGCCATGGGAATGTCTAATTTTGAATTTCTTAGTCCCTTACCTGGAGTAACCCTTGAAATTAATAACATTGTTCCAGCGCCTTGGGATGGGGTAAAAATGACCGAAAATCTATTTACCCTCGAAAATTTGAGAACTCAAAGAGAGCAAAACCCTTATGAAATAATTCATTTAGCCACCCATGCTAAATTTCAACCTGGAGATCCTGCTGACTCTTTTATTCAATTGTCCGATCGCCCCTTAACCCTTACAGACATCAGAGATTTAAATTGGCATAGCCCCCCCGTATCCCTTTTAACCCTAAGTGCTTGTGAGACAGCCATGGGGGATGCGGAGGCAGAATTGGGTTTTGGAGGTTTAGCAGTACAATCTGGGGTGCGATCGGCATTAGGCAGTTACTGGCAGGTAAGTGATGCGGGTACTTTAGCCCTCATGAGTGAATTTTATCAACATCTCAAATCCTATGAAACTAAAACCGATTTGTTACTCAAATCCGATGCCCTAAGAGATACCCAAGTATCTATGATTAATCGTCAAGTATATATAGCTGATGGACAACTCCGAAGCACCAGAGGTAACTTATCTCTACCATCTATATCCACACAATTCGGTGACGAAGACTTATCCCATCCCTTTTATTGGGCTCCTTTTACCATTATCGGTAGTCCTTGGTAATAAACCCTAATCAATCATTTACCTGCTGAGTAATGATAAACTTTTGTATTTTAGAGCGGTAAATTTGGGAGTATTTATCAGCCCATTCCTTACTATCACTATTAGTGTAAATATGAACCAAAGACTCTCCCGCATCAGGGAGAATCAACACCCAGTTATCAGAATGAGGCTCAACAATTTTTACCCCGTCAATCAATTCCAATGCTTCAGGAGATTCTGTTTCCACTAAATAACGCATTAGCGCCCCCTTCGTTTTGAGAGGGCAACGGAGAGACTGGGATTTGTGACACACCTTTGGTAATTCCGTTCTTACCTGGGTTAGAGAGCGCTCTTGCACCGTCAACATCTCAATGAGTTTGGCAATGGAAAACATAGCATCAAAACCAGGATGAAGGTGGGGAAAAATAAAGCCCATATCTCCACTACCCCCCAACACCACATTAGGATTATTTTGGGTTGCTTCCATAAGCGCTGTGGGATTAACTTTGGTACGAATCACCCTGCCATCATGGCGTCTGGCAATTTGTTCCACCGCACTAGATGTATTTACGGGGACAACTACTGTCCCCCTTGGGTTGGCCGTGAGAATAGTATTCACCATCAGGGCTGTTAATTCTTCCCCTCGAATTTGTAAACCCGATTCATCTACTAAAATAAATAATTCTCCATTGGCAGAAACCTGTACCCCAAAATTAGCTTTGAGGGCTTCCACTACATGACCCAATTGCACCAATAAAACTTCCCTTTCTTCGGTAGAAATAGCTCTTTGTCGCAAACTAGCATTTAATACCACCGCATCACAACTAAATTTACCTAATATCTGAGGTAATATAGCCCCTGAGACGGAGTAAACATAGTCAATCACAATTTTGGTATTGCTAGTGTGAATAGCTTCTACATCCAACTGTGTCTCGAAGGTTTTGCGGTAGGTTTCAATAATTTGGGAAGGGTAAGACATATCGCCAATGTCAATACTATGGACTCTTCTTAAGTCTTCTTTGAAATAAGCCCCTTCAATTTTTTTTTCTTTGGGTTTGGGAATGTTAATACCTTTTTCATCAAAAAATTCAATTAACATATCCTCATGGCGCTCTGGGTGTAGGCGCACATGGACTCCCCCTTGCACTCCTAATTTGGGTGTCATGGTACGGGAGATGGGAATGGCGGTAGATTCTAGGTTTTGAATGTCAATGCCCACAGACATCAATCCTGCAATGAGGGAGCGACTTACCATCCTTGATACGCTCCTTTGATCCCTTGATACTACCACCGATGAGCCATGTTTAAGGGTTGAACCGTAGGCCGCCCCTAGTTTGACGGCAAATTCTGGGGTAATGTCGATGTTGGCAAGTCCTGTTACTCCCCTTTGACTGAATAGGTTACGGTGGGCTATATTGCCCCAAATTAAGTTGATATTGAGTGTTGCTCCTGATTCGATTCTTTTTTGAGGCCAAATTCTCACTCCGATGTTGATTTGGGATTCTTCGCCGATGTTACATAATGCACCCACGACTACCCCTTCAGCGATTTGTACTCGTCTATCCATTCTGGTACCCCTTGCCACGACACAGGCGGAAAGGGAACATTCATCGCCGATGGTGACACCGTTACCGATGATGGGGCGGTTTAATTCTACGTCGTTGCCGATGGTGACGTTATCGCCGATTACTGTACTTCCTTCTATTCTGGTACGGGCGCCGATACGGCAGTTGTTACCGATGAGGACGGGGGCTTCGATGATGGCGGTGGGATCGATATAGGTATTTTCTCCCATCCAAATGCCGTATTCTATTTCACGGTAAGCAAAATCCACTAATACTTTTTTGTCGATCGCATCGTACTGGGATTCACGATAGGCTTCGAGGTGTCCCACATCGCACCAATAACCCTCGGCTACGTATCCATACATGGGGGCGCCGATTTCGAGGAGAAGGGGAAATAAGTCTTGGGAAAAGTCTGATTCTTCGTTTTTGGGGAGATATTTTAAAACTTCTGGTTCGAGGATATAGGTGCCTGTGTTGACGGTGTCGGAGAAAATTTCGCTACTGGAGGGTTTTTCGAGAAATCTTTGAATTCTGTCTTCTTTGTCGGTGATGACTACGCCAAATTCGATGGGATTGGGGACACGGGTTAATACAAGGGTGGCTTTTGATTGTTTTTCACGGTGAAAGGCGATCGCCTTTTGGAGATCAAAATCAGTAATACTATCTCCGCTAATGACCAAAAATGTCTCTTGTAATAATTCTTCTAAATTTTTCACACATCCAGCGGTGCCAAGGGGTTGCTCTTCTTCCACCGCATAGGTCATTTCTACCCCAAATTCGCTACCATCTTGAAAATAATCTCGCATCACATCAGGAAGATAATGAAGGGTGGCAATCACTTCGGTGATGCTGTTACGCTTAAGTAAATTAAGGATATGCTCGGCAATGGGGCGGTTTAACACTGGTACCATGGGCTTAGGTAAATCACAGGTTAAAGGACGCAATCGAGTGCCTGAGCCTCCCGCCATTAAAACCGCTCGCATAAATTCTCCCTTCTATTTTGTCAAAATGGTATGGTTAGTTTTTAGCCTAACATTTATTAATCCACAATGAACAATTCCATTAATTAATAAGTTAACTTTAATTTATTTTTAATAATAATCACTAATTCAATTTTTTATGAGTAAAACAAAGTACAAGAAACAATGGCAGAAATCTTTGGATGAGTACATCATGGCCGTGAGTTGGTCTATAAATGGTGACTTGGCGATCGCCTCTGCCCGAGGAGAAGTAATGGTAAAAAGGACAAAAAATGATGCTGTAGAAACCCTTTTGGATGCTTCCGAAACCAATGAACACCCCGTGGGTTGTGTGGCATTTTCTCCCCAAGGAGAATTACTCGCCGTAGGTACTCTGGATGGAAAATTAAGGGTGTGGCAAGTAAATCCTGAAGTCAATTTGGTGGAAATGTTTGAGTTTCCTAAACAGTGGATTGAGAATGTACATTGGCATCCTTCCCAACCCATCCTCGCCTTTAGTTTTGGTCATTATGTTCAAGTATGGGATGCACAAAACAATCAAATAATAGCTACTTTACCTTTTCCTGATTCTTCGGTATTAGATTTACAATGGCATCCTACGGGGGAATATTTGGCCATGGCAGGAAATGGCGGCATTCATATTTGGACGGCTTCTGATTGGGATGAAGATCCTTTCATTGCCGAAATGCAGGGGGCTTGTAGTAAAATCGGTTGGTCTGGGGACGGTAATTATTTGGCTGGAAATTGTTTTGATAATAGTGTTTGGATATGGTGTTGGGAAAATCTCGAAACTTGGCATTTATCAGGATTTGGGGGCAAAATTCGTAATATTACTTGGTCTACTTCCTCAGCCGATTTTGCCCCTTTATTAGCTATTTCTTGTTTTAATGGTGTCATTTTATGGAAAAAAGCCGAAGATGATAATGATGGTTGGGCTTCTTTACCTTTACAAGCCCATGATGGCATTATCGAGAGTTTAATGTTTCACCCCCAAGATTTTTCCTTTGTTTCGGCGGATGATGAGGGAGTGTTATTCTTTTGGAATGAAAATAGAAGCATACAACAAAGATTTATCATAGAAAATGACGGTTTTAGTGCGATCGCATGGCACCCCGACGGTACAAAACTTGTGGCGGGAAGTCGCCATGGTAAAGTTATCATTTGGCAACAACAAGAAGAGAAAAAAGGCAAAGGTTTTGCCTAATTAACCATGGGGGAGAAGGTGATGAGGAGATAAAACAAACTGAAGTTTAACTATTACACCTAACCCCTAATACCTAGTTAGTAAATATGTATTGCTAACCAGATACAATTAGGGGATGTTTTGATTACTTGGTGGGGGGTTTGGGCTGCAATGAAAAGATAATCTCCAGCCTTTAAATTGATGAAGTCATCTCTGATTTTTAATTGGGTTTCCCCTTCTATCAAGATTATCCATTCATGGTGATCTTGATTATATATCTTATGGTAAGGGCGATCGCTACTTACAATCCTCTCTACCACCACATTTTCACACCGTAATAACTCAGAAAAATCCTCCCCATCCACCAAAAAAGGGAGATTATCAAACAAATTTTGAACTTTCGCCATCATAAGCTATCAACCATTATTCCCAACCTTTGAGATAATAGCAAAAATTCCCCCCCAAAACTTAAACAATGTCATCTTTTAAAAACATCATCCTTACCATAAGCATCCTAATTTTTACCTCCGTATTATTCGCCTCCTCCCTCACCTACCAACCAACTCAAGGAAAAAACAACCAATTTTATCAATACCAAGCCCTCCATAACAAAGACGGCATCGGAAAATTTTACCTTGGCAGAGAAATCGCCAAAGTCATGGGGCATCAAGAATTTTTATGGTTAGAGCGCCCTAATCGAGAAAATCAAGAAAAACCCAGCGCCGTCATCTCCGCCCTCCATCTTCAGCCTACCGATAACATTGCCGACATTGGCGCAGGCTCAGGATATTTTAGCTTTCGTCTCGCCCAACAAGTACCCCAAGGCAAAGTTTTTGCTGTAGATGTGCAACCCAAAATGTTAAACATCATCGAATTTCTTAGTCAAGAAAACCCTCAATTGCCAGTGCAACCTGTATTAGGCACAGAAAAATCCCCCAACCTAAAAAAAGAATCCATTGATTTTGTCCTCATGGTAGATGCTTACCACGAATTTACTCACCCTAGAGAAATGATGGAAGGAATTGTAAAAGCCCTCAAGCCCAAGGGTAGGGTTGTATTAGTAGAATATAGAAAAGAAAATCCCTTGATACTTATCAAAGGAGTCCATAAAATGACAGAAAGACAAGTCAAAAAAGAAATGGAAGCAGTGGGCTTATTATGGGTGACAACAGAGCAATTTTTACCCCAACAACACTATATTGTTTTTGAAAAACCCGTTAACTAAAAATCTTCTCCTTTCCATTCAATTGCCAAATACTAATCACCAAAATAGAAGCAACTATCAACCAAACACAAGAAGGGTAAATAAGCCAACCCGCCATTGGTCTAGCACTTATGAGGCGATGGAAGATTGTTGACCCAATACCAACAAATATAAAGATTCCGTAAAGTTATTTCTCCAATTCTTAAAAATTCTGTAAAGTGTGTTTTTTGTTACCTGAAAAAAGAAATTTATTATCTTTATAAACTATAATTTGTTGACAACCAAATTTTCAGCAGAATTTCAAAAATGAACACAACAAAAATACTGGCTAAATTATCCTTAGCGGCTGCAAGTACAACAATGTTTAGTTTAGTAACCATGGAAATGGCTCAAGCGGCAGTCATTGTCTTGGACTTCGAGGGATTACAGAATAATGAACCTGTCAATAATTTCTATAATGGCGGTTTTGGAGGTAACGGTAGTGGACCTGGTCCTGATTTTAATATTACATTTACTTCAAGTTCTTTAGCTCTTATAGATTCGGATGCTGGTGGAGGTGGAAATTTTGGAGGTGAACCTAGTCCAGATACTGCTCTCTATTTCCTGAGCGGTGCAGCAATCATGAACGTTTTAGATGGATTTACCACTGGTTTTTCTTTCTTTTATTCAGCAATCAATAATCCCGGAGTGGTTAATGTTTACGATGACATTGATGGCACAGGAAACTTATTAGCTAGTTTAAACTTACCAGTAACACCCGCGAATGGTGCCCCAGATCCCAACGGAGCATTTAGTCCCTTTGTTCCCTTTGGTGTTAATTTTAGTGGTGTTGCTAAATCTGTTGATTTCGGCGGTACGGCTAATCAAATAATTTTTGATGATATTACTTTGGGTACAAGTACAGCAGGTGGCGATTCTCAAAAGACTCCTGAACCAGCGACGATATTGGGTTTATTAGCAATAGGTGGCTTAGGTTTAGGTAGCTCAAAACGGAAACAACAAGCATAGTCTATTTAGTAGGGTGGGCATTGCCCACTCTAGCTCTGAGAAGTCGTATCTATGTATCTATTATATTAAATAAAGCTTTTCAAGAAACGGTGAATGAGCTATAACTAATCCAAGCTGGGTAAAATCAGTTAATAAGATATTTACTCCTACTATTAGTTATCAATGCTCAACTGTTGAAATATATCTTTCAAAAGATTGGCAGAGTTTTGTAATAACTTTTCCTCGTGGGGGCTAAGGGCTAAATTAACAGTTTGTAAAATACCTTTTTCATTGATAACCCGAGGAATGCTCAAGCAAATATCATCAATGCCATACATTCCCTTCATTAAACCACTGACCGTTAAAATACGTTCTTGAGAATTAACGATCGCCTTTACAATATCAGTAGTAGCTAAACCAATAGCATAGGAAGTGCTACCCTTACGACGGATAATTTCATAGGCAGCATTTTTGACATCATCATAAATTTTGGCTAAAAACTCTTGTTCATCATTACCCAAGTTTTCCCAACCATTAGGCACAATTTTCACCCCTCCTACATTAGCCATACTCCACAAAGGAACTTCACTGTCGCCATGTTCACCGATAATATAAGCATGGACACTACGAGCATCTATGCCCATTTTTTTAGCTAATAGAGAACGAAAACGAGCGGTATCTAATACTGTACCAGAGCCAATCACCCTTGAGCTAGGAAAACCTGTAATTTTAAGAGTGGCATGGGTCATAATATCCACAGGATTACTCACTACCAAAATAATCGAATCAGGGCAGTATTTCACCACATCAGCGAGAATATTTTTATAAATCGCAATATTACGCTCCACCAAACTCAGACGGCTTTCCCCTTGCCGTTGGGCAACCCCTGCGGTAATAATGACGATGTCTGCATCTCTCCCCTCATGGACAACAGTACCCGATTTTAAGTCCGTGGGAGAAATAAAGGGCATTCCGTGGGATAAATCCATGATTTCCCCTTCCAGTTTTTCCGTGGCAATGTCCTGTAATACCAACTCGTCAAAGCAGTCTTGAATTAATAAGGAATAGGCACAGGCTAAACCCACCTGCCCTAAACCGATAATAACTCCTTTGCGGGGGCGAATAAACGAAGATTCTTGGGCGCTGGGATTAGGAATTAAGATTTTATCAAACATATCAGAAATAATTGAGAATGAATAATTAATGATAGATAGTAAAAGTTAAATTAATATTATCTGACCTATTCTCTCTTA
The DNA here is from genome assembly GCA_002813895.1 of Cyanobacterium sp. HL-69. Taxonomy (NCBI): domain Bacteria; kingdom Bacillati; phylum Cyanobacteriota; class Cyanophyceae; order Chroococcales; family Geminocystaceae; genus Cyanobacterium; species Cyanobacterium sp. HL-69. The sequence continues at coordinate 1,913,852 of CP024912.1, read as the reverse complement.
TACGACTAATAGCGTTCCCTTAACTTTAACCTCTTATTTTGTACCTTGGGAGGGGGAAAATCGGCTCCATCAAAAATAGGAATAGTAAAATGAAACTTGCTACCCTGATTTTTTCCTGAAGATTCTGCCCAAATTTTTCCACCCCAATTATTAACAATTTGACGACAAATAGCCAAGCCCAATCCTGTACCTCCTGCAGAGCGTCTTAGGGCGCCTTCTTCTTGGTAAAAACGATCAAATACTTGATTAAGGCGATCGGGTTCAATACCTCTACCATTATCGGATATAGTAACCTCTAAGTTAGCAAGATCTTTCTCTTTCACGCTAATACGAATATGTCCGTTACCATTGGAAAATTTACAAGCATTATCCAGCAATTTGCTTAATACTTCCACTAACCACTCTCCATCTACTTGCACTAGGGGAATTTGTTGAGGTACTAAATTTTCAATACTAGGAATAATGGATTGGTCTTGTCGAGAGCGAATATGGGAGATGGACAACTCTACGCATTCCTCTAGGGACAAAGGTTCTGGGTTCCACTCTACCCTGCCACTTTCTAGTTGAGAAAGGGTTAAAAAGTCCTGTACCAGTTTACGCATTCTCTCGGCATCTTGAAGGGCGGTACTAAGCATAATTTGCTTTAATTCCTCTGGCATATCTGGCTCATTAGCAAGGCTCTCAAGGCAGATTTGAATAGTAGATAGAGGAGTACGCAATTCATGACCAGTAATGGCTACAAGGTTGGAACGGGTGCGATCAAGCGCCTCTAGCTGTTCATTAAGGTCTTCTAAATTAGTATAAGATTCTGCCTGAATTAGTGCCACGGCTACCTGAGTTGCGATCGCATTTACCAAAGCAATATCCTCTGGTTTCCAATTAATAGGTTTATCATCACAATGATGTAACTCCATCACCCCCAACAAACGACCCTGATACAAAATTGGTACAATCAACCAAGAAATAATAGAGCAACTACTAATTAAATTCTTTAAAACCTTTGTTTTACCCTGAGTACGAGGATCCAACTCCACATCATCAATACTAATGGACTCCCGTAAATTTAACACCTCCCGAAACAAAGGATTTTGCTTCAAAGGCCAAGTTTGCCCCTTAATAGACTTTATCCCATCGCTCAAAAACTCATGGTTAATTTCCGCATTATAATCACTCTCTTGACAACGATAAATCAAACAACGACACACCCCTAAACCTTCTCCCAACTTATCCACCGCCATCTGCAAAATCTCCTCTGGATTCAACGAGCGACGAATGGCATCGGTAACAGAATTTAAAAGTCTTTCCTTTTTCTCCTTGGTACTCAAAAAATTGTTTGCCTTGATTAACTTGTACTGCCCCGACTGTAAATAAGTAATCAACCGCTGTACAAAAGGATCTGGATTTATAATCGGAGAACTAATTTGCCCCTCTGTGGGGAAAAAATCTACCCCAGTGGATGACATTTTATCCTTACGACAATAACGCTCTTTTGCCTTCTCCACCTTTTCTTGTAACTCAGGACGATAATTGGCAATTCTATCCAAAAGTATCGATGCCGCGGCTAAGGTAACATCAGAATCAAAAGTCCAGATTCCCTCAAAACGACGACTATTATCCATAGACATCTCCGCCGCCTCTGTTTTGGGTAAATGGGTTTTCTCCCGACAAATTAAACAGCTTGTGTAGTTTTCCCCAATTACCACCAAGTGCCATTCTTTGGTTAGGGCATCATCTTCATCAAAAGCTATTTTTTCGTAAACATCCGTGGTATTAGAAAAATCTGTTTCTGGGGCGGCTAAAACATAAACATGGGGCGAAATTTTGCCGATGCGACGATAACGATGAGCCTCTTGGCGATAAAATCTTTCCTTCTGAAAACTAGCTATAATCAAGGCTTCTTCTGTATTTGCCAAAACTTGATCTTCCATAGCGTGAGATAGTGCTGTTAAGGAAGATTTGAAATAGATTTGAGTTCGCCACGTGGGAAAAACTTGTAGTAAATCTGTGACAACAGAATTAGGGTTGCTCATTGAATCTGTTTAATTTTTGGTCAGCTTTGATTTCTGGTTCGGAAATAACAATAGAAAAGCCGTCATGAATTACGGGTCATCATTACCTAAAAATTTTGGTAAATCTCTCTATCCACTTGAGGTGACAATTAATGGCACTAGATTCTATCCTACTATTACTTGGTGATGGGTTGTTATTGCTTTGTGACTAATTTATGTTAAGTTTTTTTACGAAAAAACCCTGTAGTCAAATTTCATGGAAAGTTTATGTTTGTTCAAAGTATGAAAATAAAGAGGTTAAATATTTTTTTTAGATGCAATGGTTCAGTTTTAATAGTATCTTATGGCAACTAACATTATCTTTAATTAGCCTTTTTCTTCCTTTACTTTCATTGTTGTAATTACTATTTTATTTCTTGATATTTTATTTTTTAAACATCAATAAAAGACTTTTCATGGGTCTTACTATCTCCCAAAGTTTGACGCTCTGTCGAACTTTGCGTATTTTTACTTAACTATACTGAATCTTTGTTAAGGGTGTTTAAAGATACTAAAAAGTCCCCATAAAATTTGCTATTAATTGTAGATATAAAAATCAAAAAAAAGGGTATAATGTTGAACATCTTACTATAAAACATAAAATAATAATTTTAAATTAATCATCAGTGTAATTATTGTTTCCTACTACATTAAAAGCTATGAAAATCAAAACTGGTATTGTTAAAAAACTATTGAGAAGCCAGTCTCTACAGCAAGGTTATACACTGCCAGAGATATTGGTAGCAATAGGTATGGCTTCTATCTTGGGGGCTGTGGCTATAGGTAGCAACCCTTTTGGGCAAACTTCTAAATTAAATGATGCAGGGTATCAGTTAGAAGGTATTTTGCAACAAACTCGCACACGGGCGATCGCCACTACCTCTGCCATCAGAATAGAACCAGATCCCGACAATCCTAGTACGGCTCTAAGAATAGAATCCGCCACCACCAAAGGATGCGAAGCCATCAGCGCCCTATCGGCGGCGGTAGAGAGTGATGAAACACAAATACCAGTGGTTTCCACAAGGGGTTTTAGTGTGGGGGATAAACTCAAAATTGGTAGCGATGACACCGATAATCAGGTAATTGCCATCGATGATAACTCATCATTGCTTACCCTTGGACAAGCCATCGGCTCTACCCAACCTGAAGATGCAGTGGTGGAATTAGCACAAAACTGGGCGCCCGATGGGGCATTATTGACGGAGGATTTAACCTTTAATGAACCCATGGAAATTGCCTCTAATGTCAGTAATAATGAATGGCGCTTGTGTTTTGATAGTCGAGGTTTTGCTCGTCTTTTTGATGCCCAAGGGGTGGTAGATCAAGATTTAAAACTCACCATTTCCGATACCAGTAATGATGAAGAATTAGATCTTCTTGTGTTGAAGGGCGGTGCAATCACAAAGCCCGAAACCAATGAATTATAAAGGTAAACCATTATGAGTGACTCCTCTATCTAAGAAAAATAAAGTTTTTATATAAAAAAATATTGCTAATTTGTAAGCGCAAAATTAATCCACCCAAGTAAACCAAATCAGATGAATAGATTGCACCATGACAAAAACCTAAAAAAGATTAAATCTGAGGGGGGTTTTACTCTCCTAGAAGCCACGGTATCGATGTTTTTATTATCTTTTGCTATACTGCTCAATTTTCCTTTATTGGTGGTACTACAAAACGAAAATACGACTTCAAAAGTCAGGCTTGGGGCAACGTCCTTGGCTCGGGATTTATTAGATGAAGTTAGGTCGAGAAGGGCGATCGCCCCTATTGATGGGCAACTACAAACGGGGCTAGATAAACTGGGCTATGAATATGATGCCACTACCTACATTTGTACCACAAAGCCTAATATTGATGAAGATTTTAACGTCACAGGATGTAGCACTAGCGACAACAACACTGATCTTAGACACATTGTAATACAGATAAAAAGAAATGGACAAACAGAACCAATACACACCGTTCAAACAGCCTTTACCCGTGTTATTCCGCCACCTGCTGCGAACTAGTAATTCGGAAAGAGGCATTAGTATTATTGAAATGTTGGCTTCCATTGCCATTTCAGGGTTGGTGGTGGGGGTAGCGTTTTCTGGCTTCGATGTATATCGCCAAAGTTTTGTACGAGATCAATCCCGTAGTTCTGTTAATCAATCCTTGACGGGAGTTTCTTCCCTCATTGGTCCAGATATTTTACAAATAGGTCAGGGTTTAACGGATGATCCCAACTTTGAAGCGGTAAGCGTTGTTCAAACGAATATACCCGGAACCAATGATAAATCTTCAGTCATAACCATCACAAAAGCTCTTGTTTCAGCATCACTACCTATTTGTGCTGATATTGATGCAGGAACAACAGATGATATTACGGTGATGGATACCACTGATCCAGACTTGGGAGGATGTAGTTTTGTGGATAATTTACCAAGAAATACCCCCGATGGGTGGCCCGATATATTAAAAATATTTCGAGATAACAGGGTTAAGAGTGGTGGCTCTGCAAGGGCTTATATCTACGATGGCTCGGAAAATTATGAGATCTTCGACTATACGGATGAAACCTACGATTCCTCCAAGGCCTTTATGGAAACTAATACCCACACTTGGCAACATGACTACAGCAAAAATGGAACTGGAAGAATTCATATTGTTGAACAGCGCACCTACTTCTTACATCGTAAAGATGGGGAAGACACTGGCGCTCTTAAATTAATAGTTGATCCTCCTCAAGAGATTGTTGATGGTGATTTAAGTAATGTTGATGATTATGACACTCTGACTTTAGCTGAAAATATCGCTAATTTTGAAGTGGTAGTTAGTCTTATTGAGGATGTGACTGAAGATACAACTTATGAATGTAGGGTAATTCCCCCTGGGGATGATGAATGTTTACCCGATGAAGTGTCATACTCCTGGGCAAATATTCAATACATTGAAATGATAACTACCCTTGCTCCAGAAGAGGAAGAGCTGAGACGTAGTAGTTTGACGGAAGAAGATTTAGTTTTGACGGAAAGATTTTTCCCTCGAAATGTCTTTAGCTTTTAATTTTTGTTGTTATTTTACCTTTATTTAAAATCATGAATAGTAATAATCGCCCTTTTTCTATCCTTTATTTCTTACTTAAACTAAAGGCTGTAAAAAATTCCACTGATGCTGGTTATGTGCTAGTTATTGCCGTGGGGACAATTGTTGCCTTAACAGGTTTATTGGCTGTTTATGGACGTTCTAACCGTATCCAAAATGTTTCCACCGACAGCACGGTAGATAGTAGTAGTGGTTTTTTTGCCGCAGAAGCAGCCCTAAATCAAAGGGCGCAGGATATAAGACAAATATTTCTTAACCGTCAAGTACCTTCTGGCACTTCACCACAGGATTTGGATGATTGTGTTGCTCAGGTGGGCTCAAAAGGTACTGGAGATTTGGCTTGTGAAACCATCACTTTATCTGCTAGTGCAGAAAATAGAACTCCCTATATTGGTGCAACCTATGTTATAGAAGGGGACAGAACTGAAGGTATTGTACCAAGGGGCGATCGCTTTCAAAACCTCAGCATGAGCGAAAGCCTTTACTCATTATACGCCCTAGGATTAAAAGAAGGTGCTGATGCGAACCAAGCCTCCGCAATCTTACAGATGGACGTAAGGGCAAGGGAAATTCCCATGTTTCAGTTTGCCGCTTTTTATAAAAATGATCTCGAAATCTTACCTGGTCCTACCATGAACCTAAATGGGCCCATCCACACCGATGGCAGTTTATACTTAGGGGCAAATAATCAATTAAATATTAATGGTCAAGTGACTGTTGCTGGAAATATATTTAGCCGTCGTCAAAGTAATAATGATACCTATCCTTCCGAAAGGGTGAGAATTAGAAATGCTAATAATACTCAGTGGATTGAATTAGTGAAAGCTGGTACAGGAAATACAAGTGGCACAAAAAATCCGATGGATCCCGTTAAAATTGCTAGTGCATTTGGCACACAAGTTCAAGTTGGCACAGATCCTATTTCCATTCCTACCCCTGATATTTTAGACAGTACAGGGGAATATTTTGAAAAAGCAGATATTCGCATTAATTACACCCCTACAGCTAGTAGTGTTGCGAAATACGAAGAGAATGTACCTTTTTCTATTCAAGTTATTAATCGTACAGACAGTAACGGTAATCTTATCAGTAGCCCAACTGCAATATCTCTAACAGAAGCTCAGCGTAGAAGTTTGCGCCAACCTATTTTAGTTTCTTCAAAATTAGCTAGTATTTCTTCTAGTGGAGAAAACTTTATCACTATCAACGATACAAATCGTGGTAGCGATGATTTTACCGTTGCTCAAAACCCCAATTATAATATCTGTACAGCACCCCATGACTATGATATTAAAAGTGGTAAAATTGAACCTAACCTTGGTACACCAGCCTTTCAAAATACATGGGAAAATTTAACTTGGGAACAACAAAGAGACATTGCCGAGTTTGCTCACGATATTTTGGTTACTAGGGTTCAGGAAAGGAAAGCACCTCTTTTATTTTCTAATTTAGACAAAACGGGAGGAATCCCCGGGTTGACCTTTACAGGATTAAATATCCCCAATATTCCTGCTTCCGCTCAAGTTAGTATGATAGCGAAATTAAATTCCCTGACTCCCAACGAAATTGCTTCTTTACCTTACCGGGAAAGTGATGGTGGGGACGTTGTTCAACGTTGTTTTATTCCAGCGCCCTTAATTGATATTGGTAGAGATTCTGAAAATCATAATACTGATTTTCGTTTTCGTAATCAACGGGAAGGACGAGATATGCGAATTTTACAGTTAAATATGAAAAGTATGGTGGCGTGGAACTTTGAAGGACAATATCTTAATGGTTCTAACCTAGCATCAACTAATCAACTTTTATATAAAACAGCCCCCGAAGATAGCTCTGCACCAAATAATTCTTTTCAGCGCCTAGGGATGGCCGCTCGGGATATTTCTGATGGTGGCTTAGTATTTCACGCAACTATTAATCCTACTACCTATTCTAACGCAGCAACTAATCAAAGTCGTTATGGTTTTGCAGTTATTGAAGGGGATCAGTTGCCGGGGTTAGGCTTTGCTAATTCATTTAATAAGGATGACCCCACGGGCTTAACTTTTGCGAGTGATCAGGCAGTATATCTTCAAGGTAATTACAACACTAGAAATAAACAACCGTCATCGATACTCTCTGATTCCTTGAATGTTTTATCAAATACTTGTTTAAATGATGATATGGGTGTCAATCATCGTGGAGACGCTCGAAATTGTGATGAAACCCCTAAAAATAATAGTAAAAAATTAGGTAAAGCTCAAGAAACTGTTATTAACGCAGGTTTTCTAGCAGGAAATGACATTAGTAATAGTTCTTATTATAATGGGGGCTTAGAAAATTACCCTCGCTTTTTAGAAGATTGGGGAGGAGTTCCACTTCGTTATCGTGGTTCTTTTGTTAATATTTCGCCACCCTTGCGAGTAAGTGGTCAACAAGGTGGGAATTTTTATGCTGCACCCAATCGAGAATGGGATTATGATCAAAGTTTTAATAATCCTCGTAATCTTCCCCCTCTTACCCCCCAGTTTGTTTATCTCAAACAGGATTCCTTCTTCCGTAGCTTCGATCAATAATTATTTATGTTTGGCAAGGGGTTTAAACCCCTTGTTAGGGTAAATTCTGGTAATGGAGAATAAAAGATTATTCTTTGTCTTTTGATTCGGGGGGGCGAGTGGTTTTCCCTTCCATGTTCACGTAGGGGAAAAATTGTATTTTTTCTGGCTCTTTTGTTTTTTTCATTCCCTCTGTAGGTAAATTTACCTCTACTTCCTTACTTTGGGGTAGGGGATTATTGGGGCTGGTTTTTCTGGGGTTTGTGTTGGGTAGTTTGAGGTTATGGGAAGGAGAATTGACGGCAAATATTTTGTCTAACTCCTCTCTGACTACTTCTACTAAACTGGGATGGAATTCTAATACTTGTCTGATTTCGTTGGCATCACTCAAAAAACCATGGATTTTTTGCTTTGCTTCGGTGAGAAATTTTTTTTGTTCTAATAATTCCTGTTGTTTTTTTTGTAAGTCTTTGACACGCTGAGATAAATCCCCTTCTATTTTTTCAAAAATATTTACATATTCCATGGGTTAATTTTCCTAATATATATTTTGACAATTCTAAACCAAATTTAACGAAAATCTATTAATGGTCAGGTGTTTAGAGAAATGATAACCGAGAAGCTAAAGAGATAACTCCAAAACCGAGTAAAATGGCACCGCTAAGGGGATTTATCCACTGGGTAATTATTCGTAAACTAAGTAATTTTTTGAGGGTACCTGTAAATGTTCCTGCCAAGATGAGGGGAGATACATAACCAATGGCATAACTCAACAGAAAAATAGTCCCTAATAAAATGTTTTGAGTGTTGGCAATGTAAGCCAGAAGGGTGATTAGAACAGGGGTACTACAGGGAGATGCCACTAAACCGAAGGTTACTCCTAGAAGATATGAGCGTAAACTATCAGGAAAGTTGTCTTTTATCCAGTCGGTGTTACCCCAATTAGGGAGTTTTAGAGGGATAATCTCTAATAGGTTTAAACCCATTATAATGGCGATCGCACTTACCAAGATAGGTAAACCAATACCAATTTGTCCATAAATCTTGCCAAAAACTGCCGCCCCCACTCCCAAAACCGCCAGAGTAGTAGCCAAACCAAAAGCAAAATAAATCGACTGAAAAAAACTAGACCATCTACCCCGAGACTCATAACCCCCAATATAAGCCACAGTTAAAGGCAACATCGATAACATACAAGGAGTAAGACTGGTTAACAACCCCGTCAACAAAATAATACCTACACTAAAAACCGTCAGATGACTTAGTTGCGAATTAACCAACTCATTGGCAAACTGTTGTAAATAATATAGTTTTTCCGAAATTAACTCAAAATTCATAAAGTTAATAAAAATGTGTGGGGTGGGCAATGCCCACCTTCGTTAATTGATAATAAGAAAATAATTCAGCAAAGCCTAATTATTTCTGAGTCATGCCAAATTGACGGTCATAAACTTCATCTTCCTTACCTGCAATAATCTTTAAATCAGAGCGAGGATAAGCCACACAAAGCAAAGCATAACCCTCTGCCTGTAACTCAGGAGAAACCCCCATCCCCTCTCCTTGTTCAACCTCTCCACTAATAATTTTAGCCGCACAGGTGGTACAAACTCCCGCGTTACAAGAATTAGGTAAAGGTATATTTTCCCTTTCTGCCACCGTTAAAATAACTTCATCTTCCGCTACTTTAAAAGTATAAGTTTCACCTTCATTGGTGACTTCTACATTATAAATATTACTCATAAAAACTTATTATTAAAATAATTAACAAATAACTATTGTAACCCGATTACCCCTTCTAAATCAGCACCAGAAAAATTCGCTCCAGTGGTATTTGCACCCGTCAAAATAGCATCTTCCAAATCTGCTTGAGTGAAATTAGCATTTTGCAAATTAGCATTATTTAAAATAGCATTATCCAAATCAGCTACTGTCAAATTAGCACCGCTCAAATTTGCCCCCGTCAAGTTAGCATCTTCTAAATCAGCACCTGTTAAATCTACATCCGTTAAATCGGCTTCAGTCAAAATTGCCTCATCTAAATCCGCCCGAATTAAAATAGCATTGCGCAGGGTAGCCTCACTCAAATCCGCTTCTTCTAATTTTGCTCCTGTTAAATTAGCATTTTCTAAATTAACGTTACGAAGATCAAGTTTTTCTAAATCTACTCCCTCAAGGTTACAGCCGACACATTCTCTAGTGCTTAACAATTGGGAAAGTGCATTTTCATCCCGACTAACATTCAGTTGCTCACGGGATTCTGGGGAAAGCTGACTATTTTCTGTCAATGGTTGCTCCATGGAATCAGGCTCAGATGATTGTCCTATATTAATAGTAGGGCTACAACCCAAGAAAGTGCCTGACATAATCAACAGAAAAATATTACGAAAAATTCCTTTGGGGTGTTTGAGGGTTGATGATATTTTGTATCGCATATGATTTATTAAAATATGGCAAATTTTTCCTATCTAACCTAACTTTTATTAATGATTTTTGACAAATTATTGCTAAAGTGGGTTCATGAAATGCCGCTGTGCGATCATGAAATGGCAGGGTACGCCTGATCGCTCTTTAAATTATGAAAAAAATATGATAATTTTGATGTTAAGATAATTTACTGGATCAAGATTATCTAAAATAATGTCAGTAGAACTAGAACAAGAAGTAAAAGAGATAGAAGCCCTCGCCGAGAAAAAAAATATTCAAAAGTGGAGTTTTTGGAAAGTTTTTAGCTCTACTTTTTTAACTATTTTATTTGCTGAAATGGGGGATAAAACCCAGTTAGCTACTCTTTTATTATCTGCCCAATCCTCATCCCCTTGGATTGTTTTTGTTGGTGCTGCATTAGCACTAATCGCCACGAGTTTAGTAGGAGTTTTATTAGGTTACTGGCTATCGAAAAGACTAACACCAAAAATTCTCGATTTATCCCTTTCTCTATTACTGTTATTGGTAGCAGGATCATTAATTATGGATGTTATTAATTATTAACTGACGTTACGCACTCATTTACAAGTTAAGTTTTATCTGTAAATTTTAACAAGGGGCTTAAGCCCCTTGCCCAACTCCTAGCCCCCTACCCAGTACGTGTACAAACACAATATGAACATCCAACGTTTTTACCATCTTAAACTAATTATATTTTTGCCTAACATCAGTTATTAATCTCTTTTTCCTTGTTCATCACAGCTTGGCGAAACCCCAAGACAACTAAAATATTAGATAAGGTAAGGAAAAACTCTGCCCCCCCATGTAACCAATCAACATTTGCTAATGAGGTATCGTAGTGAATTTTGGCGTAAAGCCCTGCAGGAATGGTAATGAAAACAAATATTAATAACACATAAAATCCTCTCAAAGCTAATTTGGGGGCTTTTCCAGATTTAGTCAAAAACCACAAAAAACCGAGATAGGGAAACAAAGAGATAGCAAATAAATTTTCGATACTCATAAATAAATATAATTAAGATGTGGTGAAAAAATCCTGTGCTAAAAGCCGATAGTAAAAAGAATTAATCCGAACTGAATTAAAGTCTAATTGTCCATTGTCCATCGTCCATTGTCAATTATCTAATAGGTTTATGGCAGAAAAACTAGAAAAATTAATCAAACAACTACGCCCAGGGCAAGATATTCTAGGGCGCTGGCAAAAAGGAGAAATGGCGGTTTCTGCGGTGCCGGGTGCTGGAAAATCTCATAGTTTAGCAGTAGCTGCGGCAGCTACCATTGCAAGGGAAAAACTTAATCTGCGTCGTCAATTAATTATTGTTACCTATACTCGCTCTGCCACAGCTAGTATTAAACAAAAAGTGGAACAAAATCTGCATTATCTAGGGTTGCCTCCCGTGGGTTTTTCGGTACAAACTATCCACAGTTTAGCTCTAAATATTGCTAGTCGTTACCCTGAGTTATCAGGACTCAATTTAAATCATAGTAATCTAGTTTCTTTTAATCGTAACCATCGTTTAATCAAAAATACTGTTAATCAATGGATTCAGGAAAATCCTAGTCTTTATCAAACTTTGGTGGAGGGAAGACAGGGTTTTGATGGGGAGGAGTCGGAAAGGATGCGCCGAGAAGGGATTATCCGTGGTGAATTATTACCCAAATTTGCTACCAATATTATAGGAGAAGCAAAAAGTTCTGGTAAAAGTCCTCATAGTCTTGCCCATTATATTGATTATACCCGTGATGAATACCAAATAATGGCGATCGCCTCTGGACTTTATCAAATATATCAAAAGTTGATGATTGAAAATAACTTCATCGACTATGATGATATGATACTAGGGGCGCTGAAAGTTTTACAAAATGACGATGCCAGAAAAGTATGGCAACAGCAAACTCATGCCATCTTTGAAGACGAAGCCCAAGATTCTAGCCCCCTGCAAGTAGAATTATTAGAAATTCTTGCCAAAGATGACCAAAACCCCCACCTAGAGCCTAACTTGGTTAGAGTAGGAGATCCAAATCAAGCGATTAACTCCACCTTCACATCCGCTGACCCTGTGTATTTTAACTGGTTTTGTGACCTTTGTTCCCAAAAAAATAGTCTTGCCACCATTGCCCAAGCAGGAAGGAGCACCCAAATTATTATTGATGGGGCAAATCAAACTCTTGACTTTATCAACCAAAAATCCATAGATAAAACTCTTAAATTTCAAGAAAAAAACCCGAATTATACTCACTCCATAGAGCTACCATTTCGAGAACAATATATTCAACCCGTAACAAAGAAAATAAATCAAACAAATGTTAATCCAGCACCTTTTGGGAAGGGATTAGAATTACATAAATTTGATAATATTTATCAAACAGTAAAAGCCATAGGAAAACAAATTGAAGATATTTTGAGTAATGAAGAAAGCCGAAAAAATCATAACTTAGCCATTTTAGTTAGGGAAAAAAGCCAAGGAATATTTATACAATCTCACCTTGAATACCTAGAAGAAAATCATGGTATAAAGGTAATTTTTATTGATGGTAAAAATAACATTTCAGAATTGCCTCAAGAAGTTTTACAACTACTACAATTTATTGATCGTCCCCACTCTCCAGAATATTTTAAAAACGTCCTTGAAATACTACAAAAAAGACAATTAATCAATATATCAACATCATCAATTAACATTGACTACCCAGAACGATTTTTGTATCCCACCGAACTAGAAAAACAAGATAATCAAAACTTAGAAAATACAAGAAAAATTATTCTAAATCTACTCACCGCAAAAATAGAATTAGTCCATTATCAGCTAATTACCTATCTTGCCATGATCCTTAACTACAATCAAGGAGAATTAGCTACAACCCATAAACTTAGCGAAAAAATTGATAAAGAAACAGTGGGACGCAGTTCCTTGAAAACTATTATTAGTAGCCTTCAGGAATTAATAAATTCTGAAAAATTCGAGGCAGTAGAAACTTTTACGGATGAAGATAATTCTGAAAATATTTATACAAAATGTGGGCAAGTGACTATTATGACTATGCACAAATCCAAGGGATTAGACTGGGATTATGTATTTTTACCATTCATAAATGACAATATTATTCCAGGTAGTTCTTATGTGCCAAAAAATATTCAATTTTTAGGAAATTTTGATTTATCAGAAGTAGCAAAAGGTCAATTAAGATATTTAATTCATCAGGAAAAATTGAGTAATAAAATAACTAAATATTTATCCATTGATGAAGCATGGATAGAAGCACAAAAACAGAAAGAATATGAAGAATATCGGCTTTTATATGTTGCCATGACAAGGGCGAAAAGATTACTTTGGATGTCAGCGGAGAAAAAAGCTCCCTTCTCTTGGTCTTTTTTCCAAGATAATAATGATATAGCCAGTTTAAGTGATTCTAATCCTTGTCCTGTTTTTAATCTTTTATATCAAGTGTAATTAGATACTAATTGACACTATGGCTACAGTGAGGAAATAGATGATTCCTAATAGAGATTTTACACTTTCTGACCATAATTAGAACAATTTTGGCTAGTATTACAAGAGTGTATTAATACAGTTGCTTTTCCGTATCTATAACCCAAAAGATTCTAGCCATTGTCTAAAAAAAGTCTATTCACTATCGCTAATTGAATTAGCTAGTTTTCGAGTTTTGACCAAGTCAAGTTATTTTTGAGATAACCGCTTAACCTCTTGCCCCCCTAACAAAGCCTCTGCCTCCGCCAAAAAATGGGGAATATCCTCACCATGGGGGCTTTTTTGTAAACAAGAAGTTAAATCTAAATCCTGTAACTTATCTGCTTTTTGCCCAGGAAACCAATGCCCCCCATTTCCCAAAAGGTTATAACGCATTTTGCCGTACTCCACCATATCATAAGCAAGAGCGAGATTACGTAACCATAAAATTGTAGATATATTAATATTCCCTGGGGTTTCCTTATAACTAGGCAAACCTCGGCGCCATGTCTTTAACCATTTTTCTCCTAAAACTTTTTTCGCCTCATTTTCTAATCTTTCAATGATGGAAGGTAACAACTCCCCTGCTTTTTCTAATAAAGGTAAAGTCCTCAAATGCTCATCAAAATCTTCTGGTTTTGCCGCCCCTAAACTGAGGGTATGCACTTGGGAGTGGGAAAGACAAAATAAATTATTAAATACTATGGGGCTAAGGGGCTGACATAATTCTATTAATTTGGGCGAGGGTTGATATAGTAAACCTCCTTTATTGGAAGGGCTGATAATAAATACGCCCATATCGAGTTTATTAGCTTCTACGATGGCTGGCCAATTTTCTTGATTAATCCAATACCAGTGTAAATTTACATAGTCAAACTCATTAGTTTTGATAGTATCAATAATTACGGAGGTGTCTCCGTGGGTAGAAAATCCCACATATTTAACTTTTCCTTCTGCCTGTAGTTTTCGCACCTCATCAAGGCAACCTCCTTTTTTGATACTCATTTCTAGCAATTCGGGGGTATTAATTCCATGGATACCTAATAAATCGACATAGTCTAGTTGGAGATATGCCAAGGATTTATCAAAATTTTCCCGAAACTTACGGCTATCGCTATGGGGAGAAACTTTGGTTTGAATTATTAACTCTTCTCTAGGAAATTGGGGTAAAATACGCCCTAACTGCATTTCTGATGAGCCATAACCCCTTGCCGTTTCGATATGATTTATCCCAAGGGCTATACTGCGTTTAATAACCGCTTCTAAGTTATCTTGATTGTCTTGGGGTATGTCTTTGAAAGGTACATCTTGCCACTTGTATTGGTAGCGCATTCCTCCACAGGAGAATACGGGCATTTGTAATTCTGTTCTACCAAATCTACGGTACAGCATAAAGAAAAGTTCGGTTGATGGATAGTCTTCTTAACATAACTTTACCATATTTCTCAGAACCCATGGACTTTTGAGAAAGCATTTAGTTATTGGGCTATTTTAAGTTACTCAACTGAATGATGGCTTTTTGTAGGGCATTTAAAGGATTTTCTCCTCGTTTTAAACCTAATTCTAAATCAAGGAGGATGGGAAGGGATGATTGCAGTTTGTGGGCAGAAATATTATTAACTTCTTTTCTGAGAAAATAAATCCTTTTCGGGTTGCTAACATCGGCTTGGGTGGCGATTTTTTTTTCGTCTTTTTCCCCTGATTCGATGACCGTTTTTACCATTGCCCAAGTGCGAAATTGTCCTACTAGGGTAGCAACTATTCTGAGGGCTGGTTCGTTTAAATTAATCAATTCTTGGGTTAGTTGGAGGGCTTTGCCTGTGTCTTGTTTCAGAATTGCTTGGGCTAGTTGGAGGCTGTTTTGGTTACTGACGTTGACAAGGGCAAAAACAGTTTCTTGGCTGATGGGTTGGGGGTTATCTCCTTGATAGAGGGCTAGTTTGTCTAATTCTTGCCACAATAGGCGAGTGTCGTTACCTACACAGGTGGCTAGGGTTTTGATGGCGGAGGGGCTTAGTTTGATATTTTTTTCTTGGGCTGTTTCTTCTACTCTTTTGATGAGAATATCGGTTTGCCAGATGGGGATAAGGGAAAATTCTTTTATCTGAGTATATTTATTGATTAGTTTGGTGCTTTTGATGCGGGCATCGGGTTTTTTGCGACTGGTGAGGAGTAGATGACTGTTTTCTGGAATTTGTGGCAGGGTATTTTTTAGTAATGAAAGTAATTCATCGCCACAGGTTTGGCATATGGTTGTATTATTTAGCCATACAAGGCGATCGCCATTACCGAAGGGTGGAGTCATCACTTCCATCAAGGCTTGTCTGATATTGTCTTCTTTGTCACCGTTTATTTGTTCATAGTTAAACTGTACCCAGTTTGGATCTATTTTATCTTCTTTTATAAGGGCGATCGCCCGATTCAAGGCAAAATCATCTTCGCCCCAATAATAATAAATTGGCATGGAAAAGTTAAGGTTAGGAGAAATCGAGAATATAAATAACTAATAGACTATCCCACACGACAAATGATGTGGTATGGACTTGTCAAAAACTAACGTAGTAGTAGATTTTAAAAATCTTTTACTATTATGTCTTACAAATTTAGTGACAGACTTTATGTCCTGTTTTAGAGGGGAGAAAGTGTCTCTGGAAATGGTTTCCAGAGATTGTAAGTAAACCGAGTCAATCTTATTCATTATCCTTAATTTCGGATATTAATTGCCGCATTTGCATCTCCGGCATCAACGAGATAAGACTTAGTTTTGGTGAACTGTCTTCCTAAATAACGTGGGCACAAAGTCTTAACGGTTCTTATTTTTTATGATCTCGCATTAGTTTCACAAACTGCTCAAAAAGATAGTCAGCATCGTGGGGGCCTGGACTTGCTTCGGGGTGGTATTGTACCGAGAAGAAAGGTAAAGTTTTATGTTTTAAACCTGCTACGGTGCGATCGTTTAAATTGAGGTGAGTAATTTCTATATCAGCGCCCAAAGATTCCTCGGTAACGGCAAATCCATGGTTTTGGCTAGTGATTTCTACTTTCTGACTCAATCCTGCAGGTTGATTTAAACCACGATGACCAAATTTTAATTTGAAGGTTTCTGCCCCCAAAGAAAGTCCAAGGATTTGATGCCCCATACAGATACCAAAGGTAGGTTTTTGAGCTTCGAGTAAAGTCTTAGCAGTGGCAATACCTTCGGCAACGGCAGATGGATCTCCTGGACCATTGGACAAGAAGATACCATCGGGATTATATTTTAAAATATCTTCTGGGCTTGTGTTGGCAGGAACGACGATCACCTTACAACCATAACTAGCTAGACGACGCAGAATATTACGTTTTACGCCAAAATCCACCGCCACAACGGTGAATACTTCCCCATCACTTAAATTAGTACGGTGACTAAATTCCCATTCCTTATCTGTGGCTTCCGTCCATTCATAAACTTCTTTGGTGGAAATTTCTTTAACGAGGTTTAAACCAGCCATAGAAGGGACGGTTTGCAGTTCCATCAATAGTTCATCAGGCTCCAGGATTTCTGTGGAGATAGCCCCATTCATGGCACCAGAGGAGCGTAAACGACGGGTTAAGTCACGGGTATCAATGCCGTAGATGCCGATTACCTTATGGCGAGTTAGATAGTCCTGCAAAGACTCCGTAGAGCGCCAATTACTAGGACGTTTACTGATGTTACGGGCGATCGCACCTTTGACATGGGGTTTATAGGATTCTTCATCCTCTGGATTAACTCCCGTATTACCCAACTCAGGATAGGTAAAACTAACAATTTGTCCAGAGTAACTAGGATCTGTTAATACTTCCTGATAACCAGTCATGCCCGTATTAAACACCACTTCCCCAAAGGTTGTTCCCTTTGCTCCAAAAGAATAGCCCGTGTAGGATGTGCCGTCAGCTAAAACTAAAATCGCTTTTGTGGTTTGTAAGATAGACATAAGGAAAGACTTATTTTTGAATATATTTTTTCTCCCCAAAGGGAGACAACTAATTATGACCCAAGAAATATAATATAGTCATGGATAAAATATTGAAATTATTTAGGTCATTGATGAAAAAGTTATCTCAAATTGATCACTATTAACAGCAAAAATCAGCTATTCTTGACAAACTAGCCATTGATAGGTCAAATTATTAAAGGCAGTGAATTAGAGTAAGTTTTAGAAAATACCTAGGGTTGGCATTATGAGTCCCAGAAAACTATCTGAAGGCGATCGCACAGAGATATTAGATTTATATCGTAGCACAGATGCAACATCATCCACCCTTGCAGATCGCTATGGGGTAAGTAATTCTACTGTTAGCCGTTTCCTAAAAATGAGTCTTTCTCAAGAAGAATATGACTCCCTAATTCAACAAAAGCGCCTTGCCCGTAGCAACTCCAAAAAGAAAAAAACTCAATCTGAATCTGAGCCATCAGAAAAACCAACCCCCAAAAAATCTAAACCCTCTATCACAGAAGAATTAGAACAAACAGAAGAAAATAAACCCCCAGAAATTTCTATCCCCGTAGCCGAAAATCCTCCCACCGAAACAGTAGAAGAATCAGAAGACATCGAGGAAAATTTACATCAGGAAACCCCTACCCCTGTGGTAAAAAATTCAGCCACCGAAATCATCGAAGAATCAGAAGACACCGAGGAAAATTTACCTCAAGAAGCCCCTACCCCTGTGGCAGAAAATCCCCCTGCCGAAAAAGTCGAAAGACCAATTTTAAAAAGTAAAAAAGTCATTAATATTACTCCCCCAGAACCTGAAAACGAAGACATTGACGACGACGAGGAAAATCAGAAAAACTTAGAATCTGTTAACACCGTCAAAGAAATGTTTGGGGAAGAAATAGTTGAAGATGAAGACGATGACGAAGATGATGATGATGATTTTGATGACGAAGATGATAATAAAGAAATACAAATCGACATTCAAGAATTGGTTGTAAGACCTCTTTCCCAAGCTAAATTTAATCGTAACTGTTATTTAGCCATCGATCGCACCGCTGAACTAATGACACGTCCTCTCAAAGATTTTGCCGAACTTGGAAACATCCCCCAAGAGGAAAGTAATCAAAAAACCCTACCGATTTTTGAAAATCATCGAGTAGCCAAAAGATTTTGCGATCGTCGTGGCAAAGTAATCAAACTGCCCGATACCAGAATCATCGAAAAAACAGCATCCTGTCTCAAATCCAAAGGTATCACCAGAGTATTAATGAACGGAAAAGTATTTAACCTTAATGGAGATACCTAACAAATATCCATAAAATCATAAACAATATGACCCTTTACAGGATCATTATTAATAACCACATAACCCTTTTCCGCCATTATCTGTAAACCCCTTTCCACCTGCTCAAAAGTTAAACCCGTATCAACCACCGCCCTAGTCACCGACAACCTACCATTATGATTACTAGCCGTCTGCGCTAACTTAACCATAATCTCCTCATTAGATAGAGGTTTATTCTTGTCCTGCAATGGTTTTTGTAAATTAACCTCCATCACGGGAGGATGCACCGAAGGAGTATAAATTTGATTAGGTGCGTGAAATCCCCCTGCCAAATATTTTTCTTCAGGACTCATCCCTAATCTTCTTTGCATTTTCCAATTATGCTCCTCCACCATATCAGACATCAAAAAGAGATCTAATATTTGTCCGATGCCAAAAACCCCAAAAGTACATAGCCAAAATAGTCCACTGACGTACTTTTTATTATAAATACGATGTATTCCAGCAAAACCAGCTAACCAAAATAACCAAAATAGATAACTGGTGGGAACATTATTCATCAATCTGCCTCCGAAAAAAATACCGCAATAAAATATTTCTACCCTTCCATTGTGACTTGTCTTTTTCTTTTTTGTGCCGTCATGCAACAAAAAGCAATCCCAAAACCATGCACTGCAGTTAATTTAACTAAAATTTTGACCCAATTTTTTCGATAAAAAAAGCCCCCCACCCAAAAGGAAGAGGGACAGTTACCAACAAGAATTAAGAATAAAAAGACTTACCCTTGACTCATACCCATAATTTCATAACCAGCATCCACATAGATAACTTGCCCAGTAATACCACTGGATAAATCACTACAAAGGAAAGCGGCCGCATTACCTACCTCCGTTTGGGTAACAGTGCGCTTAAGGGGGGCAGTGGCTTCTACATGGTGAATCATATCGAGGATACCTCCTACCGCAGAAGATGCAAGGGTACGAATAGGCCCAGCGGAAATAGCATTAACTCTCACATTTTGGGAACCTAATTCGGCAGCTAAATAACGCACACTCATTTCTAGGGCAGACTTGGCAATACCCATCACATTATAATTAGGGATTACTTTCACACCACCAAGATAGGTTAGGGTGACAATACTTGCCCCATCAGTTAATAATGGCTTGGCGGCTTGGGCCAGACTGGTTAGGGAGTAAGCACTAATATCAAGGGCAGTTTTAAAACCATCTCTGGAGGTGTTGCTAAAATCACCCGTTAAGTCATCTTTTTGGGCGAAGGCTAAACAGTGAATGAGAATGTCAATTTTGCCCCATTTCTCTTTGATTGCGTTAAAAGTTTCTTCAATTTGAGCGTCATCTTGGACGTTACAAGGTAGGAAAACACTGGGATTAAGGGGTTCTACTAATTCTCCTACTTTTTTTTGAAAACGTCCTTTTTCATCAGGTAAGTAGGTAACGCCGATGTTTGCCCCTGCTTTGTGTAATTGTTGAGCAATACCCCATGCAATGGAGCGATTGTTGGCAATACCTGTAATGAGGGCGTTTTTTCCTGTTAGATCTAACATAATTAATAAATTTTATTGGTTGAAATAAAAGACAATGGTCTGTTAAAGCGATTAAACGATAAAATGGTTATCTAGTTTACACTTAAGCTATTTTCTTATAGAAAGCGTCATTCGCACGATCAATTATTAAATATTAACTACTGTCTATGCAACCAATACCTACTCAAGAGCAACCCCTCGCCTCGGTATTTCGTCAAATAGGAGGGGGAATGTACACCCCTGTGATGGAAAAGTTTGAACGGGGTAAGACTATTTTTTTTCCTGGAGATCCTGCGGAAAGGGTCTATTTTTTAGTGAAGGGGGCGGTGA